>CANKWU010000014.1 GCA_947487385.1 Spartobacteria bacterium
CACGGATCGGATGGCCTACTCGTTCCTCAAGATAATCCACAGGAACTGGCAGATGCGATCCATTCAATCCTCACAAATACTACCTTTGGTGAGGCTATGGGAAAAGCAGGTCTTAAGACTCTTCAAGAACGTTATTCCAAGCAAATCTGGATGGATGCCATCCGGCAGGTTTTTGAAGATCCTAAAGTTTTAGGAAACGCCCCATAATCTACTTTTCTTGCATCTCTTGAATGCCGATACACAAAACAATCGCAATTCAGCCGATTCATCAATTCCAAGAGTTCTGCTCGTAGACGGTCACTACTACCTTTATCGCTCCTTTTTCGCCATTCGGGGTCTGACGAATTCCAGGGGGGAACCGACCAACGCGATCTACGGCTTTGTGAAGGCTCTCCGCAGAATGCTTGCGGATCTGAAACCTGATTTTGCCGCAGTGATTTGGGATGCCGGCCTTCCCGAAAGGCGCACTCAATTACAGCCCGAGTACAAGCAACATCGCGAGGAGATGCCTGATGATCTGGAGGTTCAGCAGGAGCCGATTCAAAAGATCGTTCCGCTGCTTGGAGTGGCCAGCGTCTTCCTGGAGAATCACGAGGCTGACGACCTGATCGCCTCCTATGTGGTGGAGGCTCGACGTTCCGGGATGGAATGCGTGGTGGCGACCAATGATAAGGATATTCTGCAGATGGTTCGTGACGGCGTCTCGATCTACTCAACCGCCAAGGCGGATGTGGGGGAGGGGAACGGGGGATTCAAGTTGCTTGGAATTCCCGAGGTGCGTGCCAAGTGGGGAGTCGATCCAGCGCTGATCGCTGATGTGCTGGCTCTGACGGGAGACTCGGCGGACAATATCACAGGAGTGCCAGGGGTGGGCGGTAAGACGGCCTCCAAATGGATCAATCAGTATGGATCTCTTGACCGCATCCTAGAGGGAAAAGATCTGGACTCCAAGGTACGTGAGAAGGTGGAGGCTTCCCGCAGCTTAATCCTTCAGAACCGCCAAATGGTGGCTCTGGATCTGGACCTGCCGTTGCCTCTTCCGATTGCTGCGATGAAGCTGAGCCCGCGTTATCCAGAGCTCATTGAGGCGCTGCGGACTTGCGAATTCCGCTCTCTGACCGCGGAAGTGGAGCGAGAGGCATCCACAGCCCAACTTCCATCTTCCAACTTCCATCTCCCTTCTTCTCCTTCCGCCCAAGGAGAACTGTTCTGATGAGGAAGGGTCTTCTCTTCGGCGCGGGACAGGGGGCTCGTCTTGCTGTGCTTGATCTCATCAAGCGCTCCGCGAACGGTCTTGGGGTGAAGCAGATCGCGGCCGAATTGGGCATGAGCTACATGGGGGTGAAGGCGCACTGCATCACGCTGGCGACCGAGGGGTATCTGACCACCTGGAGAGAGCCGGCCCCGAAGGGGCGCCCGCTGATGTTCTACAGGCTGACGGAATCGGGAGAAGGTCTCTTTGCCGAGCCGGGTCTCGGGCTGGCCCTGGGACTGCTGCGCGATGCAGGCAAGCTCTTTGGCCCTGTCGCTCCGCAGAAGCTTCTGACGCTCCATTACCGAGCTGAGACCGAACGCTACCGAGCGGTGATTTCAGCGCTGGAGATGGCTGAGAGAGTCCGTTCCTTCGTGAAGCTGCGCGACCGGGAGGAGCGAATGTCCTCTTACTTAGGGAATGAGAATGGGTGGGAAATCCATGAGTATCACAATCCCCATGCCGCTCTCATGCGGGTATATCCTGTGGCTATTAGCCTTGAGGAAACAATGGTCGGAGATGTTCTGGGAGTGCCTGTTCGCAGAAGCGAGGAGGGAAGGCGAATTATTTTTTCACCCCAGTAGAGAATCGCCTCATCGATTTCTCGTAGGCACAAAACTCCTGCTTGGAATTTTGTAGTGAATCATACGGAGGTCCTGAATCAGGACTTCGCTGGAAGATGTTCCCTGCAAAACTCCCTCCCATCCGCAGTGACGCGGAAGTCAATGTCCGGATGGCTGACCTCAGTCCTGCCGCATGCATCGCATCGGTGGAGTGTCTCAACCGTCGAGCTGGCCGCCGTGATTCGCCTTGGTGCACCAGAGAATCCAACAACACCTTTTTTCAGAATGCCGAGATGGGATCTCAACTCGGTATGGAAGAAAAGAAGGTAGTTGAGAAAAGCTGCTCCCAGGGTTGCGGCCACGACGAGGGGTTGCCCCAATGCCGAGAGAATCATTATGAAAGCACTAAAGAGGGCAAGCCATGCGATTCTGACTGGCAGAATGAAAAACACCAGGACCTTGAAGTCCGGATAGACCGTTGCGTAGGCAAGGAGAAGTGAGAGATTTAGAAAGGTATTAGCACGGCCGATGGAGGCCGCTCCTCCTGTTACGCCAAAAGCGAAGGAGACCACCGTGCAGAGCATGATACCGCACAAATAAAAGGAGGTAAGTTTTGCCGCCCCCATAGAGATCTCCAAGCCATCGCCTAAGTAGAGCAGGAACAGGAGTGAAAAAAAGATCCAGAAGGGACTCAGCGTCTCGGGAATAAAGATCCAGGTAACAAGTCGCCAAATCTCTCCTCGAAGGACAAGGGCAGGATTGAGTTCCAGAACCGAAAGAAATCCTGGGGCTAGAAGATGGAGAATGAATACCAAGGCGTTGAAGAGCACGACATAGCGGATTAACCCGGGCACGGCGCAGTATTCCGAGATTCTACGCAGTCGGTCATGGAGTTGAGAACGCATGGAAAAACTCTACCATGTCGTAAACTTACCCCCAGCAAAAGCGTGAAGGATGTCTCCCCCATGTTACGAAAATGAAACAATTCTTTTGATGGCGCTCCGTGAAAGAAGGCGTACATTTTAACTATGGGCACTCCTAAGGAGATATCTAACATTGAACACTTTCCGCTTTCTCCGCGGATGGAAGGCGCGCCTGTTCCCTCTTCACAACCATCAGAGGACGAGTTGTTTGCAGAGACTTCCAGGCGTAGCCTGACGCCCGCACACAAGATCCTGGTTGAGTTCTGGCATCAAGGGGAGAAGGCAGTTGAGCCAGTTATCTCTGTGAGGCCTCGCACTTCTGGTCGTCCCCAGAATCCTGCTAAGAGGGCCGATCAGTTGGGATTAATCATGGGAACTCTGGCGCTTATCGTCGTGGCTGTCACGGCATTAGCGCTCTACCTAAACAACAAAAAGTATTCCTATAAGGATGGCTCTTCAAGGAAATCGGCCACGCCGATTGTTGAATTCTATCAAGGGAATAATGCTTTCATGAAAAAAGTTAAGGAAGAGAAGGGGGCTGTGAAAAGGAACCCTGAGGATGGTGGGGTGGCAATTCCCGATGCCGGTGAGGGGATGGATATTTCTCTCAAGGAACAGATGGCCAGCATGGAAGCCAAGTTGGAGAAGATTCGTGCGGAGAAACTGATCGAGGAACCTCCGATCTCAATGCCCGATAAGCTAGCAAGGCCGCCCATGCCCCTAGGTTTGAAACCTGCAGATCTCAAAAAATTCGATAATCCCCTCGAATTCAACGGTATGTTACCCAAGCCCCTTCAGCAGGCCAAGTAATCCAGCCTTCATTGCGGCCTGATCCTGGGGCACTTCTCTCAATCAAGTGGTTAGCATGAGTTTTTAAGGATCCTCAAAAACTCTAACGAAGTCTGGCTTTTCATTTCGCAGGAAGAAGGGAATTAAGCAGTTACCCGCGGCCCCTTCCTGGTAGATTTCCAATGGGATGATTTTCTCATCGATGACAACCTCATATTTTACACACGCTGGTTGATGCACCAATAGGACACTGTTTCCAGGGGCTAGGTAAGCAAGTTCCTGGGCCGGTCTGTTCTCTGAGGCAAGGCTTCGGAGTAGGAGCGTTTTCCCAGGCATGCCATTGATGATCCTGTAGTGGCAGGGGTCAGGGGAGACGAGAGTGTACGGGATGATATGGAACTGAATGTTCGGCGGGTAAATTCCCCGAGGCACCGAGTCTCCCAGGAGCTGAGGTAGTTTGTCCGGTGGTCCTATGGTGCTGAGATCGCCAGTAAGGAGGAGGTACTGGCTGGAGACAGGTTTGAATTGGATCGTTTTGAATGTCACGGCTGCGCCATTGGTGCTTCGTACGGCATAATGCACCTCCGGCGTTGAGATCGCCTGATTGGCTGTCCATTCTCCCTGGAGAAATTTGGGGTAGGAGATCGGTTTGTTGGCATCCTTGGCTCCTTTGGTGGCCTTCGTGACATCAGTACCAAGACCTATATCAAGGGAAACGGAGGGAACGCTGGTGGCATTCACAATGGTGACACGAATCTCGGGAGTGGGAGTGGAGGTGCCAACGGCATGAAGGTGCGGATGCGATGCTTGGTGTCTGTGAGGCGAAGCCTTCGGCAACTCGGAGACTGGAGGGGGTGAGGTGACAGGGGAAGGAAGTAACGCCGTCTGGGCCAGAAAGAAAAATGCGGTGAATGTCATCATGGCTGAGAAAATGAAGCGGAGGAATCATCGCCACTGCACGTCATGCAGGGAAGGGATGAGTCGGCCGGTGGCATCGGGCTCAAGGCGGAGAAGCCCTTCCATCAGCGAGCGTCCCTTGGTTTTTCCATGCTTATCGAGAGCTTCGCCGATCACATAGAGGTGGAAGACGCGTGTCTGAAGGATGCAGTGACCGATGATCTTGCCGAAGGCTTCTTCCCTGGCACGGTCGAAAACGGCGGCTGCTGGCGGCGAACTGCCTGGGATATTCCTTTGCAGAAAGGGAGTGTAGGTGTCCGCGTTGACAAGCTTTGTCGTGAGTGGGTAGAGGTCGGAGAGTTTCTGATAGGGACGATTGGTTTCCACAACGGTGGCCAAATCATCCGCCGCATTCGCGCTGATGCGTGAATTCGTCATGCGTTGGTCCGAAGTGACACCGATTCCATAGAAAAGGGAGGTGAGGACGGCATGGGAGGCGGTGTTCACATTGATTCGCCCTGGAATTCCAGCGTTCGTTCCGAATTGGTTTGTGTTTGCCGAAGTACTCCCAAAGCAAGGACGTCGTCCTTTATCCGCCAGGGTGAAGAGGTCCAGGAGTTCGATGGCCCTCTTGCCGGGAACATCCCAGTTGTTTGTCCCAGCAAACTGGAACTCTGGTTGTCCGATTCTGAGCGTCCTTCCTCCTCCACTACAGCTAAGAATGCCTGGCTGACTTGTGTTCACGGCCGAGCCTTGATCATCCACCTGGGCGGGTTCAAAGATATGCCCCAACTCCACAAGTGAAATCATGGGCCCCTTGCGCATGACATAAGGGGCTGTCTTGTCATCGATTCCCTCACGATAGGATGAGGGAATACGATCAGGCATCTGCACGGCGTTGGCGGGGCGGTTCCCGATGACGGGATTCTCCGGGATCGAGTCGCGGCTTTTCCAGGTGCTCTTGGGATCCAGAATCATCCCCTTGCTGAGTACACCGGCAGGCACAATACCGTTCCAGAGCGTATTTTCCTGATAGGTAGCAATCGGAACCCAAGTGTAGGAGGTCAGGAAGGTGGCGCGTGGATCACCAACAAAGCGGTATTTTCCGGGGTCCAGCGCCTCGGATGATTCATCCGGGAGGGTCTCTTTTCCTGAGTAGGTAGGAACCGTGAGGCATTGCCAACGAGGTTGGGAGTTCAGCAGTTGCTGCGCATTATGTTTCAGCCCTCCCTGATCCTTGATTGAAGAATCCTGAGACCGTCGCGTCAGGTCGACCATTTTGTTGTTCCAGTAGAATTCGAAGTATTCAGGGGCATTGTTTTCGTTGCCAACCGGACCCTCCTTCCAGCTCGGCTCATTGGTACTCGGGGGTGTGGGTGAACTCCAGGACTGGGATTCGGGCTTGAATGCAAGCACGGCGAATTCATTAGGTCGCAGATCTCTGGTTAACGACGAGGTTTCGTCATATTTCTTAAAGGGGGTCTCTATACCGGTTCCAAAAGCCACATAAGCCCTGTTGCCGATTACCAACCGGGGAATGCCTCCCTTTACGATGCTCGTTGTGGGATTCCAGATCTCGACGAAGAACTGGCTTTCGATTGAGGTCATGTTGGCAATGCTGTTTGTCAGATAGAGTGTGCGAGTGCATTTTTCAGCAATCTGCACCACGTAGGGAACCAGATCCCGGCCCGATGGCTCACCCCCCGGAGGCCCCGTGGGTCCGGGCACCGTGGAAATGTAGTCAACGATACTGCATGCCAATCGTGTTAGGTAGAGAAACGGGTCGCTTCCTTTCTTGGCGAGCGAGGGATCGCGCTGTTTGAACTTAGGAAGGTTTTTGTCGATAATGCGCGCAATATTGGTCGCGCGGTCATAGGGGGTCGTCCCCCAGGCCGGATTGGTGGCCAGATCATTCAGATTATACTTGGGCAATCCCCCCTCCGACAGCGTTGAAGGAATGAGATCCGGCGTCAGGCAAGGGTCGCGCGTGAGCAGAGATTTTTTCTGCTGATACTCCTCTGGTGATGAGAAGGCCATCTCAAAGCTCCCCTCGGTAGGGAGGGCTTCAGCCACATGATGCAACTCGGCAGCCTCATGCGCATCGGGAAGATCCGACGTTCCGTTGGTCAGCGGAAGGTCGCTGGGACCATGATCCCAATTCACGGGATCGGTGCGCGCCTTGCCAAGGTGAAGGGCCGGGTTCAACCGGGCTGACTCATCGGTCATGATGAAGGCATAGCGGCCAACGACTTTCCCTTCGCTGTCACGAAGCGATTGCCAGAGAGCCGGGTAACTCCCTTCAGCGGCGATAATTCCCGGAGACCTCGGCGGTGCCTGATTCTTTCCTTGCATGGCATTTGTATCGAGGGATGTCTCGACAAACGAAGGATCATTCAAATCCACGGTCACGGAGGGATTGTTGGAAAGACGTGCCTTAATAAGTGATTCCAACATGCCGGTGGGGAGTTTGGGAAAGGAAGCGGCTTGTTTGAGATCAAAGGAAAACAGCGGAAGAATCTGGTTGCTCGAGATGAGGTTGGAGGCTCCCAAGAGGAGGGGCGGAACGACCTCCTCGGGTGGATGGTCTCCATGCTCCTCGGAGAGGGGGAGTCCTACCAGATAGGCCGGACGGTTCGAGGTCGTGATCATCAATAACGCACGAGCCGAGGCTATGCCCGATTCAGCGCTCAGTTGAGCCTGCTCCTCGGCTGAGATGGCGGCACTGCTTGAGCGATCGATCCTCACGCTTTGAAGAACGCAAACGAGTAGGAGTGTAAGCAGACCGATGAGGCTTAGCACAGCGATGATGGCCGAACCTTCCTCCCCTTGACGGGAGTGAAACCTGATACGACGTGGACGTGGCATCATGGTAGGGACGGTCCCTCACGGGGTGCTGGAAGCTTGATGATCGCGGTCGCCCGTTGCAGTCCTTCCCTAAGAAGGCGAGCATTTCTCTCTGCCGCTTTGGTGTCTAAGGCAATGAGGTGCGCCGTCCTCGTGTTGATGGCAGAGAGAGTAAGTTCAAGGAGTTCAGGAGGAGTGGTTTTTTCAGGAAGAGGAACGATCTGGAGCGAAATGATATTTCTCGCCATGAGTTCCGTGGTCGCTGTGTTCTCCGGGGAGGCTTTGTCATAGAGCTCCTGAAGGGAGTCCTCTTCTACCGCCTTGGCAACCAATTCCCCGGAGGCGTGGAATCGGTAGAGATTCGTGCATCTCTTTTCCTTAGGATCCACTGCAAGAAAATATCCTGCGGCACAGAGGTCCCCCTTGATTTCGGAATGCCTGCGATCCTTAGAATGCGAAACCAGAAAAAAGAGAGCTGGCGATAGCCCCTGTTGGGATTTCCTGATCTCCAGTGAGTCGGTATTGGGTGTGATCACCGCCGAGTGCAGATCCTCGGTGATGATTTGAAGGGAGGCCCGAAGCTCCCGAAGAGCCTCGCGTCTTCCCTCTCCATCCCGCCAGACTTTGGAGACTCCATCTCCCATGCTGAGTAGGATAACAATCAGAACGGCGAGAATCGCCGAAGAGACAAGAATCTCCGTGAGGGTGAATCCCTCATGGTGGTGGGGGGTTCCGTGATCGCGGTGAGAGCTGTATTTACCAGTCACGGAATTGCGAGAAGCTTTGTGAAATGATGCAGAGATCGTCCCGATGCCGGGGCTGAAGGAGGTGACGCCACCATGACCTCGGCGGTCACGATGCCTGGAGTGGTGCGATTCGGGCTAAGGGTTAGCCTCGCGATGGCGACGATCCCCTGATCGAGGATGGGATTGGTGGCTTCGGACGAGGGGATCAGACGAATCGGTTCGCATGAGGAGTCGTAGGCAACGCAGCAACTGGTAGCAGATTGAGCGGAGATGCTTTTCCATACCGGAATGCCATTGCTCATCGATGTAGCAAGATGCAGGGATGACGGATCGCGTCCGAAGGTGAGGCCTTCCATGATATCTGAAGCGATCAGGGCTGCCTGTGACTCATCCTTGGCATCCCTTTCAGTCTTGTGGGTTACAGAAAATAGAGCGATCAGAGCAATTGCTGTTATAAAAAAAATGCCTGCCGCAACCAGGATCTCCACGAGGGTAAATGCATGAGATTGTGAGGAACTTATTTTCCTTATCATTGCTTGGAATTGTAGCTTGCTCGTCCAGTGCCGCGTGAGAGCTCGATGGAAGCAGGAGAGGAACCTTTGAGGGGACGTAGACGGAGAAAGAGCATCGGGCCTCCCTGTTGAGGAATGCCGATTCTTCCCGAGCGTTGGAACATCAATCCCCCTAACGACATGGTCGGCGGCATAGGGGCTCCTGATGCTTTCCCCAGCGCGCTGGTGATCACCTCAGCCGGCGGCTTCTGATCCATCAGGGTATCCTCTCCAGCCAGGAACATGACCCCCCGAGGAAGCATCGTCCAGTTGCCTGCTGGTATGAATTGAGGTGATCCCGTGCTGGCTCGCGTCACGATGCGAAGGGATGCTTGCTTGAGTCCCTCATCGTTCCTGAACAAAACCCAGACTTCTTTTTTGCCCGATACAGCGGCCAGGCGCGCCTGCTCCAGGGTCCCCATGGCAAGAGTTACCGCGGCATTGTTGGCATGGGAGCGAGTGATTGCTCCCCATGTCGGAACCGCAAGAGATAGAAGGGCAGCAATCACCGCCATGACAACAAGTAACTCCGTAAGGGTGACTCCGGAACGGGTCGATTGATCTGGTAGATGCTCGGACACAGTAATGAAGCGTGTCTGATTGTCTTGCGTCGGGCCATTCCAAATTCGCATCCGACAATAGCCGGCAGATGGGATGTTTATTGGCAGACCCTGATGACTGAGAAGCCTAGCCAAATACCCGCTATGCATAGAAACACGGAGAGAAAGACATTAAGGAATGCCCCGGTCCAATTTCCCTGTTCCATGAGAAGGAAAGTCTGGAGGGAGAAAGAGGAAAAGGTTGTGTAGCCACCCAACACTCCAATCATCATAAAAGTGCGAACTCCTGGTGAGAAGATAAGCTTGCCTGGATCAGTCTCGCCGTAGCCGGCCAGAAGCCCCATCAGGAAAGCTCCTGTGATATTCACCATCACCGTGCCAAAGGGAAACAGGTTTCCCATCCCAATCCAACGGGTGATGAGATCCGTCATTCCGGCGCGGGCGACCGATCCAAGGGCTCCGCCGATGCCGACGAGAAGATAAGGATGTCGAAGGATGAGATTGATGGACTCCATGACTTCACTGAACAAGAAATGGCAGCTTGTTAAAAGATGGAAACAAGCGTGCCTGATAGGGTGTAAAATAGAGTCCGTGCCGGAGATTTCAGCTTTCCGATTTTCGTCTTCATCTGATAATCAATTATTCATGACCCCCATACCAAACATCTTCTTCGTCTTAACAGTTCTCTTGTTTTGCGCCTTTCCTCTGGTTGCCCAAGACTTCCCGACCACAAAAATCGCGAAGATGGATGCAGCCTCCTACCTGCAGCCTCTTCCGGATGACAGGGTCGTCCCGCTCAAGGTTATTGCCGGCGACTTCGCGGCCCATCCTGATGCTGCGGCAGGCAAATATTCCGGCAAGCGCATCACCGTGATCGGCCGTATCTCCGCCATCAACAATGGGAATGGAGAGAACAAGGTGCTCGTCGTCACCATGCAGGATCCTTCGGGGAATCTCCCTGCTGTGAGGGCTGATTTTTTCTATGGATCCATTCCTGCAAACTCTGAAATTCAGATCTCTTCTGATGGTTCGTCGGCGACCATTGTGCGTCGTGACCGCAGTGGTAATATTCTTGCGCAAGACCCTTATCTTGCTGTCGATCAACGAGTCGCTATCAAGGGTGATTTCAAAGAAGTTAAGGTGGGAGATATCGTCCTGACTTCCTGCAAGCTGGAACCGAAAAGGAAGTACAAGGAGTAAAGGCTTGTTGAGGAAGCTCCGCGGGAAATTCTTTGGGAAACTTTCCCTAAGTAGTTGTTCCCTTCTATCCTTCGTGCGAATGCCACAAAAAAAGAGCTAGTCAAGCCAAAGAAGGATCCTTAAGAGCTTCTACCTATATGTCCGATTCCCGTGACAAGATTCCCAATGTAAACAATTCTTCCCCAGTCTCCGGAGAAAAGAAACCCATGATGCGCAAGGTTGGGAAGATCAATACGGGATTTCGTGAAATAGAGGAACCCTCCGAGCTTCCTCCCCGGATCTTTGGAATCAAGCCTCCTGTCGATGCCCAAGATCGCTACAATCTCATGCTCCTGGGCATTGCCCTCATAATAGCGGTGTTGATTTTCGGATTATTGGAATTAAAACAATTATGCGAAGTTATCTTTGAGGCATCCCATTAGGGTCTCATTAAGACCTCCAATTAGCGAACTGCTCGGCCAATGACGTGGTCATGAAGCCCTTCATGGATAGGCAGTAAACTTCGGGAGATTGAGTCTCCCACGACAATGGTTATTCCTATCTATTCAGGGTCTTCAAGGAAGTTCCGGTTTAAGCTTTTCCGCTTGGGATTTTATCCCTTTGCTCCATGAATGCCCTTTCGCTCGCTCGGCCTTGATGCCGCTATTCTCAAAGCCGTTCAGGAAACTGGTTACACGGAACCTACCCCAATCCAGTCCGCCGCGATCCCCTTCGTGCTTCAGCGCAGGGACCTAATCGGCATCGCCCAGACCGGCACGGGCAAGACAGCCGCCTTCACGCTGCCGATCCTCTCGCTGCTGGCTGCCACTCCTTCCAGAGGCATCCGTGCCCTCATTATCGCCCCGACCCGCGAACTGGTTGTGCAGATCGAGGAGAATGTCCGAGCCTATGCCAAGCACATGCCGCTCACCGTGGCCACGGTCTTCGGTGGAGTCAGCGAAAAACCCCAGATCAAGGCGCTCGAGCAGGGTGCTGATCTCGTCGTCGCCACGCCGGGACGCCTTCTCGACATCATTCGGGGCAGGGAGAAAGCCTTTGCTCACATCGAGTTCCTCGTGCTCGACGAGGCTGACCGGATGCTCGACATGGGATTCGTGCCCGCGATTCGCCAGATCGTGAAGCTCCTGCCGCGCAAGCGCCAGACCCTCTTCTTCTCCGCTACGCTCTCCCGCGAGATTGAGAAACTCACCGGTGAGTTTCTGCAGGAGCCCGAGACGGTCGAGATCGGTCGCCGTTCCAATCCTGCCGACACAGTTACCCAGTCAGTCTACGAGATCCCCCAGCATCTCAAGCCGGGTCTTCTTCTCCATCTGCTTCAGAACGGAGCTCTCAATATGGTACTCGTCTTCACAAGAACCAAGCATGGTGCCGATCGCATCGCCCGGCGACTGGAGCAGGCGGGTATCACGACTGGAGCAATTCATTCGAACCGATCCCAGAACCAGCGTCTGCGAGCCCTCAATGAATTTCGCGAAGGAAAGATCCGAGTTCTTGTGGCGACCGACATCGCTGCCCGCGGCATCGACGTTGATGGAATTTCCCATGTGGTGAACTATGACTTCCCTCCGCATCACGAGGATTATGTCCATCGTATCGGACGCACTGGCAGGGCCAAGGCCGTGGGTGAGGCAATCAGCTTTGTTTCTAAAGAGGACGATGATGCCCTGCGTGCCCTCGAGCGCTTTACACGCCGAGGGATTCCTCGCGTGAAGGCCGAGGGATTTGATGACAAGGCCCCCGCACCCCCTCGGGAGAGAAGTGCTGGAGGCAATCGTCGTCCGCCGCGTAAGCCGGGGGAGGTGAGGGCACCCCGCTCTTCATCTTCCTCTTCTTATCGGAGTGGAGGTCATTCACGCCAGCATCGTTCTGATACAGGCGGTGGTGCTGGCGGTACTCAGACCGGTCAGAAATCCTCCGGAGAAAAGAAAGGCGTCATGGGACGGATCTTCGGCTTCGGCCGCCGCCAATCATCTTAAGAAAAGATAGAGCCACAAAAGTAAGGCACAACAGGGGAATGAGAGCATGACTCTCCTGTTCCTCTTATAGGGGAGACGCTCAAGAGCAACCCAAGAACCAATCGGATCACCACATCACTTTGGTCAGCAGTGATTAAATTATACTGGGAGCGCAGGCGAACACCGCACTGCGCCAAAATTTCAAGCCTCCACCCTGAAGTAGGTCGGGGGTGAGTCCTCTTCGGACCCACCCCCGCCAGGTGTGACGGCTATAAGCCGGATTCTGTCAGGCCGGGTTACCCCGGCTTGGACGGCCATTTCTCTCAAGGATCGCAGGCGAACCTTGGATCCCCGCCCGTCTTGCGACGGGTGCGACGTTACCCGGGGTCCCGTTTCACCGATGGTGAAACCTCGAAGCCGGCGGCCTCTTCCCCTGTTCTGTCTTGCACCGCATAGGGTTTTTCATGCCCCCTCGGTTGCCCTCGGGGCGGTGGGCTCTTACCCCGCCTTTTCACCCTTACCCCAATCTTGCGACCGAGGCGGTATTTTCTCTGTGACACTCTCCGTCGACCGGGACTTTCGCCCCTGCCTCCCGCGTGTTCTACGCGGTATGCTGCCGTGTGGTGTCCGGACTTTCCTCCAGGATTGCTCCCAGCGGTCGTCCACCGCCACTAGGAAGCCATAACCCACCCCTGCTTTCAATGCAAGCGGGCGGGTATGGCTTAGTGACAAGTGGAAAGTTAAAAGTTGAAGTGGGAAAAATCCGTATGAGAGGATTTGTTGGATTTCCCATGAGACTTTAGTCCTCAGCCTGCAGTCTAAACACCTTAGGCAGGTTGTCTGCCCAGCACCTCTTTGAGGAATGGGGCTGTTCTGCTGGTCTTGCTCTTGGCCACTTCCTCGGGGGTTCCGGTCGCCACGATCTGTCCACCGCGATGTCCAGCCTCGGGTCCGACATCAATGATATAGTCGGCCTCGGCCACGAGATCGAGATGATGCTCCACAACGATCACGGTGTGCCCCTCATCGACAAGGCGATGGAGTACTGTTTGAAGGAGCTCCACGTCGGCGGCGTGCAGTCCGATTGTCGGCTCTTCCAAGATGTAAAGGGTGCCTCCCCGTTTTGCCATGCGCGGGCTTTCTGTTCCTCCTCCGCCGCGGGCAAGCTGGGTGACAAGCTTGATGCGCTGGGCTTCGCCACCGCTGAGCGTTGGACTTGGCTGCCCAAGCTTGAGATAACCGAGGCCGGTCTCGACTAGGAGTTTCAAGGGCTTGCGGATCTTGGGATGGGCTGAAAAAAACTCGGCGGCCTGTTCGACGGTCATCGAGAGCACGTCACCGATGGACTTGCCATCGTACTTCACTTCCAAGGTCTGGCGGTTGAAGCGGCTTCCGCCGCAGTCTTCGCACGGCATGTAGGAAGTTGGCAGGAAATTCATCTCGAGTTTTATGACACCCTGTCCCTCGCAGGTGTCGCAGCGTCCGCCCTGATTGTTGAAGGAAAAGCGACTTCCCGAGTAACCCCGCATCCGTGCATCCGGCAAACCGGCGTAGAGAGTCCGGATGGCATCAAAAATCTTCAGGTAGGTGGCGGGGGTAGATCGCGAGGTTTTACCGATCGGAGACTGATCAACTTCGATCACTTGGGAGAGGTGCTCGACGCCGCTGATCGAACTCCAATACTGAGGGCCGTTCTTCTTCCTTCTGCCGGTACGAATCAGAGACTCCTCCACGGCGGGAAGGAGTACGCCTCGCAGGAGGGTGCTTTTTCCGGATCCGCTGATCCCGCTGATAGCAGTGAGGCGTTGAAGCGGGAAGGTGACGTTGACGTTGGCGAGGTTATGTCGCTTGGCTCCCTTGAGTTCGAGCCATGCCGTGACATCCTTCATTGATCGACGTGATCCACGGAGAGGATGAACGGGCGGCTCGCGTAGGAATTTTCCGGTAACCGAGCGTTCGCTCGCCATTACCTCGTCCATCGTGCCGAAGGCGATGATTTCCCCTCCGTAGCTGCCGGCCTTGGGGCCGAGATCAATGATCCGATCTGCTCGGCGCATCGTTTCCTCATCGTGTTCGACGATGATCAAGGAATTACCCTGTGCGGTCAGTTCCCCGAGCGCGTCCAGGAGTCGCTCGTTGTCGCGGGGGTGCAGTCCGATCGTGGGTTCGTCGAGGACATAGAGGACTCCGCGGAGATTCGAACCAAGCTGAGCGGCAAGACGGATGCGCTGCGATTCACCGCCGCTGAGGGTCTTGGCTGAACGATGGAGTTGCAGGTAGTCGAGGCCGACGCGTCCGAGAAATTCCAGTCTCTGACGAATCTCCGGAAGGATATCCCGTGCCATGATCTCATCACGCCCCTTGAAGTTCCAATTCCCGGTCAGAGTGAGTGCATCGTTAGAGGATAGTGCGGAAAAACCGGCGATGCTCTCGCCGTTGATCCGCACGGCGCAGGCCACGGGATTGAGACGGTCACCCTGGCAGACGGGGCAGGGGCGTGTCTCTCCCTCCTCGCGGTTTTCAAAGGATTTTTCCGCCGCCAAGTCAGCTTCCAACTGTGAGTCAAAGTCCTTGGCCTGGGGGATCTCACTCCAGACTTCGCCAAAGCCACGGCAATGCTCACACCATCCATGGGGTGAGTTGAAGGAGAAGAGTCTGGGATCGAGTTCCTCAAAGGATCGTCCGCAATCCGGGCAGTTCATCTCAGAGCTGAGGATCCGGAATTCATCGGCAATATCCGTTTTGGCTTTCTTGCCGGCTTTTTTCTTAAGTGCTTTGGAGGTCTTAGAAGCTTTGGCAGGTTTTTCCTTGGAGATTTCGTCCGGCGAAGTTGAAGGAAATGGTCGTGCCTTCGCGGTTCCCTTGCCGATGTCAAGAGCCTGCTTGGCCAGATCGAGGATCCCTTTCTTAGCTCCCTTCTCGATCGTTCCGATCAAGACATCGATGGTGTGTTCCTTGAAACGTTCCAGTGCCTCGAATCCCTCGACGGTCACCAGTTCCCCATCGACCAGCAGAGTCGAATATCCATGGTCACCCGCCCAGCGGGCAACCTCGGTGTGGTATCCCTTGCGTCCCCGGATCAGGTTGGCAAAGAGTTGGACTGGGGAGTCTTTTGCCATCGCCTCAAGCTCTGTAGCCACGGCGGTGAGGGAGCTCTTCTGGACGGCGACATTGCAGTCGGGGCAATGCTGGGTTCCGAGCTTTGAGTAAAGGAGTCGGAGGAACTGATGGATCTCGGTGACGGTGGCGACGGTCGACTTGCCGCCCCCCCGGGTGATCCGTTGCTCGATCGCCACGCTCGGTGGCAGTCCCTCGATCCGATCGACATCGGGTTTCTCGAGTTGCTCGACAAACTGACGGGCGTAAGGAGACATGCTGTCGAGGAAGCGGCGTTGCCCTTCAGCAAAGAGGATATCGAAAGCGAGGGTCGACTTGCCGCTGCCACTCAATCCGGTCACGACGATCATTTCATCGCGGGGGATATCGATGGAAATGTTCTTGAGATTGTGCTCGCGCGCTCCGTGAATCTGGATTGATTTTGAAATCGGTGTCTGCTTCCGGACCAGGCCTTTTTCAAGACGGAGTGGGGGTCTTCCCGCCAGGACTTCGCGCAAATAGCGTCCGGTGTGGGAGCCCTTGACGGCTGCAACCTCCTCAGGGGTTCCGCTCACGACGAGTTTACCCCCCTCGTCACCGGCTTCCGGGCCGATGTCGATGACCCAGTCGGCGGTCTTGATCACGTCGAGGTTATGCTCAATGACAATGATGCTGTTCCCTTCCGAGGCCAGGCGCTCGAAGGCTTTCAGCAAGATGGCGATGTCGTCGATATGCAGTCCGGTGGTCGGCTCGTCGAAGATGAGGAGGGCTCCTCCCGGTTCGTGACCCGCAAGTCGTGCCGCTAGCTTCAGGCGCTGCGACTCACCACCGCTCAGGACATTGAGGGGTTGGCCTAGCTTCAGGTAGTCGAGGCCAACATCGGAGAGGAGTTGCAGGGGGGCGCAGATCGCCTCGGATTTCGAGCCATCCTTGAAAAAGGCGATTGCCTCCCGTGAGGTCATCTCCAGGACATCGTGGATCGACTTGCCTCGGTGACGGATCGCTAGAACACGTTCCTGGTAGCGCTTCCCCTCGCACTCGGGACACCGGAGGAAGAGATCGCTCAGGAACTGCATTTCGACCTTCTCAAAGCCAAGGCCGGAGCAGCGGTCGCAGCGTCCTTGGCCAGAGTTGAATGAGAACGCAGAGGGACTCATGCCGGCCTCGATCGCCTCGTCCTCCATGCCGAAAAGTTCGCGGATCGAATCGAAGACCCCGAGATAGACTGCGGGGGTGGATCGGGGAGTGCGGGAGAGAGGGGACTGGTCGACCAACACCACATCAGAAAGCTCATCTCCCCCCTTGATCGAGCGACAGCGGCCGGCTGCCTCGCCCTCTTCAGCGGCAGCTGAAGTGAGGTTTCTGTAGAGGACATCGCGGACCAGGGAGCTTTTTCCGGAACCGGAGACACCGGTCACACAGCAGAAGACTCCGAGCGGGAACTTCACATCGAGTTTCTCGATGTTGTGATGGCGGATCCCCTTGATCTCGATCCAGTGTTTAGGTTTTTTCCGCTTCTTTGGCACCCCGATCACCTTGTCCCCGCGCAAGTAGGCGGCGGTGAGCGATTCCTTGGAGGAGGCAAGTTCGGAGAGCGGGCCTGAGAACATCAAGGCGCCGCCTTCCTGGCCGCGTCCCGGCCCCAGGTCAACGATATGGTCCGCAGAGCGGATGACAGCCTCCTCATGTTCCACGACGATGAGGGTGTTCCCTTTGTCACGGAGTGCGCACATGATCTCGAGCAGCTTGCCAACATCACGCGGATGCAGTCCGACACTCGGCTCATCCATTACGAAGAGCGTGTTGACTAGGGAAGCCCCGAGACAAGTGGTCAGATTCACCCGCTCGATCTCCCCGCCGGAGAGTGTCTTGGTGGCACGGTCAAGCGTGAGATATCCCAGGCCAACCGACTCCAGGTAGCCGAGGCGAGCAACGATCTGATCCAGAAGCATGGATGCTCCGGCATCACCCGCGGGAATGAGGAGTTCCCTGAGCATCGGGGAGAGTCTGGAGACCGGAGTGGAGGCGATCTCGGGCAAGGTCATCGGTTTCCCCGGCAAGGGTAGGCGGAAGTTCAGGGTCTCCGGCTGGAAGCGACCTCCCTTGCATGTCGTGCAGGGTCTGTGGGCGCGGTATCGGCTGAGGAAGACGCGGATGTGCATCTTGTAAGTCCGCTTCTCCATCCACTTAAAGAATCCGTCAATTCCATACCACTGGTTGTTTTGCCAGAGCTCTTCGCTCGTGAGATCAGCACCTTTTTCACCTTCGATCACGAAACGCTGGTCGGACTCGGGCAACTCCTCGAAGGGAAGATGCACATCGATGTCTTCCTTGGAGCAGGCTTTTAGTAAATCCCGATGACACTCGCGTGACTGACCGCTCTGGAAAGGTTTCACCACGCCGCCAGCGATGCTCAGGGATCGATCCGGCATGACCCGGTCGTAGTCGATGCCGATCACCCGGCCGAATCCCCGGCAGTCGGGACAGGCGCCGAGAGGATTATTGAAGCTGAAGAGACCCGGAACAGGAGGCCGGATATCGAGATCGCAATGAGCACAGTGCCAACCCGATGAGTGAGGGAACTGCTCGCCACTTTCCGGATCAATGAGTGTTACCCGATCCTTGCCGAGCCGCAGGGCGGTCTCGATCGCCTCGGTGAGACGCCCTCGCTCTTCTTCAGCGATGGCCAGACGATCCTGAATGACCTGGACGACGGCCGGCAGTCGGGTCAGGAATGTGGGTTCATCGGTTCGGTGGGTGGTTCCCTCAGTCCAGATTCTCAGATACCCCTGTTCCTGTAGGAAGGTGAAAAAGTCGGCCGGTGAGCGGGGAAGGGGTGTTGCCTCTGTCTCTTCTTCCGATACTTCCGATCGTGTGGCCACGGGGAAGGTGACGAGCATCCGCCTTCCTGAGAGGGAGGCCATGAGTGAGGAGGTGATAGACTCGGGCGACTCCGGAGTGACGGGGCGATCGCATCCGGGGCAAGAGGCCGTGGCGGTACGCGCCATCAGCAGCTTCAGGTAGTCGTTGATCTCCGTGATGGTGCCGACGGTGGAGCGGGTGGTCTTGACACTGTTGCTCTGCTCGATGGCAATTGCCGGTGGGATCCCTTCGATGGAGGTCGCACGGGGCTTATCCATCCGGTCGAGGAACTGACGCGTGTAGGGGCTGAAGGTTTCGACATAGCGCCTCTGTCCCTCCGCATAGATGGTGTCGAAGGCAAGGCTCGACTTACCCGACCCGCTGGGGCCTGTAACGACAATGAGCGACCCTGTGGGAAGGTCAAGGTCGATGCCCTTGAGGTTGTTTTGTGTTACGCCCTGAAGACGTATCCTAGGAGACTCGGGCACCGGCAATGATCTTGGTCAGGGGAAGGGAGGGAAGCCGGCGGGCTTTAAGCCGAAGCGATCCCGTTCTGAGCAGGCAGGCTCTTGAGCTCTTCCGTGCGGAGCAACACCCGTTGACGCATGATCTTTCCGGCCTTGAACTTCACGGTAGCACGCGAGGGGATCGGTACATCGACTTCGGGTTGGTTGGGATTGCGACCGATGCGGGAGCGAGTAAGGCGCACCTCGAACACTCCGAAATTCCGCAATTCTACCCCTTCACCTTTGGCCAGTGCGTCGGTGATGTGGTCCAGAGTCTTTTGGATGACGTTGAAGACGTCGCTCTGAATGAGACCTGTTTCGTTGCTGATGGCGATAACGAGGTCGCGTTTGGTAAGATTGGCCATGTTGAGAAGGGAAGAAAGCGACGATTGATTTGGTGATTCCTCTATCGGGAGCCAGAGGAGGTTCAAAATGTCCTACAGAGAGAACTCTCTGATAGCAAGAACCAAAACGAAAAGGGATACCCTTCCTTATGAATCCCTAGTTAGAGCTCAGCATCTGGCATTCTTAATTACCGCCGAACGCCACCAAGTCAGCAACTCGGCATGGCAGGCATTCCATTCGGAGACGGGCTCGGCAATGCGTGCCGTCCAGTTGGCGTATCCTACGGCCCCAGGTACGTTGAAGCGTTGGCTTGTACCGAAGAGGTCCGTGATCATCGGGATTGCTATCCAGGAATTGCAGGCCAGGAGGCCTTCCAGAAGGGCGCGATGAACGACTCCACCGAAGGGGGTTGTCGGATCGATCTGCGGATGGGATGAGAAGCGGAGGAGTTCATTGAGGATTTTGCGGCAACCCGCCTCTTCCTCATCGCCATGGGCCAACCCTTCTTGCCATTCTTCCCACTGAGTGATCATGGGCGCGTGGTCGTGAGTGGCATAGGTGGCAACCGAGATGCGTTCGTAAGTTTCTCCACCCTTCATGGTGCCGTCGGGGTTCCGCTCCCACATGGGGATCTTGAAGCCCGGAAGTCCTATCCTGGCCATGACCGGGCGGACATACGGAGCGACCTCCCCGAGATCTTCGGCAATGAGGCGATGATCGCCAAGTTCCTCGTTCAGGATGCCGAGCAGGACTTCTCCATGATGTTCGTTGTGATTGCGGTTCTCGGGCGTGCTGTCATCGAGGTCGATGAATCCAGGCAGTGGGCCGCCTGTTTTTGCCCGGGCTGCCTGCTCGGAGAGACCGATGAATTCGGCATTGCGCTGCGGGGGCCACGGGAAACTGTAGATGCGGAAGAATCCGAGTGCATGATCGACGCGCAGCAGATGAAAGACTGAACGGAGCAACCGAAGACGTCGTCGCCACCAGAGAAAGTTATTCCGGGCCATGACTTCCCAGCGGTAGAGTGGGAATCCCCAGTTCTGTCCCCACTGCTCGGTGAAGGAGTCGCTCTTGAAGACATGCTCCGGTGGGGCGCCGCAGGAGCGTGTGGGGTCGAACTCCTCCGGTGATGAGAAGACATCAGCACCGCCCGCAGCCACGCCGACCGGCACATCGCCGATCAGGGCGACGCCCATAACCTCCGCGAGATCTGCCACTGCGGACCACTGGGAGAAGGCAATCCACTGGACAAAGGCAAAAAAGAGACGTTGTTCCTCCAGGTCAGCACGCTCTTTCTCCGGATGAGCGGCAAGCCAGACACGGGCCGACTTGGCATTCCGCTGGGTCAAGGGCCAGCGGGAGATATCCTCCTCGTGGCGATTGATCTCCAGCAGCACGCGGTAGAGTGTGTAATCTGGCAGCCATGCGGAATGCTGGTCAAGGAAACGTGCGAAGAGCTTCGAGCGTCCACTGCGTCCGTCTCCTTTGCAAAAGCGCTTCCAGGCGGCTTCCAGAAGTTCCCGCTTGAGGGCTTTGACCCGGATGTAATCCACCGGCCCGGAGCGAAGCGCCGCCAAGTCATGGCGTTCCGTGATCTGACGATAGTCGCCGGGCGTCAGTTCTGGGAGCCTTGAGGGATGGGTGGTGATCGTGGAGAGGTCCAGAGCGAAGGCACTCAGGACATTGTAGGGGCTGTGGTCCCCGCCTGTCTCATTGACCGGCAGGATCTGCACGGCACGGAAATTGTTCCCAGCAGCCCATTCGATCACTTCGCTGAGGGCCTCTGTATCACCTACGCCCAGATCATGCCTGCCTCGCACGGCGAAGAGAGGGACGAGAAGTCCCGCGATTTTTTTCTCAGGATCAAGCGTCATACGAATTATACTTTCTATTACATTGAAGGCGGCAGGATGGTTTTGCAAGATTGAAGAAGTCTTTTTGAAGCATTTTTGCTTGACGCGAAAAGAGGATCCGAGGATTGGTTCAACCATGAAGATCACTTACTACGGTCACTCCTGCTTTTCCGTCGAAGTCTCCGGTAAGACGCTCCTCTTTGATCCTTTCATCACTCCGAACCCACTGGCTTCTTTCATCGACTATACCAACCTGCGCCCCGATTATATTCTGATCTCGCATGGCCATTTCGATCATGTCGCCGACGTGGAGGCCATCGCGCGTCAGAGTGGAGCCACGCTCATTGGCAACTACGAGGTTCTCCAGTGGTTCGGCGGCAAGGGTATCGAAAAGATCCATCCCATGAACTCCGGCGGTTCCTGGGCCTTCGACTTCGGGCGCGTCACCTTCACCCCAGCAATTCATTCCAGCGGCATGCCAGATGGTACCTATGGCGGACAGCCGGGAGGATTCCGGGTGGAGACCTCGGAGGGGGCCTTTTATTACAGCGGCGACACGGCCCTCACCCTAGATATGGAATTAATCAGGCAGGCGGGTCCTTTGAAATTCGCAGCACTCTGCATTGGAGATAACTTCACCATGGGTGTGCAGGATGCTTTGATGGCAGCGAAATTAATTGGGTGCACGGAAATCCTAGGGGTTCATTACGACACCTTTCCCCTTATTGCTGTTGATCATGCGGCAGCAAAACAGACCTTTGAGAAAGATGGAAAAAATCTTTATCTCATGGAAATCGGTTCGGAGAGGGAGTTTTAAGGGGAGATCCAAGCTGGTTTTAGGATGAATGCCCAGAAAGGCATTGACATGACTCAGTGGTGTGGTTTGCTACTAATCTAGTTACGGTCTTTTGGATCTCTTCCCACACGGTTGCCGGTGAGTTGATGTAACCCCGGCTGTTTGGTTTTGGAGATCCTCCCCAACCCAATTGCATTTTAGCAGATCATTCATTCGAGCAAGTAATAGGTCATCGGTTCGACGGAAAGCCGCGGTTAGAAACCGGCTATCCTGATCGTCACAGGTCACCAACTCCCAGATAGGAGTGATTCCAAGTTATTATTCTCATCACCTATTCCCAATTTTCCACACCCTATTTCCATGAGCGACGATCAACAGCCACCATCCCATTCCGAACCTCCCGCCGCTTCTCACGAACAGGCTCCTTCTCATCAACCCAACTCCGATTCGTCCCCCGACCAAGCCGCAGGATCCGAGGGAAGTCAGCAAGGAGGAGGTCGCAGATTCGACAATAATCGCAGGGGTGGTGGAGGCCGCAATCCCCGCGGACGCCGTCCCTTCCGTAATAATCGTCAGGACAACCGTGGCGACCGCGGATCGAATGATCAGGGTTCACAGGCTGGCCAAAGTGGCCAAGGTTTTAAGGGAGAGCATGGTCCGGGTCCCGATGAATTTGCCGAGCCTCTGCCCGGCTCCGCTGGTGCTGCACCTCATGACGGCCCCCCACCGGAGCCTACTTATGCGGAGGGGATCGTCGAAGTCTCCGGCAAGGGATTTGGTTTCCTGCGCGAAGCAAAGCGTGCCTACTCCGCAACCCAGAACGACATATTTATCACCCCCGAGGTTATCCGTGAATACAATCTGCGGGACGGAGTCCTCATCAAAGGGGAAACCCGACGTGGTCCCCGTGGAATCCAGCTCTTCCGCGCCACCGAAATCGAGGGTGACGAGCCGGCAAAATTCATCAATATTCCGCTCTTTGAGGAACTGACCACGATCAGCCCGAACAAGCGAATCAACCTCGAGACCACGCCGGAGCGTTTCACCACACGCGTCATCGACTTAATGGCACCTGTGGGTAAGGGCCAGCGTGGACTCATTGTGGCTCCTCCCCGCACCGGTAAGACAACCCTTCTTCAGCATATCGCCGATGCCGTGGTAAAGAACCACCCCGAGATGAAGCTCCTTATTCTCCTAGTTGATGAACGCCCCGAGGAGGTCACTGAAATCCGTCGCACAATTCCTCAGGCCGAACTCTACGCGAGCTCCAACGATAGCGATATCCGCAGCCACACCCGCATCGCCCAGATCGCCATCGACCGTGCAAAACGCCTTGTCGAGCAGGGCAAGGATGTCTTTGTCCTCATGGATTCGCTCACCCGTATCGGTCGTGCGTTCAACAATGCGCAGGGAGGAGGGGGCCGCACCATGAGTGGCGGCATGGACGCCCGTGCCATGGAAATCCCCCGTAAGCTCTTCGCAGCAGCCCGCAACACAGAGGAGGCCGGATCACTCACCATCATGGCCACTGCCCTGATCGACACCAACAGCCGCATGGATGACTTGATCTTTCAGGAATTCAAGGGAACGGGTAATATGGAGCTCGTCCTCGATCGCAAGATCAGCGATCAGCGCATCTATCCCGCCGTCGACATCTTCCTCTCAGGAACCCGTCGCGAAGAACTCCTCCTCACACCCGACGAGATGCATAAGATCAATATCATCCGCCGTGGACTCGCGGGTCACAAGCCGATTGAGGCGATCGAGCGGCTACTCTTTTTCATTCGTCGCTATCCGACGAATAGCGAGCTCCTCAAAAACATCCCTGGTTGATGTCGTGCGCTTTTAGCGCAGGGCTGCGTTCTCATTTCTAGCGCTATTTTCATAGAGCGCTTCGGTCTTCGGTCCTTGCCTCGCGTCTAAAAATTTGTCGCCATCATCAAGGTAGGTATCGATGGTCGCAGATTGGAAGACCTACCAGCATTCAAACTTCCAATCCTTCGAGTGGTAGAGGGATTTTAAAAAAAAGCCTTGCTTGGCGTCAGTAAATCCCTGCGCCTAAGCGAGATTATCTAGTTCAGGGAAAATGCCCTGATTTTCACTCTTTTTATCTTTTTTAAGTTGACGATTTTCTCTTTTGGTGGGAAAAAGTGGGGCGTAGTGGTGGAAAGTGGTCTTTCCTCCCGCTGCTTTCCCGATGACCAAACCCGCCTCCAAATTGATCACCTACGCCGGGACTTTCGAGAGGTCCATGGATGCGAAGAATCGTGTCACGATCCCGGCGGATTGGTTGGATGGGGGGTCGGATGAGTTCCATGCGATTCCCGGACCGTCGGGCGATTGTCTTATCGTGATGCCTCCGGCGGAGTTTGATTCGATCGAGTCGCGTATCGAGCAGAGTGGTGCTCCCGCGTCCGAGCGGCGCAAGGCAATCCGCGCATTTTACGGACAGGCGCGCGCAGTTTCAGCAGATAGCAACGGCCGGATCCTGCTTCCCGAAGAGCAGTGTAATTCCGTGAAGCTCAAGGGAGAGGTTGTGCTGGTTGGTGGACGTAGCCGATTTGAAATCTGGAACGCCAAACGCTGGACCGACGTGAGTGCGGAGGAATCCGCATCCTACCGTCAGGTGGCCGAGCTGATCGGTCTCTGAGCCGCATGAACCGATGACCCGCATCCAACACAAACCCAAACGCAACAGATTCCTAAAGGCTCATCACGATTTCGCTGCAACAACCTTCTCCCCGTTCACCCCTTCACCCCTTTTCATGAGCACCCCTTTCCGCCACGAACCCGTTCTGGCCAAGGAGGTCGTCGAATTCTTGTGTCCTGCTCCAGGCCGTACCATCATTGATGGGACCCTGGGGGGCGGGGGCCACAGCAGTTTGCTCCTCAAGGAGGGGGCACGGGTTATCGGTTTTGACCGGGATCCAGAGGCCCTGACCCACTCGCGTGAGTTTCTCGCATCACACGGCGATCGCTTCACCGCCTTAGAGGGAAACTTTTCGGACGCTACAGAAAGGTTGATGACTCTCGGAATCAAGCAAGTCGATGGCGTCTTGCTTGACCTTGGGGTCTCATCCCACCAACTCGATACTCCGGAGCGGGGGTTTTCTTTCCAGCGTGAGGGACCTCTCGACATGCGCATGGGAAACACTGGGATGACCGCTGACGATCTTGTGAATACGGCCCCCGCCCAAGAGCTTGCCCGAATCTTCAGGGAGTATGGCGATGAGCCTCGTGCCGTTCAGTTTGCGGCACGGATCGTCAGGGCCCGTGAGAAAAAGCAGATCGTGAGCACTGCAGAGCTTGCCGAGTTGATTGCTGCCGGACGTGCCGGCCCCCGTCATCCCGCGACCCGAGTCTTTCAGGCGCTTCGCATTGCCGTGAATGATGAGATCGGCTCCCTAGAGCGGGCATTACCCATGTTCACATCCATTCTGGCACCGGGAGGGCGTCTGGCCGTCATCACCTTCCACTCGTTGGAGGATCGAATCGTGAAGCATTTTTTTCGCCGTCACGCCATGAGCGAGATTGACGATCCCACGTGGCCCGCTCCGCGACCTAACCCCGAGTACCTCTTTGAAGCCCTAACCACGCGTTCTGTGACGGCCTCCCCTGAGGAGCTTTCATCCAATCCTCGGTCACGCAGCGCCCGTTTGAGGGTTGTCGAACGACTCGGATCAACCTCAACGCTGATACAGGGAGGGCGACCATGAGTGTGAACCGACGCCGCACAACGAACACGATTGAGGTGAATTTTCTAGCCGGGTGGCTTGTCATTGTTTTTCTGGTCGGACTTGCCGGGCTTTTCTTTGTCTATCTGAAGAATCAGCAACATGCTGTAGGCAATCAGTGCCGACTGGTCGAGTCCTCCCTTCGGGAGGAAGAGGCCAGAGACGAGGCGCTGAAGGCTAAGATCTCCTCCATGACCTCCCGTGGAGCTTTGCAGCATCGTCTGGACGATGGATACATAGCGCTTCAGGCGATCCGCGATACAGCGATCGCCCGCGTCACGCCACCTGCTCCGGCGGAAGTTGACGGGGTTCTGCGCACCGCCTCAAGCGATCCGGAAAGCCGGTTCGGTCCCGGGGTTCCCCAGCGCGCCATTAACAGGTGAGGGGTATGGGCAGGCGTATCGGGGTTATCTGCGCCCTGCTGGTCCTCATCTTCACTGCTTTCGCCTGGCGATTGATTCACCTGCAGATTCTTAAGCACGAGTACTATCAAGAGATAGCTGCGGTGAAGCATGAGAGCAGACAAGTGATTTCACCGCGGCGAGGGCGTATTCTCGATAGAAACGGTGAGGAACTTGCCGTGAATATTCCCGTGCAGATGGTCTATGCAGACGGATCTCACATTCATGATCCGGCGGCGCTTGCAAGAATAGCCGCTCCGTTTCTAGAGGTTCCTGTCGAGGAACTCACGGAGAAGCTCACAACAAAAAACAAGTATGTAGTCATCCGCAAAGGGGTCTCTGAAGAGAAAGCTCAGGACATGATAAGGGCAATTGATAAAGCCAATCTGCACGGTCTCTATCTCCAGGAAGGATCCGTGAGGAGTTATCCCAACGGGGAGATGCTTTGTGATGTGTTGGGATATGTTGATCATACTGGGCACGGGGCCGATGGGATTGAGAAAACTTGCGATGAAGAATTGAAGGGGCAGGAAGGATTTCGAATGATCGAACACGACCGCAAGGGAAGAGAGATCGTGGTCTATCGTGGACAGGAACAGCCTCCCGAGAACGGCTGCGACATCCGACTCTCTATCGATATGGGGTTGCAGGCGATTGCGGAGCGCGAGGTCGATGAGGCCTACAAGACAAATCATCCCGCCTCGGCAACAGCTATTCTGGCTGACCCCAACACTGGCGAGATCCTGGCGCTGGCCTGCAGACCGAATTACGACCCGAACAAATACAACGAGGCGAAGTCTGATCATATGCGCAATCGTGCCATCTCGGACATGTATGAACCGGGATCGGTCTTCAAGATCATCGTGACCTCAGCCGCCTATAATGAAGGGATCGTGGATGACAAAACCCGAATCTTTTGTGAGAACGGACACTTTTCCTATGGCGGAAAGATCATCAAGGATCACCATGGTAGCGGTGATCTGAGTATTCATGAGATCCTCATGAAGTCTTCCAATGTAGGCGCCGCCAAGATCTCCCTCAGAATGAAGGATCAAATGTTCTATGACTATGTCAGGAAATACGGATTCGGCACCCGCACGGGAATCCCCCTTCCCGGTGAGATTGCAGGCCTAGTGAATCCTCCCCATCGTTGGGACATGCTGACAAAGACACGCATGGCTTTTGGTCAGTCAATCAGCGTGACGCCGATCCAGATGGTCATGGCAATGTCTGCGATTGCGAACGGCGGCAAGTTGCTAAAGCCGAAACTCGTCCTGAGCAAGGGAGAGGGAAGCGCTGAGCTTCACGAGGCCCCCATCGCTCAAGTGGTGAAGCCGGAGAGCGCTAACTACATTGCCAATGCGCTGGAGAAGGTTGTTAGCAACCAGGGAACGGCTCCATTAGCCCGTATCGAGGGTTACCGCGTCGCCGGCAAGACGGGCACCGCGCAAAAAATCAGCCCCCATAGGGGATATCTCATGGGACGTTACATCGTCTCGTTTGCGGGTTTCTTTCCCGTCAATAAACCAAGAATCATGGGAATCGTCATCGTGGACGACGCCAAGCTGAGCGAGACAGCAAACTATGGAGGTTCTGTGGCCGGCCCTGTCTTTTCAAAAATCGGAGTAAAAATCGCTCGTTACCTCGATATGGATCCAGAACCCAGTGAATCGCTATCCAAGCAAGGCTCCAGTACAGCAACCGTTAGCGCTCGATGAGAAGTATCCCAGGCATGAATCTAGAAATCCTCCTTCAATACAGCCCGGTGATCTCTGTCATGGGGAGCCCCGATGTGATGCTAACGGGGCTGAGTTGTGATTCTCGATCCGTCCGGAAAGGAGATCTCTTTTTTGCGATTCCGGGAGCCAGTGAGAACGGAATCAACTTTGTCATGGAGGCCGTCGAAAATGGGGCTGTTGGGGTTGTGACGGCCGAAGACCTGACCCGACATGAGGTTTCCTCAATAGCGAAGGTTTCTTCGGTACCTTTGGTGAGGGTTCCTGATGCGCGAGTTGCCATGGCCTACCTTTCATCAGCCTTCTACGGGGACCCCTCGAAATCGCTTGCTGTGGCCGGCATCACTGGAACGAATGGCAAAACAACCACTGCCTGGATCATCAGGCATCTGTGCGATTCTGTCGGACGTCCTTGCGGTCTTGTCGGGACGATTGAGTATGTCCTTCCAGGAATCGTAGAGCCAGCCTCCAGGACCACCCCCGAATCGATCGACCTGCAGCGGATGCTGGCCGTCATGAGGGACGGGGGATTTAGGGCCGCAGCCCTAGAGGTCTCTAGCCATGCATTGGTGCAGCACCGAGTGGGAGGGATCGAGTTCGATGCCGCTGTCTTTACCAATCTTACCCAGGATCATCTCGACTACCATGGTTCCATGGAAGAGTACTTCGAAGCAAAGATGCTCCTCTTCTCGGGGCTTTCCAGGCAGAGCACAAAAAAGGGCCGCGCGATCATCAACGCGGATGATCGTTACGGCCATCGACTTCTCGACCGCATCAAAGGAGTGCCGATCATCACCTATGGACAAGGAAGCAACTGTCATTTCCGTGCAAGTAACATTAGACAATCTCCGACAGGCACTACCTTCCGACTCGATGCCAAGGGAAGAAGTTATCTGGTGAGGATGCCGCTGATCGGTCTCTTCAATGTATACAACACCGTCGCTGCGTTGGCTGCTACCTCGGCTATGGGACTTGAATTGCGCCGTGCTATTGCCGCTGCTGCGACGATTCCCCAAGTTCCGGGACGCCTGGAACGGGTTTCCGTAAAGCGGAATTTTCAGGCCTTTGTCGATTACGCTCACACTCCGGATGCGCTGGTTAATGTGCTCAGGACGCTTCGGCAGCTCAACCCTGCACGGATCATCACGGTTTTTGGTTGTGGCGGTGACCGTGACCGGGCCAAGCGTCCTCTCATGGCGGCCGCCGCAGAACAGAATTCGGATCGTGTGATTTTGACCTCTGACAACCCCCGTGGTGAGGATCCGCGAGAGATCATGAACGAGGCGGCAAAAGGCTTCCATGCCAAGGGGCACGAAAGCTATGTCGACCGTGAGAGCGCCATCAGGCGTGCTGTGGAGATAGCGACGTCTGGGGATATTGTGCTGGTGGCGGGCAAGGGCCACGAGGATTACCAGGAGACGGAGTCTGGCCGTCACCCTTTTGATGACGTCAAAGTTACTGCTCACGCGATGGCTGGGAAGAAGCTTGATGATTGGGAGGAAGCGAGACAATGAATCCGCTTTCCCTCACCGAGATCGCCGGAATGTGCGGTGCAGAGCTTATTGCCGGTAACTCCGAAGATATGGTGCAGAGGGTCGGCAAGGATACTCGCTCGGTTGAGGCCGGTGATCTCTATGTCGCACTTAGGGGGGATCGATTTGACGGGAACCAATTCATCGCTGAAGCAGCAGCCAAGGGAGCCGTTGCAGCTCTCTGTTACGGTGAACCTCCGGCTGGCCTTCCCCCAGGGTTCGGCATTCTGAGCACGCCGGATTCAATGACGGCGCTCACGCTCCTTGCCTCAGCGTGGCGATCCAGACTAACACTGCGTGCCATTGCCATCACTGGCAGTAGCGGTAAGACCTCCGTGAAGGATTTTACAGCGGCCGTGCTCCGGACATCCCTGCGTACGACAGCAACCCTGGGTAATTTGAATAACCAGATTGGTCTTCCTCTCTCTATCCTTGGGGCTGATCTGGAGGATGAGGCTGCCGTCTGGGAGATCGGAATGAATCACCGCCGTGAGATCGCGCCGCTTGCCGGATTGGCAAGGCCGGAGATCGGCATGATTACCAATATCGGAACCGCCCACATCGAATATCTCGGGAGCCGTGAAGAAATCGCGGCTGAAAAGGGAGATCTCCTTGAGAAGCTGCCATCCTGGGGGTGTGCGATTATTCCGGCAGAGGATCATTTTTCCCAAGAGCTTTGTTCCAGAACATCGGCGCGGGTCTTGCAGGTTGGATTCGATCGGGGAGACCTCAGGGCCACAGGGATTCGATACGGACTGAATGAGACCCATTTTGCGATCGAGGGAGAGTTCGGACGTGCTGAAGCGGTTCTACCGGTGCCAGGTCGTCATATGGTTGGTAATGCTCTTCTGGCGATTGCGGCGGGATTGCAGTGCGGCGTCACAATGGAGAAGTGCATCTCGGGACTTGCTGGTGCGACCTTGACCTCTGGGCGGCTTGCTAGGGTGGTTCGGCGTGGTGTGACCTTTCTTGATGACACTTACAATGCAAATCCCGATTCGATGATCGCCGCCCTAGAAACACTGGATGGAATTTCCATGTCTGGCCGCAAGATTGCAGTTCTTGGCAAGATGGGAGAATTGGGAAGACATGCCGCTGAGGGATATCAGCGCGTGGGCACCAAGGCCGCAGATGTCGTGCTCTCCACGCTGATCACGGTCGGTGAAGAAGCTTCCGCAATCGCTGAAGCGGCTATGAAGGCGGGTTTCTTGGATGTGCGCGTTGTATGTGACAATGCTGAGGCCGCCCAACTTCTCTCCTCCCTTGCAACACAAGGCGACGTGGTCCTACTAAAGGCCAGCAGAAGCGCCCGCATGGAAGAAGTCCTTCAACGCTTCAACTGAACATTCAACCCATCACACGATGCTCTATTACCTGTCACAATTCGGATCTCTCTTGCACGGGGTGTCGATCGGAAAAGCCCTAAATGTTTTTCAATACATCTCCTTCCGCGCTCTCTGCGCAGGGCTTACTTCATTCCTGATCTGCCTGATTTTCGGAAACATGGTCATTCGCCGCCTGGTCCAGCTGAAGCTAGGCCAACCGATCCGAAGCGCCGAGGAAGTCCATCGCCTCAATGAACTTCATGGTGGAAAGAAGGGAACCCCTACCATGGGGGGTATTCTGCTCATTGCGGCCGTCGTTCTCTCCACGCTTCTATGGGCTCGACCTGACAACCCTTTTGTCTGGATCTGTCTCATTACTGTTCTCTTTCTCGGATCGCTTGGGTTCTATGACGATTGGCTGAAAGTTACGAAGAAAAGCTCTGCTGGCATCAGCAGTCGTCTTAAGTTCGTTCTTCAGTGCTTCCTTGCGGCTGGAATCACGGCGTTCTTTCTCCTCTCTCCCTCCCTGGCCAATCAGGCTCAACAACTCTACATCCCGTTCATCAAGGGGCCTGTTTTAAGCCTCGGCATCTTCTGGACCTATATTTTCTATTTGTTGATCATCGTTGGATCATCAAACGCGGTTAACCTCACCGACGGACTCGATGGCTTGGCCTCGGGGTGCACGGTCATGGCTGGAATCTGCTTTGGTGTCTTTACCTATCTCGCAGGAAACAGCAAGGCGGCCTTCTACCTTCAGATTCCATATTATGGATTTTCCGGCGAACTGGCCGTCGTGAGTCTTTCCTTGGCCGGCGCTGCACTCGGTTTTCTCTGGTGGAACTGTCATCCCGCCAAAGTCTTCATGGGTGACACGGGTTCCCTGGCGATTGGAGGACTGCTTGGCGTGCTCGCGATCTGCTGCAAGCAGGAACTGATGCTTGCCATCGTCGGCGGGGTTTTTGTTGCCGAGGCCCTCTCGGTCATTCTTCAGGTGGCGAGCTTCAAGCTGACAGGGAAACGCATCTTCAAGATGTCTCCGTTGCACCACCACTTCGAACTGTCCGGATGGAAGGAAAACACAGTCACGGTGAGGTTCTGGATCATGGCTATTGTGTTTGGACTTCTTGGCATTGCCACCTTGAAATTGCGCTGAACTATCCTCCATGAACGACTTCTCAAATCCCTATTTTGGCAAAAGTGCTGTCATCCTCGGCTTGGGGCGAAGCGGCCTCGCCGCAGCGCGCCTGCTCAAGCGTTCCGGAGCCGAGGTGACAGTCTGTGACAGTGGAGAATCACCGGTTTTGATTGAACGGGCGGAACTCTTGCGGAAGGAAGGGATCACGGTCCTTACGGCAGCTGATGCTGCGAGGGATGAGGTCGTTCATGACGTTGCAATCTTGAGTCCAGGGATTGAGGAGACGGCTCCGATCGTCGTGAACGTCTTGAGGAAGGCGATTCCCCTGATCGGCGAACTCGAGTTGGCTTTCACTCTCTGTCCTTTTCCCGTGGTGGCGATCACAGGCACGAATGGGAAAACCACCACGACCGAACTTACCACCCTCATGCTCCGGGGAGCGGGGCTCCGGGCGGCTTCCTGCGGAAATATCGGGACCCCCATGTCGGAACTCCTTGAGGAAGGAGTGACCTGGGATGTACTGGTTGCCGAGGTTAGCTCGTTCCAACTTGAGAGCATCAGAACATTCCATCCGAAGGTCTCTGTATGGCTGAATCTCAGCCCCAACCATCTCGACCGCTATCCATCGATGGATGAGTATCGCGAGGCCAAGCTCAGGATCTTTGAGAATCAGACCGCTGAGGACTGGACGGTGATTCCCATGGAGTCTAAGGATCTTGATCTTTCCAAGATCAAGGCAAGGCGGATCACCTTCAGTGTTTCGGATCCAGCGGCCGACGTGTCCCTTCATGAAGGTCTCATGATCCAGCATGGAGGGAACGTGCTGATTGATTTGTCCAAGACCAGGCTCCGTGGTCCCCACAATGCTGCCAACGTCATGGCTGCCTTTGCTGTAGGCATCGCGCTAGGTGCCGATACAGGCAAGATGGCATGCGCCATTAGTGAATACACGCCGCCGGCTCACCGTTGTGAATTCATCGCTGAGTTTGACGGCCTGCGCTGGATCAACGACTCCAAGGCAACGACCCTTGATGCCATGGAGCAGGCCATTCGCTCCGTTCAGGGATCACTGATCCTGATTGCCGGTGGAAAGGACAAAGGCTTTGAATTTTCTCCCATCGCCGACTTGGTCCGTGAACGTGTGAGCTTAGCGATTCTTATTGGTGAGATGCGTCATCGGATTGCAAGGGATTGGGCGCCGCTCCATTGCCTTGAGGCAGAGAGTTTGGAAGAGGCTGTCGTGACCGCACTAAAAGAAGCCCAACCGGGAACGACCATTCTCTTTTCCCCTGGAACCTCCTCCTTCGACATGTTCCGCGACTATGTCGAGCGCGGGGAAACATTCAGAAGGCTTGTGAAGGAATCCATGGGCACGAGGGTACCCCTTGTTTAACGACACAAGCACAACCCCTAGAAAAAATAATCTTTTAGCTCATCAACAACCACAATAGCTAGTAGTATAAATTATACACCCGACCAATGAATCCGATGACTCCGAAACGTACCCGTCGGCTCCGCGCTCGCGCTGCAACCATGAACGCCCCTGAAGAGGAGTTCGATGACTATGGCCCTGAGCCAAACATGAAGCTCTCCCACGCCTTTCTGGTGGTTCTTCTTCTTCATGTGGTGGCTGTCGGTGGCCTCTACGCCTTCAATTCGATGAAGGCCGGCAAGGTTTCTCCCACCAAGACAGCCCACCGATCCACGGAGCCAATGTCTCCTAAACAGCAGTCGCCAAACGACCATGGTTCTGGTGATGCTGGTGGTTCTGGGCCTGGAGAAGAGCCTCCGGTAACATCCAAGGCTCCCCTTGTCGCCAAGGTAGGCGAGGTTCCAAAGTCAGTTGCCAAGAGCTCTACCAAGGGCCCTACCAAGCAGGTGGCTGAAAGCAGTCAATTCGTTTCCTCAGCTCCCACGTCTCCATCTGCTCCCACAGCTCCCAAGGGATTCCTGGCGAGCGCCAGGAGCATGATCGGAAAAACCGTTGGGGCCTCTGGCCTCGGCGTAGCTGCCGTTTCGACAGCATCCGCGCAGGAACCTGCACCTGCAACTTCCACTGCAACGCAGTCTTCTCAAGTCCTTCAGGCATCTCAAATGGCAGGGGCCAACACAGCGAACACTTACATGGTGAAGGCGGGAGATACTCTCACGCGCATTGCTTCCTCATTGGGAGTGGCGATTCCCGAACTCGAAAAGGTGAACGGAATGACAGAAAAGTCTGTTCTTCAGGTTGGCCAGATCCTCAAGGTTCCGGCCAAAATGATGAGTCAGGCAGTTTCTGATGTCTCGACCCAAGCTGGCAAAATTGTGGAAAGCGTGCAGCTAGCACCCGCTGCAGTAGCTGGAGCTGTCACATCAGTCACCTCAGCGACTACAGCCCTTACGGGAGCTGCTCCTACTGCGGTAGCGGCACCTGTTGAGAATCAGGGGCCGAGCACCGAGTATACCGTCGTGAGGGGTGACAGTCCTTACAAGATTGCCAAAAAATTCAAAATCATGCCCGATCAGCTTATGAAGGCTAACGGCATCACCGATCCGAAGAAGATCCAGATCGGGCAGCAGCTAAAGATTCCCACCTCCGCAGCTGCCGCATCGAAGAAAGCGGTCCAGTAAGCTCTACAACCCTCTGGTACCAATCCCCGAGCCCTTCAGCACCCAGGAGCCGTGCAGCGCAGCAGCATTTACCTCCTTCTGATCTCCGTGGTCGGGTTGCTTGCCCTCGGGGTGGTGATGCTTTTCAGCACGAGCGCTTATGCCCAGGAGAGTCACGGCGACATCTACTATTTTGTCAAAAAGGATATTTTTTGGCTGGTCATCGGCGTGGGGGTCTGCGTGCTGGGTGCGATGACCGACTATCATCTCTGGCAGCGCACATGGAAGATTTGGTTCGGAGCCTCCGTTATCCTGCTGGTCTTATGCTTCGTTCCCCACGTGGGAATGAAGATCAACGGGTCACATCGCTGGCTCAACCTGCATCTTCTTGTTTTCCAGCCCAGTGAGTTTGGAAAGATAGCAGCGGTTTTTTTTGTTGCCTGGTGGTTTTCCCGCGAAGAGACCGATCCCCGAAAGATTCTGGATGGGTTTATTATTCCGATCGGTATCGTGGCCATCATCATGGGTCTTATTGCAAAGGAAGTGGATCTCGGGACAGCCGCCCTCATCGGCGCCACAACCCTCGCCATCTGTTTGGTAGGCGGAGCGAATTGGCTGATCTTCGCCGGACTTTGCGGAGCGGGACTGACCGGGCTGCTTGGTCTCGCCATGCTGATTCCTGAACGCGCTGCCCGCATAATGACCTTTATGCATCCGGAGGCCGACAAGTTGGGGAAAGGGCTTCAGCAATGGCAGGCCCTGATAGCCTTTGGTTCCGGCGGATTCGAGGGCCTCGGACTCGGGGAGGGACGTCAGAAGATGCTCTACCTGCCCTATGCGCACACTGATTTCATCTTCCCGATGATCGGTGAGGAGTTGGGGCTTCGCTTCACTTGGCTCGTTCTCCTGGGATTTATTCTCATCATCCTTTGCGGCGGTCTTATCGCAGCAAATGCCAAGGATCGCTTTGGAAAACTTCTCGCCATGGGAATCCTCCTGTTGATCTCGTTGCAGGCAGCGGTCAATATCGGAATGACAACCTCGATCCTTCCAAACAAAGGGATGCCCCTGCCCTTCATCAGCTACGGGGGAAGCAATATGGCCGTTTGTCTTTTCATGATTGGAATCCTCGTAAACATTCACCGCACCGGCACTCCGATCGCTCCCGCTCCCGAGAGGCAACTCGTCCTCGCGGGGCGATCCGTTCCCAGAATCTAACAATCACACATGGCGGTACCCAAACAATTTGTCATCGCATGTGGTGGCACCGGAGGACATCTCTTTCCCGGTCTGGCTGTCGCCGAGGTTCTGCATGAACGCGGCCATGAGGTCCTGCTACTTGTCTCGGAGAAGGAGATCGATGCCGTTGCGCTGAGGGATCATGTCGAGTTCCGGTGTGAGAAGCTCCCCTCCATCGGAATGCCAGCGCTTCTCTCCCCTGCATTTCTACGCTTCGTGAAGCGAGGTTGGGAGAGCTTCAGCACCTGTAGGCAACTCTACTCGCGCTACCAGCCTTCCGGTGTCCTTGGGATGGGGGGCTTCACCTCAGCAGCTCCTCTGCTGGTAGCGCGTCTGTCCGGAATTCCCTGCTACCTGCACGAGTCCAATGCGATTGCCGGCCGGGCCAACCGTCTCGCTTCCCGTTGGACGGACCGTGTTCTCCTGGGATTAAAGGTCTGTGAATCTTCCTTTCCCAAAAGCACCTGCATCGTGACCGGAACCCCTGTGCGCCGTAATCTCGGCACCCCGCTGCCCAAGGGGGAGGCGCGCGCGGCATTCGGCCTAGATCCGGATCTGCCCACACTTCTGGTGATGGGAGGTAGTCAGGGTGCCGCCGGAATCAATCAGCTCCTCTTCCGTTCGGCCACTTTTCTGAAGGATTTTCGCAACGAAGAGAACAAGCCCCTACAAGTCATTCATCTCACCGGTGAGCGAGATGACAACCTAGCTGCCATTAACTATCAACGGGAGGGAATCGCCTCTCATGTCGCCTCCTTCCATCACCGGATGGAGCAGGCTTATTCCGCAGCCGATCTCGTGGTCTCGCGTGCCGGCGCTGCAAGCCTCAGCGAAATCTCGCAGTTCTCGCTTCCCTCGCTCCTGATTCCTTTTCCCTTTGCCGCTGATCTTCACCAGCATCGCAATGCCGAGGCCTTCCGCGATGCCGGTGCTGCGGAGCTCATCGAGGAAAAGACGGCTGATCCAGAAACCTTCGCTCTCTTGGTCCGGAATCTCCTCACCGACGTCAGGCGTCGAGAGCGCATGGCCGCTGCAGCCGGATCCGTTCTGCCACGTGGGGGCGCTGGACTTGTCGCCGACGTCATGGAGCAGGGCGTCGTGACCCGGGAGGCAAGACGATGATTTCCGAGAGGAGAGTTGCCGGCGTCCGATTTGATGGTGCCGAACTGGCTGCATTCCTTTTGGGACCGACATCACGACGCATCCACCTTATCGGAGTGGCCGGTTCCGGAATGAGTGGCATTGCCGCCCTCCTCCTAGCGCTTGGTCATCGTGTCAGCGGGTCGGATAAGGTCGACACCCAGGAAGTAGAACGTTTGCGCCGCAAGGGACTCGAGTTCGAGTCTCCACATGGCACCCGCATGGTTTTCGATGCCGAACTGGTGATCTTTTCCTCTGCTATCCATGCAGGCAATCCGGCTTTTGACGCGGCCCTGACCCTTAACAAAGTGATGGCTCGCCGTGCCGAGGTCCTTGCTGCCGTGATGAGCGGCAAGCAGGGCGTGGTGGTCTGCGGGATGCACGGAAAGACCACGACCTCCGCAATGGCTGCCCATGTCCTGAGGGCGGGAGGTCTTAAGCCCTCCCACTACGTGGGGGCCGAGATCCCAATCCTTGGAACGAATGCCCGCTGGGACTCTGAAGGAACGCACTTGGTGGCCGAGGGGGATGAAAGCGACGGCACACTGGTCCATTATCACCCGCGCCATGCGCTTGTTCTCAATATTGAGCCCGAGCATCTCGACCATTACCGAGATCTCGCCGCGATCGACACGGTTTTTTCCAAACTGCTCTGCCAGACTTCGGGCAAGGTCTATTTTTGGGCCGACGATCCCGGTGCTACGCGCCTCTGTTCCCATCATCCAGGTGCTGTTCCAGTAGGGACAGGATCCCACTGCCGTTATCAATTAGCTAAGGTGGAAGAGTCGGGACATACCATCCGCTTTGAGGTAATTCGTGATGGAGAGTCACTCGGTCGAATCCATCTCGGAATTCCCGGGTTGCATAATGCCCATAACGCCCTGTTGGTGATCGCGCTTGCCAGTGACTTGGGGATTTCCTTTTCCATCATCGCTTCCGCCTTGAAAGATTTTCGCGGGGCGAAGCGCCGCTTTGAACTCAAGTATGAGGACGATGAGTTTAGGGTTTTCGACGATTACGGTCATCATCCCACCGAAATTACGGCCACCCTGGCGACGGCACGTATTGCCCTGCGTGACTCCGGCCAGAATACGAAAAATGGACAAGAAGGACGTCTCATTGTTCTCTTCCAGCCGCATCGTTATTCCCGCACAGCTTCCCTCAAGGAGGAATTTGGAAGATCCTTTGGAGATGCCGATTTGGTTTTTGTCGCTCCGATCTATCCCGCAGGCGAAGCCCCCATCCCGGGAGTCGACGAGGGAAGTGTGGTGGAGGCTGCCCGCGCCGAAGGTCATCAGGGAATGCTGAGGACAGCCTCGGTGCTGGAAGCGGGATGGGCTGCTGCTGCCATACTCAGGGATGGGGATCTGGTTATTACCCTCGGCGCAGGAAATATCCATGAGGCCGGCACTCTGATCGCCCGCGAACTGGCACTTCGTGGCAAGCTTCGCAAGGCCATGGGCCCCGGAATCATCAAAATGTCCGAACCGCTTTCCCGTCACACCACGATGAGGGTCGGCGGTCCGGCGCGCTTTTGGGTTGAGCCCGAGAGTGAAGAAGGGTTTGCCGAACTTGTCCGCCTCTGCCACGACGAGGGGATTCCGTTTATGGTAATGGGGAGAGGGTCCAATCTCATTGTGCGAGACGGTGGTTTTCCAGGAGTTGTCGCCCATTTGTCAAAGGGTTGCTTTGCCGAGGCCTCGGTGGATGGGAATAAGGTTGTTGCCGGGGTTGGGATCCGTCTCAAGCAACTGGCCGCCATCGCCCGCAATGCCGGTCTTACCGGCTTTGAGTGGATGGACGGCATTCCCGGGAATCTGGGTGGAGCGTTGCGCATGAATGCCGGTGCGATGGGGATTCAGACATTCGACCAGGTTCTCAAGATTCGTTTTGCCGATCGTGATGGAAACATCGTCTCCCGTACTCCTCAGGAAATTGAAGTGGGCTACCGCGATGTCCCGGTCCTGCATGACCATTATGCACTCTCTGCAACGCTCCGCGGGGCGGTGGCTGATGCCGGAACGATCGACGAACTCCTCGATAAATCACTTCGCCACCGAAAGGAAACACAGCCTGTAGCGTCCAGCGCAGGCTGTATTTTCAAGAATCCTGGAACACTCTCCGCCGGCAGACTCATCGACGAACTCGGACTTAAGAACAGCGCCGTCGGCGGGGCCCGTGTTTCCGAAGTCCATGCGAACTTCATTGTCAATGATGGTGGAGCGACGGCCGACGAGGTCCTTGCACTGATCAGTCGGATTCAGGATAGGGCCCGACTGGAGCGCGGAATTCAACTGGAGACTGAGGTTTCCATCATCGGTGAAGAACCGGAAGATCACGAAAACACCCATGATCACTAAAACATCCTTCGATCCACGTAACCGACATCTTGTTGTTCTCAAGGGAGGTCCCGGTTCAGAGCATGATGTCTCGCTTCGCTCAGGCTCATCCGTGGCCGCTGCTCTCCGCAACGCCGGTGCGCATGTCGAGGAGATTGAGGTCACTGGCATGGAGGTTTCCATTCCGGAAGGAACCGAACTTGTCTTCAATCTGATCCACGGGACCTTTGGTGAGGATGGAGTACTCCAGCAATTACTTGACGAACGAGGTATTGCGTACACGGGTGAGGGATCCGCGCAGAGTCGAGTGGCCTTTGACAAGATCTTGACCAAGCAGGCTCTGGTTAAAGCAGGTGTGCCGTCTCCCCATTTTGAAATCTTGAGCTCTAAGACGGGCATCTGGCCATCGCTTCCCCTGCCCATTGTGATCAAGGCACCACGACAGGGCTCGAGTGTGGGAGTTCATCTCATCCATGAGCTTGCTGAAATCGACCAGGCCCTTGCGGACTGTCGCCTTTACGGTGAGGAGATTCTTGTCGAGGAGTTGGTGACGGGAAGGGAGCTGACCGTGGGAGTGATCGGTGATCAGGTGCTACCTGTGGTGGAGATCAAGCCGAACGAGGGATTTTACGACTACACCAATAAGTACACGAAGGGAGCCACGGAATATTTGGTTCCAGCACCCCTCTCATCCTCGGAAACAGAAGCCGTACAAGGAGCTGCGCTTGCTGCGGTGCGGGCCCTCGGGTTGAGTGTTTACAGTCGGGTCGATGTCCTTCTTGCTGCTGACGGCCCCACCGTTCTGGAAATCAATACCATCCCCGGAATGACAGAAACCAGTCTACTTCCCAAGGCAGCGGCTGCCATGGGGATAGATTTCACAGCACTTTGCTGCAGAATAGCGGAACAATCACTCGCGGTCCGAGGATCCTGCACATGAACACTCGACGCAATAGCGGCGGAAACAGGAGAAGGGGAGGCGCTCCTGCGCGCCGTAAGCACCTTCTTGAGGTGAATGTGAGAACGGCTAGTATCAACCGTCAGCGCCGAGGCAGGGCGAACGGCCTTTTATGGAAGACCTTCGTGATCGTGATCGTGCTCTCACTACTGGTTGCCGGAGCACGAATTGCTTGCAGCAAATTCTTTTTTAAGAACCCTGAGTACGATCTTAAACACATCGTCACCCATCTCAACGGGGTTATGACCCGGGAGGAGCTTGGCAACATTACCGGCTTTACCGAGGGGAAGAACATCTTCGGACTCGACCTGGAGCAGGCAAACCAGAAGTTATCCTCCCTGCCCGAGGTGCGCACGGTAAGCATCGAACGGATGCTACCCGACACCATCGAAGTGGGACTGGAGCCCCGTGAGCCGGTCTTCCTGTTTGTTGCTCCAGGGGAGAGCGATGCGGCTGCGGGTGAATCCTTCAGTCCCGGCAAGAGCTTCCTCTGTGACAAGGATGGAGTGATGATGCGCCCTGCCAGACTGGATGAAAAATTTCTGGGGCTGCCCGTGCTTCGAGGTGTTTCTTTGGTCAACGCGGTCCCTGGTAAGAAACTGGAGAGTCCGTCACTCGCCACGGCGCTGATGTTGAGGCAGGCACTCTCGGAACTACCCGAGGAGACGTTCCGGATCAGCTCGGTCGATGTTTCCAAGCCTTATGCCGCATTAGTGACAGATGCATCAGGTGCGAAATTCACGTTCGGAACCCTTGGAGAGGCCGATTTGCCTTCGCAGCTCGAGCGGCTTCGCAAGCTGCTCGACCGTTGTCAGGAGACAGGCCGAAGGATCCAGACTGCAAATCTCATGATGATCCGCAATACTCCCGTCACTTTTGTGCTTACGCCCGAGCAAGGGTCTGACAAAATAGCACCCGTCACTCCTTCTAAAAAAAACCAAAAGCACAATTAGCCTCGGTAAACATTTTTTTTCGCCATGGCCAACGAGCAAATCTTTGTAGGACTCGAGATCGGAACGACGAAGATTAGCGTCATTGTCGCAGAAGCCAGGGCCGATGATCAGATCAGCATTCTCGGGGTGGGCGAGACTCCGTCACGAGGGGTGCGCAAGGGGGAGATCGTGGACATGGAGACGGTTACCGAGTGCGTCCGCGAAGCAATCCTCGACGCAGAGGACAAGACGAACGTTGAAATCGGAAACGTTTGGGTTGCGATCACAGGATCCCATCTGGAGAGCTTTAATAACCGTGGCTCTCTGGCTCTTCCCGAGGAGAGGCAGATCGAACCCGAGGATCTGGATGCCGTTGAGATTAGCGCTAAGGAAGTTGCCATCCCCACTCCGAACACCTTTCTCCACACCATTCTTCAAGCATACCATGTGGATGGGAATCAGAATGTCATCGATCCCCTTAAGTCGGAAGGAGCCATGCTGGAGGCCGATTTTCACATTGTTCACGGGATCAAAACGCGCATTCACAACACCCTTCGCTGCATTGAGTCGCTGAAGATCGGTATCGAGGATGTTGTTCTAAGTTCGCTTGCCAGCGCCCAGGTTGTTCTTTCCCAGGATCAGAAAAACTATGGTGCCCTCATGATCGATATCGGTGGAGGAACAACCGATTACCTTGTTTATATCGACGGTTCCATTCGTCATAGCGGCGTGCTGGCTCTGGGAGGTGACCACATTACCAATGATATTTCTGTCGGGCTGAGGCTTCCGATTGCAAGGGCAGAACTCCTAAAGATCCAAGAGGGGTCTGCGACTGATCCAGCGGGCTCGCCAGGCGGTATCATTTTGCTGAAGAACGACCCCAGATTCCTTGGTTGCGATGTCGACCGTACTTCCCTGGACACGATCATTTACCTTCGTGTGAACGAGATTTTCGAGCTGATCCGACGCGACATTGAATCATCCGTTGAGGGAATGATCGATCTTATCCGGGGAGTCATGATCACCGGCGGCGGTTCCAAGCTGAAGGGAATTGCCCAGGTTGCTGAGGAAGTCTTCGAGATCCCGGTTGAACTCACGCGTGCCCGCAATGTCAGTGGAGCCACCCAGATCTTCGAGGACCCCCAGTACTCCACCGCAATCGGGCTGACCAAATACGCAAGGCTCGTTACCAAGAATATCGCGCCCGAGAGCATGCTCGAGCGCTTCACCCAGAGATTGGGTAGCCTCTTCAAGAAACGTTCGCGATGAATACCAATCCATCCCGCCGTATCCTGGTCGGTGTTGGCAATGCAGGTGTCACAGTGCTCGACATGCTTTCTGTCGAAGTTCCCGGCATGACCGGACTGCTTGCTGTCAATAATGATCGCGATTCGCTAAACGCCTCCATCGTCCGGGACAAAATCGAGGTGCCCGAGGGAGATCCTGGTGAAGGATTCCGTGTGATCGACGATGAGTTCGGCCAGGCCCTGGATGGGGCATCCGTTGTCATTCTTTGCGGCGGTCTTGGTGGCGAGACAGGGTCCTTCCTTTTGCCGGCCCTTGCCATCCGTGCCAAGTCGACAGGTCTGACCACAATGGCCTGCGTAGGCATGCCCTTCTCGTTCGAGGGCAAGCACAGAAGAGATCTTGCAGAACGGGCCTTGGAGAAACTTCAGGAGATCTGTGATGCCGTGATCGTGATCGGGAACGATCAACTCTCCGGTGGCTCTCCCTCGACGGCGGCTGTCGGTGAGGCCTTCCTGCTTTCCGACCGCACACTACTTGCGTCGCTTCTGGCATTGAGCGGGATGCTCTCCACTTCAGGACCCGTCAAGATCACCCGTGCCGACATTCACAATGTGCTCGGAAAACCGGGAGCACTCACGCATTTCGGATTCGGCAAGGCCGAGGGATCCAACCGTCTGCACGAGGCCTTGGAAAGAGCCATGAAAAGTCCCCTTCTTGCTTTGCCCGGCAAGGGATCTGCTCTCAAGGAAACATCGATGATTCTTCTCTTGCTCCGGGGAGCCAAGGATATTTCTTTTGCGGAAGTGCAAGCCGTTGTCGGTAAAATCGAACAAATTGCAGGCGATAACTGTCAAATAAAAGTAGGAGTTCATGCGGATGGGCCTCTCGGATCGCCTCTGGAGCTCTATCTCCTAGCCTCTTCCGGAGGGACTGTCAGGAAGCCTGCCAAAACAATTGAAAGCATTGAACCCAGCGAACCGATCGGGTCAAATAGAATAACGCTGCCCCAACCTATTAAATCTATTAGAGAGGGAGAGATGCCTTCAAGGCGCGCCCCATTGGAAAAAGGGGCTGACGAGTTCTTCCCGGCTCTCACAAATCCTACTTCCAAGTCTGGAATGAAGCCCGCAGTATCCCCCAAGCAGATGCAGGGAACACTTGCTCTCGATACTTATCAGCGGGGCCGCTTTGACAAGAGTGAACCGACCATCTTCGAGGGTGAGGACCTTGATGTTCCCACTTTCCTCCGCAAGGGGATCAAGCTCAACCCTCCCAGTAGAAAATAGAAACAATATCACTTAATGAAGCCTGAAAAATTCACCGCCAAGATGCAGGAAGCCTTCAACGGCGCGATCGATATCGCCTCGGGTCTCGGTCAGCAGGAGATTGGCAACGAGCATTTCATGCTCTCGTTGCTCGGACAGATTGAAGGCCTTACTCGTCCCGTGCTTGAGAAAATGGGGGTAGCCATTCAGCCCTTCATTGAGAAACTCGAGTCGGCTGCCTCCGCTTTGCCGAAAGTGCACGGAGGTGCCCAGCCCTTCGTCGGTAACGAGCTCCGCAAGACCATCGACTTGGCCGAGGGCGAGATGGCAAAGCTCAAGGATGAGTTCCTCTCTGCGGAGCATTACCTTCTGGCCCTGAGTCAGGAGAAGAACTCCGCCGCAAAGTTGATTCAAGCCAACGGCGTCACTCATCAGGGTCTCATGAAGGCCCTGGTTGAGATTCGTGGCAGCCAGCGAGTCACCGACCAGAATCCAGAAGGGAAATACCAGACCTTGGAGAAGTACGGGCGCGACATCACCGAGCTTGCCCGCAAGGGGAAGATCGACCCGGTCATCGGGCGCGACGAGGAGATCCGCCGCACCATGCAAGTTCTTTCCCGCCGTACCAAAAACAACCCAGTGCTGATCGGTGAGCCCGGCGTCGGCAAGACGGCCATCGTCGAGGGACTAGCCCGCCGTATCGTCAGTGGGGATGTTCCCGAGTCGCTCAAGAACAAGCGCCTGGTCGCTATGGACATTGGCGCGATGGTGGCGGGGGCGAAGTTCCGTGGGGAGTTCGAGGATCGACTGAAGGCTTTTCTGAAGGAAGTGACCTCCTCGGAGGGTGAGATCATCCTCTTTATCGATGAGCTTCATACCATCGTCGGCGCAGGTGCCGCCGAGGGATCGATGGATGCCTCCAACCTCCTCAAGCCCCAGCTTGCCCGTGGAGAACTGCGCACGATCGGTGCCACCACACTGGATGAATATCGTAAGTATATCGAGAAGGATGCTGCGCTTGAGCGCCGCTTCCAGCCCGTCATTGTCAGTGAGCCAAGTGTTGAGGACACCATTGCGATCCTACGCGGTCTCAAGGAGCGCTACGAAGTTCACCATGGCGTTCGTATTCAGGATGCCGCACTTGTCGCTGCCGCTATCCTCTCTCACCGTTATATCTCCGACCGCTTCCTTCCCGACAAGGCTGTCGATCTGATCGACGAAGCCGCATCTCGTCTGAAGATCGAGATCGAGTCGATGCCGACCGAGATCGACCAGATGGAGCGACAGATCATGATGCTCGAGATGGAGCGCCAGGCCCTTCGTAAGGAGAAGGATGCCGCCAGCAAAGAGCGCCTGGAGAAGCTTGAGAAGGAACTCGCCGAGACCAAGGAAACCGGATCAGGACTGAAAGCCCGCTGGCAGAAGGAGAAGGAAGAGATTGGTAAGTCCCAGAAAATCAATGAGCAGATCGAAGTGATGAAGAATGATCTGGCGATCGCCCAACGTCAGGGTGATTTTGCCAAGGCGAGCGAGATCCAGTACGGGCGCATTCCTGAATTGCAAACCAAGCTCGAAGAGCACAATGCCAAGCTCGCCAAGAGCGGCCAATCCGCTCTGCTCCAGGAAGAGGTGACTGAAGAGGATATCGCGAAGGTGGTCTCCGTCTGGACCGGCATCCCCGTTTCCAATCTGCAAGAGGGTGAGAGGCAAAAACTCGTCAAGATGGAAGAGCGTCTTATCGAGCGTGTGGTGGGACAGTCTCAGGCGATCAAAGCCGTCTCCAATGCCGTCCGCCGCGCCCGCGCCGGCCTCCAGGAAGAGAACCGCCCGATCGGTTCCTTCATGTTCCTCGGCCCCACGGGTGTTGGTAAGACCGAGCTTTCCAAGGCCCTGGCCGAGTTCCTTTTTGACGACGAGAACGCCATCGTCCGCCTCGACATGTCCGAGTACATGGAGAAGCACACCGTGGCTCGTCTCATCGGAGCTCCTCCCGGGTACGTGGGTTACGAGGAGGGTGGACAGCTCAGCGAGGCCGTTCGCCGGAAGCCCTACTCGGTGATCCTCTTCGATGAGGTGGAGAAGGCCCACGGCGATGTCTTCAATGTCCTCCTCCAGGTCCTCGATGATGGACGGATTACCGATGGTCAGGGCCGTACGGTTGATTTCAAGAACACCGTCATCATCATGACGAGTAATATCGGCAGCCAATACATCATGGAGGATCTGGCTGTGGAGGAGCGGAACAAGCGCGTCATGGAGGCGCTCCGCAGTCACTTCCGCCCCGAGTTTCTGAATCGTGTCGATGAGATCGTCATCTTCGACCGACTCACCGACAAGGAGATTGGCAAGATTGTCGATATCCAGCTCGAGCGTCTCTCCAGACGCCTCGGCAAGCAGAAGCTCCATCTGGAACTCAGCGACAAGGCGCGTGCTTATCTATCCAAGGAGGGCTATGATCCAGCCTATGGTGCCCGCCCGCTCAAGCGTGTCATCCAGCAGAAGATCCTCGATCCCCTCAGCATGGAGATCCTCGATGGAAAGATCCACGAGGGTCAGACCATCAAGGCGGATGTTGCTGGCGGGGAACTCGTTTTCAAGACGAAGTAGAAGTCGATCCTGATTTCATGTCTCTCCGTGAAGTAACGATCAAGGAGGGATTTCCAACACTCGAGGAAGCCAAGCGCCGACTCCTACTGGAAGTAAGGCGTTGCCACGGAGACGGCATCTCCGTGCTCAAGATCATTCACGGCTATGGCTCCGGGGGCCGGGGAGGAGTCCTGCGGACTGGCTTAAGAAAGGTCTTCGCGGAGTATCAGCGCGATGGCGACATTCTGGGATATGCTTCCGGGGAGGAGTTTTCGATCTTCCATCAGGTTTCATTGGAAATGATCACTGTCGCCCCGGAACTCCGCACCGACCGCGATCTCGAGCGATCGAATCCTGGAGTGAGCTTCCTTTGGATTCAGTAAGGGAATCACTCGTGCAATTTGTGATTATCTTCTTATACAGAAAGACAAAAAACATCTCGGATGCTAGGGTTTGCGCATGAAAAAAGCACTCATCACGGGCATCACTGGTCAGGATGGATCATATCTTGCCGAACTTCTTCTCTCTAAGGGATATGAGGTTCATGGCATCATCCGCCGTGCCTCCACCTTCAACACCAGCCGGATCGACCATCTCTACAATGATCCGCATGTTCATGGGACACGTCTTTTCCTCCACTACGGTGATCTGGCTGACTCATCGCAGCTGACCAAGCTTCTCTATTCCCTGCGCCCCGATGAAATTTATAACCTTGGCGCGCAGAGCCATGTCCGGGTTTCCTTTGATGTGCCGGAATATACGGGCGATGTCACAGGACTCAGCACGGTGCGCCTGCTAGAAGCGATCCGTGAGTCGGGATTGACCCAAGACGTGAGGTTTTACCAGGCCTCTTCCTCCGAAATGTTTGGCAAGGTACACGAGGTTCCTCAAGTCGAGACAACTCCGTTCCATCCGCGTTCCCCTTATGGTTGCGCAAAGGTCTTCTCCTACTGGCTCACGGTCAATTACCGCGAAGCCTACAAACTGCACGCCTCCAACGGCATCCTCTTCAACCACGAAAGTCCACGACGCGGCGAGACCTTTGTTACCCGCAAGATCACCCGCGCCGCAACCCGCATCAAGATGGGCCTGCAGAACGAACTCTTCCTTGGCAATCTCGATGCGCGGCGCGACTGGGGCTATGCCAAGGAATACGTCGAGGTGATGTGGCTCATGCTCCAGCAGGAGAAGGCGGACGATTATGTTTGTGCCACCAACGAGACCCACACCATCCGTGAATTCTGCGAGGAGTGCTTCGGTCTTCTTGATCTCGACTGGAAGCAATATGTGAAGCATGACGCGCGCTATGAACGCCCGAGCGAGGTGGAGTTGCTGATCGGTGACCCGGCGAAACTCAAGAGGCAGATCGGCTGGGAGCCTAAGGTGAAGTTCAAGGAACTCGTCCGTATCATGACGAATGCCGACCTCGAATTGGCACGTCGCGAGTTGGCCTACCAGAATACTCGCACAGGCAACGGCTCCGGCGTTACTCCTCCGTAAAAGAAAGGACAAAGGATGAGGGGTGAATGATGAAAAGCATGAAGAATCTTTACCCCGTGCACTCTTAACCTTCAGCTTTTGGACTTCGACTTTTTATCATTCATGAATTCCTCCACCAAAATCCATATTGCCGGACATGGTGGCATGGTGGGATCAGCTATCGTCCGTGCCCTCCGTGCCCGCGGCCATGACAATTTGTTGCTATGTAACCGCAGGGAACTGGATCTCTGCGATGCCGCAGCCGTCCGAAACTTCTATGCGAAGGAAAAACCGGAGGTCGTGATCGTGGCCGCAGCCCGTGTTGGAGGCATCCATGCAAACAACACGTATCCTGCTGAGTTCCTTCATGAGAATCTGGCGATCGCCCACAATACCATCCACTCCGCCTGGCAACACGGTGTGAAGCGCCTCCTCTTCCTTGGCAGTTCCTGCATCTATCCGCGTGAGGCACCACAACCGATGTCCGAGGAATGCCTCCTCACCTCGCCGCTCGAACCGACCAACGAGGCCTACGC
>CANKWU010000015.1 GCA_947487385.1 Spartobacteria bacterium
ATCGTCTGCGTCGCCGCCGAGTTGTTGGTGATGCCTCCCGAGACGGTCAGCGTCTGCCCGGGATTCGTTCCCGTCAGGGTGTAGACACCTGCTCCGTTGCTGAAGGTCAGGCTGGAGATATTGGTGACTGCATTGTTCGTGATCGTTCCGCCCGAGGCACCCGTGATCCCAACAGCAAAGCCATTGGAGGCCACCTGATTGCTTGTCCAGTTGTTGGTAACGCTCCAGTTGCCAGAGGATGCTGTCCAGTTCCAAGGACCGGCGTAGGCCGACGGTAAGGGAGGAGTGAATCCCCCCAGAGTGATGATACCCCCTGACTGGTTGATACTTGCAAAGCTCCCATCACCAAGAGTGAGGAAGGAATTCACTCCATCAAAAGCAAACTGCTGAATGCTCAATCCTCCAACAACCTGCTCATAGGCAGCAGAGGTAAAGGCACCAAAGTTATTATCGGCCAATCCAGCAAATGAGGTTGGTGAATTATCAATAGCTGATATCTGATGAATATTACCACGGCTTCCAGTTACGTAAGACAATTCGGCAGCACCAGCAGTATGAGTCGATAATAAAGCACCAACTTTATCGGAAAGAGCGAAATACCCATCTTCATTCAAAGAAGTGCTACCCAGAACATCAGTTTGGAGCAGCGGCTGACTTGTAGGACGGCCAACATAGGCACTACCATATTCGCCATAGTTACCATCGTAGCCGATAAGACTCCAGAAAACCTGGGAATTGTTGTACCAATTGTTCCCGAAGATGCTAGAGAGCGCAGAACCTCTGGCGGAAAGATCAAGAGTGAACCCATTGAAGACATCTGCACTGCTCCCTAGATTAATCACAACACTCCTAGTGCTGACTTCATTCGCGGCATAGAAACCGAGATAGAGACTATTCTCTTCACCGATGCTATAAGTCTCTGCTTTAGCTCCTGCAACGAGTAAAAGATAAATGAATGGTAATAATTTAACCTTCATACATTGTCAGCGAAGAAAAACTACAATGGTATCAACAAAATGGGAAGGCATCACAACGATGCCCGCCCATATAGTGAATAATCAAATATATCAGGCTACTTTGCGACGATAAGCACCGTAGAGTGACAATGCGCCAAGAATAATGAGCGCGTACGTGGAAGGCTCAGGAACTACGGAAATGATACCATTGCTTTGCATGACTTCGCCATAAGTACCATCGAAGGTCGTGGGGAAGGAATTCACTCCATCAAAAGCAAACTGCTGAATGCTTAATCCTCCAATAATCTGCTCCCAGGCAGCAGCGGTAAAGGTACCATAGTTATTACCGGCCAATCCAGCAAATGACGTTGGAGAATTATCAACGACCGAAATCTGATGACTATTACCACGGCTTCCAGTTACGTAGGACAATGTGGAATTGCCAGCAGTATGAGTCGTGAATAAAGCTCCAATCTTATCGGAAAGAGCGAAATACTGATCTTCATTTAAAGAAGTGCTACCCAGAACATCAGTTTGGAGTAGCGGCTGACTTGTAGGACGGCCAGCATAGACACTACCAGATTGGCCATAGTTACCATCGTATCCGATAAGGCTCCAGAAAACCTGGAAATTGTTGTACCAATTATTCCCGAAGACTGAGACAACATATGTGTTAGTAGATAGATTAAGTGTAAACCCGTTAAAACAATCTTCACTCGTGCCAATATTAATCAGAACACTTTTAGTGCTGACTTCATTCGCGGCATAGAAACCAAGATAAATATTACCTTCTTGACCTATATTATAAACAGCAGCATTTCCTAAAGTAATGCCTCCAAGAAGGACAACTAGTGCAAAGTATTTCTTAATCATTTGATATTTTATTTTTAAACCTCACAACCAAAAAGACCCGAAAGGCAAATTTGCCTTTCGGGTTACTAATTGTTAGGTTCTTTTTAGGCTGTTTTCCTGCGGTATGCAACCACAAAAAGAAGAACTGCTAAACCCATGAGGGCATAAGTCGAAGGCTCTGGCACAACGCTAACAACTCCATCTGTAGTCCGAAGATAGACGCCAGTTGAAGGCCCCGACTGAGCTGTCTCAAACGTTCCAGATCCATCTTTTACAAACTCCTGAAAGCTCAGGTTGCCTGCTACTTGTGCATACACAGCGGATGTGAAGATACCCCAATTTCCATCTGCTTTTCCAGAGAAAGAAACGGGGGAGTTATCTGTCACTGAGAACTGGTGGAGATGACCTGTGCTACCAGTCACATAGCTAAGATCCGATGCACCAGATGTATGATTAGCTAAGACTGCACCGATACTGTCAGAGTAAGCATAATAGTTATCCTCGGTCAGTGCTGTGCTACCCATAACGCTTGTCTGAAGGAGAGGCTGGACGGAATCACGGCCAGCATACACATTTTCACCACTTCCATAGGCACCATTGTAACCAAAGAGACTATAGTAGACCTCAGTGTTATTGTACCATCCATTTCCATAAGTGGATGAGAGAACTGAATTCAGTGCACTCTGGTCGAGGCTGATGCCATTAAAGACATCAGCGCTTCTACCAAGGTTGACAATCACGCTTCTGGTGGAAACTGTATTTGCAGCATAGAAACCCAGATAGAGGCCGTTTTCCTGGCCGATGTTGTAGGTGTCTGCTTTTGAGGAGGCAATTCCTGCGGCGAGCGCAAGAACTAATAATGTTTTTTTCATTTTATTGTATTTTATTAAAGGTTTTTCTGAGAATTTGCCGGACGGTCATTGGACCGTCCGGCAATTAATAATCTGGTTAGGATAGATTCAGTATGATGAATTACTGATTACCACCATCTACTGTCCTGCCAACCTTCATGTCCGTAAGCTTGATGTTCGGAGCAATGATGGAGTTGGTCGAGTCGAAGGACTTGATCAAGTTAATGAAGTTATTAGCAAAAGCCTTGGCGTTAACCGAAGCTAATGTGTTGTCGTAACTCACGAACTCATATCCCCACCAAGGATAGGCGCCCGTGGTGATGTTGGTGTAGCCGGCATCAAGGGTTGTGAAGTTGGTATTGCTGTAGCAACGCCCTTCCACGCCATTGAACTTAAGCGGGACCAATCCAGCGGCCACGCGGGCTGCGGTCATGTCAGCAACTGAGACATAGCCAACCAAGTAGTTGCCCCCAGAACCCCTGCTGGTTCCAGTTACAGTCACATTTGTGGCGATGGTATTGGTCATGTATCCGGCAACTGTGCCGCCCGAGGACTCACCACCCTCTCCGAGGGACGTGGAGATACCATTAATGGTTGTCGCGGGATGCTTCACAAGTGCTGTTACGACAGCGTTCGTAACAGTAGGCTTCCATTGAGTTAACTGATCGGCGATTCCTCCCTTGAGGGCAGCTAAAGCAATCACTCTTGTTCCAGAGTCAATGTTACGTCCGGTAGCGAATACCTTGACTGTGGTTTTGTTGGTGTTACCAGAGATCTTTTCTCCAGTGATGAATCCAGCCGTCAAGATTTGGTACATGTTGTTAAGGGTCATGTTGCGATCAGGGAAGTCGGTAGCATACCCCTTACTTGCGATAGGGCTATAAGGAACAATCCCTACTGGCACCAGGGTGAGAGCGGTGTAGGTGGCGCCGTCAGATGCCTTCTTACCACCCTGGAAACGGGATGATGCCTGGAAGCTGTCCGAGCATCCGATGATTCCCTTCTGGAGGGATGTCAGAGGGCCGGCGCTCATCGTGGCAGTATCAGGCTGCGCGACACCAGTCGTGCGTGTGGTAATGTTATTGGATGCCAACTTGGCGAGGTCATAGAAAGGCACGCGCTTGTTGTTGGTGCCGGAAGCAACCGTCTGCATGCCACCCTCTGAACCTGTCCAAGTCACTGCAAGATCAACAATGTTGCCGTTAGTAAGCGCACAATTGGTGAAATACAATGCGATAGCGCTAGCGTCGGTTGCAGAGGAGCCAGACGATGCCAAGAGGTTATTGCTGTAGAGCGAGTAGAGTGTGTTGTTCGCAGCGCTACGGAAGGCCGTGGCACCGGTGATGTAGACGACTTCCTGCGCGGAGGCGGAAGCGATCGAGAGAGCTGCTGCTGCAGCCATCAGGATGGATTTGGTGTGTTTCATGTTTGTTTGTGTGGTTTTTGTTTTTACTGACTTTTCTTACTGCGATATGACGTTTTTCAATTCCTTGCTTATTCTTCCAATAAGCTTTGGAGGCTGATTTTATGAGGTTCTAGCGGTGGTTTGGTTGTGAGTTGGTTTTCCCCAACAGTCGAGAGAGTGCCCGAACCCTCCAAAGTCGTCACCCTCTCTATTGTAACAAGTTCGTAACATAGCGCCCCCCCCCTACAATGGGCGGTCGTGAAATGTAAAAGGTGGGAATGTTGGGTGGTGAGCGTCGAGGGGTCGAGGGTCGAGGGTCGAGAACCAAGGCTCTGGGAAGAGCTGCGGAAGACTACTGTAAGTAGCCCCGGAGGGGTGGCACCGCTTGTCGGGCGGCAAGTGCCATCAATCGAGCGTCGAGGGCATTCATTGGCCACAAGATGCACAAAAGGCACAGAAGAGACGGGGGATGCTAAAGGGAAAGTCGAGGGACGAAGGTCGAGTGTCGAGGGCAGTTAGAAAGGCTGACACAAAGACACGCTGAAACTCTAAAAAACTGACCAGTTGACAAGAATCGGCCCGTGGGAGATGGACGATGGAAGATGGAGGCTTGAAAATGGAGGGAGTGGCGTCAAACAAGCCGCTGGAAGGCGGCGCTTCCAATGACCATCAACTTCACAGAACCGGCTCGATCAGCTTCAATTTGGAAAAATAATCCCTGTAGTATCCGCGATCCCTGGCCAGAAGCCGCCCTGCGTGGTGCATGGCGTGCGAACCAATCAGAAAATCGGGAAGCACTCTTTTAGCACCCCCTCCCCTCTGCAGATACGAGCGATACATCTCACCGGCAAGGGTTGCGCTTTCAAGGGTGGAGGGGAGATGCAGAATCTTCCAGTCACGCAGAAAACTCTCCAAGTCACCAGGTGCGAAGGCCGGTGCGATCTCGGCAATCACGCATTCGGAAACGACCAACTGGCCGAGTGCGTAAGAGTCCTTGATCGCACTCTCGGAGGCGTCGCCCCAACTGCGGTCATTGGTCACGACATCGAGGATGACACTGGAGTCGAGAGCGGTCTTCATTCTCCACGGGTCGCGGTCAGGTAATCCATGACCCCTAGCCTTCCCGGAAGGCTACCCCGCCCACGCCATGCGGAAATGGGATTTTCGTTCACGATCTTACGCACAATGATCACGCCGTGATCTTCCTGAAAATCAAGGACTGCCCCCGGAGTCAATCCCAAGTCATCACGGATCGCCTTAGGAATGGTGACCTGACCTTTTTCGGAAAGAATTGCATTCATACTTTTAATGTATGAATTCATACTTGAATGTCAATGAAGGGAAACCGATACCACTCGATAAGGCTATTAGAATGGAGGGATCGACCCGAGAAGATGGAAGTTGGGCTGAAGCGGAAGTCGAGGGACGAAGTGTCGAGCGTCGAGGGCAGTTAGAAAGGCTGACACACAGACACGCTGAAACTCTAAAAAACTGACCAGCTGACAAGAATCGGCCTGAGGGAGATGGAAGATGGGAGTTTGGTAAGAGATCGGAGAAGCTGGTGACAGGTTGGAAAGTGACAGGTGGGAAGGTGCGGAATGGAGCGCCTGTGGCGCGGGGGATTGAAGTCAGGGGACAGAAGGATTGATTGAGGAAGTCACGGGATTATACCCGAACCATGCGTTGACGGGGGTTGGATCTGAGAGTATGAGTTGATCGTGCAATGCGTTGACCGAGTTACCGTGGATCCGGCCCAGTGCGGGGGACGCCCCTGCATCAGGGGTATGCGTATTCGCGTCAAGGATGTGCTCGAAATGCTGGCTGATGGAGCCTCGCAAGAGGAGATTCTGAAGGACTTCCCTGATCTTGAGGCCGAGGATATCCGTGCGGCGATCGCCTATGCTGCCCGGTACACCGATCACCCTGTCCTGACGGCTGCCTGACCGATGCGCTTCCTGGTGGATGCGCAGTTGCCGCCCGCAATGGCACGCTGGCTTGGGGAAAAGGGATACTCAGCGACCGCGGTGAGGGATGCAGGTTTTCTAAAATCCGATGATGGGAGCATTCGTAACTTTGCCAGGGATGGCGGCTGGATCCTCATTACGAAGGACGAGGATTTTGCCGATGAGGAAATCGGATTCCATGCAGGACCATCCGTTGTCTGGCTCAGAATCGGCAATGCCACAAACAGAGTGCTCTTTGCGTGGCTGGACTCCATCCTCCCCGAGATCATCCACCAACTCGAATCAGGGCAAACCTTGATCGAAGTCCGCAAGCGTTAAAGCATGCGCCTAGGGCGCGGGAGATAGAAGATGGGAGTTTGGTAAGAGAGCAGAGAAGTTGGTAAAAGGTGCGAAAGTGACAGGTGGGAAGGTGCGGAAGGCCTTGTGGTTCACTCTCTCAAGCTAGCTTGAGGAGATGACACGTTAGGCATTCCAGCTCCGACGCTCGGAGCCCATGCCACTTGCTCCCTCCCCCCCTAGGATTCCACTTGGATGGCCCTTTGCTTCGATCGCTCCCGCGATCCAAACCCTTGCGGGCTATGCTCCTACGCATAGGCTACTCCGCACCTCCCGGTGCTCGGCGTTGTGGTGAATATCCTTCTTTGTTCCTTGTTCTGCGTGAGCTCCCTGCCTGCCCGCTCAAATCAGTGAGGATCCACCAAACTAGAGATCCAACTTCCCCAACAATTCATCCATGGTCAATCCGTGATGGGCTGAAATACTTTTTAGGATTCCAGAAAGGGTTCCGGTCTTGATGGGGCGATGGTTTGGGATGACTTCCTTGTTGGGACCATCAACCTCAGTAGCAATACTGATATGTGAACCCCTCTGTCGGACCACTGCGTATCCCATGACCTTCAGTGCCTTGACCAGCTCAGATCCAAGGATATCGCGGGGAAGCTTCATCGTGCCATCACTTCATCCCTGACAAAGTGAAGGCGGATGACGCTGGGTGATTCAGCTTCATCCTCGAAGTAGCACTCTACCGCTTCTTTCACCATGGATCGCACTTCTTCCATGGTCTCTCCCTGAGTATGGATGCCAAATCCTAGCGCCGAGGCGGTATAGCCCCCCTCAGTCTCGTCTTCCCTGACCTCAAAGATGATCTCACTACTCATGGGGAACAACTTAGCTCGAGCATCTTAATGCTGCAAGCAGGGGCTTGCCTTCCAAGCGTAGAACGCGGTGCTGGCAAGCATGTCATCGCCAGCCTCGACCTGATCGGCCAAGATGCGGAGTGCAAGAGCTTCCACGGATCGGATGGCTTCGTTACGTGTCACGCCGTAGCACATGCAACCCGGAATCATGGGGATCTCAGCGATCCATCGACCATCCTCCTCCTGATCGATCTCAATGGAAATAGGCATGACGCAAAGTTGCACCCAAGGTCATGAATTGCAAGCCGTGAGGCTGAAGGGGCTGGTGAAAAGCGAACGGTGTGAAAGTGAGAAGGAAGCACCTGTGGCGAGGGGGATTGAAGATTGGATACTGTAGATGGGAGGGAGACTAGGGACGCGGAGGCAGAAGATGGGAGGGACGGGTTTCACCCGTCGTAGATGGCAGATAGAAGATGGGAGTTTGGGGAAGAGAGCGGAGAAGCTGGTGACAGGTGGGAAGGAAGTCTATTAGCTGAAGGGAGAACCGAGAGGGGGATGCTAAAGCGAAAGTCGAGGGACGAAGTGTCGAGAGTCGAGGGCTGGAGGTGGAGCAGAAGCTATCCACCCAACAGGGCTGAACGGGTTGTCGAGGGACGCAAGGAAACGCAGGAGGGATTGGTCCCTAGTCGTTCTGAAGTGGGTTCCAGACCCGCGTGAAGCCGAATCCCTCGAAATCCTTGCCGTTGGCGGTAGCGAATTCACTCACACCATAATGCCGCAGGGTCGTGGCAAGACGGGCATCGATGATGCGCCGAATCGCGAAGTCGCGCTCGCTCGCCATGGCCCATACCTCCCCCATGATGGGAGCATTCTCGACGAGGGTCCAGTTTGGATTGGAGCGGAGAGCCCGGCAGAATGCCCCGGCTTCCTCGGCAGAATAAGGGTGTTGCATGATCCGGGCGTTGCGGAGCTTGAGGTAGGTCTCCACGAGCATCAGCTCGCAAACCACCACATCCTCGCGTTCTGCAAGTGACTCAAGGAAATCCCTAGCCGAGGTGTTCTCAGCAGAGTCGAGGTTGGAGGCGTGGACGAGGATATTTGTGTCGAAGGAAATCATGAGCGGGCAGGCGGCATGGAGCTACTCGCCATGAGCCAACTCGGTCCATTCTGTTTCCGGAGAAAGGAAGGCACCGCCATGCCGGGCCTCGGGAAGCTTCCAAGCACCGAGCCGCTTTCCAGACGCCGACTGGGTTGCCAGGAACATCTCCGCAGAGCGGCGTAGCGTCTCGGCTAGGGACCACTCCCTGTCGGAGGCGAGGTTCTTAAGTTGCCTGTAAAGGGCGTCGGGCAGCTGGATCTGCGTCTTGATCATGATGGAAAATCTCCATCGGAATGGATATGATGTCAACTTGCTTCCTTGGAAGATTTGGGGAGAGATCGATGGTTAAAAGCGAACGGTGTGAACGTGGGAAGGTACCGAAGGGAATACCTAGGGTGCGGGAGATGGAAGCTTGAAGATAGAAGTCGGGCGGAGGGCTGAGGGCTAAAGGGGAAGTCGAAGGACGATGATCGGATTAACGAAAGGCTGGCCTTCCTTCTGAAACGCTTAAACTCGAGGAAGCATCCCTGATCACGGATTGACACAATTTCTGAATCAGATGAAATCTGTCTTATGTTCCAAGATGCTGTTCATAGCCTGATCGTTCAACCAGATGATGGGATCGCCCCGATCCTGGGCACCGTCGAAAATGCCAAGCACTCGCTCGACATCAAGATGTTCCAGTTCACCGACCCCGTCCTGATCGAGGCGGTGATCGCTGCCCACAAGCGGGGAGTCAAAGTCCGCGTGATGCTGAATCCCTCGCGCTTCACAGGGGAGCATGACAATGACGAGGCCTTCGAGCTCTTCAAGAATGCGAAGGTGAACGTGAAGGAGACGAATCCGAAGTACCCGATTACCCATGAGAAATCGATGGTTGTGGATAACAAACAGGCCTTCATCATGTCTCTCAACTGGGCCCCGAAGTATTTCGGACTGACCCGCGACTATGGTCTGGTCACAAATGATCCTGAGGAGGTCTCCGAGGTGGCGGGCTGCTTCGAAGCCGACTGGAACCGCGAAGACTTCGTTCCTCCCGCAGTCTCCAACCTGATCTGGAGCGTCGGACGCTCTCGTCAGGAGGTGATCGACTTTATCGATGGGGCCAACAAGACGCTCTACATCCAGCATGAGAAGTATGTCGATACTCCGGTCATCGAGGCTCTCGTCCGCGCCAAGATGAAACGGGAGGTGAAGGTCCATGCGACAGCCCTGCCGGTGCATTCCCTCAGGGACTTCTACATTGTCGAAGGGGTCGCGGGCCTCAGGCTGCTCGAGGATCTCGGAATCCATGTCCACAAGCTCCATGGTGTCCACCTCCATGCGAAGCTGATCCTGGCCGATAAGCACCGGGCGCTGCTGAGCTCCTTCAACATCTATCCGAAGTGCTTCAACGAACGTCGTGAACTCGGCATCCGCTTCAGCGATCCCGACCTGATTAAGCGGCTGGTGAAGATCTTCGAATCGGACTGGGAAAGCTCCAAGAGGATGGACCTCACCGATAAGGGGATCCAAGCCGACCAGGAAAAACACGCCGCCAAGGTGCTGGCTGAGCAAAAAGAAGGCAATGCCGGTGGAAGCCCCCAATCCTGACGCCACTCCCCAGCCGGTCAGTTCGGATACGCCAAGGGTAAGCCCTGAAGTCAGTCTCTGGGAATTGGTTTTCTTTTTCGGTCTGATCGGACTTACCAGCTTCGGCGGTGGTCTGACGGCCTACATCCGCCGTCTGGCGGTAACGCAGAAGGGGTGGTTGACCGACGAGGAGTTCTTCTCGGCGCTGGCGATCGTTCAGATCCTGCCCGGAGCACGGGTGGTCGGCATCTCGATTTATATCGGGAATCACCTGCGGGGGCTGCTCGGGGCCGCTCTGGCCCTTCTCTCGATCATGATGCCCCCCTTCCTTCTCGTCTGCTTTCTGGGGTTGCTCTATTTCCACTATGGGGAAAACTCCGACTCCAAGGCCCTGCTGGCAGGGGTGACAGCGGTGGCCTGCGGGCTGATGGCGAGCATGGTGTTTGAAGCCGGTCAGAAGTCGATCCGAGGAGTCTTCGATGTCGTGATGATCATCGTGACGTTTCTTCTCGTCCGACTCGGCCACATGCACGTCCAGTATGTGATCCTGCTTCTTGCCCCCATTGCTATCTGGTGGCACCGTCCACGTCCCGAAATCAAAGGGGATGATCTGAATCAGAAAGGATCCACTCCATAATCCACCCTATGATCCAGACCTTCGGACATCTTGTGGCGTTGTTTATGATCCTTTCGATTTCCGCATTCGGCGGAGGGAAGGTGGTCCTGCCGACATTGCAGCATCAGGCGGTGGATAAATTCCACTGGATGACGAACCAACAGTTCGTTGATCTCTTCGGTATCAGCATCATCGACGGTCCCTCAATGATGGTGGTGACCCTCGTGGGTCTGAAGGCCTGCCTTCAATATGGTTACGTCATTGCGATCCTCGGAGCCCTGGTCGCGACCATCGCGATGTTCCTCCCCAGCTCAATCCTGGTCCTGATCGTGGGGCGCTACTGGGACAGTTGGAAAACCTCCCCCTGGCACGAATCCATCCAGCGCGCGATGATGCCGATCTCCACGGGACTTATTCTCGCCGCTGCTTTCATTATCGCAAGACACTCGATTCACACAATCCCGACGGCCATCATGGGGATTATCGCGCTCTGCCTGATGCTCTTCACTAAGCTCAACCCGGTGATCATGATCGTCGCGGCGGCGGCGATAAGTTGGGTGTTTCTGCGGTAGGAATTAAGAGGGGTTAAAGAGTTGACGGGTTACTTTAGAAATCAGGAAGAGAGACATCCCGAATCACCTTAAGACAGAGAGGGACCAAGGAGGAATCGTTAACGGTTGATCCGCGGGAATCTTGGTGGATGCAGGGGAAAGATTGAGGGAGGGATGCCCGTTGGCTCCATCGGGATGCCAGGCATATTGGGCGGAGGAGTAGGTGGTCACCGTGCGGAACTCACAACCTGATCCTTTCACGGAAAGCACTGCCGGAGCCTTTGCGTCCTTATTGATCACAAGCAAGGAAAGATCCCCATCGGGACGCCTCACCGCGAAGGCGCTGATCATTCCCTTGCGGTCATCTCTGATGCGAACTGGCAGCACCTGATGCTTTCCTCCGCGGCCATCGAGCCAGTCTTGATTCATGAGTCGCAGCGCACGAAAGGTGGCAACGGAAGTGATTCCCTTATTCCCCTTCCCCTTCCTCTCCCCCTCCTTCTCCAAAAGCATGAGCTGATTACCCCAGGAGCCGCTGCTGCCATCGAGTTTGTTCGGCTCGTAGCCATAGTAGTAGAGCGAATCCCCTCCACCGCAGAGAAACTGGGCAGATATCTCGGCATTGAGCAAGGCTCCACTGAGATCGACTTCCTGGCGGCATGGAAAGACGGAGTAGTTGTACTCACCGATCACCAGGGGCAGGTGAAAGGAGCTCATCAGTCGCATGGTGCGCGAGAGCATCCCCGAGGCCTTCGGAATCTGGTTCGACTCCTTTCCATCAACATCATCAAAGGGATACCACTCGAAGGAGATAAAGCGGAAATCGTCGGCTTGATTCCTGCGCCTGAGCTCTCGGAGAAAATCCCGAATCCACCAACGTTTGTCAAAACGGTAGGTCTGGTCATCTCCCGGCTCGACATCCAGCGTGACAAAACTCGGCCCGCCCATCACGGCTCTTGGAAAAACTTTCCTAACTCCACGACTTGCCTGGGCGTAGAGCGCACCGAAATCCTTGGGATCGATCCTCTGACCATCAGGCTCCTCACCAAGCTCGAGACGGTTGACCGGCATAGCCGAACGCATTGCGTAAGCGGCTAACCCAACAGCATTCTCCGGCGTGTCGTAGAGGACAGGAAGGGAAAGCATCATCGGCAGCCCTCGGGTGATCCCGCATCGCTGAAAAAGATCGAACCCAGGCTGTTCCACCTTCGGGTCCCGGTCGTCGGCACGGTGCCAGGGATCGGTCGAGGAAGCATAGGTGATCGTTTGCCCCTTGCCGGGGGTATGGATAACGTGATCGTCAAAAGAATAGTTATCCGCTGCTCCCATGCTGAGTTCACGGATCGCGTAGCCAAGATGATCCCGTGGATCATTCGCTCCCGGCATCGCTGTACCCGAACTCTCGGTCATCCAGATCCGGAGGTAACGGGCCTTCACCGGATGCTCCGCAAGCTTCAGGAACTGGTCGCCTCCTTTACTCTCTGAAACGACACCATGCGCAAAGGAATGCCAGACATTCCAAGGGTGGCCGCCGTAATAGGTTCTCCCCTTGGTGGCATACTCGACTTGAAATCTGGTGGCATAGGGCTGGGCCCACTGGATCCGGATTGCATTCAGAGGAACCGGCTTCCCAAAATCAATCACCACCCATTGGGGATGACGGGAGTCAGGTTCTCCAGTGAACTGTTTGCAGAGGTAGGGATTGCTCTTCCAAAAGGTCTTGGGATCGCCGTCATCGAGTCGCGAATAACCGTCGTCGTTTGCCTCATCAAGGGTGTTTCCCCGCCGGGGCAGCTTGTATCCATAGGAAAGCAGGATCGGATGAGCTGGATCAGGCTTGGCCTCGGAAGTCCAGTAGCCTTGGGAATGGCAGGGATCGCTCCACGATCCCCTCGGATTCCAGTGCCATGCTTCCACGGCCAGTTCTGTGCGGAGTCTCACAGAAACCGGACCCAATCCCGCTCCCAGCATCTGCTCCACATTCTCCCGGGAGAGCATACGCAGGCAATCCCCCTGCTCGTGCCCGTCAATTCCCGCCCCAAAGGCCTTGCGGGGATCAAACGATCGCGTCGGGCGGTTGGTGTCGATCGAGATGGTGATTTGAACGGGTTGTTCAGCGGAACAAAGCACCCCATTCAGGAAGATGAAAAGCAGAAGAAATCTCACGGGAGCTAAAGGGATCAAAAAGATGAAAGGAGGAGCTAAGAGGTTTTAGCGGTTGGCGACAAGGAAGCACCCTAGACGCGGAACAGCCCGCGACTTTACAGTCGCGGGCTGCCTCTGGGTGGACTTCCCCATGGCAAAACCATGGGGGTCTCGGGGAGGAAATCTTATTTAGATGTTGAGCAGGGATTTTAGATGATGGGCCAGTACTACGAGCTAGAGCTGTAGTGAATCAACAACTGAAAAATAATGCCGTACCACCACGTCCAATGCACCCCTTAAATTACCATTCGAGTTGCCCAGCATTCTGATAGGCCGTCACCTTGGTCTCAAAGAAGTTGGCTTCCTTGGAAAGATCAGCCACCTCACTCATCCATGGGAAGGGATTCTGGCTGCCGAACTCCTGAGTCATGTGGAGGCGGTCGAAGCGACGGTCGGCAATATACTGGACGTACTCGCGGAAGAGTCCGGCATTGAGTCCAAGGATGCCGCGGGGCATGCAATCCTGAGCGTAGGCGATCTCGAGCTCAACGGCCTTCAGGATCATGGCACGGACCTCAGCCTCGAGCTGCGGCGTCCAGGCCTCGGGGTTCTCCTCGCGGATGCCATTGATGAGGTCGATGCCGAAGTTCAGGTGGATCGATTCGTCGCGCATGATGTACTCGAACTGCTGGCCGATACCGACCATCTTGTTCTGCCTCTTGAAAGAGAGGAGCATGACAAAGCCGCTATAAAAGAAGATCCCCTCCATGATGACGTAGAAGCCTACTAGGTTCTTAATGAACTTCTGAAGCCCCTCAGTGGTGTCAGTAGAAAATCCATCCTCCATGATGGAGGCGGTGAGGGTCATCTCGAAGGCATCCTTGTCATGGATGGAATTGACCTCATGGTACATGTTGAAAATCTCACGCTGATCGAGCGAGAGGCTCTCCACGATGTACTGGAAGGTGTGGGTGTGGATCGCCTCCTCAAACGCCTGACGGAGCATGTACTGCCGGGCCTCGGGATTGGTGACATGCTTGAAGATCGCAAGCACGATGTTATTACCCACAAGGCTCTCGGCGGTGCTGAAGAAGCCGAGATTCCTCATGATGACCTGACGCTCCTCGGCAGTGAGCCGGTTGGACTTCCAGAGCTCGATATCACGCTGCATCGGGATCTCGTTGGGCATCCAGTGGTTGGCGCAACCCTTGGTGTAGTAGTCCCAGGCCCAAGTGTACTTCAGGGGCATGAGCTGGTTCACATCGACCTGCTTGCAGTTGACCAGGCGTTTCTGATCGGGATCGATCCGCTTGGTAAGGTCATGGAAGTTGGCAGGTTGGGTAGTGGAAGAGCAGCAGGACATGGCTTTAGGGGTATGGCGTTTCGTTGGGTTTAAGTTACGTGAGTATTGTTATTTTTTCCAGTGGGGTATTCCCGTCCGGGTTATTGGCAGGCCTCGCACTCTCCGCCGTTGCGCATCGCCTCGATGTTGCACGCTGCGGCTTCCTCGGGGGTGAACTCCTTCTCCTTCGTCTTCGACGGAGGTTGGTTGACCCAGTTAGGACGGACCTGACTGGTGCTCTGTTCGACCGTGGAAGCAGCCGTTGCACGGAGGTAATAGGTGGTCTTAAGCCCGGTCTCCCAAGCATGGAGGTACATGTCGTTGAGCCTTTTGCCACTGGGTGCGGCTATGTAGAGGTTCAGCGACTGCCCCATATCAATCCACTTCTGGCGGCGGCTGGCGCACTCGATGTACCAACCCGGCTCGACCTCGAAGGCTGTACGGTAGATCTCGCGGATCGTCTCGGGGATACGGTCGATGCCAAGGATGGATCCATCCTTGTATTTGAGTTCCTCGAGCATCTTGCGATCCCAGATGCCTAGCGTCTTGAGATCCTCGACGAGGTAGCTGTTAATGACGGTGAAGTCACCGCTCAGATTCCCCTTGGCAAAGAGGTTCTTGAAGGTCGGTTCGATCGACTGAGCGACACCGGTGATGTTCGAGATCGTGGCGGTCGGAGCAATAGCCATGGTGTTGCTGTTGCGCATGCCATGCTTCCGAACGGCGCTGCGGATCACGCTCCAATCAAGAGTGGAGGACCGATCCATGCTGATGGGCATCCCCCTCTCCTGCTCGAGGAGATCAATCGTGTCGATCGGCAGCAAGCCACGGTCCCACTTTGATCCCTTGTAACTCTCGTAGGCCCCTCGCTCTGCGGCAAGCTCCGTGGAGGCCAGGATGGCAAAGTAGGAGATCGCCTCCATGCTGGTGTCGGCAAAGGTGACCGCCTCGTTGCTGGCATAGCTGATCTTCAGCTTGTAGAGGGCATCTTGGAACCCCATGAGTCCGAGACCGACGGGGCGGTGACGGAGGTTGGCATTCTTGGCCTCGGGGGTCGGGTAGTAGTTGATGTCGATGACGTTATCGAGCATCCGCATGGCCGTGCGGATGGTCTTCTCCAGAAGGGCAAGATCAAGGCCTTTCTCGGTAACATGAAGAGGCAACCCGATGGAACCGAGGTTGCAAACAGCAGTCTCCTCGGCAGAGGTGTTCAGCAGGATCTCGGTGCAGAGGTTGGAACTGTGAACGACCCCCTGGTGATCCTGCGGGGAGCGGATATTGGAGGGATCCTTGAAAGTAATCCAAGGATGACCTGTCTCGAAGACCATCGAGAGGATCTTACGCCAGATGGAGGAGGCCTCGATCCGCTTGAAGAGCGGGATCTCGCCACGGTCGGCCATGGCCTCGTACTCGCAGTAGCGCTCCTCGAAGGCTCGGCCATAGAGGTCGTGCAGGTCGGAAACATCACTCGGGCTGAAAAGGGTCCACTGGCCGTTCTCCTTGACCCTCTTCATGAAGAGATCAGGGATCCAGTTGGCGGTGTTCATGTCGTGGGTGCGGCGGCGCTCGTCACCCACGTTCTTGCGAAGTTCGAGGAAGTCCTCGATGTCGAGATGCCAGGTCTCAAGATAGGCGCACATCGCTCCCTTGCGCTTGCCACCTTGGTTCACGGCGACAGCTGTGTCGTTGGCGACCTTGAGGAAGGGAATGACCCCCTGGCTCTCACCGTTGGTCCCCTTGATGAGGGAGCCAGTGGCACGGACGTTGGTCCAGTCGTTCCCGAGTCCACCAGCCCACTTGGAGAGCTTTGCATCGTCGCTGACACACTTGAAGATGTGATCGAGGTCATCCATCACCGTTGTCAGATAGCAGGAACTGAGTTGAGGGTGCAGGGTGCCGCTGTTGAAGAGGGTCGGCGTGGAGGAGGTGAAGAGGAAGCTGGAGAGGAGCTCGTAGAACTCAATGGCCCGCTCGTTCTTCTGTGCTCCCTCATTCATGGCAAGACCGAGGCAGACGCGCATCCAAAAGAACTGGGGCGCCTCGAGGCGACGGCCACCGATGTGAATCAGGTAACGATCGTAAATGGTCTGGAGTCCCATGTAATTAAAGAGGAGATCGCGGTCGGGCTTGAGCGCCGCTGCGATCTTCTCAAGATCATAATCCAGAAGCTCCGGAGCGAGACGTCCGGCAGCGATCCCCTCCTCAAGGTAGGCTTGGAAGCGGGTGGTATGCGCAACCGTGGTGTCGTGGTAATGCTCGTAGCCGGGAAGGGTCTCGCCGTAGATCACATCCAGAAGGAGACGGGCAGTCACGTAGCCGTAAGCCGGGTCTTGTTCAATGCGGGACTTGGATGCGAAGATCATCGCCTTCTCGATCTCGTCGATGCGGACCCCGTCGTAGAGGCTCCTCATCGTCTCGTCGGCCATTTCGCGGGCCTCGCAGCGATCCTCGAACCCGCGGCAGGCACGGATCAGGGTGCGACGAATACGCTGCGGCTCCAGAACTTCCTTGCTGCCGTCGCGAAGGGTAACATGAAGCTGTGCCTGGGCGTTACCCGAGACATCGCGGTCGCCTCGTAGGGCGCGGGCTTTACGGCGATCCTCACGGTAGATGATATATCGGCGGGCTACCTGGACGTACCCCTGGACCATGAGTGCCTCTTCGACGGCATCCTGGACACGTTCGATCTGGAGTTCCTCACCGCGGGCGGCCCTGCTGAGGAGACGCTGCACGACGGCGGACGTCACTGAAAGAGCAGCGGCCTGATCCTCTGCGGAAAGGGAATAATCACTGGGAATATCGCGGTCAGCTTTGAAGGCGCTCTCGACGGCGAGACGAATGCGCTCTTCGTTGAATTCTTCGCTACGACCATCTCGCTTGCGGACGGTGAATTCACGACCCTGAAGGGGGTCTACTCCGCTCAGGGAGAGTTGGCCGGAGAGTGGTTCCATGGATTTAGGGAGAGGCTTTGGGGATTTGGGGAAAAGGTCCATAAAACACTATATGTTGTATCTTGAGAACCAAGTTGCCACAAGTTGTAGGTCAGACAGTGGCATCGGGTCAACGAGATTTGTTACAATTTCTTCTTTTTTCTTTTTTCTCTTTTGAGCGGGTAAAAAAACGGGGATTGGAAAGTAATTTTCCTAATCTTGAATCGCTTCAGCAAGCACAAGCAACCGTTGTGAATAACTATACCTTGAAAAAAGATTGCCCTCTTCGGGGCATTTAAGGGGGGCCTCCCCTATTGGCTGCGCGGCATGACCACCCCGCCGGAAAGCATGGAAAGGGCCTCTCCGACTAGAAAGAGCGATCCGGTGAGTAGAGCAGGGGCTTCCGAGTCAGAACCTTGCCGCCGGAGGCCCTCCAAGGCCTCCCGAAGCGACCCACAGATCGTGGGGATAGGTTGTGAATAATTGGTGAAGGCCTCTCCTGAAGCTATTTTCCTAGGATCAGCCGATCGCTGAGAAGCCACCGGCACGAGAAAAATTTCCGAAGCCAGAGGCATCAACTCGAGAAGCATTGCTGAGGGATCTTTGTCCGCAAGGGCTCCGAAAATCAGCCTGCAGGGTTGCTCTCCATACTCCTCTCTCCAGGTGATCGCGAGTTGACGGGCCGCATGGAGATTATGAGCTCCATCCAAGATCAGCTCACCTCCACCGGTGAGCAGACGCTGGAAACGACCAGGCCAGAAAACCTCACGGAGTCCCCTCGCAATGACCTCGGGAGCAGGGTCAAATCCGGCCGCACGGATCAAGCCGAGAGCTACCGAGGCATTCCAGCGCTGATGTGATCCCGCCAGACCGAGAGAAAGGTCCGGGGGAAGAGGCACAGTCACCCAGTCGCAGGGAGCCCCGATTGCGAGCACCGCCTCGGCGAGAACCTCCGAGACCTCAGGTTCCTGAGGAGCGATGACGACAGGGACCCCCTCTCGGAGGATGCCCGCCTTCTCCCGAGCAATCTCACCCAATGTGTTGCCAAGCCATTCCGAGTGATCAAGGGCGATCGGCGTGATTGCACAGGCAATCTTGGGTGCCGTGTTGGTGGCATCCAGTCGACCACCCAGACCGGTTTCCAAAACCACAACCTCACAGCCCCCCCGGTCAAAAAGATCGAAAGCCAAAGCCGTCACCAACTCGAAAAACGTGGGTTGCTCCTCATCCCCCCACGACTCCGTGACCTTCCTCACCCGTGCGATCGCTTCATCGATCTTGGTGTCAGCAATCTTCTCCCCCCCGATCCGGAAGCGCTCGGAGAACTCCACCAGATGGGGTGACGTGTAGAGTCCGGTTCGGATCCCCATGCTGCGGAGTACCGATTCGGCAACGGCACAGATGGAGCCCTTCCCGTTCGTTCCAGCCACATGCAGGCAGTGGAGATTCCGCTCGGGATTTCCTAAGGCGAGCAGAAGACGCTCCATCCGCTCGAGTCCAGGATGGACACCCCGGGACTGCGTGCCCATCAGCCAATCGAGTTGACTCTCCTCAAATGCGGAATCCATTTTGAAACTTTCTTTGGATTCCTGAGTTCCTGAGTTCCAAATTAATTTCTGATCGGCCCGAGTAGATTACAGGCTGCATGGAATATGGAACTCAGGAACTCAGGAAAAGAAACACTAGGGGCCTTACCTGATTAATATTGGGACTGAATTAGCTCTCCCTTTTACTTACCCATCAGGTTCCCGATGATCGTGATGATCGTCTCCCGCATCCGGAAACGAGGCACGATCTCGTCGATCAGGCCATGCTCGAGCAGGAATTCGGCAGTCTGAAATCCCTCGGGCAATTCCTGATGCGTCGTCTCACGGATCACCCGCGGACCGGCAAAGCCGATCATGGCCCTCGGTTCCGCAAGTGCGATGTCGCCCAGTGTGGCAAAGCTGGCCATGACGCCGGCCGTTGTCGGATTCGTCAGGACGGCGATGTAGGGGAGGCCTGCCTGACTGTGACGGGCCAGGGCGCCGCTGGTCTTGGCCATCTGCATGAGGGAAAGCATCCCCTCGTACATACGGGCACCCCCCGATGCACAGACGATGATCACGGGTCGTTTGGCTTTGGTTGAGGCCTCGATGATCCGGGTAATCTTCTCCCCGACCACCGAGCCCATGGTGGCTGCAAGGAAGGAGAAATCCATGATGGCCAATCCGACAGGATGGCCTCCCATGGCCCCCGAACCGGTGACCACTGCATCGATCAGTCCGGTCTTCTCCCGGTAAGTCTTAAGCCGATCCTCATAGGTGGCAACTCCCTTGAATCCGAGAGGATCTACCGATGTCATTGCAGCATCCGTCTCCTCAAAAGTCCCTTCATCCACCAGCATGGAAATCCTCTCATGGGCCCCCATGGTGAAGTGATAACCGCATTTGGGACAGACACGCAGATTTTCCTCAACCGCGAGATGATGGACCATCTCGGAACATCCGGGGCATTTGGTCCAGAGGCCTTCGGGCATTTCCCTCCGATTTTTTCCCGAAAATTTAAGGGTCGGCTTTTTGAAGATGGTCATGAATGGTGATTCTGCAACAAATCGGCGGGAAATGGAAAGCCCTCGCTCACAAAGAACATGAGGGTGAAAGTATCTTTGCGGAATTCGAGGGCTTTCTGACCTTCCCACGTTTCCACCTTCAACTTCTATCCCCTCGCCACCACCACGGCGCTGACTTCCGTGGCTCCAGCCTCCATCAGGACAGCGGCACAGGCATCCAAGGTGGCACCAGTCGTCGTGACATCGTCAACCAGGAGAAGAGAGCCCCCTTCCAGTGGAGGTTTTCTTACTTCGAATGCTCCCTCAAGATTCTGCATTCTTTCCATACGATCGAGCCCGGCCTGGGGGGCAGTGGCACGGGTGCGGCGGAGGAGGTTTTTTACACAACATCCGAGTTGCTTCCCAAGCATTAAAGCCAGAAGAGCCGACTGATTGAACTCGCGTTCGCGCTCCCGCAAGAGATGCAATGGAACCGAGACGATGGCGTCGAATCGTTTGTCGACAAGTCTGGGGTCGTTCATCGCCCCACTCAAAAGTTGACCCAGCACAGGGGCAAGCGTCCTGTCCCGCCCATACTTGAAACGTTTTATGAGCTCTACCGTCACCCCTTCATAGCGGCAGGCTGCAACGATTGAGGAGAGGTGCCATCTGCGGCCGTGGCAGTTGGGACAGGTCAGCATCCCGAGCATCGGGTGGGAACACATCGGGCAAAGATGTTCCGGAGGAGGTTGAATTCCGCTCCTGCATCCTGCGCAGAGCCAGTCGTCTCGGGTTCCCCTCTCTTCAATGCTGCACCCGCAGGATGAGCAATGGGCGGGATAGAGGAGGCTCAGCAGGGGACTCAATAGCGAAGATCCAGCCTGGCGGAACCATGCCTCATCCACGGTTATAAGGATAGAGTGGTGATTGGGGACGGTAACGGAGCAGGATCCCTGCCAGAAAGCCTCCAAGGAGCAGCGCGCCAAGCGGGAGAAGCCCCACGGGCACCATGCCGTGGCACTGTGAAGGACCAACAAGCGGAAGAAGACCTTCCGGCGGCTGCACCCGGAAGCCGGCCACTAAATTAAATGCCTGTTGCCCGAGGATCCAACTTGCATGGAGACCGATCGCCGCCCAAAGGGAACCAGTTCGCACCGTCATCCAGGCCAAGATGATCCCCGCCACAAAGAGGGTCGCAAATGCCCATCCCAGAACAGGCATCGGGGGAAGGGAACTTCCGAGAGAACCGAGAACCGAAAGTCCCGACCACCAGGCAGGAGAAGCATCTCTCAATGCCGCGGGAAGATTCAAAAAATGAACCCCAGAAAAGATCACGGCAGAGAAAAGAATGGCAACAGGAGGAACCATGAACTGACGAAAAAATCCCAGCAGGACTCCTCTAAAAATAAACTCCTCGACCATAGCGACAACGGCGGCCGTTAACAGAATCCGAGGAAGAGCCGCAAGCAAAGCCCCATTCCAAAGGGGATGAAGCGCATAGGCTCCCGAGTAAAGAGCCGACGTCTCCAGAAGGAGGATGCAGAAGACTCCGGCAAACAGACCCACAAGCAGATCCCCGAGAGGACGGCTGCCTCCATGCAGACCGAGCTCTGCGAGGGATCGGATACGTAGTGACCGAAGTAGAGGCCAGAGCAGAATGATGGCGGCGACCTGCAAACTGCGCGAGAGATAGCGGTGGAAGGGCATCCCCTGAATATTCCCGATCAGGCCTCCGAGAAGATAAGGCGGGAGCATCTGGATCAGATGCCAAGCGAGGGGCGCCGCAAGAGCCCCGCCGATCAGGACGAGCAGAAGGTAGAGAAAGATCTTCCCGAGAGAGCGCACACAGAGGAAGCTATCACTTCAAACGATGAGAGGAAACCATGAATGGAAGGTCCGTGATGAGGATGGAGTGAAACGGGAACTCCGTGTCATCAAGGAAGCCAGTCTTTTCCGCTTCCAAACGAAGCGGGCTGACTCCGAAGTCTGGACATACTACGACAATAAGAAGACCAAGCCCACGCCGGCTGATGTCGAGTCGCTGATCGAGGTCCTCGAGCGCAAATACCAGCGGAAACGCGCACCCTACAGCGATCTCATCCTAGCCAGAAAAATGCTGGCCGATGTCCTGAGTCCGAAGTGAGGGGGACGCCTCGGAGGGGCGGGAGATGGGAAGTAGGAGATGGGATATGGGAGATAGCGATAAAACTTAGCACTTGCCGTAACGTACGCGAAGCACCGGCCGGGCAAATAAACCTGAAGACCGACTCGAAAGTCGAGATGTCCCCAACTCCTATCTCCTATCTCCTATCTCCTGCGCCCCTCCCGGGGCAAAAAACCGTCGTCAGAACGGTTAGGATTTTATTTAGGCTTTCTCGACTTGCCAATATTCCAACTCCACCGGTGTGTCGCGACCGAAGATGCTCACCGATACGCGGAGCTTGCCGCGTTCGGGGTCGACTTCCTCGACAATACCCTGCTGGTTCTGGAAGGGGCCATCGGAGACCTTGACCTTGTCGCCTACTTCGTAGATGACCTTGGCGGTGACGGTGTCCTCGCGTTCCTTCATTTGCGAAAGCATGCCCTCGACCTCTTTCTTGCGCATCGGAATGGGCTTGTCTTTGGTGCCGGCGAATCCGATGACGCCTGTGGTGTCCTTAATGAAGTACCAGGCCTTGTCGATGAGTTCGTTCTCCTCATCAAGGAGATGAATGTTAACGATGAGGTATCCAGGGAAGAACTTGCGTGTGGTCTCGGTCTTCTTGCCGCGCTTGATCTCTTGAACCCGCTCGGTTGGGATGAGCACCTCGAAGACATGGTCGCCAAGCTCCTCGGTGGCGATCCTCTTGACGATGTTATCGCGGATTTTCTTTTCCTGTCCGGAAAGGACATGAACGACGAACCACTGGTCTTTTGGGGCTAATGCCATGATCGGATAATTGGGTGAAAACCGGAAATCTAGCGGTTAAGGTTTGGTAAGGAATCCGACCACATTGATGGTGATGAAGTCGAAGAAGGAGATGTAACCGCCGACCAACAGCATGGCGATGATGACGACAAGTGTGGAATCCCAGAGTTCCTTGTACTTGCGGAATCCACGTTCGCTGTCATCCCAAGGCCACTGGGCCTTCTTCAATTCCGTACGGACCTCACCGAAGTAGGAGAAGAATTTATTTGCCATACAAGGGAGTGAGGAAGTGCGGAAGCTATTGAAAAGAGCGAAGGATGCAGAGCAGGCCAGGAGGGACTCGAACCCCCAACAAACGGTTTTGGAGACCGCTACTCTACCAATTGAGCTACTGGCCTAGGCTCTTGCGATGTGTTATTCGATGATCTCGGAGACACGACCCGCACCCACGGTACGGCCGCCTTCACGGATTGCGAAGCGGATTGTCTTCTCCATGGCGATCGGGCTACCGAGTTCGACCTCAATAGCGACGTTGTCACCAGGCATGACCATCTCGACACCCTCGGGCAGCTTGACGGAACCCGTGACGTCTGTCGTGCGGAAGTAGAACTGAGGACGATAGTTCGTGAAGAACGGGGTATGACGACCACCTTCCTCCTTGCTGAGGACATAGATCTCGGCCTTGAACTTCTTGTGGGGCTTGATTGATCCGACCTTGGCAATGACCTGACCACGCTCGATATCGTCCTTCTTCACACCACGGAGCAGAATTCCGACGTTGTCGCCGGCCTCTGCGGTGTCGAGGAGCTTACGGAACATTTCGATGTCGGTGACGGTGGTCTTCTGGGTGTCGCGGAGACCAACGATCTCGACTTCCTCACCCTTCTTCAGGATACCACGCTCGACACGGCCGGTGGCGACGGTGCCACGACCTTCAATGTTGAAGACGTCCTCAACGGGGAGGAGGAAAGGCTGATCCTTCGGACGCTCAGGCATAGGGATATAGCTGTCGACGGCCTCGATGAGGGCGAGGATATTCTTCTCCTGCTCGGGGTCTCCCTCGAGGGCCTTCTTAGCACTACCCTTGATGATGGGAATCTCATCACCTGGAAAGTCGTAGGACGTGAGGAGATCACGAACTTCCATCTCGACGAGGTCAAGGAGTTCCGGATCATCAACGAGATCGACCTTGTTCATGAAGACGACAAGCGAAGGAACGCCAACCTGACGGGCGAGCAGGATGTGCTCACGGGTCTGAGGCATCGGGCCGTCAGCGGCACTGACGACGAGGATCGCTCCATCCATCTGAGCGGCACCGGTGATCATGTTCTTCACATAATCGGCGTGTCCCGGGCAATCGACGTGAGCGTAGTGGCGCTTGTCGCTCTCGTATTCGACGTGTGCGGTGGAAATGGTGATACCGCGGGCCTTCTCCTCGGGAGCAGCATCGATCTGGTCGTAGGCGCGGGCCTGGGCCTTGCCGGTCTTTGCCAGCACAGTGGTGATGGCGGCGGTGAGGGTGGTCTTGCCGTGATCAACGTGGCCAATCGTACCGATGTTCACGTGATCTTTTTCGCGTTTGAAGGCTTCTTTTGCCATAATGTTGGGTTGTGCTGGTTGTTTTGTTTTTTGGTGATTCGTTCCTCTGGAGCCCATGACCGGGATTGAACCGGTGACCTCGTCCTTACCAAGGACGTGCTCTACCAACTGAGCTACATGGGCCTGCCCGGTCCGAAGACCGGCCAAGTTGTTGAAAGAACAGCGACCTTCGGGATGCTAGGGTCGTTTCCGCAACTCCTTAAAAGCAATGACCGTCACACCGGTCGGTACTAGTTAATAGTTACGACGATGCTGCGATGCTTTCCGAGAAAAAGCGGATTAGAAGAATGATTCGCGGATCTTCTCCTGTCAAAAGCAATTTGCTTTCAATTTTAGGGGTGCCTACAGGGGGGTGCCTGTTGCATGATCACAAAATGGAACAATCAGAGCGTCCCGACCTTCTCGACGTGGCCTCGTTCCGTCGTGACTATCATCATGCCGAACTTCGGAGCGCAGACCTCGCCCGCGATCCCTTCGTCCAGTTCCATGCATGGCTGGATGAGGCGACCGCGTGCCCGGCCGTTCTAGAATCGACCGCGATGGTCCTTTCCACAAGTTCTCCGGAAGGAGAGGTCTCCTCCCGTGTCGTGCTGCTAAAGGGTTATGATGAGACCGGATTTCGCTTCTTCACCAATATGGGCAGCCGTAAGGCCTTGCAGATTGCATCAAATAATTCCGTCTCCCTGCTCTTCTACTGGGAGCCCCTCGAGCGTCAGATTCAGATCAACGGTATCGCCTCGATCCTTCCCCGCTCGGAGACGGAGGCCTACTTCGCAAGCCGTCCACGGGGCAGTCGTATTGGGGCATGGGCCTCCCGCCAGAGCATGGTGCTCCCCGACCGCGAAACGCTTGATCGGCAGGCAACGGAATTGGAAGAGCGCTTCTCCGGACTGGAAATACCAGTGCCCGATTTCTGGAGTGGCTATCAGGTGGCCCCAAGGACAATCGAGTTCTGGCAAGGCAGGCCGAACCGCCTTCATGACCGCTTCCGCTACCGGCGCCCGGTGCAGGGGGAGTCAACATGTGGCACCGAGTGGGTCATCGAACGCCTGAGCCCGTGACACTTGGGCTCCTAGTTCCTGTTCCATGACAATGATCGATGGCAACCGAGACAGGTTGATTCCAAGTCATTTTGTTAGGTCAGCAGTCCATCTTTGGCGACTGACCCGAGTAACCGCGACAATCTACTCACGCATCAACGGCGGGGAGAACGCCGCCGCCTTTGCCTACTACGCCCTCTTCTCACTCGTACCGCTCGTCGCACTCCTTCTGACCATCGGCTCCTATTTCTTCCCCGGCGACACGGTTCTTACCACCATCCACCGTTTTGTTCCCATCGGAGAGGAGCAGCAAGAGCTTCTCTGGAGTATGGTGCGAGGTTTGGAAAAGGCGCGTGGCAGTGTCAGCATCGTCTCGATCCTGATCCTGACCTGGGCCTCACTGCGGTTCTTTCACTCCCTTGTGCTCTCGATCAATCACGCCTGGGGAACACGCCGACTCCCCTGGTGGCAGATGCCGGTGAAAAATCTTCTTCTGATCCTGGCCATGTCGGGAGCCCTGCTCCTCGGCACGGTCATTCCCGCACTGCTACAAGGAGTAGCCCGCATGCTTCATTCTCTGGAGGCGATCATTAATGAGCATTTCCCCTTGTTCAACGTCGCCCATGCACTGGCCGTCGTGGATTTCAGCCGCTATGTCGGCGGCACTCTGGTGCTCTTCTATTGTTTCACCGTCCTTTTCATGCTCGCCCCGCGTCAGAGGATCTGGTTTGTCCAGATTTGGATCCCGGCGCTGCTTGTGGCCATTCTCCTTCAGGTGGGGCAGGCCTTCTTCGTCAATATCGTCCCCAAGCTCATCAACTACAGCGCCATCTACGGCGCGATGGGGAGTATGATGTTTCTGCTTCTCTGGGTCTACATCGCCGGAGTGATCATCATCGGGGGGGGATGCCTCTGCGCCGCGATGGCCCATCTCCAGGGTCGTGCCTATGTCAATCAGCGACAGATCCGATCACACCCGGCAGAAGGGGCTCCTGCCGTGGAACATCCGGAGCCTTAGGAGTGGTAAAAGGTCAAAAGAACGAAAGTAAAAAGTCTGGAGACCTTCTTACCTTCTTGCTGCGCCGCACACGGCGATTACTCTAGCCAGCCGAGGATATTGAAGTTGGCGGACATGAGGGCGGCCACGATAGCTAAAGCACCCAGAAGATGGCCGATCAGGACAACCGGCAAAACCACGACCAACCAGCGCCCGATGGCGCCCTCGATGACATTCTGCTTCTCGGAAGGCTCAGCGGGAAAAGAAAAGTTGTTCATGAAGAACTGAAGTATCGGGAGCCAAGTGACCTGTCAACGACTCAACTTTCTAACGGTCATACTGATTTGGCAGGGTGAAAGAATATTCTCCCACAGAGCAACTATAGATTTTAGCAAGGAGCGGAATTGTCTTGTTGCTTAATTGCAGGAGTCCTAACGCCGAGGGGCTCGCCCCTTGCGGGGAGCGGCGGTTTTTTTTCCGCCGAGCCGTTTCTGTGGCTTGTGAGAGGGGGCGCGTCGTGGACGAGGCACTGCCTTCACCAGGGGGCGGCGGGGGGCTTTTGGCTTTTTCTCCGGCACCATTCCCTCCTCTTGATCAGCTAGGGCGGCATCCGTGGCTGCCCGGCTCTCCTTTTTACGATCCTGCACCTCACGGGACTCACGTCCCTTCATGCGCAAACGAATCGGCAGGCCGGGATAGGGCCAGCGCTCACGGAATTGGTTGAAGAGATACTCGCGGTAAGAGTCGATGATCAGGTCAGGGTCGTTGACAAAGAGCAAAAACTCGGGAGGGTGGAAGGGCCGATGCACCTCGGGTATCACCTGGGTGGCATAGAGGAGTTTGAAGCGCTTCCCAGACTTCGTCGGGGGAGGATGCTGTTCGAAAATATCCCGAAAGAAACGATTCAGCTCACCCGTTGGAATCTTGGTATCAGCTTCCTTACGAACGCTCTTGAGTGCCGAAAAAATCCGGCTGAATCCCTGCCCTGTCTTGGCCGAGATACAAACCACCGGTGCATAATCGAGGAAGAAAAGATCCTTGCGGATGGCCTCGGACTGATCGCCCTGGGAGGCGCGGCCTCCATCCTCCTTACGGACGAGATCCCATTTGTTTAGCAGGATGATGCAGGCTTTCTGGGACTCCTGAAGCATGCCTGCGATACGCTTGTCCTGCGCTGTGACTCCATTCTCCCCGTCGATCACGAGCAGACCTGCATCGGCTCGGCGGATCGCCTCCTCGGAGCGCATGGCGCTGAAAATCTCCACCGAGGTGTCGGGCCGCGAGCGGTGCCGAAGACCGGCCGTATCCACTAGGACATAGGGTTCCCCTCCGAGCTCGCATTTCACATCGAGCGCATCCCGGGTGGTCCCGGCGATATTACTCACAATGCTGCGCTCTTCGCCGAGGAGACGATTCAGAAGGGAGGACTTGCCCACATTGGGGCGACCAACGATTGCCAGACGGGGAGAGGAACCCTCTTCAGGAATCCCGTTATCTCCAAAGTCACCCAGTTTTTCAGCGATCTTTGCAAGCAGGTCATGGGTGCCGCGACCATGAGCGGCGCTGATTGACAGTACCTCCGGAAAGCCTAGCTGGAAAAAATCCGCCACCAGAGATTCATGCATCTCCTGATCAATCTTGTTGATGATCAGGATCAGGGGGCGCCCTCCGGAGCGGAGCATCCGCGCGAGTTCCCGATCCAGGGGGGTGAGCCCGGCCCGACCATCGACAACAAAGAGAAGCAAGTCAGCGCTCGCGATTGCGGCCTGGGCTGCCGTGTGCGTCGCCTCTGCGAAGTCGGGATCAGGCGCATCGCCGATGCCTCCCGTGTCAATGATCTCGAAGGGCACGGGACCCGTCTTACAAATGCCGGCCAGGCGATCACGAGTCACTCCGGGCTGATCATGGACAATGGCCACCCGGCGTCCCATAAGACGGTTGAAGAGGGAGGACTTGCCCACATTGGGGCGACCGACAATGGCTACGCGTCTCATGAAAAAATAAAGTGTTGTCCGGGCTCAGGGAGCTGGCTGATCTGAGCGTGTCACGGGAGCGGTGTGACCGCCATCCTGGAGTTGTCTGATGCCGGCGGTGACATATCCGATGCCGCTGAGAAGTGTGACAGCTCCGGATACCCAAACCACTGGATCGCAGTGACTCCACTGCAACATGACGACGGCGACAGTAAGCATCTGGAGGAAGGTTGAAAGCTTTCCCGCAAACGAGGGCTTCACCTCCAAGTGATCGTTCAACAGACGGAGAACCGCGCACCCGACGACAATAATGATATCACGGGCGATCACGAGCACCGGATACCAGACAGGAAGTTCATAGGGCCACTTGGTGACACTCAGGGTGATGATAGCCGTCAGCATCAGTCCCTTGTCGGCGATGGGGTCGAGAATGGCACCCAAGCGGGACTTGAGGTGATATCGGCGGGCAATCCACCCGTCAATCCCGTCACTCAGGGCAGCCGTAAGAAACATGGCTATCGTGGCCCATCTCAGATGCTCATCGGGATGACCCGCCGCGGCACTCTTTCCATAATAGATAGCAAGCACGACAAAGACCGGAATCAGCAGGATTCTGACGATGGTAATCTGGTTGGGCAGTGTCATTCTTCCGTTACATTCCGTGGCGGAGCAAAAAGCGGAAAGCTAAAAGTTAAAGACTGATTGCAATGACCCGATTCCCTAGGTGTGCTCAGGATACTGATTCTGTACCCATGAATCCCTCACCTATTGAATTACGGAACCCCCTGAAAATTTCCAGCGCCCGTCAGGGAGGCTCCAATCTAGTGCTGGGATTATTCCTGTTACCGGGAAAACGGAGGCGCGATGCCCTTCTGTTTTCGGATTTCTGCCGTACGGTCGATGACATCGCTGACTCGCAGGAAATAACCCCCGAAGAGAAACGCGATCTTTTGAATGATTGGTTGGAGGCACTCAAGCCGGATCACGGACAATCACTTCCCGAGGGATTTCGCGAAATGATTGCCCGGCGACATCTCGATTGCCACCTTCTCGAGCAAATCGTGCAGGGGATGCTTATGGATGTCGGGGATCCGGAGCTTTGCCGCTACGCGACATTCCAGGATCTGGAAATCTACTGCCGCCGGGTCGCATCAGCTGTGGGATTGACTAGCGTCAGGATCTTCGGAGCCAAGACTTCCGACGCCATGGGCAAGGATGTGGAATGCTATGCCGAGCAACTCGGGATCGCCTTGCAACTGACCAATATCCTGAGGGATGTCGCCGAGGATGCCTCGATGGGCCGGATCTACATACCCCTTGAGGATCTGGAGCGCTTCGGAGTCCGTCAGAACGATATTCTTGGATGCATCCCTTCGCCCGCCATGACCCACCTGCTCAATCACCAGGCAGAGCGGGCGGATTCATTCTTCGCCAAGGCCGAGCTCGCATGGGCTGAGATGACTGCAAATCAGCGCCGACTCATGCTACCCGCCCGACTCATGAGCGCACTGTACCGCGATCTCCTGCTGCAGATGCACCGCGACCGCTACGATGTTTTCGCCAAGCGCTACCGGGTCCCCACATTGAGGAAACTACTGCTCCTGCTCCGGGTGATGACCTCGAGGAGCTGAGGCCGAGGAATGGATCCCGCAGAGGCGCGGAGGTGCAGAGAAAAAAACAAGGGGCGTGAGGAATGAAAGGTCGCTCGCATCACGAGTAGTTCCTCCTATCTCCTATCTCCTATCTCCTATCTCCTATCTCCTATCTCCTATCTCCTATCTCCTATCTCCTATCTCCTATCCCAGAAATCCATCAGCCCACGCCTTAGTAGCAGGATCCATCTTCACTAACTCAGGCCAGCCGCGAGTGTAGCCCTCTCCGGGGATTTTCTTCGTGGCGTCGAAGCCCATGTGCCCCCCCATGTTCGGCACGGTGGAAGCATGGTCGAGGCTGTCCAGTGGATTCTTGGTAAGGATGCTGTCGCGTTGAGGGTCGGTGTTGGCCATCCATCGGAAAAGAACCTCGGAGGTGTTCTGCACGTCGCAGTCATGATCCACCACGACGATGTACTTCGCGAACATCATCTGCCCCATACCCCAGAGACCATGCATCACCTTGAAAGCCTGCCATGGGTACTGCTTCTTGATCGAGACAAAGACAAGGTTGTGAAAGGTCCCCTCAGCCGGGAGCGCCATGTCGACAATCTCGGGAAAGTTCATCTTGAAAATCGGCAGGAAGATCCTGACGCTCGCCTCCCCCATGTAAAAATCCTCCATGGGAGGAATACCGACGATGGTGCAGGGGTAGATGGCCTCCTTACGATGGGTGATCGCCGTCACATGGAAGACAGGATAGTCATCCACTGGTGTGTAAAATCCGGTGTGATCGCCGAAGGGACCTTCGGGTCGCATCTCGCCGGGCTGGACATATCCCTCGATCACAAAATCGCTCTCGGCGGGTACCTCCAGCGGCTGGGTAACGCACTTGACAAGGTCGACCGACTTCTTTCTGGCGAATCCGGCGAAGAGGATCTCGTCGATGCCGTCGGGCAGTGGTGCCGTGGCGGCCAGCGTGAAGACAGGATCGCCTCCGAGGCAGATGGCTACGGGCATCTTCTCGCCGCGCTCATAATAACGTTTTCCGTGACGTGCACCGACTTTGTGCACTTGCCAGTGCATGCCGGTGGTCTGACCATCGTAGATTTGGATCCGGTACATTCCGACATTCCGCTCATCCGTGTCGGGATCTTTTGTATAAACAGTTGGAAGGGTGATGAACCTTCCTCCATCGTGTGGCCAACACTTCAGGATCGGGAGATGATCGAGAGAGAGGAGCTCCCCATGATTTTCCTCTCCCAAGCGATGAACAACCTCCTGACAGGGAGCGCTCTTGACGGAGCGGGGACGGGCATGGATCAGATCGATTCCGTTTCGTAGAAGCTTCAGTGCATCTGCAAAGCTCTTCGGCGGCTTCGCCTTCATCAGGAACTCGAGTTGACCGGCAAGCTCATCGACAGAATCGAGTCCGAGAGCCATCGCCATGCGGCGCTTGGATCCCAAGGCATTGATGGCCACGGGGAAGGCGGAGACCTTGCCGTTGATCGTCGGCTTCTCGAAAAGTAGAGCCTTCCCTCCGCCCGGGGACTTCATCTCTCGATCAGCGAGCTCCGTGATCTGAAGTTCAGTGGCCACAGGCTCAGTGATACGCCGGAGTTCCCCGGCTTCTTCAAGGGCTTTTAGGAACGCAGCATAGGATGGATAAGCCATGGTCGTGTTTTCGAAAGAATGACCGGCATCCGCTGGAAAGTCACAAAAAAGATTGCCCGGAATGAAATTGCGTGGATGATTAATGCCCCTCGGTTTTGATCCGAGACATCCTTGGAGTTGTAGCTCAATTGGTCAGAGCACCGCCCTGTCACGGCGGGGGTTGCGGGTTCGAGCCCCGTCAACTCCGGTGGGATGCAAAGAGTGGGCTTTTCCCTCTTTAAGCCTTATAAATAAAGGCTCCACGGGCGATCAGGACTTTTTCGTCATTTGCGCCAGATAGCGCCCCGCTGGCCAAATTTTTGTTACCTTTTGTTACCTTTTGTTACCTTTTGGAGGAGGGATCATTGCTGAGCACCGCACGCTCATTCTCCGAGGAGGATTCAAGAATGCACAGTCAGTCAGAAACAAGCCCCTCTTCTGATATCACTCACCGGCATTTTCGATACTCCTCCCAAGCCGTTGCCAGCGATCCAATACCAACTCTTTGTAGCGATCTTTGGCCTCACGGGAACACATCCCCCGTTCAATCACGGACAAAAGACCCGGAAATCCCTTTTCCAACCGACGCAAGGAATTAGCCATCTGACGCTCCGTGAGCTGAAGGGACTCTCCGCTGGCCAAGAAATCCTTCAGTGCAAGTCGCTTCTTTTTGCCGTTGATTGTGAGCGCCGATTCCTCGGTATCTGATGGCAAAAGCAGATGGGTTGGTAGCAGGTCGTAGGAGGGAGAAAAACGGATTTCTCCCTCAGATGTGCGGATCAGGGAAAAGTTTTTGAAATGCATGTCTGCATTGCCTGTGAGGAAGCAAAAGAGCATCACCTCGTAGAATCTCAGGACATCAAATCCCGGATTGGTGCAGCGCCTCAGGATGATCCTGCCGACGCTCTCCATGGAGCCTCGGTACTTTTCCTCGGAAAGTTTATCGCCAAGCTGGCACATGTCCTCCATGGCAAGCTTCTCGCCTTTCACTCGATCCATACGAAGAACGATCAGGGCCCTTTTGCCATCCTCGAGATCAATGAGACCACACTCCGCCGTCTCGATTCTTAGAGATCGGGCCATGCGCATGGTGAGATGCTCCAACTCCGTCATTTCCGGAAACCTCTCCACGGAGGGCTTCAGAATGTAACCCCCCTCCAAACCGACAAGAGTCAGTCGGCCAGAATCAAATCGCCCGGAGCGATCAAGGTGGAGAGAGAGCTTCGGCTGAACGCCGGGAACTGCGATGTGCTGCTGGATCACCTGCTCCGCAAGCGCATCAAGATCTTTTGCTGAATAGGGAAGCTTGGGTGGATGTGACGATCCAAAGAGCTTCCGGGAACAGGAGGGATGGTAATCGGACACTCCGTCCTGGAGGGCCTCAAGACAGATTTTGCAGAACTGCTCACTCATGGCTCACCTCCTCGCTGAGAGGCACGACACCGATCGCACCGATGCAGTCACGGCAACAGGCCAATAGTAACCCCATCCGATCCCTTGGATTCAGTTTCCAAGTGCTTTCGGCAATATCGAGCAACCACCCCTCCGGGATCAGCCCATCAAAAAATGGAAAAAGCCTTTTGTCCTCGCAAGGCTCTTCCCGGAGAGGGAGAGACAAACTCACAGGCAGGGGCTTCGGATCCTTCAGGTAATCCTGATGGTACGTGAATCGGTATCCACCCTCCGGTTCCTCCAGAAGTCCAACAGGGCGATCATTCAGCAAAACTTCAGCTCTTCTCATTGCCTATCTCCTTGCGAAACGGCGCAGGCTCCATCCTGTGACCGAAGAGCGCCATCACCTGGTTGACCTTGTCGAGGCGAAGGGTTTGCTTCCCTTGTTCCAATTCACGGATGAACCTCAGGCCAAGCCCGGCCCGATCTGCCAACTCAAGCTGGATTAAACCTAGGGCCTTCCGCTTTGCTTTCACGAACTGAATCAAAGTGTCGTTCATAAATAAACCCTTTCGGGTATAATACCGAATGAATGATGGATGACTCCCCCGAAGCCCTCTTGATTAGTTGGCCCTTAAAAAGCCCTTTGGAGAGCAGGGAAGTTGGTGATTGGGATAGGGAGAGGTATAGGGGATAGGATTTGGACCAGAGCCGAGAGGATCTTTCTCATCCAGAGGGAGAGGTTGGCGGCTGTGGCAGCCAGGAGGAGGTTGATGCTGTTGACCTGTTGGCCGTTGAGGAAGTTGCGACCGAGGCGGAAGTCGCTTTTGAGATGGCCGATGCGTGGTTCGATGGCAGCCCTTCTGCGGAAGCGAGCCCGGGCCTTGAGTCTCTGGTGGGGAGAGTCGTTTTTTTTTGGAGCCTTCGATGAATACCTTAAGACCTTTTTAAGGAACGACTAAATCGTCCCAGCGTATTCAATTCGCAGTTGTCTTGCCATAAACCGAACTCTTCAGATTTTTTAAATTGAGTCAATACGCGGGACTGACCCCTCTCCCGGGAATCAATACATTCCCAAATTGTTGTTTCAGGAGAGAAAGCCGCCCAAGAATGGCGAGAGCCGATATCGGCGAAGTGTCACTGACCGCCAGCATAAGCGATATCCTCGCTCACCTCGGCCAATCCGTAGTGCCGAGGAATCCCTCGCTCGGAAAGAGCGAGACCGAACCGATCCTGACTCATTGCGGCGAGTTCGGCAGCCTTGCCAAACGCAAGCAATCCCCGCTGATAGAGCGTCGAGGCGAGCTCCAGAAGAACCCTACCGCGAAGCTCAGGCTCTGGAAGCTTCAGTGCCCTCTGGATCTCATCAGGCATCTCGATCGTTACGGACATAGTGAGGACATACTAACGGCGACCCATTTCCGCAAGTCGGGTAATCATAGCGAGTATCTCGCGCGGCCGTAACGGCTGCGTAGCAACGGCCGGGTCAGCAAACGCAGAGATCGCAGAGTTAAAAGACGTGGCCAGGAATCCTATCCGACTCAGATGCATTGGACTTCAACTGCCGGCACGCGTACAATAACCGGGTGAATTCGGATACCTCTGCAATCAGCAAACGCATCGCTCAATGGGCCGCGGCAGCACCTGTCCTGCAGGAGGTACGTGATGCTGATATCCGCTCGGCCGATACCGCTCATTCCCTCAGAAATCTCGCCGGAACCATCCTTCAGACTGCAGCCAGGATGCCGGTTCGGAGTTCCTCGGGACTGGTGGAACAACAACGGGTCTTCCTTAAAATCCGTTCGGTATGAATGAACTCACCAAGTTGTCGGTCGAGTTGCAGGACTTCTGCGATCGACGGCACTGGAAGTTCTGCATCATCGGCGGCATCGCCGTGCTCCATTGGGGTGAACCCCGCTTCACGATGGATCTTGATCTCACGCTCCTGACAGGATTCGGGGCAGAAGAATCCTTTGTTGACGAATGGCTGTCCCATTATGAACCGCGCATAGAAGGAGCCCGTGACTTTGCCCTGCTGAACCGCGTTCTTCTCCTGCGCTCAGGTGAAGGAATTGGGATCGACATTGCCCTGGGAGCACTCCCTTTCGAGGAGAAGGCTGTTGAACGCGCCGTCATGATCGAGATGGAACCGGGAGCCGAGGTGAAGCTCTGCACGCCCGAGGATCTCATCGTCATGAAGGCCTTCGCCGACAGGGATCTGGATTGGAACGACATCCGCGGAATCATCGTTCGTCAGGGCTCGGACAACTTGGATTGGAATCACATCTTCCAACATCTCGGCCCCCTCTGCGAGGCGAAGGAGGCACCCAGCATCATGACGAGACTCAGGAAGCTTCGCACTCCATGATCGCCGAGCAGTTACTCGAGCTTGATCGACTGTTTTTTCAGATTTTGCAGATCAGAAAAGATACCTGAGCACCTAGCAATTCGGTTCTTCCTAACAGCCTAAAGGCTTTTTATCTGCCGGTCGTTTGACTCGTTCGCTCCCGCTCAGTTGAACGGCACTTTGCTCCAGCAAAGCGGTGCCGCCCTCACGGGCTTGCCTTAGAGGCAATTTCTCCGCATCTCTTCCCAGAGAATTGGTTCGCCCTTCGGGTCCCACCTCTGCGGGATCTATCCGCGCTCCATCCGTGAACCTTAGTTCGACATCTCGACTCTCGACTCTCGACTTCAGACCTAGGACACTCAGTGTCTAGGATGATGTGCTACATTTAGGTATGAAAACTAAATCCCTGCTCCTTGCAGCCCTGTTCCCCTGCCTCTCTGCAACCGAGTCGATCGAGGCCCAGGTCGTCGGGCTACCCGTCAATCCCTCCCAGATTCAATCGGGGACGGTTAACAACGGAGTCTACGACATCACCTTGACGGACGGCACAAGGCAGACTGGTAATATCCATTCTCGTCTCGATGCCCAGGGGAACGGCTCGATCGTCTCATGGCCTGATGGGGGCCCCGTGACGGTTACTCATGTCCACAACGGGAACGCCGTGATCTTCGGACCAAGTAACTGAACCCGGTTTATTTCTGGTGATGACCCTGTTCCCTCTTCCTCTTTTCCTTCAGATCTTTATTCTTATATTATGCTCACTGCTCGCCCCCTGTGCCGTTTGTGGCCACCTTCGGCACCTTCAAACTTTCCCACCTTCAAACCTTTTACTTTTAACCATCCCCCACATTGACGGCACTTGCCGCCCGACAAGCGGTGCCACCCCTCCGGAGCTACTGACAGTAGTCTTCCACGGCTCTTCTTAGAGCCTTGGTTCTCTCCCCACTCGATCACACCAGCTCTTGACACTCGACCAACGTCTCCCGACTCAGCCTTCAACCCCGACCTGCCATGTCCGATTTTGAATTCTGCCCCGCCCTCCAAGCCGTCAGCGACTACCTTGATGGCAAGGATTTCAACTACACCTCCTATCCCGAGGAACGGAGGCTGGCCTTCGGCATGAGCGGGAAGAACGTGAACTTCCGGTTCAACGTGCGTATCACCGATGTCAGAAACGGCGAGGAGTACCTACAGGTCACCGGAACCTACCCCTTCTTCGTGCGTGAGGAGAAGTTACGCCTCTCCACGTGCGAACTCATCACGCGAGCCAACTACAAGCTCCCCCTCGGCAAGTTCGAGATGGACATGGCCGACGGAGAGGTGCGTTTTCAGCTGACTCATATTCTTGCAGGGTTCGCCCTTACCGAGTCACTGATCGAACGGCTCCTCACTACCCCCTTCTACACACTGGACCGCTACTTTCCCGCCTTCATGCAGCACATCCACGCCGGCTACACGCCAGAGGATGCCATCTTCCATGCAGAGCTGGATACCCACGTGGAAACCGTGCAGGAGACTCAGAAGCCAGCTACTAAGACCGAAGAGACGCCTCCATCCGCTGAGGTGGTCAGACCACGCACTAAGAAAGGCACTCGCAAAAAGCCCTCAGGAGATCACGAGAGCCCGCAGGGAGACCTGCCTCTTTGATCTGCCAATGAATGTTCTCGCGCGGCCGTAACGGCTGCGTAGCAACGGCCAAGTCAGCAAACGCAGAGGACGCAGAGGTAATTACATTCGATACGACACCTTTTGCCTTCAGTCTTCAGACTTCGGCCTACTAGCCTACTGACATGACTGAAAACGAATACGACTACTTAGAAAAGGCTCTTCCCGGCTTTACACGTTCCAGGGAGATTGTGAAGGGTGCCGGTGACAAGATTCAGCCTTTTGGATTCGTCGGAACCAAGTTCGACTTCTACCGCTTTGCCAATCGGTTCCGTCTAGCAACCTCGTTTCGCCGCATGGAGTTGGACGGGTTCACCGAGGAGACGTCCTTTGGGTATGATTCACTGACACGCGTCTTCTTCACCTGGTCGGCCTTTGAGGGATATGCAGAACTCGTCCGAGATCTTCCACCCTTCCGAATCCTCTTTGGCCAATACCCGAAGCGCCACATCCGGGAGTTGGCAGCGAAGTGCCGCGAACTCGATCCAGAGAACAAACTAGGCGCATTTCTGGTTGAGCACTCCCAGAAGCAGATTCACATGGATTTCCTGGAGAACTTCCGTAATGGAAATGACTTTGCCGTTCTCACCCATGCGGCTTGTATCCGCCATATTTTTGCTCATGGACGTCTGACGGCTCATCCCAATGGGCTGCCGGCAGAGAACTTGAGCGGCATCTGCAATGCCTTGAGCGGCTTCCTCATCGACTTCATGAGGAGCGATTTCGACCGCAGACTGAAGCTCGCAAGAGCGATGGCTGTCCATTCAGCCAGCTAACTCAGGTAACCGGCACATCCAGCACCCGGGCAGAGTTCAGATGCTCGATCAAGGAGGTCAGGACCTCATCTGGGACCGTATCGCCCTCAATATCAAGTTCCAGTTCCACGAGAGCCGATTCTATTTCCTCGGTAAGGGCTTCCAGTTCGATGGTGCCCGACACGTTGAGCAGTACCCAGACATCAGGGCACCCATTGCTCCTGAAATCATCGGCATAGAGCAGGTCAGTTGCTCCCTTGGTGGTGAAGGTCTGCATGACGGCGATTGTACTACGATCGGAGCACCTTCTCAATACGGAAGAGAAGTCGATGCCGGTTCCTATTCTTAAGTGAATGCTCCGCGATGCGCAGGACGCGCCATCCTCGCTTTTTCAGCTCCCGATTCACCTCGCGGTCACGTTCGCGGTTGCGGGAGATCTTGCTCTCCCAAAACTTCCGGTTGCCCTTGGGTGCACGGTAGCACTTCGGACATCCGTGCCAGAAGCATCCGTCCACGAAGACCGTCAGCTTTTCCCTCCGGAAAGTGAAGTCCGGCCTACCGGGCAATGGAAGATGTCTTCGCCATCCCGTGATCCCTTCCTCTTTGAAGAGCTTCGCTATCACTCCCTCCGTCCGCTTGTTCCCCTTCCCCTTGATCAGGGACATCACCTCGGATCGTTTCTCCTTGGTGAAGACGTCAGGCATTACTCGTATTCCGCAAGTCCCCCCATGGCTTCCTGACAGGAACTCCTTCCTCAACAGGGATTGCGATCTTCGCCTCCTTGATCTGGGAAAGATCCAGAGCTTTGTCTTCTGAGAATTCAACTAAGAAATAGAAACTGCCGTCAGATTCCAGATTGCCAGCACCCATTAGTTTTTCCTCCAGATCATTCCTAGAGATGAGACGGCTAGTGGTAATCTTCGCCACCCATCCGCACCACTCGGGGAGTCCTACCTCACGGAAGGTATAGGGAAGAATCAGTGAAGCCTTGAACAGACGGGGGTCAACTTTTTCATTCGGCGTCCCATCACTCCTGATGGCGTGAACGTAAGCAAATCCCTCCCGTTTTCCGAGATTTGCCAATGCATGCGATCTGTAACCGACAACAAGCGCATCCTCATCCCCAATTGGCCTGTCGTCCACAATGACATCGCGCGGCCGCTCCGCTTCAATTGCAGGTGTCTCCTGGATCGTTTTTTCCGTCCAGTAATTGATACGGTAGTTCCGACTAAAGGTATTCCCGTGATGGATGAGCACATCTCCGATGAACTTCGCCAGTGCCTTCTCACATTCCTCCCTCTGTTTTAGTGGACCTGGTCTCAAGCGAAATGCCCCAACTCCTGGCGCCACTTCCTCGTATCGGGGGAAATCCACCTTGGGATCGCCGTCCTTTCCGGGATAGAGCACATACGATCCGGCTGTCCTGCGGATCGCATCGTTGTAGGTGTGCATCTTGTACAGATCGCCCCTCTTGTAGGTATCAGTCCCACGTGACTCTGCGTGCTCCGTCACCATCGCCACCTCATCATCGTTACCGAAGGGACTCTCCTGCCCATCCTTGAAATCCAGCCGGTACTTGGCGTCGAAGTGCAAATAGGCGATCCGGCCTGCCTTCAACGCAGCCTGCTCTGCAGCCTCCCATGTTCCGAGCTTCATGTACTCCTCCGGAAAGAATGCCATCGTGTAGTCGGGCCAGAACGCCTGACTGTAGCTGCCGGAGAGCTTCGGGTCGCGGGCCCTCATGAACTTGCGGTTATAAAAGAAATGAACCCCCATCTTGGTTCCGTCGGCGGCCGTCCAGACCAGACGGCTGACCGATTCCTCTCCCCGCTTTAGATTTAATAAGGGCCCACCCTTCACCCCCTTCGAGACAAAGTCCCCCTTATCCTCACCTCTTTTCCAGGGCTCCATCCGCAGCTTCGTCTTCAGCACATCGAGCAGGATGAAGTAGAGCCAATACTCGTATAGAGCGGCTGCGTCACGGTTCGTGCCATCATAGGCCTCGCCACGCCCTGGCCAGTCGAGCTTGGCTGCCACTTCGAGCATGAGCCACGACTGCAGGATGTCACGGTATCCCTCTCGCTTCTGGAGTGTTTGACTCTCGAGCGGCAGGCGATCAAGCGGAGAGATATCCCTGAAGAACGGGCGCCCCAGGAATGCATCCAGTGACTCGCTCATACGCATCGCCTCCAGATACGCCGTACCTTGGTCAGCCCCGCGTGACTTGATGATCTCGTCGCAGAGATCACGGAATGACGTTAGCGCGAAAAGGATGAACCGGTTCGGCGGTGTGTCATGCGTTTCCTGTCGGTTGCGGTGGAGGATCTCCCCGGGGGAGGATCCATTCACCGAGAAAATACCTTCGGGCACACCCCTCATCCATCCCCTAGAATTCCTGAAGGGATTCACCGCAAACTCGAGCGGATCTGCCAGCGGAGCTGGCCTCCACTCCTCCTCATGCTCCAGTGCGGCATGCGGTCGACGGGCGATCATCTCGAGATGAAAATCGAGTTTATCCCCTCCCGTGAGATGCCTCAGGAAAAGGAATTGCTCCAGCATAGTCTCGGCTCGCTTCTCAGGATCCTGCGAAATAGAAAAGCTCGTGGGACTGTCCCACTCCAGCAGCAGATGACGACAGCGATCCGAAATATCCTCCACCATCGCGCTGTATTCGCCGTGATAGTCGAACTTCCTCGACTGGATCTCGAACCTCACCTCATTCCCTGGTTTGTCTCCCACACTGATAGAGGCGGTTCCAAGATAGTTCGTGACGCGGAAGGTGCCTCCAGGCGCCTTGCCCTTGGCTCTTTCCTGAGTCCACTCCCAAAGACCCTTGCGGGAGGACGGGTTCTTCAGGGTGCTCCTGACCTCATCGTCACCCAGCAGTTCAGCCCCATCCCCAGCTATCATCCACCGGTAAGACGTATTCTCGTAGAGAACGAGGGCCTGGGCTCCCTCGGAGGGAATCACGGCAAAATATTCGATCGGAACCCTCCTTCCGGGAGAAGGGGAGAACGAACGTGATTGAAAGCGGAGTGGTCCTCCGGGACTGCGGTCCCTGTCATAGTCATCCACAGTCCCGACACCCGCACCCCAGATCATTAGGCTTAGCTTTCCCCCCAGCTCGATCTCGATGGAGTCCAGCTTTAGGGAGACACTCATAGCCTTATCCTAGTGGATGAAGCTAACGAACTGATCACGCCTCACGGCCTCGATCATTTCCACCAGTTTCGCTCGGCTCCAAGGGTACTTCACCGCACCGCTCGCGGAAAGGTCATCTGGATACGTGGCATCTTTGGGAGGCACCGTTCCCGTCTCGCAGAAGCTGGCAAGACGGAGCAGCAGGGCCTCGAGCCGGCGCTTCGAGCCATGCAGCTTAGGCAGCACCTTCTGGAGCAGCTGGAGGTCGAAGATGGGCTCCCATTTCCACTCAGTCTTGTTTGCCGAGAGGGCATGATCCGCAGCATGATACGAGATAATCTCCTTGATCGTGCGGAATCCAAATTCCAGACGGGCATCGGCCATGATGTCGAAAACCGCTGCGAGGGCTTCACCAATGCTGCGGGTGGCTCCAGCATCCAGCGGTTCCACTGTTCCGGATCGGACAGCCTTCGCTAGCTGCAGGAAACCGCGCTGCTCGGACTCACCGCCCAGAGTGATTTCGGAAACCACCGAACCGCCGTCGGACAGGAATTGACCGATCTGCGTCTTTCCCGTGCGGAACTCGATGACATTCGCCCTGTCCAGCACCTTTGGGCTGAACATATAGGTCGTCTCGTCCACATTGACCGTGCCAATGACGAAGACATTCTTTGGGAAAGGCAGTCGGCGAGGAACCACAGGCTCCCCTCCGGCAACTAAGGAGAGCAACGTCTCCTCATCACCCTCGGAGTGAAGATTAATCAATCCCTTGGTGGACTCCATCGCGGATAGGAAATCGGCGAAATACCTCTCCACATGGGAGAGATTCATCTCGTCGAGAATCAGGAAATGGGGCTCCGCGGGATGTCTGTCAGCGCGTAGCAACAGATCGAGGATCGGAGTGCTTTGGTAAAGCGGTAAAGGCTGTGACACATCGTCGCCCTCTCCATTGGCTGAGTCTGAACGCAGGAAGTTTACGAAGCCGATAACGTTCCTGTTATCAGTCCATCCAGCACCCACCGCCATGGTTACATGGCAATCTTTTCCCGACAGCCGTGAGGCCACGAGCTCGGCCAGCTTGGTTTTACCCGTGCCGGAATTGCCAGTGAGTATAAGGAAAGGCTTGGCAGCCAGGGAATCCAGCACCCGGTCAACCAATCCATCCTCCGTCTGAAATCCCGTTGCCTTCACGGCTCCCGCTACGTTGTCTTTATCGTCACTTGTGAACATAGAGGTGGAGAGGAGTTTGAGTTGATCCAGACAAAGGGAGAGAGAGTCGGCTATGTGACTCCGCAACTTTTCCTCATCGAAGGAGTCCTTGAAGAAATTCTCAGGGTTAACAAAGCCATGGTTGAATGTATTGGCATCTATTGGAGGATTTTCGCCAAGATCCGCGTAAGCTAGTCCCTGCGGAGTGGCGGCAGATCCCGCAAATCCGCAGACGGCGCCAGCCCCTTCGCTTCCGAAACAAATGGAAACATAAATGCCATTCTTGGCTGTCTGACCTGGAGGGAGAAGGCAAAGCCATGGAACTTTTGGGAAATTGCCACTTCCCTTTCCAAACTTGAATTGAATTGGTATTCCGCGGAAAAGCTCGAAGTGGGAGCGTGCCCATAGCTCCATTTTTTCAAGACTTGCACATGCTGCTAAACACTTGGGCTCACTCGTCAACCAAGCACCCGATGCTTGGTTGTACTCTTTTGCGAAGTCGCAGATAGCGGAAAATTCATTTTTGATGCTGATAGTTACATCCGCCGGCTGTCCTTCTAAAAATCTCTTGTAGTGATTTATTGCAGCGCCGTACATATTCCCGCCACGTTCATTCAAGCCGCGAATCTCATCTGATTTTGAAGCCCTTTCTAAGGCGTTAAAAAGGTTCCGCGAGACATCTTTTCTAAAAACTTCAAGGCCAGCATTTCTGCTTACTGCACTTTTTAATGCAGATAGATACTTATCTAATGAACTCTCACTCACCTGTGGAGATAACCATTTTTTAAATGGAATTTCAAAATACGTGATGATCTTATCTAATTTCTCATGAGCTAGATTTTCAGGAGAAAACAACCAGCCCCTACCTCTTCTAGTCTTTTGACTTGGTGGAACATCAAGAAGAAAGGATGCATAGAGTTCTAAAGAACGTACTGTGTGCCCTGTTTGACTCTGTATATTCGGAGTTACCGAGTTGCCATTTACATTTAAAATCGGCTTAAGAGCTTCACGATAGCTATCTTCATTATAATCCCATACTCCGCTAAGCGCATCTGAAAGCCTGCTTCCTGCAGCCCATATTAGTTCAAGAGATGAATAAATATCGGAGTATAATAAAACAAAGCGCATCCCATTTGCATTAAGAACCGACATCTGTTCTGTTCCAGCGGAAAAACCCTCTTCATTTGGAATCGAAGCCAAATATTCTGCAAATGATTTCATAGATATTTAGTGATGCTTTTTGCAATAAATGAAATTAAAGGAACTGGTACAGAATTACCAAATTGTTTGTATGCCCTCATTTTTGATGGATGTGGATGAAATTGCTCTGGAAAACCCTGTAGTCGAGCGCACTCCCTCTCTGTGAGCATTCTGGGCAAGCCTTCCGGTTGATTTGGTTGCGGGATAAGACATTCTTTGCCGTCTTTATAATACCGGGCAACCAAAGTAGTTGAAGGTTTGGATAGATCTTTTAGGAAGGCAGTGAAGCCTGCACCCCGAGCAATATTCCTGTTGCTTCTTCTGATATGACCATCCCAAAGTTTTTTGGAAATTGTATATGAATTCTGAATAGGCAGTTTTTCCAGTATGCTTCCCAGAGCCAGGGGAGTACCGCTGAGTTTGGGCATACTCCACTGCAGAACAGCATCATCCCTAAAAGCCACGATAATGCATCGAACTCTATTCTGTGGAACTAGTACATTTGCATTGTATACAGAGTGATCAAAGATCTTATATTTTAGATCATTCTCTATTTGGGACTTAATTGTGCGAAATGTGTTCCCACCATCATGACTGAGTAGATTCCCAACATTCTCCAGAAGAATTACTTTTGGTCTATGAATCTTGGCTATATTGACTATATCAAAAAATAATTGTCCTTGTGTCTCGCAGGAAAATCCATGCTCTTGACCAAGTGAAGACCTCGCAGATACTCCCGCTCTGCTGAAGGGTTGGCAGGGAAAACCTCCAGCTAGAATGTCAATTTGTGCTGAGATTAGTTTTTGAGAGCTTAGCTTAGTAATGTCTCCGAAAGGCACCTCGCCGTAATTGTTAAAATACGTTTCCTTCGCGTGAACGTCCCACTCACTTGTGAAAACGCACTTGCCGCCGTGTTCCTGAAGGGCCAGACGGAAGCCTCCGATCCCGGCAAAGAGATCGATGAAGGTGAATTTGGGTTTCTCCGTGGGTGCGAAGGTGATGCCTGTGAAATCAATGCTGATGGGCTTGGCGCTCTTAACGGCCTTGGGTAATCCATGCACCGGGCCGTTGGCTTTCAGGAATAGATGTGACCTCAGCATCTCCATCCACTTCTTGCCATAAGACTGATCCAAAAGAATTGGTGCTTCACTGGGAGACTGCAGCCAGTGGGAGACGATCGCCGGCAGCTCCTCCCTCTGGTGCTCGGTCAGATCTGAGTTGCCACTTTCAGCCGTCAGAATCAGATCCAACGCCTCCCTGTAATCGATAGACCCGCCTTTGCCAGAGACAGTCTTCCCCGATCCGGCAGGACGTCCCCGGCAGGTTTTCACAGGAGTGGCAAAGTCAGTTGGCATATCGGGAGTATCATTTTCCAAGTGTCCAAGTCTGTGCATGCGATCAGCGATGTCGAGACCGGAGGAATGTCATGCGTGTCATTCCTCCATTGACTCGGCAGTCATCATTGCATCGATCTTCTCAAGCAGATCACCGTTGATCCTCAGGGCATCCCCCGTCCAATCAAGGAGAACACGCTCTTCCTTGCCCACTCCTCCCTCCGTGAGAAGGATGCGGACTTCGTTGCCCTGTCCGGGAGTGTAGAGCTTGGAGTTCTTGGAAGGGAGAGCCATGGGGAAGAGTGCTCGAAGTCTAATCGGTTGCCCTACAAGTGACGAGGAGGGATTACTGGGATTGTCCTTTTTCCCAAACTCTTTCCTGTGCTGGTGAATCTGACTTCTGTTTTCCCAGATCAGTTCGGCAATCAGATCACGGAGATCACTTTTCACCTGATCAGGGTTGTCCGTTTTGGCTGTCTGCCAGACCCCGCTGATACCGGGGGTTTCCCCACCCCATTCCTCTCCCTCGATGATGAGGTGAACGGATCGCTTAGCCAGATCCTGAAACTGCTCAAACTCACACAGGTAGTACTGGTCCCAGATCTTATCCAGGCCGGCCCAATCCAGTAGTTCCTGGGAAACATCGTCGTCAGCCGAGGCAATCTCCTCCCATCCATCGTCCTCCTCTCCCGAGATATCTTTGGGTTCACTCATGAGCTTGTCTCTATTTTTACGTGTTGCTGGGGAATAACCGTGTGGGATCAATGATCCGCACTACCCTCTTTGAGGGCTGAGATTTGAGTCGCTATGTCCGAGAAGATCGGAGCGGCTACTAATCCCCCAAAGTTTTTCTCATGAGGAAGGTCGGCTTCGTCCACGACCACGACCACCACGTACCGGGGGTGATCCACAGGAAAGAAGCCCGCAAACATGGTCCAATATTGATCTGGGAGGTATCCGCCTTTGTGAGAGATCGCTTGGACTGTTCCCGTCTTTCCAGCCACTGTCACCCCTGCAACGCGGGCCAAGGGGGCAGTACCATCTGGGGAGACGGTTTTTTGTAGAGCATTTTTTACCCTGTTGGCTGTGCTCTGGGAGCAGACTCTGCGCACTACCTTGGGCTTCTCAGCGCCAATCAGCGGACGCATGAGATGTCCTCCATTGGCAAGGGCACAATAGGCCATGGTGAGCTGGATGGGTGTGACGGCAACACTCTGACCAAAACCCATGCGCGCCTTGGTCAGCGCACTCCACTTGGAGGGAGGAATCACGACGCCTCTGCACTCGAATGAAAGCGAGATCCCTGTATTCTCCCCGAATCCATATTTGCGGACGAACTGGTAGTAATCTTTGTCCTTCAGCATGAGGGCCATCTTGGAGGCTCCGATGTTGCTGCTCTTGGCTAGGACCTCTTCAAGGGTGGCATCCCCCACTGGGGAGTAATCCTTGATAATCTTTCCTCCGTAATAGAATCGTCCGTTCTCGCAGTAGATCTTGGTCTTTGGGGTGATGACGCGCTTCTCAAGAGCGGCGACAGCCACGACCGGCGTGAAGGTGCTTCCGGGCTCAAAGATTTGTGAGGAGGTCCAGAGATTGGGATCTGGTTTTCCTGTCCGTGGATTCTTTATCGCCTTAGGGGGCCAACAAGGCCAATCACTTATCGCAAGGATCTTCCCTGTCTTCGGCTCTGCAACGACTATTGAGATACCTTTGGGGTGAAGGGTTTTTCTGGCATCGGCCAACGCCTTATCCGTGATCCTCTGGATAGGCTGATTGTCCGGAAATGCCCTGGAAGCAGTCTGGGAAATATGATTGGCACAGCCAGTCAGAGCGACCGTGAGGAGAAGGGTGTTACAGAGAAGTGGGATGATGCTGGTTTTCATGATTAGAGGCGCGGATATGGGAGATTGGACATTTGAGATGGGGGATGGGTTAGGTTTTATTCTTTTTTATCTTCCGTGCGTGGAAGTAAGATAAACCGAGTTGTCGTTTCACCCGACTGCTGTGGAGGATTACTTCGGATCGTCATTGCCGAATCTGGTAGATTGAGCGCCTTTTGCAAACGGGCGCTCCATTCCTCCAAAGTCATCTTCTTCTTCTCGTTTTTTGGAATATCGGAGTCAGGGTTGTTCATTCAAAAAATCCTAGCACGTCTCCTAGGTCACCAAGTGTCCTAGGCTAGAAAAGGCTGAAGTTGAGGGTCGAGATGTCGAACCAAGCTGGTTGGAACCAGCGCGGGAGACTGCCGAAGGCAGCCCCAACGGGGCGGCACCGCTTTGCGGGCGCAAAGTGCCGTCAACGTCGAGGGCTCAGGAAGACTGAAGGGTTTTAAGCGCCAAAGGCGCGGAGATGGAAGATAGAAGATAGAAGATAGAAGATAGAAGATAGAAGATAGAAGATAGGAGATAGGAGATGGGGGCTGTCGGAGACCTTCCCCAGTTGACGGGTGCGGGATGGAGGAGTACTGGTGAAGTATGCCTGCGACAATGACCATGGAGCTACCAGCCGATGTGCTGG
>CANKWU010000016.1 GCA_947487385.1 Spartobacteria bacterium
CTGGTGGGTCTTCTGCTCGTGCAGGGCAACTGCATCAGTCAATTCGTGATGAGTTGCCGAGTGGTAGGGCTGGATGTGGAGCAGCAGATGCTCCGGGAGGTGGTCGACCGGATCATTGCCCAAGAAGTCACCGCAGAGTATGCGAAGACCGATAAGAACCATCTCTGTGCCGATCTCTACGCCAAGAACGGCTTCGAGCTTCAAGATGATCTCTGGGTCCATGCCAAGCCACCGAAGAAAAGCTTGATCAAGAGGATCATGAAGGAATGAGAGATCGCGAGGAGAGGTTGGTCCGGGAGATTTATGAGGCCTTGCTTGGGCGTGATGCCGATCTCGGAGGTCTGGAGCATTACTCCAAAGTTGTCGCGGAGCCCGGCGGAGTTGCATCGTGCCTGAATGCGATGATCGGCTCGGCGGAATTCACTAATAGGATCAGGGCAGCCAAGCGGAATATTAACTTCAGTAAGGCGGATCTGGAGCAGGAGAAGATCGTCTTTCTCCACATTCCGAAGACCGGTGGCACGACGCTGCATCATCTACTCAGCGAGGGGAGAGAGGATGGAGAAATCTGCCCGGAGAGGTTCAATGGGCTGCATTCCTTCACGGCCGGGGAACTTGTGAGATATAAGGTTTTCTCGGGGCATTTCGACCATCCTTCCACGGAATTGATACCCGGACGCAAGGCCGTGATCACGATGCTTCGCGAACCGGTGGCCCGTCTTGTCTCCCTCTACCATTTCCAGAAATCCCATCGGGATGAGGTGATCGAGCGGGATGAGCTGAGACTGGCCCGCCTGGCCAAGGATCATTCGATGGAGGCATTCTTCCGTCTGGAGGAGATCAGGAATCACCCATCTGTCAACAATGCGATGACCCGTATGCTCTCCGAGAGGGTGCCGTCATGGAGATGGGAGTCTAACTGCGAAGTGCTTCAACCACTTCCCGCACCCGATCTGAAGATCGCTCTCAAAAATCTTGAGGGGCTTCGGGCATTCGGCCTAATGGAACGCTACGAGGAGTCTGTCCGGGTCATGTTCGACAAGCTGTGCTTGCCTATTCCCCAAGAGATTCCCCGCAAGATGGTCCTCGATAAGATCATGGAGGAAGACCCCGGGCTACAAAGGATCGAGAAAGAACCTGAAACTCCTGAACTGAGAGAACTGTTGGAGGAATTGACTGAGGCGGATGCCCGTCTCTACGCGAGGGCGACGGCGCTCTTTATACAAAAGTTACCAGATGGCATGAGACTAGCTCATGGAGTTCTGTGATTCGCCTCAGTATTATGGTTGAATCAGCAACCGAACTACTATAGCAAAAAACCTTAAATTACTATCTATGGATCCCTTTCTTTTCCGAATTCTACGTTCATTCGTCATGGCCACCATCATGTTCTTTTCCGTGAAATCCCTAGGTCTCCCTGCCTCGGCAGCAACTATCGCGGCATTGATCCCTCTTCTGCTTGGAATCGTGGATGTGATGGCCCCGACTGCTTACGGTATCACTGCGATCATTTTCATTCTGGCCGTGGTTGTTCATGTGTTTCCTGAGCAGTATGAGTCGCTGAAAAAGATGGCTGGCGAAGGTCTGGCTGAGGCTCATGCCAGTCTCACGGCTCAACCGGCCTTGCCATCGCCTGCTCCGACAAATACCTCCGTCCCAAAGCAGTAGGCCGATCGCTGTGATCAGATAATCATCTGGCTCACAGGACTCTCCGGAGTAGGGAAATCCAACCTGACTGAGGGCGTGGCCGCACGGATGCATGAAGATAGCCGTTTTATGGAATCATCATCAGGCTTTATCATAGAAAGATAGAATATAAGAATTTGGGGCATAAAGTACGCCTTGATTTTCAGAAACTTCTTCCTTACTTTCTTATCCATGCAAGCCGTTCTTACCACAAAGGGGCAGATCACCATTCCTGTGGAGCTTCGGAGGCGACTTAAGCTCCATGCTGGGGATCGCTTGGAGTTTGATGAGCAGGCACCTTTTTTGAAGGCTTCCAAGGCTATTCAACCTAGGGCTTGGGAGAAATTCCGGAAGGGGTGGCAGGATCCCTTTCCTAGTATGACTTCTGGGCAAGTGATCGATGAAATTCGTGGCTCCATCGAACTTCCCACTGCTCCATGAAGACGGCAATCGACTCATCGGTACTCTGGTGTATCCAGAAGCAGGAACCGGGATATAAAGGCTGGCAGAGTCTCTTGGAAAAATCAGCCTTGGAGGGGCATTTGTGTATCTGCCCTGTGACATTCGCTGAGATTTCACCAGGCCGTGCGAATTTCGAAGAGGTGCTGGAAGTGATGTCGTTTCTGGCGATTTCGTACGAGGAAATCACTCCTGAGTCTGCTTACCTGGCGGGGAGTGTTTTCCTGAATTACCGCCGAGAGGGGGGGCCTAGAACTCAAATGATCCCTGATTTTCTCATCGCTGCTCATGCTGAGGTTCAATGCACGCATTTGGCCGCAATCGATCGAGGATACATCAGGAGGTATTTTCCAAGGCTCCAATTACTCCAGCCATAAAAGACCACGGATGGTCGTGGATGGGGAATAGTGGATGAGTTACCAAAAGCCTTTGCCTTCACTTCTGATGGAACCGACTTTTCTACTTTTCACCTTCCCACCTTTTACTCCTCTGAGCGGAGCGAGGTGGTACCACGGATGGCGTGTGTTGAGACCGGTGATTTGTCAGATAAGTTTGTAATGATCCAACACAACCAGAAGATCTCGGTGATCATCCCGACGAGGGATAAGGCGGAGCTTCTGAGCCGTTGCATCAATAGTATCCGGGAAAAGTCGACTTATCCTGATTATGAGATCCTGATTGTCGATAACGGGACGTCTGAACCGAAGGCTCTCCGCATGCTGGAGGGGCTGGAGTGGGCGGCTGACACGCGGGTCCTGAAATATCCTGGGCCTTTCAACTTCTCTGCAATGATCAACATGGCGGCATCCGAGGCGAATGGGTCAGTCCTGTGCCTGCTCAACAATGACACGGAGGTGATCTCCCCAGACTGGATGCAGACGATGGCGGCGGGGCTTATGCAGGAGGGGGTCGGGGTGGTGGGGGCATTGTTACTCTTCCCGAACGGATCAATCCAGCATGCGGGAGATGAGATCGGTGGGAGTGCATGCGTCCGGCATCTCCGTGATGTGGCAGTTGCAGATGACGCTGATGGAAGTGCTCTGCAGATAGTGCGGGATGTTCCCGCTGTCACAGGGGCATGTCTGATGACACGAAGGGATTTGTTCCTGAAGCTGGGGGGGCTGGACGAGAAGGCGTTTACGGTGGCCTTCAATGATACGGATTACTGCCTGAGGGTTAGGGAATCAGCGCTAAGGGTGGTTTGTGCCCATCAGGCGAGGCTCTTTCACCATGAGTTGGCTACGCGAGGGCGAATATGGAAACCTGTCGACTTAATGCGTCTTCGTCGTGAGAAGAGGGCTTTTCGGAAGCGCTGGCTCGACAAGTAATACACTGCTCCGTTCACTATCCATCATTCCGCTGGGCAGGAAGTGCTATCTTTTTTCATTCCATGAAGCTGAATTTTATCAAATGCGGTGGCCGCTATGACGGGCGTCCTGTGCGATCAGTCCTGGTGCTGGAACCGGGAGCGGTTCCCACCACGTCCTATTATGTGCGCTCGAGGATTCCGGATGGTCTTGGGTACCGTCGTGTGAACAGTCTCAGGGTTCCCGACGCCTCCTTGTCCATCGAAGACGGAACCTGGGTCATCATCGTCCGGCATGCTTCCCGTAGGTGGCTGAAGCATTTGGCAGGAAACGCGGATCGGCTCGCCCGGGTGACTTACCTGAAGGATGATGATATCTCGGCTGTCTTCGCGGCGAAGGAGTTGCCGTGGCATTATGCCCTGTGGACTGGATGGCGTTACTTGAGGACTAAGGATCTGCTATCAAAAGTGGTGAGCGATATCGCTGTCTCGACTCAGGAACTCGCCGACCGTTATGAGGAGTGCAAGCCTCAGGTCTGGGAACCTCACTACACTCATTGCATCGAGGCCACGGCGCAACGGGAAGATCCGCTGGTCTATTTTTATCACGCAACCCTGACGCATGCCCGAGAGATCAAATGGCTGGTGCCGATTGTGCGTAGGGTTCAGCAAGCAGTTCCCAATGCATGGTTCGAAATCATCGGTGGAGAGTCGGTGGCTAGGATGTTTCGTGGCATTCCCCGAGTGAGAGTTGTGCATACGATGAACTGGACCGATTACCAGGCCTACATTGCCGGTATCCACTATGATGTGGGTCTTGCTCCCTTGATGGATACCTCCTTCAACCGTGCCAGATCCCATACCAAGCTCTACCAAATAACCCGTGCAGGTGCCGCGGGAATCTATTCGGATATCACTCCTTACTCAGGAAAAATCATTGATGGGGAGACCGGTGTGCTTTGCGGGAACCGTCGCTATCTTTGGGTCAGAGAGATTGTCGCGTTGTTGAAAGATCAACCGCGAGGAAGGTTCTTGTACGATAATGCTGAAATCTGGTGTCATGAACGACAGGGAATTTCTCTAAAAAATGAGGGAACAGCTTAGATCAAAAAAATCCATCATACCTAATCTCATTCTGTTGCCTCAAACTTCACCTCTTACGCGATCGCCTGAATTGTCCGATGAGCAGAAAGTTTTCCTCTTCCTGCAAGGACCTAACTGCAGTTTCTTCAAGGGAGTTGGGGAAAAACTCAGAGGATTAGGTCACACATGCTTCAAAATCAGCTTGAGTGCCGGAGGAAGCCTCTACTGGGGAGGTCCCAGCATCCATTATCGAGGCTCCTATAAGGAATGGGGGAGCTTTCTTAGCAAAATTCTTGAGAAGGAAAAAGTTACCGACATCGTCCTTAATGGCGATCAGCGTCTCTATCACAAGGTCGCTATACGATTGGCCCAAAAAAGGAGCATTCGTATCGCAGCTACCGATTTTGGTTATCTCAGACCTGATTGGATAACTCTGGAATCCCATGGGACGCTTGGTAACTCTGGAATCCCGAAGAGTTTGCCGGCAATCAGATCAATGGCCAGTAAGCTTGAGTTGCCTGATCTTCGACCGCTGTTCAATGATAGTGGATTCCGCTTTGCCCTGGCTGAAGCCGTTGGTGGGGGTACGACTTGGTTCTTCAAATTTCTCTATCCCAGATACAGGCCCTTTGGAATTCACCATCCGATTCTTCATGGGCTTGCGTTCGTGAAAACGTTTATCAAAAAAAAGTTTTTATCTCCTTTAACACAAGTAAAACTCAGGGCGACTATTTCAAATGTAGGCTATAGTCCCTACTATCTCTTCCCCATGCAGCTTGAAGGGGATTTCCAAATTAGGTCTCACAGTAATTACTCAACTCAGGTGACGGCCCTTGAGGAAGTCATGGATTCATTCGCTGAGTATGCACCAGAAAATTCACTCCTAGTCTTCAAACAACATCCCCTAGAACCCGACTTCAGGGGATGGAGGGGTGTCGTGGATCGCCTGGCCCTAGAAATCGGAATTCAGGAGCGCGTGGTTTTTCTGCGTGAAGGATCCATAGCCACTCTGCTGGATGCAGCCCTAGGGGTAGTGACGATCAATAGCACGGTGGGGCTTGAGGCGGTCAGGAGTGGAAAGAAAGTGAAGGCATTGGGAAAAGCGGTCTATGATGTTCCCGGGATTGTTTTTGAGGGAATCCTGAACGATTTCTGGAGATCTGAATTCTCTCCTGACCCCGAGGATGTGCAGTCCTTTCTTAAAATTCTTGTGGCGATGACCCAGGTGCGAGGTAACTGGTTTAGCGATGAGGGTCTAGCCATGGCGATCGACGGTACGGTAGAGCGTCTGCATCACGGTACGGTCGGGAAAATCGACTCCATGATTTCTCCCTCCGAGAGCAAACTGGCAGAGGTGGCAAGCCGCTGAATTCAGAAGGTAGAGGAAGGCAGCTCCATAGCAGCAGCTTCTTGTCAGAAACAGCTTCGCGTCTCATACTCCCAGAACGATGCAGATCTATATCGACGGTGCTTTCTATCCTGAATCCGAGGCCAAGATCTCGGTCTTTGATCACGGCCTTCTCTATGGGGATGGTGTGTTCGAGGGGATCCGATTCTACAACGGCAAGGTCTTCCGTCTGGAGGAGCACATTGACCGTCTCTACAAGTCGGCCGCCGCGATCTGCATGGTGATTCCGCTGGATCGCGCAGCAATGACAGAGGCGCTGCTCGAGACGATCCGCCGTAATGAACTGAAGGATGGTTACATCCGCCTTGTGGTGACCCGAGGCAAGGGAAACCTAGGACTTAGCCCGGAGCATTGCCCGAAGCCGACCGTGATCATCATCGCGGCCAAGATCACGCTCTATCCCGCCGAGAGCTATGAGAAGGGACTGAAGGTCGTGACCTGCTCCACGCGACGTATTGCCCATGGGGCCCTCAGTCCGATGGTGAAGTCCCTGAATTACCTCAACAACATCATGGCCAAGATCGAGGCAACCCATGCCGGAGCAGGCGAGGGGCTGATGCTGAACGAGCAGGGACTTGTTGCTGAGTGCACTGGAGACAATATTTTTCTTGTTTCCGACGGATTGATCACCACGCCGCCGATCTCCTCGGGAGCCCTTGCCGGAGTCACGCGTGCCGTGGCTATTCAGATCGCTGATGAGTTGGGTCTGGAGGTCTCCGAACCTCAGATGACCCGCTACGATATCTATACAGCCGATGAGTGCTTCCTGACTGGTACCGCCGCTGAGATCATTCCCGCCGTGGAACTCGATAAGCGTCCAATCGGGGATGGAAAGCCGGGACCGATCACCCGTCGCCTGATTGCCCGATTCCACGAGTTGACACAGACCGAAGGCACGCCGATCTATTGATATAAACTTTTTTACCCATGTTCTGTGATGTCTGCAAATCCAAGGAGGCCACGGTCTTCCTGACCCAGATCGTGGAGGGAAAGATGCAGAAGGTGAATCTCTGCGAAGGATGCTCCAAAGAAAAGGGAGTCAACGATCCGACCGGATTTGCCCTAGCAGATCTCTTACTTGGCCTCGGGGCTGCTCAGGAAATCGAGAAGAATCCAGCCGGCAACCGCTGTCCGGTTTGCGGATTCTCACAGGCTGATTTCAAGAAAACGGGACGTCTTGGATGCAGTGCCTGTTACGACGCCTTTGCAGAGGGGCTTTTCGGCATGCTTAAGAACATGCACCGTGGTAGCGTCCATACAGGGAAGGTGCCGGCCAAGCTACGTGTCGGGCGTCTGCGCAATAGAGAGATGGCCGAGTTGCAGACAAGTCTTCAGAAAGCGATTCAAGAGGAGCAGTTTGAAGAGGCTGCGGCCCTGCGTGACCGGATCCGCAAGCTGGAGGAGGAGTTTCGTAACGAGATGGTATCCTTCGAAGAAAGCTCCACGGAAGTGAACCGACTTGCCTCGCCTCAAGGAACGGCCGAAGCCCTGAGCGTTCCAAAACCACGCAAGCAGCCATGAAGCTCTCCCGAATCATTGCAAATACGGGTGAGTGGCTCAGTGGGGCCGGTCCCCATGATCAGATCGTGGTTAGTAGCCGTGTCAGGCTGGCGCGCAATCTAAAAGGAAAGCCCTTTCCCGGATGGGCGAAGAAGGCGGAGCGCGTAGCGATTCTCGAAGAGATTAGGGGTTCCGTGGAGCATCTTCCTGAAATGGAGGAATCCTTCTCCGAAAAGCTCGATGATCTCTCGGCACTTGAGAAGCAGGTGCTCGTCGAACGCCACCTGATCAGCCGTGAGCATGCTGCCAAGGGGGCTGGCAGCGCTGTGGTGATGAATACATCACAGACCCTCAGCTTCATGATCAATGAGGAGGATCATCTACGGATGCAGGCAATCCGGGCGGGATTGCAACTCGATAATGTCTATGCCATGATTAACAAGACTGATTCTGAGCTGGAAGATACGCTGGACTTTGCCTTCCACGACGATCTTGGTTATCTCACGGCCTGCCCGACGAATGTCGGCACCGGAATGAGGGCAAGCGCAATGATGCATCTGCCAGGCCTTGTCATGTCGGAGCATGTGAACAAGATTATTAATTCGGTCAACAAGATCGGTCTTGCTGTGCGAGGTCTCCATGGTGAGGGAACTGAGGCGATGGGAAACCTCTTTCAGGTTTCCAACCAGACAACCCTTGGCGAGACTGAGGAGGAGATTATCGGGCGCCTGAACAAGGTCATTTTCCAAATCTTGGAACATGAGCAGAATGCCCGCCAGATTTTACTCCAGCAGCGTGCCGAAACTCTTCTGGACCAGATTGGCAGGGCCTACGGTATTCTGTGCCACGCCCATTCGATCACCTCAAAAGAGGCCTTGAATCTCCTTTCCTTCATCAAGATGGGAGTCGATCTTGGTCTCTTCCCCTCAAACAATCGTCTCCATGTGGACGAACTCTTCATCGAGACCCAGCCGGCTCATCTTCAGAAGGGGTTGCAAGTCACAAAACTGGGGGCCGAAGAACGCGATTCCTTGCGCGCGGCCCTTATTCGTACGAAACTAAAACAAATGCAGGAGCCCGAAATAGGGAAAATCCCGACGAACGGTTCCTCCAGCACAAGCAGCACATCCGAAACAAGCGAGGGATCATGATGAACAATTTCACGCCGCGCGCCCAGCAGGTTCTTGCGCTTTCACGCAAGGAAGCTGACCGCTTTAACCATAATTATGTCGGGACCGAGCATCTGCTGCTGGGCCTCATCAAGCTTGGTCAGGGAGTTGCCGTGAATGTGCTCCAGAAGATGGGTCTGGATTTGGAGACTGTTCGCCAAGAGGTTGAGAAGCAGGTGGGATCCGGCCAGGAAAACAAGATGGATGGGAATATTCCCTACACGCCGCGCGTTAAGAAGGTGCTGGCCCTTGCGGGCAAGGAGGCGAAGGCACTCCAGCATTCCTACGTCGGAACAGAGCATATCCTGCTCGGTCTGCTCCGAGAGGGGGAGGGGGTTGCGGCCCAGGTTTTAAAGAATCTTGAAGTCGATCTCGACCGCACCCGTAACGAAGTGCTCAAGGAACTCGATCCCAACTTCAATCCCGAAGATGGTCAGGAAAACGAAATCTCTGGCGATGAAGAGGAGATGGCTTCCGCATCCGCAAGTTCATCCCGAAAAGAGGGAAAGACCCCGGCTCTCAAAGCCTTTGGTCGCGACCTGACCGAGATGGCCTCCAAGGGAGAGCTGGATCCAGTGATTGGTCGCGCCGAGGAGATTGAGCGTGTGATTCAGATTCTCTGCCGTCGCAGCAAGAACAACCCAGTGCTGATCGGTGAGGCTGGTGTCGGTAAGACAGCCATCGCCGAGGGGCTTGCCCAAGAGATCGTCGCCGGCAATGTGCCAGAACTTCTGGTTGGAAAACGCGTCATCACTCTCGATCTTGCGCTCATGGTGGCCGGCACGAAATACCGAGGGCAGTTCGAAGAGCGCATCAAGGCGGTGATGGATGAGATCCGCAAGAACAAGAATATCATCCTCTTCATCGACGAGATGCATACCATCGTCGGCGCAGGCTCCGCCGAAGGCGCCATGGATGCCTCCAACATCATCAAGCCTGCTCTCAGCCGAGGCGAGCTTCAGTGCATCGGGGCCACGACGCTGAATGAGTACCGCAAATACATCGAGAAGGACTCGGCTCTTGAGCGTCGTTTTCAGTCCGTAAAGGTTGAAGCGCCCTCAGTCCAGGATACCGTCCTTATCCTCAAGGGGCTTCGTCCCAAGTACGAGTCGCACCACAAGGCCGTCATTACCGACGCTGCCCTGGAGGCTGCCGCCAAACTCTCCGACCGCTATCTGACCGGGCGATTCCTCCCCGACAAGGCGATCGATCTCATGGATGAGGCCGGTTCCCGCGCGAGGATCGGCGCGATGACCCGCCCTCCTTCCACCAAGGATCTCGAGGCTGACATCGACCGGATTCGGGGTGAAAAAGAAACAGCCATTAAGGCCCAAGATTTTGAGAAGGCAGCCTCACTTCGCGATACTGAGAAAAAGGCCAAGGAGGATCTCGAAACAGCGCTTGCTCTCTGGCGGAAAGAACGCGACGAACGCGAGGTCGTTGTTGGTGAGGATGAGATCATGCATGTCCTCTCCAAGTGGACAGGTGTGCCACTCAACCGCATGGAGCAGAAGGAGACCGCAAAGCTCCTTGCCATGGAGGAGGAACTCAAGAAACGCGTTATTGGTCAGGACGAGGCTGTCACCGCGATCAGCAAGGCGCTCCGCCGCTCTCGCGCCGATCTCAAGGATCCCCGCCGCCCCATCGGCTCGTTCATCTTCCTCGGCCCCACTGGTGTCGGTAAAACTTTCCTGGCCCGCTCCCTTGCAGAATTCATGTTCGGTGACTCCGACGCGCTCATCCAGATTGACATGTCCGAGTACATGGAGAAATTCACCTCCTCGCGCCTCATCGGATCCCCTCCCGGTTATGTCGGTCACGAGGAGGGAGGACAGCTCTCCGAGGCCGTCCGCCGTCGTCCCTATTCCGTCGTTTTGTTTGATGAGGTGGAAAAAGCTCATCCCGACGTCATGCACCTGTTGCTTCAGATCCTTGAGGAGGGCACGGTCACCGACAGCCTTGGTCGCAAGATCGACTTTCGGAATACCATCATTATCCTGACTTCGAATGTCGGCGCCGAGCTAATCAAGAAGCAGACCACTCTCGGGTTTGGTGCTCCGAAGCACGACGAAGGTCACGATACGATGCAGGGCAAGATTCTGGAGGAGACCAAGAAGGTCTTCAAACCCGAGTTCCTGAACCGCCTCGACGACATCATTGTCTTCCATACGCTCTCCAAGGAGATGCTGACGCGGATTGTCGACCTCGAGGTGGTCAAGGTCGTTGACAGGATCAAGGAGAGGGAAATCGTCATCACGCTGGATGCTTCCGCCCATGAACTCCTCATTCAGAAAGGATACGATCCAGACTACGGGGCTCGTCCAATGCGTCGCGCCGTGGAGCGTTACCTTGAGGATCCGATGGCTGAGGAGATCCTGCGTGGAACGTTCAAGGCCGGTGACCAGATCCAGGTAACCCGTGACGGAGAGAAACTCACGTTCAAGGTTTCCGAAGCCTCTGAAGGCATGCCACTTGTACCTGCCAAGACCCGGAAAGCCAAGGGTTAGGATTCTCGGGCAATGCCCCCCCCATCATCCCCTGTAGGCAATGCGTCCACGGAGCATCTGGGCCGCCCACTTGCCGAGTTTATCAGTCCAGGTCCGCCGCCCCTCAGGGTCGATCAGACAGTAGGGGAGGCACTTGATGCGATTCGCGCCACGGGACTGGCGGAGAGGATTTTTTACTTCTATGTCGTCGATGCCGAGGAACATCTCTCTGGTGTTGTCCCCGCCCGAAAGCTTCTGACCGAACCGCTTGGCAGCTTAATTTCGCAGGTCATGATGACTAGGGTGCTGTCGCTTCCGGAGCATGCCACCCTGATGGAGGCCTGCGAGTGTTTCATTCTTCACAAGTTCCTCGCGATTCCCGTGGTCGACGGAAACAAGCGCTTCCGTGGCATCATCGATGTGGGGCTTTTTACCGACGAGGTGATGGAACTCAGCACCGGAACCAATAACGACCAGCTCTTTCAGTCGCTCGGTATCCATGTGCAGGAAGTGCTCCATGCCTCTCCTTGGAAGGCCTTTGGCATTCGCTTCCCATGGTTGGCAGCCACGGTCTCAGGGGGTGTGCTGTGTGCGTTTCTGGCAGGTGCCTTTGCATCAACCCTCCAGCAAAGGGTGGTTCTGGCTGTCTTCATGGCCTTGGTGCTGGGACTCGGCGAGGCGGTTGCCGCGCAGTCGCTGGCCCTAACAGTCCAATCGCTACCCCATTCCCGGGTACGATGGAAATGGCTCCGAGTGAAACTCCGGCGCGAGGGAGTCACGGCTGCCTTGCTCGGGTTGCTTGCCGGGGTTGCTGTAGCGGTGATGGTGGCTTTCTGCTGGCACGATGCCGTTGCAGCGATTTCGATCGGAGGCAGCGTTGTGCTCTCTGTTCTCATTTCTGGCCTCCTGGGAGTGCTTGTTCCCGTACTGCTCCGAAGCGTTCACTGGGATCCCAAGATTGCGGCCGGCCCGATCACTCTGGCGGCAGCCGACCTCTTCACGGTCACTTGCTATCTGGTGACGGCCAGAGTCTTTTTGGGTTGAGGGTCCTGTTGGATAACTAATTTGTTTTCTTTCAACTTCCTTCCTCTTTCCTTACGTCCTTCTCAACCATCCTTATGCACAAACCCACCCTCACCATGACAACACGATTACTCGCATTCACCGCATTCCTTATTATTCTTTCAGCCCCAGTATCCCAAGCATCCCCTGCATCCTCTCTCGAAAGGACTCCCGAGAGCGCCATCACGCCCTCAGAAAAAAGCCGTCACACCGGTTTCATGCAACAGATCAAGGATGGAAACGGGGATTTCGATTTCGTGCTGATCGGTGATTCTATCACTGATGCTTGGCCAGGAAGGGGTAAAGACTCGTATTCGCGCTTTGCTCCCTGGAAGCCTCTGGATCTTGGTGTCTCCGCTGAGACGACCGAAGAAGTGCTCTGGCGTCTCCTGAACGGCGAGCTCGACGGGATTCATCCGAAAGTTGTGATGATCATGATCGGAACGAATAACCTTGGCCATTACCGTAGTGAGAAGCCTGAGTGGGTGGCCGCCGGTATCAAGAAGATCATCGAGACGGTTCGGGCGAAGCAACCCCAGGCGAAGATACTACTTCTGGCGATTTTCCCGAGAGGGGCTACTTCTACGGACGTGACACGTCAAAGGGTTGATGAAGTGAATAAACTGCTTCCCGTATTGGCCGATGATAAGAATGTTTTCTTCATGGATATTGGTCCGAAGTTCCTCGACCCTCAGGGAAATCTTCCGAGAGAGATCATGCCCGACCTCCTCCATCCGAACGCCGATGGCTACAGGATCTGGATCGAGGCTGTGCGTCCGAAACTCGAAGAACTGATGGGCTCTCCTCTGGCTCCTGCTGTAGTAGCGGCTCCTTCGCCGGCGCCAGTATCCAGTGCACCTCCATCCACCAACACTCTTGCAAAATAAATTCTGGGCTTATTGAGCTTCTATCTTTCCATTAGAAATTTCCTTAAAGGGAAGGTCATGATGAGCAGAGAGCGCTTGCGGCATTGGCACCTTGGGAGATAGTTCAATGATGGCACCGGCAACAGCAACCACCTCCGTGCCCGCAGCGAGCGCCTTGGCGGAGCTTTTACTCTCGGCAGCAGTCAGTGCGGGATGCACTGATCTGGATACTGTCCGGGAGGCTCTTGCGCGCGCGGCCTTTTCCCAGCAGTCCCAGGTGGCTGCTGTCATCGCCTCGGGTACCGTCCCTGAAAATGATTTCATGAAGGAGTTGACCTCTCTTCTCGGCATGGAATGGAGGGAGGAAGATCAGTTGACTCCGGCTGAGAATGTCCGTTCCACGTTTCCTGCGCGGCTGGCGCTCGGTTTTCAGATCCTGCCTGAGCAGCCGAGAACAAAGATTGCTGATGAGGTGGAGCTGGAGGAGGGCTTGGAGGAAGAGGCGATCTCTTCTTCCGATGAACTGAGCCTTCTGATCTGGGATCCTTTTGACCATGCCGCCTGGCAGGCCGTCACTCATCATCATCCGGGTCCCGTCCATCTTGTGATGACCACGCGTCGCCGCCTGACCGAGGCGGTGAAGGCTGCCTATGGCGTCGGTGCGGAGACCTTCGAGGAACTGCTGGAGGGACGTGATGAGGAGGCCTTTGTTGAGAAAGAGGAGGTCAATGTCCTTGATGGAGAGGATCCCGAGGCCTCGGTCATGAAGTTCGTGAATCAGATTCTGCGCGAGGGACTCCAGCAGGGGGCCACCGATATTCACTTCGAGCCGCTCGGCCACGATCTCCGTATTCGCTACCGCATCGACGGTGTCCTGCACGAGGCCCCCGTTCCACCGAATATCCGGGTCCTTCAGGATTCCGTCACCTCGCGTTTGAAAATCATGGCTTCTCTCGACATTGCGGAGAGGCGTCTGCCGCAGGATGGTCGTATCGCTCTAGAGCACAAGGGTCGCCCCATCGACGTGCGTGTCGCGACGATTCCCTGTGTGCATGGGGAGAATGTCAGTCTGCGACTGCTCGGTGCCGAGCAGTTCGATTTCAAGCGCCTTGGTCTGGAGGAGGGCGTCGAGAAGATCATCCGCTCATTGATCTCGATGCCGAACGGCATTGTCCTGGTGACCGGCCCCACCGGTTGCGGTAAGAGCACTTCACTCTACACGTTCCTGAGTGCACTCAATGTGAAAGAACGCCGGATCATCACGATCGAGGATCCTGTGGAGCACAAGATCGACGGGGTCATCCAGATCGCGGTGAAGCCGGAGATTGACCTGACCTTTGCCAACGCCCTGCGAAGCATTCTCCGCGGCGACCCGAATGTCGTGATGATCGGTGAGATGCGCGACCGTGAGACGGTCGAGATCGCTATTCGTGCCGCGCAGACCGGTCACCTGGTCTTTAGCACGCTTCATACGAACGATGCTGTCGGTGGCATCACTCGTCTCATGGATATGGGCGTCGAGCCGTTTCTTGTCGGATCGTCCGTCCGAGCCTTCTTGGCTCAGCGTCTTGTCAGGAAACTCTGCCCGAAATGCTCCAAGCCCTCGGAGATGTCCCGCGAGGAACTTGAGGGAGTCGGTTTTCCGATAGAATTAGCCGAGGGCCTGCGTCAGCCAGTTGGGTGCCAGTCTTGCAGACAGAGTGGATATGCTGGTCGGCTTGCCATCATGGAGATCTGTCTCGTGACTACTGGCTTACAGGAGCTACTCCAGAGGCGCGCCACGGGCAATGAACTTGCCGAACAGGCCGTCAGGGACGGAATGATCCCCCTGAGAAAGGATGGATGGCGCAAAGCCTCCATGGGACTTACTTCGCTTGAGGAAGTCCTGCGGGTCACCGCAAGTGATCTGGCCGTTCTTGACGAGTAGGGGATCCGATAAGACTCGTGCAGAATTCGCTAATCAGACTGCATATTTTCCCGCAGAGGTGCGGAGAACGCAGGGAGTTGGTGCAGACAGGATGCTCTAGTTCCTAGATCTTGGCGCCCATTTCCAGGATCCTTGCATACTCCTCAGGCTTTACCGGCATGACGCTGAGACGGGACTGCTTGATGAGTGAAATCTCTGCGAGGGATTGATCCTTCTTAATCTCCTTGAGCGTCACAGGAGAGAGGAGTGCCTTCACGGCAGCCAGATCAACACAGCTCCAGTCACCCTCCGTCGCGGTGGCATCGGCGTAAGCCTCCTTCACCACTTTGGAGATCCCCATAACCGAGGGATCGGTCACGCTCTGGTAAAACAGAACGAGATCACCCTTTTTCATAGCACGCAGGTTATTCCTGGCCTGGAAGTTCCGCACTCCGGTCCAAGCGGTCTTCCCATCCTTCACAAGATCCTCCCATGCGTAGGAGGAGGGTTCCGATTTGACGAGCCAGTGATGTGCCATGCGGGTATTTTACTCGGACTCAGGGAGTTCTTTCAATCTCATCATCCTACTGATTTCAGCGTTTCCCTAGAGAACAAGTAGGGTTTCTCCTTGCATTCCTTTAGAGAAGTGGCGATTTTTGACCACTTCACCAGACTTTGTCCCAGCTTTTTTAGTTTTAATACCATGTCAAACACCATTCTTGTAGGCTCCCAGTGGGGAGATGAGGGCAAAGGAAAAATCATCGACGTCCTGACCGGCGACATGGATATCGTGGTTCGAAGCCAGGGGGGGAATAATGCCGGTCACACGATCGTCGATGGTGACAAGAAGTATGTCCTGCATCTGATTCCCTCCGGAATATTGCGCAAGGGAAAGATCTGCGTGATCGGCAACGGTGTTGTGATCGACCCGGTCGCCTTGGTAGTCGAGATCAAGGGACTTCAGGAACGGGGAATCAAGGTGGGCAAAAACCTGCTCATCAGTGACAGTGCTCATCTTGTAATGCCTTACCACCGATCACTCGACGAACGACGGGAGGCTCTCAAGGGAAAGAATAAAATTGGCACCACCAAGAGGGGGATCGGTCCCGCTTATGGTGACAAGGCCGCCCGCACCGGCCTCCGGATGGCCGACCTGATCAGGCCTGATGTCTTCAAGGCGAAGCTTGCCCAACGCATCAAGGAAAACAATGCCGTGATCAAGGGCTTGGGTGGCAAGCCAATCAATGGTGCCAAGGTGTTAGCCGAGTACACAGCCGCCGCTGAGGTCCTGAAACCGTTTGTCACCAACACAGTCACTTATCTCCACAAGGCGATGGATGCCAAGAAAGAGGTCTTGTTCGAGGGAGCCCAGGGAACATTCCTCGACATCGACCACGGCACTTACCCCTTCGTCACCAGCTCCAACACCACCTCCGGGGGTGCCTGCACGGGTTCCGGTATTGCTCCGAACCGTATCGATACGGTGATCGGCGTTGTGAAAGCCTACACCACCCGAGTGGGTGAAGGACCACTTCCCACCGAGGAAGATGCCATTGGTGACATGCTCCACGGAATGGGGCGCGAATTTGGCGCCACCACAGGGCGTGCCCGTCGCTGTGGCTGGTTTGACGCCGTGGCCACGCGCTATGCCTCGATGGTGAACGGTGTCGATCAACTCGCCATCACCAACCTCGATGGGCTGGATGGCTTGCCCGAAATCCTGATCTGCACCGGCTACCGGATCGATGGCAAGGGCCCCGTGCTCGATACGCCGCCCACCGATGCCGGAGAGCTTGCCCGCTGCCGTCCTGTCTACATGAGCATGCCGGGATGGATGACCCCAACCGACACGATCCGCAAGTACAAGGATCTCCCCCCCAAGGCCCGCCATTATGCGGAGACCCTCGCCAAGCTAAGCGGAGCCAAACTTTTCATCGTCAGTGTCGGCCCGGGCCGTGCACAGACTATTCAACTGTAACAGGAGAGGTCTGACCTAGTTTCCTATCTGTGAGTATCACCTCCCCATCCAAGGTGCCGCGTCACACCGCAATCATCATGGATGGTAACGGCCGGTGGGCCAAGGAAAGGGGCTGGCCCCGCCTTATGGGACATGAGCAAGGGGCCGGAAATGTCGAAACGATTTGCGAGGCCTGTATCAACGAGGGCGTGGAGTACCTGACCCTTTACGCTTTCTCAACGGAGAACTGGAGGCGTCCCACCCACGAGGTCGCTGGACTCATGCTGCTTCTGGAGCGCTTCCTCTCGGAAAAAGTCGCCATGATGAACAAGAACGGGGTGCGTCTGGCCGCCATTGGGAGGATCGCCGACCTGCCTGGACCCGCTCGGAAACGTCTCGAACAGGCCATCGAGGAGACGGCTCACAATACCCGCCTTACCCTGACCCTGGCCCTGAACTACGGTGGTCGCGACGAGATCGTGGATGCCGTGCGCTCCATCGCCACCGAGGTGCTGAAGCGGACACTGGAACCAGACCAGATCACCGCGAAAACAATTACTGATCATCTTTACACTCGGATGATGCCGGATCCTGATCTTCTGATCAGGACGTCGGGGGAAATGAGAATCTCTAATTTCCTGCTTTGGCAACTCAGCTACACAGAGATCCATGTCACCCGGAAGTTGTGGCCCGATTTTGGAGCTGAGGATCTCCATACAGCTATTCTGGACTATGGTTCCCGAGAACGGCGTTACGGCGCCTCTGTTGAAAATCTTGGCAACCTGGAGAAAGTTTCCTGATATTTATGAGCATTGCCCCGATCAATCAAACTGTGCTGGTCGTCGACGGCGAGACGGACTTTCTCGACTGGGTGCGCCAGCAACTCAAGGCCTCAGGTGTCCGGGTGATCACGGAGACGAATTCCGCAAATGCCTTCAAGATCTTCTGCCTCGAGAAACCCGATCTGGTCATTGCGGAGATGCATCTTCGGCCATCCGGAGGACTCGATCTTCTTGCCAAGATCCGGGCCGAGTCTCCGAATGCCATGGTGATTATCATGAGTGCCTTCGGCACCACGCAGGCGGTGATCGAATCGATGAAGCTTGGAGCCTTCGACTTCCTGCGCAAGGAGTCGCTTCCCTTCACCATGAAAGTCGTGGTCGATTCGGCCCTCAAGGCTTCCGCTGAGCTTCGGATGGCTTCACCAGCCAAACCGGCGCTCACCGTCGAGCAGTACCATGACGATATTGTCGGCCAGTCCGAGGCGATGCAGTCTGTCTTTAAAATGGTGGGGCGTGTGGCCATGAGCGATGCCCCCGTCCTGGTCACCGGGGAGAGCGGCTGTGGAAAGGAACTGGTTGCGTGTGCCATTCATAATTACAGCGAGAGAAACAAGAAGCCTCTCATTGCGATCAACTGCGCGGCCATCCCGGAGAATCTCCTGGAAAGCGAACTCTTCGGTCATGAGAAGGGTTCCTTCACTGGGGCCGCCACCCAGCGCATCGGCCGCTTCGAGCAGGGGAATGGAGGGACTCTCTTCCTCGACGAGATCGGCGAGATGCCCCTGGCCGTGCAGAGCAAGCTCCTTCGTGTCCTCCAGGAGGGGGAGTTTTCACGCGTTGGAGGTAATGCCACCCTCAGATCGAATGTCCGGATCGTCGCCGCAACGAACAGGAACTTGGAAGAGTCGATTGCCAAGAAAGAATTCCGCGAGGATCTGTATTACCGGCTCAATGTCGTCGGCATCCATTTACCCCCGCTCCGGGCCCGTGTAGAGGACATCCCCTTGCTGGCCGAGTATTTCCTATCACGCATTGCCCAGAAGCAGCACCGCCCGCTTCTCCAACTCTCGGGTGATGCCATTAAGGTAATGCAGGCCTATCCTTGGCCCGGTAATGTCCGCGAACTCCAGAACACTTTGCAGCGCGCCTGTGTTCTGGCGACAAGCGATGTGCTTCTGCCGAAGGATCTCCCGCTTGGCCAGGTAACGGGTGCTTCGGAACACAACGATCCATCAACCGGAAAAGAAATCCAGGGAATCGTTCCTAGCGCGCTGCCTGCCCTTACGGACCTGACGGTCGATGAGGCAGCCCGTTTGCTCTTCGAGGCATTGACCAATGAGAATGGAGGCCGGGAACTGCTCCCCTGGGTCGAGGAGGATTTCACCAGGCGAGCGATGGAGTTGAGCGGCAATAATCAGGTTAAGTCCTCAAAGCTACTTGGAATCACCCGTGCGACCCTCCGAAAACGTCTCGAGAGAATTGGAATCCGTGGGGCCTCGTCCTCGGGCGAGTGATGAATTTCCAGTCATGAGGAAGAAGGAGGTCGTGGATTTCCGATCCTGGCTTTGGGATGGACGCTCGATCATCTCGCACACAGGAGGTGTTTCCCTGAAGGATAGGGGATTCCGTTACGGTCAGCATCTCTTTGAAAGCATCGCCATCAGGAATGCCCAAGCACTCCTTGTCACGGAACATCTTAAGCTCCTGACCGATGCGGCCCGGCGAAACGGATTCCCCTTTCCCCGGACGCTGGCTTCTGCTCTCCGGCGTTTTCTTGAAAGCGTCTCCCTCTCCGACGGGATGCTAAGGATTTATCTCACAGCAGGTGAGGGGGCACCCGCAGCTCCCATCTGCAAAGCAGGATGCTATATCACATGGGAGCCGGTTCATTTTCCGACCACAGCGCAGCTCTTGGAAGGTTATCGACTCACTGTTTTAACGAAGCCATTTCTTGGCGATGTTTGGGGGGAAAAGTCCGGAAACTATGCCGGGCATCTGAAGGCGCTCGCTGGTGCCCGCGCTGGCAAGGTCGCCGCAGACGAAGGGATCGTGCTTGATGCCAAGGGATACACACTCTCCTGCGCCATGGGAAACCTGCTGGTTTGGATGCCTCTGAGAATAGGTGACAAGAGGGAGATCGTTCTTTGCACTCCAGCCGTCTCCCGCGGTGCTCGCTCCGGTGCGGTGATGAGTTGGGTGAAGAAAAATGTCCCCGTGATGGAGCGGGATCTTCGTCCTGCCGATCTGAGGAAGGTTCTTGCCATGGCGGTGACGAATTCCCGCCTCGGGGTGATGTCTGTTGCCTCGCTGGACGGGATCCCCCTTCGCGAGCCTTCTCTCTCCCAGGCGCTCGCGCACTCCTATCTGGAATATCATGGTCTACTCCGGCGCTCATAACGATCTGCTGGATGCCGTTGGAGAGCATCCGCGTCTCCGCACGGTACTAGCCGGTTTGGATGCCCGTAAAAACTCGGGTGGCGTCATGGAGCTTCGTGATGCCTCGGAACAGGCCTGGCCTTTTCTTGCCGCCGTGGCGGCACGTCGGATGACTGCCGGAGCACGCATCTGGTATGTCTGCCGCGATGTGCGGTCACAGGAAGAGTTCGCTTCGGAGCTTTCGGTCTGGATCAATCAGGCAACACTTTTTCCAGACCTGGAGGTTCCGGCAGCCGGACTGGGCCTCCCCGATCCGGAAACAGCTTCGGAAAGGATAGCCATGCTTGGGCGGATGGCAGGCGGTGAGGTCTTGGCTCCGGTCATCACTTCTTCCCAATGGGAGGAGTTGGTCCCATCGGTCACCGATCTGACCGGCAATCTTCTTTCCCTTACGAAGGGATGGAAAGGATCCCCAGGAAGAGTGGTTGTCCAACTTGAAGATTCCGGTTACGAGAGGGTGGCCCAAGTCACGCGACGTGGTGAGTTCGCCGTGAGGGGTGGTATTCTCGATCTGTTCTCATGGCAGCAGTCGATGCCGATCCGACTCGAGTTTGACGAGGATGGGATCGAATCGATTCGAGAGTTTGACCTCGATACACAGACCTCGGTGGGTGAGGTGGATGAATGTCCTGTACAACTTGGGGACACGGATCGTCCCAGCGTGAGGCTGGCCGATTATCTGAAGCCCGACGATCTGGTTGTGGAGATCGGATGGGAGGGTGAAGCCGAGGAGGAAGAGAAGCGCAACAGTGAAGAAAAGGGAGTGGATAAAAAGCCAACTGATCGGCTCCTCCCTCCGATAAAGCGCCTGCTCATTTCCTCCGCCCCTTCTCTCGAATTTTTTAAACAGCGTGGGAAAGGGAAGCCGGCAGATGAATTGACGACGTTCGATCCGATCCCCTTTGCATCCTTTGGTGCAGGTGATTTTGTGATCGATGAGGCCCGTCGGCAGGAATTCTTCAGGCAGTTGGATTCATGGAGGAAGGAAGGTTGGCGGATCATTCTGCTGAGTGCGACGGAAGGCGAAGCAGAGCGATTCCGGGAACTCGCCTCGACAATGCCCGATTTCTTGTCGGGAGAGAATCTCCCGGAAATACGGCTCTGCGCTATCTCACGTGGTTTCTGCTTTCCTGCGGGCAAGTTGGCTCTTCTGGCTGATGCCGAGCTTTTTGGAAGATCCGCCAGCCAGCGACTTCGCCGGCTTCACCTTCGTCGGGAAAAGCAACGGGCTTCCCGATCCGCGATCGATTTCACCGAATTCGAAGAGGGTCAGCTTGTCGTCCATACGGAGCATGGCATCGGTCGCTATCTTGGCTTGCAGCGTCTCCCCGCCGCAGATGGTACGGAGGGGGAGGTGCTGGCCCTGGAATTCGCGAACGATTCGCGTCTCTTTGTCCCGATCGAGCAAGCTTGGCAGGTCTCGCGCTATGTCGGTGTGGGCAAGCATGCGCCGCACCTCTCCTCTCTTGGCGACGACAAGTGGTCGAAAGCAAGGAAGGCCGCTGAAAAATCAGTTTTTCTCTACGCGGGGCGTCTCCTGAAACTTCAGGCAGAGCGGGAAACGGGACAGGGGCACGCCTATGGACCCGATACTCCGTGGCAGCGTGAGCTGGAGATGAGCTTCCCCTACCGGGAAACCGTCGATCAACTCCGTGCCATTGCCGAGATCAAGCAAGACATGGAATCCCGGCGACCGATGGATCGTCTTCTCTGCGGGGATGTCGGTTTTGGAAAGACCGAGGTGGCGCTGCGTGCAGCTTTCAAGGCTTTGATGGGAGGAAAGCAGGTGGTCTTCCTGGCGCCGACCACGGTTCTGGCCCAGCAACATTTGAGGACTCTCCGGGAGAGGATGAGCGAATATCCGGTGAAGATTGAACTACTGAGCCGCTACCGCACGGCTGCCGAGCAGCGCGAGGTGGTCAAGGGGCTCGCGGACGGCTCGGTCGATTTAGTTGTGGGGACACACCGTCTTCTTTCTCCCGACGTCATCTTCAAAGACATCGGCATGGTGATCGTCGACGAAGAGCAGCGTTTCGGTGTGAAGCATAAGGAAGCCTTGAAAGAGCGCTTCCGCCTGATTGACGTGCTGACACTCTCGGCGACTCCGATTCCCAGAACCCTCTATCTTTCCCTGATGGGAGCACGCGATATGTCGGTGATCGAGACGCCTCCGCCCGATCGTCAGCCGGTGGAGACCGTGATCTGCGCTTATGATGAGCGGATCATCCGCGACGCGATCCAACGGGAACGCACGAGAGGCGGTCAGGTCTATCTGCTCCATAACCGGATAGGAACCATCGGGAAGGTCGCTTTGCGGATCAGTGAGCTCTGTCCAGGAGTCCGTGTGCTGGTGGGTCACGGACAGATGGAGGAGGGTGAACTGGAAGGGGTGATGAAGAGTTTCGTAGAGGGCGATGCGGATGTCCTAGTCTCCACGACGATTATTGAAAGCGGTCTCGATATCCCCAATGCGAACACAATCATCATCGACCGTGCTGACCGATTTGGACTTGCCGACCTCTATCAACTCCGAGGGCGTGTCGGCCGTGGACGACAGAAAGCTTACGCTTATCTGATGCTTCCACGTGACATGATGATGGTGGGGGAGGCTCGTCGACGTGTGCAGGCGATCAGGCAATACTCGCAACTCGGCGCCGGTTTCCGGATTGCCATGCGCGATCTGGAGATCCGCGGAGCGGGGAATCTTCTCGGGACAGCCCAGAGCGGCCAGATCGCTGCCGTCGGGTTTGATCTTTATTGCCGGATGCTACGTCAGGCTGTTGCCCGTATGAAGGGTGAGTCGGCGGGATCGGGCGAATTGGATCTCGGAAACCAAGCCCTCTTGAGGCTCGATTTTGTGGCGATGACTCCCGAGGAACTCTCCCGCTCGAATCCCACTCCGGAGGGAGGAGCAAAAATCAGCCGCTGTGGAGCATTCATTCCCTCCGTGTACCTTCCCGAATCCAGACTCCGGATCGAGGCACACCGCTCCCTCGCAGCAGCTCCGGATGTCGCTGCGCTTGAGTTGATTGCCGCTTCTTGGCGTGATCGTTTCGGGCCGCTGCCTCAGGAGATTAGTCATCTTTTCTTCGCCGAAAGGATCCGTCGTGAGGCTGCCGCGAAGGGAATTACCAAAGTCGAGACACGGGGAGAGCGCTTGATGCTGACCCGAGGTGGTAACTTCCTTCTTATCGGCCATCGTTTTCCACGCTTGACGGCCTCCAAGGCCGCTTCCAAGCTTTCCGAGATTTTGCGCTTTCTGGAGGCGTTGAGGGTATAGAAACAGTTTTGTTCCTGTGTTCCGCTGCCGATCTCCCGTCATTATGATTTCCATTAGATCTACACCATTTTTTCTCTCTGCCGTCGCTCTGGTCACCCTGAGTGCCGTAGCGCCACTTCCTGCTGCAGAGGAGGTGATCAACGGAATTGCCGCCATTGTGAATGGGGATGTCGTCACCTATTCCCAAGTCCGGGAACTGGTGGCTGCCCAGCAAAAATCAGCTTCGGAGATTTATCAGGGGGAAGAGCTTCAGAATAAGATCAAGGAAATGCGCCAACATGCGGTCAATGATCTCATCGACCGGGATCTGATTCTTCAGGAGTTCAAGAAAAAGGAATTTAATATTCCCGCCTACATCGTCGACGACAGTATCCAACGTATTATCCGCCAGGAGTTCGGAGGAGACCGTACGGCATTTGTCAAAACACTCCAAGCGCAGGGCTACACCATGGCCCGTTTTCGTAATAACGAGAAAGACAAGATTACCGTTCAGGCGATGCGCCAGTCAAAGACAAGCGATAACATCATCGTCTCTCCGGTAAAGATCCAGGCCTATTACGATAAGCATCGCGATGCCTACTCCACTCCTGCTCAGATCAAACTCCGAATGATCGTACTCAAGGAAGGGTCTTCCTCCGAGGGAAGCAGTGACGCCTCTTCTCCTACTTCCGTCAGCAAGAAGCAGATGGCTGTGGAAATCAGGGAAAAGCTATCCGAGGGAGCCGAGTTTGATCGTCTCGCCCAGATGTACTCGGAGGATTCGACCAATGAATCAGGCGGAGACTGGGGATGGGTCGAACGCATGACCCTCAATGAGGATCTTGCTAAGGTTGCCTTCTCCCTAAAGCCCTCTGAGATCAGCCCCATTATTCCCCTTGATAATGCATATTATATCCTGATGGTTGAGGCCGTGAAGCCGGCCGTCACGAAGCCCCTTTCCGAGGTTCAGCAGGAGATCGTTCAGAAACTCGTCCAGGAAGAAAAGCTTAAGGGTCAGGAGCGTTGGCTTAAAGAGCTTCGCGAAAAGGCCTACATCAAGATCTTGTAGAAGACAGCCGCAATGAAGAACGCGGTGATAGGACTTGTTGCGGGCGATCCGGCCGGTATCGGTCCCGAGCTTCTGTCTGCTGCTCTCACTCATCCGCCGGCTGGAGTGCATCTTGAAGTCATCGGGGATCCTTCCCCGCTGGATCCCGGTCATCCCTCCCCAGCGGGATCTCTCCGTGCGATTGCGGGCTTGGAGGAGGCTGCCTTGCGTGTTCTCTCGGGTGAGTTGGACGCCGTAGTCACTGGACCAGTGAGTAAGAAGCATCTCCATGAGGTAGGATTCAGTTTTCCGGGGCAGACAGAATTTTTCGCAGCTCGGGCCCAGGTCTCGAACTTCGCCATGCTACTAACCGGAGGCCCCCTCACCGTGGCCCTAGTCACAGCGCATGTGCCGTTAAAGGATGTAGCCGATCTGCTGACGATCGATGAAATCGTGAGAGTAGGGGGGCTGTTGGCTGATTTTTTGAAAAAGCGGGGAATCTCCACTCCTCGCATCGCAGTTGCAGGGCTCAACCCCCATGCCGGCGAGCAGGGAGATCTGGGTGATGAGGAGGGGAGGATCATCGAGCCTGCCATGCCGCGGCTCAGTGCAGAGAATCCGGGAGTTTCCTTTGATGGTCCCTTTAGCCCGGACACAATTTTTTGGCGTGCTGCCAACGGTGAGTTTGACGGAGTGCTCTGCATGTACCATGACCAGGGTCTGATTCCGCTGAAGCTGCTCGGTTTCCATGACGGGGTTAATGTCACTCTTGGTCTGCCGTTTGTTCGCACCAGCCCGGACCACGGCACGGCTTATGAGATTGCAGGAACCGGAAATGCGCGTCCCGAGAGCTTCCTCTCTGCCGTTCGCCTGGCAGCGGCGTTGGTGAAGGGTTGAAGGGTTGATTCCGCTTGAGGTTGCCTGCCAACCATCAATCCCTCGACTCATCTCCTTTTTAACATTTTAACTCATTACCCCTTAACTCCTCCGTTTTTGATTGATCGGAAGGCTCTCTCCGTTTGCTCTTTAGAGGTGGAACAACCTACTCCTTCATCTTCCCCCGCAACACCCGCCTCCCCATTAAGCGAGCTTGTCGCCGTCCGACGGCAGAAAATGCAAGCCATCCGGGATCTTGGCATCGATCCATTCGGGGGACTCTTTGAAAGCACGGGAACAGTCGCCGAGGTGAGGGATGGATTTGAAGAGGGGCGTGTCGTTTCGCTTGCTGGACGCATCACCGCCTACCGCGACATGGGAAAGAGTCGTTTTCTTGATCTCTCCGACATGGGGGGAAGGATGCAGGTCTATGTGAATGCGAAGGAAGTTGATGAGAGCTCTCTGGCCGTGGCTTCCCATCTTGATATCGGTGATTTCATCGGTGTGGAGGGGGAGTGCTTTACTACCCGGACGGGTGAGTCGAGCATCAAGGTGCGGCATCTTAGGATTCTCTCCAAGTCTCTGCGTCCCCTTCCGGATAAATGGCATGGAGTTCAGGATCCTGAGACACGCTATCGCCAACGCTATCTGGACCTGATCGCCAATCCCTCCTCGCGAGGCATTTTCCTTCAACGCTCGGCCATCGTCCGGGAGATCCGTCGTTTCCTGGATGAGCGGGGCTTCCTTGAGGTTGAGACGCCGATGATGCAGGCAGTTCCCGGCGGGGCTGCTGCCGAGCCATTCAAGACCCATCACAATGCGCTTGGCATGGATTTTTTCCTGCGTATTGCACCCGAGCTCTATCTCAAGCGTCTTCTGGTGGCCGGTTTCCCGAAGGTCTTCGAGCTCAATCGGAGCTTCCGCAACGAGGGGATCTCCCGCCGTCATAATCCCGAGTTCACGATGCTCGAGGCCTACTGGGCTTTTGCAGATTTTCAGCTCATGTCGGTGCTTGTTGAGGAATTGGTCTGTCATCTGGCGGTCATGCTCGGCAACAAAGACCATCAAGTCCATCACCGCGATGCGGAGGGTAATGTCACCAAGACCATCAATCTCTCACGTCCTTGGAAACGCGCATCCTACCATGAGCTGATCGAGGAAGCCGTTCCGGGATGGTTCGCTCTCGACAAAGCCGGCAAGGTTGCCAGATGCGCGGAGTTGAAGCTCGATATCTCGCATTGCCCCGAGGAGTTCGAGATGACCCAGCATGTCTTTGAAAAGTTGGTCGAGGAAAAGACGATCGACCCCTGCTTTGTCACCCATGTCCCGAAGGAGTTGGTGCCTCTTGCGCGTCTCAATGATGCCGACCCGTCGAAGGTCGATGTCTATGAGTTAATCATCAACGGACAGGAAATCTCGCCGGGCTATTCCGAGCTCAATGATCCCGACCTTCAGCGTGAACGCCTCGAACATCAGGCTGGTGAGGAGCAGCAGAAGATCGATACCGAGTTCCTCGAGGCCCTCGAATACGGGATGCCTCCGGCGGGGGGAATCGGTATCGGCATTGATCGTCTGGTGATGCTTCTCACGGGCGCCGAATCGATTCGCGAGGTGATCCTGTTTCCGCATCTGAAGCAACGCTTCCAGGCTGCCACTCAGGATACGGGCTCCAAGGTGTGACCGGTCGGACAGACGACAACAAGAGCGGAGCTGAAGCTGGCTACCGTGGGTTTTTGGGCCTCATGCCCGTACCTTATGACCGCGGGATTTTCAACTTTCATTGGTTCAATTTTTTCAACGCCATCTGCTTTCAGATTATCCTTGGGGCCCCGATCGTTCTGCTGGCTAAGGATTTGGGGGCTAACTCCATCACGCTGGGTATCATTGAGTCGTTCACCCCTCTCATGACCATCCTTCAGCTTCCCGCTGCGCGGCATCTGGGGAAATACAGCTATCGCTCCTTTGCCCTTATGGGATGGGGGCTTCGCTCGGTTTTCATTGCGACCTCGGCGATCGTTCCCCTTCTCTCGTTCTGGCCCAAGGACGTGAGGCTGGGATTGTTGCTGGGCAGCCTCTTTCTATTTAATGTGATCAGGGGAGTTTCCTCCGCTGCATTCCTTCCGTGGATTACAGGTATCGTGCCTGGCATGATGAGGGGGCGTTACATCGGTGTTGATCAAACTTTCGTCTATGGCGGATCGCTGCTGACCATGCTCCTTTCCTCGCTCCTGATGAGGGGACAGATCGAGCCGTGGCGCTACTCGGTGGTTCTCGGAATTTCCGTCATGGGGGCGGCGGTGAGTCTGCTCTTCCTGCGGTTGATTCCCGATGCCCGTCATTCAGATGCCACCGCGGCTTCTTCGGAACACATCTCAATTCTCCAGATGCTCTCCCTGATACCTTTCCGAAACCTGATCCTCTTCAGCCTGCTCTATGCCACCGTCACGGGAGGACTCTCTGTTTTTCCCGTCGAGTACCTCCGGATGCAGGCCCAGTTCACTCCCTCCACGATCTTTGCCCTCTCTGCGGCGACGTTTTTTGCCCCGATGCTTATTCTCCAGTGGTTGGGCCGTATCGTGGATCTTGTCGGCAGCCTCGCCGTTATGCGCGCCTCAATCCTCCTTTTTACGATGGTGCTGGCAGTCTGGTTCGCCATGTCGGCTGGGCTGATCAATCCAGACTGGAAGATGGTTCTCTTCTTGAACTTTACCGGCGGAATAGGTGTTGCTGGACTGAACCTTGCCAGCCTGCATCTCGGCATGTCGATCGTCCCCGTTTCGGGAAGAAATCACTTCTTCGCCCTCTCCACCGTCATCACGAGTCTCGGTCTGGGATTGGTTCCGATCCTCTGGGGGGCGATTCTGGATCTCCTGGGGGGCATGGATCTGCTGCTTGGTCCCTTTCACATCCGTCGTCACAGCATCTACTTCCTCGGCATCTCCCTGCTCTCCCTGGTAGCCCTCTTAATGACACGGATCCTGATCCGTCCCGTTCAGGTTCACACCCCTCAATCAGTTTAGTTCCCTCACCAGTTTAGATTTTTATTCTTTGGCCCTCATGTCACGATTCCCCATGCCTTCAAGCTTAAGCCTGCCAGCGCCTCTCTTCCTAGCGGCCCGCTATCTCAAGCCGAAGCGCACCTTCTTGGCTGTGATCACGCTGATCTCCGTTCTCGGGGTGACCTTGGGCATCACCGTGCTGATCCTGGTCATGTCGGTGATGACGGGCTTCGAGCGGGAACTGCAACGCAAGGTGATCGGATTCGACGCTCACCTGCTGGTGACCAATAACGGCCTGATCGAAGGCTGGAGAGATCTCGTGATAAGATCTGAAAAGACTCCGGGAGTGGTTGCCGTAGCGCCATTTGTCCAGGGGCCGGTGATCGTGGAGTTCAACCACCAGCGTCTCGCCCCGAAGATCCGCGGGATCGAACCGTCGCTTGAGCTCAAGGTGAGCGATCTCTCCAAGTTCATCATCTCTGGCAAGTTGGACCTTGGCGGAGACAGCACCGTCATTGGATCCGAGCTTGCGCGTACCCTTGGCGTCCATGTCGGGGATGTCCTTACCATCTATTCCCCTGGGAATCTGGGTGAGGTCATCGAGCAGTTGGACCAACTCAAGCAGAAGCACGGCAAGGGACCCAGGGGATCAAGTGTCGAGGAGATCGACTCGATCCGCCAGATGGTGCTGCCCACCCAGTTGACGGTCACCGGCATCTTCGAGAGTGGTCGCTACCTCTACGACAGCGAGTTTCTGCTTGTTCCCCTACACATCGGTCAGGAGCTCTACGGCTTGGGAGGATCGATCCACGGACTTTCCATCCGGACAGTCGATGCTAATCGTGCTGCCGAGATCAGGGAGGATCTCAGGAAGAACCTTCCGGAAGAGCTCTCCTGCATCACGTGGATGGATCTGAACAAGCAGCTCTTCGATGCGATAGCGATGGAGCGCCATGTCATGTTTTTCCTGTTGATGTTCATCATTCTGGTGGCCGCCTTCGGCATCATGAATACCCTCATCACGGTGACGGTGCAGAAGACCCGGGAGATCGGCGTGCTGAAGGCACTGGGGGCACGCACTTGGCAGATCATCGCTGTCTTTCTACTCCAGGGAATGGTGGTCGGTCTGATCGGCGTGGCCAGCGGACTCGTGCTGGGAATGACATTGATTCGCTGGCGCAATGAAGTCAGCCAGTGGTTGGCTTCAGTCTTGGGCGTGGAGATCTTTCCGCGCAGCGTCTACCAGTTCAACGAGATTCCCGCTGAGATTGTGCCGACAGATGTGGCCCTGATTTGTATCAGCGCTTTTGTCATCTGCTCACTGGCAGCGTTGATCCCGGCCTGGATTGCCTCCCGGATGGATCCGGTCAAGGCGCTCCGCTGCGAGTGAGTCCAACGGACTAGGAAAGCGCTGATTAGTCGCATAGAGGCCGTCACGGAAGAACTTGCCGAGGTCTTCTCATCTCCGCATGAGAACTTTGATCGTAAATCACGAGTCGGTCAGCTCGGCTGATCGGGAGATATTTTATCCTGCTTTCCCCGAGTTGCCCCGAGCCTTCCCGGGAATCTCGATTAGCAAATTCTTCGGGGGTAACGGGAACCACGGGGGCATAGCCCGCCTCAGCGAGTACGGCGAAAGTCCTGATTATACTGACCGGATCCATGGCGAGGACGATATCCACAGTTCCTAGAGTAATTTGTCAGCTTAGTTCAGCGATGACATTGGCGTAGGCTTCCTTAGGGCTCTCGGCGGCGGTGATCGGGCGACCGATCACTAGCCAGTCGGAGCCGGCCTTGACGGCCTCCGCAGGAGTCATCACCCGTTTCTGATCTCCCGCAGCCGCCCAGGTGGGACGGACACCTGGAGTAACGATCCGGAGGTTATTTCCAAAGGATCCGCGGATAGCGGAAATTTCCAGAGGACTGCAAACGATACCGCCAATACCCGCTGCGGAAGCCAAGCCAGCCAGGCGGAGAACCTGCTCCTTTGGTTCCACATTGATGCCCGTAGAGGAGAGTTGGTCGGAGTCCATGCTAGTGAGGACGGTCACGGCTAAGATTAGTAAATCCGTTCCCTCTACTGACTTTGCGGCGGCCTCCATCATGACGGGTCCACCCACAGCATGGATTGTCGTCATCGCGACACCAAGGCCTGCCGCCGAGCGGATGGCATGGGCGACGGTGTTCGGAATGTCATGAAATTTCAGATCAAGAAAGATCTCGCACCCACGCGCCTTTACCGCCTTGACCACAGAGGGACCCTCGGCCGTAAAGAGCTCTAGGCCAATCTTGCAGAGTGCCGGGGGTTCGCCGTGATCGGCTATGGAATCAATGAGTCTCAGGGCTCCATCGGTATCGGGAACATCGAGAGCGATGATGATTTTGTCTTGGGCTCGGGACGGTAGTTTCACACGATGATGGGGCTCTTAATGATATAACGTGACACAGACCATCTCACTCACGGCTCCGGCCAAGATCAACCTTTCTCTCCGCATCTTGGGAGTGAGGCCTGACGGTTTTCATGAATTGGAGACACTCATGGTGCCCATCACTCTTGCTGATACGGTCGAGGTCTCTCATGGGATAAGTCATGGAATCACGATGATCTGCAATGATCCCGAACTCCCCACAGGCTCCGATAACCTCTGTGTGAAAGCCGCCGAAGCCTTCCGTGCTGCCACTGGCCTCGATCATGGGATCGCGATCACGCTATTAAAGCGAATCCCTCACGGAGCCGGACTGGGCGGAGGAAGCAGTGATGCCGCTGCCGTACTGAAGGGACTGAACGAACTCTTCGATGATCCTCTTGTTGATGAAGAGCTTCATCAGATTGCGGCAACGCTCGGCTCTGATATCCCGTTCTTCCTTGGAAACGGAGCGATTTGGTGCCGGGGGAGGGGTGAGATTTTGGAAACGGCTTCCGCTATTCCCCAGCGAAGACTCCTGCTCATCAAGCCACCCTTCCCAGTGCCGACCGCATGGGCCTACAAAAAATATGCCGAGCTGAAGGAATCAAGAAAACTTCCAGATCAGGCCGAGAAGCAATTTCTCGGCGAGTTGGAAATCATCAACGACTTGGAGTCCGCTGTTTTTCACAAGTACCTCCTGCTTCCAGTCATGAAATCATGGCTGCGCGAGCAATCTGGTGTCGAAGCCTCCTTCATGACTGGCTCCGGTTCCACGATGGTTGCGGTGCTTGCTCAGGAAACAGCCTCCGAGAAAATCTCAATGCTCAAGAAGGGTATCCGCTCCGAATTCGGGGAGACGATGTGGCTCTGCGAGACGGGGTGGGGAGTTTATTGAAAACTCACAGGGATTAAGGGGATAAATGAGATTTGAGAAGTGATGATCAACAGCCGGATTTTACCCATCCCTTCTATCCCCTTTATCCTTGTGAACTCTTGCTACACTACCTTTGTAGCGGAGTTGGATCGATCTCGACGCGGCTGAAGCCGCTTGCCGAGAGGGCAGCGATGAGTGTGAACCGCGTTGATTCCAGCCGAGGCATTTCCTCTGGGGAGACCTGCACCTTGGCGCCCGGACGATCAATTCCTTCCAGCGGTACGTAGCGGACGCGGAAGACCTTGAACCCGAACTGCCGAACGATTGCCTCGCCACGTTCCACATAATCAAGGGCCTCGATGGTCACGCGTGTGCCATGGGGGATACGAGAACTAAGACACGGCTGGGCCGGTGCATCCGCAGTCGGAAGGCCTAGCTTGCGGGAGAGTGCACGGACATCGGCCTTGGTGAAGCCTGCTTCCTTGAGCGGGGCGATCACGGAGAACTCGGCAGCCGCCTGTGAGCCTGGCCGCAGGTGTGCCGGGTCGTCGGCATTCTCCCCGTATGCGATGGATGCGAATCCTCGCTCCCGTGCCACCTGATCCATCCGGGTGAAGAGCTCGGCCTTGCAGAAGTAGCAGCGGTTTATCGGATTCTCCGCATAGCGTGGATCCTCTAATTCCGTGGTGGCGACCAGCTCAAGGTGCACCCCCATTTCTTTTGCTACCCGGACGGCTTCATTCAAGGAGGCACGGGGAAGGCTGGGCGAGTCGGCGATGATGCCGGTGGCCTGATTACCAAGCTTCCGATGGGCGATTGCCAGTAACAGTGTGCTATCGACGCCTCCTGAGTAGGCGATCAGCAGGGGAGCATGCCGGGAGAGGATTTCCTCGAGGAGAGCCTCCTTCACTGCCAGATCAGACAGCGTCGAGCTTTGGGAAGATAAGGTCACAGATTCAACCGATTGCAGAGATCGGGGATATCCATCCGGATGCCGATGAAGAAATCGCCGAACTCCGCATAATGGGAGCTCACCACGTCAAAGCGCATCTCATAGACGATCGCCTTGATCTCGCTAGTGGTCTTCGCGAAGAGGGTTACTCCCCATTCCATATCATCGAGTCCGGTCGAGCCGGTGATGAGCTGTAGGACACGGCCTGCATAGGTCCGCCCGATTTTGGCATGGCCCGCCATCAGGCGTTTGCGATCCTCAAAAGGGAGTGCGTACCAGTTGAGCTGATGCATCCGTCTCTTGGACATCGGATAGAAGCAGAAGACCGGCCACTCCCCAGCCTCCGGAAGCTCGGGATAGACACGGCGGCGCATGTACTTCTCCATACGGTCATGGAACTCGGCGATCTTGGTCGCGAACTCGGGCGTCTCCGGGTCAATCCCCTCGGCTTTGAGTTCTGCGCTGTATTCTGCTTCAGAGGTCGTGTACTCGCTCCGCTCGGTCATTGATAACCATGAGAAGGCTGGAGTCAGCATGCCGGCCCCAAGCCCCTCGCCGAGCATCTTGGAGCAGCGGTCGGCGACCTGAAGATCAGGAGTGATCAGCATGAACCCAAGGTCGGCCTTCGGACTCACCACGCTGTAGGGGAGGAGCTGGGTCTGGGGTAGAGACTGAATCTCCCTGACGATTCTGGCCAGGCCATCGCGCCTCTTGCGCCGATCAGCTGCCTCCAGATAAGACCAAGGCTCCTGCTCCATGCGGTAAAAGAGATGCACGACATGAAGGCCCTCGGTGGGCAGGATCGCGGGGAGTGCGGTAGTGGATTCGCTCATGCCAATAATTTGATCGCGACACGGATTTTGGCAACCTTCTTAACTTTGAGTCCTAGGAGCCATTCTCTCTCGTCATTTTTCGCAATGTTTCTAGGATCGTCAAATGATTGACGAAAAGCAGGTCCGCGATCTTCTGGCCAAGGTTCCCTATCCCGGGTTCACCCGCGACATCATCTCCTTCGGGATCGTCAAGGCCATCACCATCGGGTCGGAGATCAAGGTTCAGCTTGTCGTCTCGACCAATGAGACCGGGGTGGGTGCCAAACTTCGATCGAGTGTCGAGCAGGCATTGAAGGAGCTTCCTGGAAAGCCCCCGATCAGCGTGCTCGTCGACGTGCAGGCTCCAGTTCAGTCATCCGGACAGGGACCCACGAGTATCGAAGGGGTGCGTCGTGTCATCGCCGTGGCGAGTGGAAAGGGAGGCGTGGGTAAGTCCACGGTTGCCGTGAACTTGGCGGCCGCATTTGCTGCCCAGGGACTCAAGACGGCGATCTGTGACTGTGACCTGTATGGACCGAGCATTGCCCTTATGTGCGGGACCTCCGAGCGTCCCTATGCCGACGAGGCAGGAAAGATCATCCCCGTGGAATCCCATGGTCTGAAGCTCATGTCGCTGGGACTGATGCTGGATGACGATTCGCCGGCTATCCTTCGAGGTCCCATGGTGACTCGCTACACGCAGCAGTTCCTGCGTGATGTGGCCTGGGGTGATCTTGATGTGCTGGTCCTTGATCTGCCGCCCGGGACCGGAGACATCCAACTAACCATCGTTCAGACCGTGGCACTCTACGGTGTGGTCATTGTGACCACGCCACAGGAGGTTGCTCTCATTGACGCGCGTAAAGCCGTCACCATGTTCAAGAAAACGAATGTGCCAATCCTTGGCATCGTTGAGAACATGGCCTGCTTCATTGCTCCGGACGGTAGCCGCCATGAAATCTTCGGAAGTGGGGGTGGTGCACGAGAAGCAGAGCGTCTTCAGGTTCCTTTTCTAGGATCGCTTCCGCTTGATCCTGCCGTGAGAATTGCCGCTGATGCTGGATTTCCCATCGTCCTGAGTGATCCTGCGAACCCCGCCTCTCTCAAAATTATGGAGATTGCAGGAAATCTGTCGTAAAAAACCGTTGCAATCGCTTGAGGCGCTTTTAACCTTTTCACACTATGGCTGACGTATCCAACAAGTATCCCGAGAATGTGGCAGGAGCATATTACTGCGATGACCAATGCATCGATTGTGATCTTTGCCGCGAGACCGCCCCTGCCAACTTCACGCGCAACGAGGATGGCGGACACTCCTACGTCTTCAAGCAGCCCGAGACTCCAGAAGAGGAGGCTCTCTGCAAGGAGGCCATGGAAGGCTGTCCCGTCGAGGCGATCGGCAACGACGCCTAGGGAGCACTCTAGGAAGCGCTTCCCTAGTCCACGGATCTGATGGCCGCACCTCGATCTGGTGCAGATGAGACGGGGGGGCGATATCCTCAGAAGTGGTCACCCGCAAAGAGGGTGACATTTGAATGGAGAGGACTTCCGGAAGACTCCCGTCCCGATCGTGCAACGACCATCGGGGATGTTCTCGGGAAGCTTCTCCCCAAGCTCGGACTTAACACCCGCATCAAGGAGGCCGACATCATGGCGGCCTGGAAGGGGATTGTGGGAGACTTTATTGCCCAGCACTCCCAGCCCGAGCGTCTGGTTGCCGGCACGTTGATGATACGGGTGATCCAGCCGAGTGTCCGCTACGAACTCGACCGCACCTGGAAACCACAGATCATTTCAAAGCTCCGGGATCAATTCGGGGAAAAAGTGATCCGTGATATCAAATTCATCCTTTGAGGGAGGCCTGAGCATGGAACGCATCATCTCGATCCAGGGACTGGAGGTCTTAGCTCGCGTGGGTGTGCCGGAAGAGGAGCGAGCATCCCCCCAACGCCTTCTATTCGACCTGCGGTTTGCGGCGCTTGTTCAGCCGGAAGCGCTTCATGACGAGATTACTCAAACAGTTGACTACCATGCGGTGAGCCTGAAGGTTGCAGAGATTTCCGTAGCACGTCCCCGCAAGCTGATCGAGACGCTTGCCGATGAATTAGCCGAGTCATTACTCTCGGAGTTTCATCTAAGCTGGATCGAAGTCACGATCCGGAAGTTCATTCTGCCCAACACGGAGTGGGTCGCAGTCACCACTCGACGTGAAGCAGGTAGTGACTGAGCAGGAAGGTACGAAGGTGAAAAAGCAGGAAGGTTCTGAGGATATTCACGAAGAGGCACTTTTCAACATTCAGACTTTACCACTTTTTACTGCCCCTCGACCCCTCGACCCTCGATTGATGGCACTTGCCGCCCGGCAAGCGGTGCCACCCCTCCGGGGCTACTTACAGTAGTCTTCCGCGGCTCTTCCCAGAGCCTTGGTTCTCGACCCTCGACCCTCTTCGTTCGACTCCGCCCTAGTCAAACATCAGCACAATGTAGGCGACAAAGAGGAGGAGATGGACGAATCCCTGAAGGATATTCGTCTGTCCCTGGCCGAAGGTGATAATACAGCTCCCCAGGGTGACAGCCAGGAGTGTCATGTAGGTGGGTGAGAGTCCGAGGAGCAGCGGTTTCCCATAGATCAGGCTGATCGCGAGTGCTGCCGGTACGGTGAGGCTGATCGTTGCCAATACCGAGCCGAGCAGGACATTCACCGAGCGCTGCATTTGGTTCCGAGAAGCTGACTGGATCGCCGCCAATCCCTCGGGTGCCAGGATCAGAATCGCAACAACCAATCCGACAAGCTCTAGGGGAAGCCCCCCTTGATGAACCCGGTAATCCAGCAGATGGGCCATCTGCTTTGAGAGTAGGACGATCGGAATGAGATGCAGGATCAGCAGGAGTGAAGAAAGGCCAATCGAGCCCTTGGGGGCATCAGATTCCGAATCCGAGGGACTCCAGCCCGCCTCATTGAAGAACTCCCGGTGCCTGCTCGTCTGCACTGCCAGAAAGACACCGTAAATCGTCAGGGAAAGCAGTATCAGGCAAATGGCATGAAGGGGGGAGAACATCCCGAGGCCACCGGAATTAGTAAAATTGGGTAGAACGAGGCAAAGAAGCGAGAGCGGAAGAATCAGACCTAGGAACGAATTCACCCCCTTCAGGTTGAAGTTCTGCTCCCCGAATTTCAGACCTCCTATCAGGAGCGCTAATCCAAGCAGGCCGCCGAGGACCACCATCACCACGGAGAACATCGTATCTCGGGCCAGCGCGGGATTATCACCAGTGAGCATCAGCGCCGAGATCATCATCACCTCGATGCTGGTGACCGCAAGAGTTAGGATCAGCGTTCCTAGTGGCTCCTTGAGTCTCTCCGCCAGGTGATCCGCATGGCGCACCACGGCGAATGAGGAAGAGAGCATCGCCGCGAAGAGCCAGAGAAAGAGAACCCAGCCGAAGGCAAAACCGGGATTGGTTCCGAGCCATGCTTTCCCGAGCGTCAGGAACGCAATCATAGTTCCGTAGCTCGTGAAGAGAACCAACTCCTTGCGCATGAATTTAAGTATCGGGAAGCGGGAGTGAGAGCTCACGAGGTTGGACTATAGTGAGGAATCACACTGATGGAACCATCGTTTTCGAGGATCGCCGCGCGCACATCGCCAAGGTCAGAGAACCCTTCGGAGCGAAGGCCGACATCAGTTCCTCCCGTGTGAGTTGGGCGTCCTTGAGTATTTTCTCATAAATTTTTCCGTTATGCAGCAGAACTTGGGGGGATACGATCAGAGCGCGAAGGACGTATTTGCACCAAGGGAGAGAAAGATGCCACATCTTTTCGGATTAACGGATGGGCTTCCTTTTAGAAAGCGATGATTTCATACTTCATTTCATTTTGAATTGAAGTGTCCGCATTTTCTGCTTTCTTGTCCTTATGAATCCGTCGGTTATCGCCAATACTGGAGTCTCGGAGACCGGGGCCTCTTTGTTGTCCATTCAGCGGGAGATGGCCTCTGTCTTTGCGGAGATAGCCGATCTCTTTGGCAATCCCTCCTCATTGGGGGCCATTTACGGACTTCTCTTTGCTTCGCCGGAGCCTCTCTCCATGGAGGAGATTGTCGAGCGTCTTGGAATCAGTACTGGAACAGCCAGTCAAGGACTACGGCGCTTGGCGGAGATGCAGGCCATCCTGCCCAAAAAAGAGGATGGGGAACGAGTCACCCGCTACGAGGCCAAGCTCGAGCTGCGCCCCTTCGTTGCCATGTTTCTTGAGCAGCAGCTCCTGCCTAAGATCGGTCACTCCGCCGAGAGGATCGAGACGCTCAAGCAAAAGCTTTCCTCAATCCCCAAGGATTCCCGTGAGGAGTTAGGAATCCGCATGGAAAGAGCTTCCAAGTGGCACCGCAGGGCCAAGACCTTCCTTCCGCTCGTCAGAAAGTTTCTCGGTGGTTGAAATCAGGTAGGGAAACCGCCGCCTCCATGGTTGGCATCACAACAATTCAAATCCGAAATAGCCAAAGGGGAAACCCTGCGGCCAAGGGCGGCAGCGTGCCTTCGGCTGAGTCGAAAGACGAAAGACGAGGGCCGAGGGCTTGAATAATAAAATGAGCAGCAATCTTAAAAACTTTCGATTTGAGAAACTGGATGTTTGGCAACATGCCCGTCGCTTGAACAAAAAAATCTATCTTTGCAGTAGCCAGTTTCCAGAGTCGGAACGTTTTGGTCTAGCGAGTCAGATCAGGCGCGCCTCGGTCTCCATTTCTTCCAACATAGCTGAAGGCTCGGGAAGAAACTCAGATGTAGATTTTTCTCATTTCCTGGAAATTGCCTATGGATCACTCATGGAAGCTATCTCTCAGCTATATTTGGCACTGGACGAAGATTTTATCACAAAAGCTCAACTGGACGATATTGTTAACGATGCGCATAGCCTTGCGGCACAGATTACAGCGCTTTCTAAATCTCTCGGCAGGCAGCCCCGCCGTTTGAAGCAAGGCGCTTAAAAGTCTTCCATCGCGGCATGTATCTTTGTTTCCAAGCCCTCGACTTTCGACCCTCGTCGTTCGACTCGGTATGAAAAAACATTTTTTAATCATCGGCGCCGGCTTTGCTGGGCTTACCTTGGCCGA
>CANKWU010000017.1 GCA_947487385.1 Spartobacteria bacterium
CTTCGGTAGTTTCTGCATCGGAAAATGATATCCTCACGAGAGAAAGGAAATTGCCACCCTTGCCATGCTGTAACCTCCTCTTGGAAAGAATTTTCCATGAAGATCACTGCTTACCCTAGGAGGAGCTGATCCTTTTCACTTGTTCTAACTTCTCTCTCTTATAGGCTCATAGTCTATGTCCACGGGAACCCTGCCCACCATGCACCCTCACGCAACGCCGGTTTCCACGCCGTTGGCGTTCGATTCCAAGATCGAGGGGAATGTCATTATTACCAAGCTGGATGCCGCCATCAACTGGATGCGCAAAAACTCCCTCTGGCCGATGCCGATGGGTCTTGCCTGCTGCGCAATCGAACTCATGGCTGCTTCCTCCGCACGCTTCGATATCGCCCGCTTTGGCGCCGAGGTCATGCGATTCTCTCCCCGTCAGGCCGATGTGATGATCGTCGCAGGGACCGTGACTTACAAGATGGCGCTCTCCGTCAAGCGTATCTACGAGCAGATGCCCGAACCCAAGTGGGTGATCGCCATGGGAGCTTGTGCCTCCTCCGGTGGAATGTACCGTAGCTACGCGACACTCCAAGGTGTCGACCAGATCATTCCCGTTGACGTCTACATCTCGGGTTGCCCGCCGCGCCCAGAGGCATTGCTGGATGGCTTGATGAAACTCCAGAACAAGCTAATGTCCGAGCACTCCGTGATCGACCAGAAGCGTGCCCTCCTCCAATCCCTGCGATGAGTGCTACCGCCGAAGCAATCAGAATCGAGGAGAGCTTCTCCCCTGACGTCTTTGACCGGAAGGAATTCCGTGGTGAAACGACCCTTTCCGTGCATGCAACCCGCATTCACGAGGTTGCCCTCTTCTGCCGCGACACGCTCGGCTTCGATCTATTATTAGATATCTGTAGCGTCGATCACGCAGGCCGTCATCCTCGCTTTGAGGTAGTCTACGGGCTCTACTCCATCGCCAAGAAGACACACCTGCGCCTGAAGAGCAGCCTCTCGGAAGATGAGCCGGAGATCGACTCCGTGACTGACATCTGGCCGACCGCCAACTGGCATGAGCGCGAGGTCTGGGACATGATGGGGATCAAATTCCGTAATCATCCGGATCTCCGACGCATCCTCATGTGGGAAGGATATCCTTACCATCCCCTCCGTAAGGAATTCCCCCTTGAGGGCATTCCCACTGATGTCCCTGACGTCGCCTTCACGGAGGTGGCGCCACTTGCAGGAGGCCCCTTCGTCACGATTCCCACAGAGGGCAACACCGAGGTGCGCGAGCCCCGTGCCCGCCACGCCGGAGAGATTCCGACGACGGCCACATTCATCGCAGAGCCTTGATCGCAGGGGAATCCGCCTTCCGGGATTACCTCTCGGGTCTTTCCGAGCAGCAGGAAGTCGCTCTCGACACGGAGGCCGACAGCCTTCATTGCTATTTTGAAAAGCTCTGTCTGATCCAGAGCGGCTGGGGTCAGGAGCCCCAGAGCGGCTGGGCCGAGGATCTGAAACTCATCGACCCTCTGGCTGATCTGCCGCTGGAGGAATTTTTCACGGCCCTTGAGGGAAAGACGGTGATTTTTCACGATGCCGACTACGACCTGCGCCTGTTGCGCCGCTCAGGAGAGTTCCCCGACAAAAACATCTTCGACACCATGATCGCGGCCAGGATCTGCGGGGAACCTCAGCTTGGATTGGCAGGACTTGTAGAAAAATATTTTGGAATCACCCTCTCCAAAGCCTCTCGTAAGGCGAACTGGGCACAGCGCCCTCTCTCCGATCAGATGGCAGAGTATGCTCTAAACGACGTCCGTTTTCTTTCCCAGTTGGCCAGCATCCTCTCCGACCGCCTCAAGGAACTCAACCGCACTGAATGGTATGAGCAGTCGCGTGATCGGATGGTGAAGGGAACCCGTGAAACCCGCCTCCGCGACGAGGAGAACCTCTGGCGCATCACCGGCTACGCAACCCTCTCCCAGAGGGGATGGGCGATCCTGAGAGCTCTCTGGCATTGGCGTGATTCCGAGGCAAGGCAGTGGGATCGCCCTGCCTTTCATGTGCTTTCCAATGAAAGCCTGCTCCGACTCGCCGACGACGCCTCCAGGGGAGGAAGATTTTCACGTCCGCGCATCCCACAGCCGCGTGCCGATCGGATGGAGGAGACCCTCGAGGCGGCGCTGGTCCTCCCAGAATCCGAATGGCCCCAAGTGATCCGGGGTGTTCGCACCCGCGTCTCGAAGGAGCAAATCGACCGATTTAATCATCTGCGTGATTTTCGCGACAAGGTGGCGCGCGAGATTGATCTCGACCCCTCCATCATCGCCCCGAAAGCCTCCCTTGAAGCCGTGGCGGCGGATCCCTCGGCGTCTGTCCTCCTGCCGTGGCAGCGCGCCCTGCTCAAACTGCCGACCTCACAAGAAAAGGCGGATGGGCCCGTCCAACCCAATCTCCTGTAACCGAACATTAATTTCCGATGAGCTCCGGGCAAGCTGACTCCGGCCTTCGCTGCGATCTCAATCTCAATCTGATCAGCCTGGCTCTGGCAGAGGATCTGGGACAGCAGGGGGACATCACGTCCCGGGCTTTTATTCCTGCGGAGTCCGTCTCACGAGCCAGGATCGTTGCACGCGAGGAGTGCGTTGCCTCCGGGCTTTCGATTGCAACGGATGTCTTCCGACAAATCGACCCCCAACTTGAAGTGCATCGTTGCTGCGCCGAGGGGGATCGGTTGGCCATAGGTGACACCCTGATAGAGTTACAGGGATCCACTCGTTCGATCTTGTCTGGAGAACGGACGGCTCTGAATTTCCTAGGCCGCCTCTGCGGTGTGGCTATGCTTTCCGGACGCTACGCCGATCAAGTGAAAGGGAGTAAAGTGACCCTGCTCGATACCCGTAAGACGACCCCCGGCTGGCGTCAACTGGAGAAGCAGGCTGTCAAGGCCGGCGGTTGCACCAATCATCGGATGGGCCTCTACGATGCCGTGCTGGTAAAGGATAATCATCTGGCTGCACTCGGCTCTCTGGAAGCACTACCCGGCGTCATCTCCAAACTCCGCGGCGAGCATCCCGCTCTGCCGATCGAGATCGAGGCCGATACACTGGAGCAGGTGGAGCGTCTGCTTACCATGAAGGGAATCGATGTCATCCTTCTCGATAACATGGGAACCACCATGATGGGCAAGGCAGTGACTCTGCGAAACAATCTCTCCCCCGGCATTCTTCTCGAGGCCAGCGGCGGTGTGAAACTGGAGACTCTGCGTCAGATAGCCGATACGGGCGTGGATCGGATCTCCGTAGGAGCTCTCACTCATTCGGCTCCCAATGCCGACCTCTCGTTGGAGCTCGGGCATGTCTGCTGAATCCTTCTCCTTCATCCCGCTGGATAGCGCCGTATTGACGGCTGCATCCCCTTGGGGAATTCCGATTCAGGTCTTATCGGAAACGACTTCCAGCAATGATGTTCTCCTCAGGATGGCCGAGGAGAAAGCTCCGACAGGGACGCTTCTCTTTGCCGAATGTCAGACGGCAGGACGCGGACAGTTCCTCCGTCCTTGGTCCTCGGCTCCAGGCCTTGGACTCTGGTTTTCACTACTGCTTCGCCTTCCGATCGATGATGCCACGATTCCCTTGCTATCGGCCTTCGCGGCAGTCGCCTTGGTGGAGACGATCCGGGACCTCGGCATTGTCGGTTGTGGCATCAAGCCTCCCAACGATGTCCTCATCAATGGACAAAAAGTGGCCGGTATCTTGATCGAAACCCGCATTGGCAGAGATCCCTTCGCCGTTGTGGGCATCGGACTGAATGTGAATCATGCCCGTGAGGACTTTCCCGAGGAACTCCGCCATCGCGCCTGCTCGCTTGCCATGGCCTGCAAAAACCCTCTTGATCGTACGGCCATGGCATCATCACTGATGGTCGCATTGGAGAAAGCGGAATACCTGATGCGCAAATCCCCGAGGGATCTTCTCGCGACATGGAATCGGCATCTCCTCACTTCCTGATTAACACAGACATCCGAAATAAATAATGTGGACTTAAGGAAAATAGGAAAAATGCAGAGATCATGACGGGCCACGGAGACTCTTTATGTGATTTCTGTGCATCATGTGGCTGAAAACATTCCAGGGGTTTCTCTCATTCGTGAGTTCCTGATTTCCATATCACCATCACTTTCCACGAGTATGCCCTCCTTAGCCCCCATCCTTGCAATCGAGTCCTCCTGTGATGAGACAGCAGTGGCGGTTCTGCGCTCTCCCGGCATCATCCTCTCGAGCCTTATCGCTTCGCAAGCCGAGGAGCATGCACGCTTCGGCGGTGTCGTGCCTGAGGTGGCATCGCGCAATCATCTTCTGGCAGTCGATCCCCTGGCGCGGCGTGCGCTGGAGGAGGCCGGTGTTTCACCTGCAGAACTTGGAGCCATCGTGGCCACCTCTGGACCAGGCCTTGCTCCCGCATTACTTGTCGGAGCCTCCTATGCGAAGGGCTTCGCCCTGGGCCTTGGCATTCCCTACCTTGCCCTCAATCATCTGGAAGGGCACCTCCTCTCTCCCTTTCTTGGATCCGAGGAGATCCCGGATCATCTGGCCTTGCTGGTCAGCGGTGGACACACGCAACTGACCCGAGTCAGATGTGCCGGCGACTATACCGTGTTAGGCAGGACACTGGATGACGCGGCGGGTGAGGCTTTTGATAAAACGGCGAAACTACTAGGACTTCCCTATCCGGGCGGGATCGTGATCGATCGACTGGCGGAACAGGGGAATCCCGACCGACATGAATTCCCCAAGGCGCTCATGGAAAAAGGGAATCTCGATTTCAGCTTTAGTGGGCTCAAGACCTCGGTTCGTTATTTTCTGGAAAAGAATCCCTCACTTGCCAAAGAACCGGGTGACTTAGCCGATCTCTGCGCCTCCATCCGGAAGGCAATCGTGGGAGTACTCTTGGAAAAAACCGTGCGGGCAATGGAGCTCTCCGAGTTATATGAAGTCGCCGTCTCCGGGGGCGTCGCCGCCAACAGCGCACTGCGGCGGGGACTCCAAGATCTCTGCACCTCGAAGGGATGGAAATTGCACCTACCCGCTCCCGAGCTTGCCACGGATAATGCCGCCATGATCGCCTTTGCCGCTTTGCACCATCTTCTCGCAGGCGAGCAAAGCTCGCTCAACGTCGAGATCTCACCCCAGTGGCAGGTGGGCAATAGGTAATGGCGAGGGGCTGGCTTGGATGCACTGAGTAACGTTTCAACGTTTTAACGCTTTTAACCCATTCTCCCAAACTCTTCAGAGCTCTAACGGCTTCGGGCAGCAGCTCAGCAATTTGTGTCCCGTTTTTGTAATCAGGGCGACATCCTCATGGCGCACCCCACCCACTCCCGGGATGTAGAGACCTGGCTCGATCGTGAAGATCTGTCCTGCCTTGAGCTTTGCAGCACCGAAACGGGGAGCCTCGTGCAGTTCAAGTCCGAGGCCGTGACCGGTGCCATGGAAAAACCCGCTCCACCGACCTCCCGATCCATCCTTCCCGACTCCTATTCTTTCCGTGGGATATCCATTATCTGCAAAGAATTGAGTAACCGTACCATGAATTTTTCCTCCATCTGCTCCAGAGCGAAGAGAGCCTAAGGCAAGTTTCTGTCCCAGCAGGCAGATCTCCCAGAGATGCGTCTGCTCCTCGCTCGCCTTGCCGCGAACGACGGTTCGGGTCAGATCGCCATAATAGCCGCTTGCAGCCGCCCTTGGAAAAAGATCGAGAATAATGAGCTGATGGGCCTTCAGCGGGCCATGGCCCCGTTCATGGGGATCACAGGCCTGTTCTCCGCAAGCCACGATGGAGTTTCCAGCCGGGATCCCACCGGCCCTCAGGATGGTTGATTCGATCTCTATCCTTAGACGCTCAGCGGTGAGAATATTGCTACCCCAGCGGAGGATGTTCCGAGGACCTATGCTGGACGCTCGAAGCACTTCGAAAGCCCTCTGCATCCCCTGCTCAGTGATCCGGGTCGCAATGGTCATCAGGCGGATTTCCTCAGCGCTCTTGATTTGACGCTCGGGACGGAACATCCCTTCGACCGGGCTGACGATGATGCCTTGCTCGGCGAGCTCACGAGCAAGGCCCAACGGAAAATCCGCAGGAACAAGGGGGCGACTCCCTCCGCGCGATTTGAGGAAGCGAGCGGTCACCTCAGCAGGCGAAGGCTTGCGACCGAGGGACCTTTCCAAGCCCGCCGATAACTCACTCTGCGAGACCACCTCGTCCACGTTCGCCTGGCGCCTCCCGCGATCGAACTCGAGATCACTCAGCAGGATTGCCGTGCGTCCCCTGCTCTCTAGGTAGACGAACGGATCAGGCGCCCTGAATCCCGTGGCATGCAGCATGTCGGCTCCCGACTCGCTCTCGGAGATAATCAGCCGAGCAGGCGCTTTTTTCTGCACCGGTTTTGTTCTGGGCGTTGTTGCCATCGGGTATCCTTGGCTTGAACTGCCACTCCCAGACAATAAGAAAGGAGGCGGCGGACGGGATATAAATAAAAAAAGAACTTGCACAGAAGCGGATTTTTCATAACCTCTCACCTCCCTATGGCAAAGACTTCATGGCTTGAAAGAGATAAACGCAAACGCGAGACTGTCGCTAAGTGGGCGGAACTGCGTGCCGAGCTCAAGGCAAAGAAAGACTATATCGGTCTCAGCCAGCTTCCCCGCAATGCGAGCCCCGTTCGCTTGGTGAATCGCTGCCAGATTTCGGGACGTCGCCGCGCCTTCCTGCGCCGTTTCAAAATCTCTCGTATCACCTTCCGCGAATTGGCCACCAACGGAATGATTCCTGGTGTGACCAAGTCGAGTTGGTAATTCAAATTCGTTTTATCCTCTCCCGGGAGGATTTCGTTGATTTGACCCACAAGAGTATGGAGAGCATGGAAGCCAAGATTCTCTCACAGGATTCCACCACTTCAACTACCGCGCGCATCGGTTTTTGCCGTCTCGCTAACTAAGATCTCCCATGATGTTCGTTACTGCCATGATGGCGGTGGCGGCAGGGGATCCCGCCCATCTGCCAGCCAACCTGCTCCCGGCCTCCCAATGGGAATCCGGTGAGATGATTTTTTTGCGGTTGCTGGCTCTTCTGAGCCTGGTTCTCCTAAATGGTTTTTTCGTGGCCTCGGAGTTGGCTATCGTGAAGATCCGAGGCAGCCAGCTCGACACGCTGATCGAGCAGGGGGATTCCCGCGCCAAGCTGACCAAACATATCACCCAGCATCTGGAGGCCTATATTTCGGCTACTCAGCTCGGCATCACCTTGGCGAGTCTCGGTCTGGGATGGTTGGGAGAGCCTTTTCTCGCCCACATGATCGAGCCGGCGTTCCATCTTGCAGGCATCACCGCTCCCGCCTTAGTCACCACGATTTCCTTCATTCTGGCCTTCTCTCTGATCACGTTCCTCCACATCGTTCTCGGAGAGCTGGCTCCCAAATCCCTTGCCATCCGCAAGCCTGTCGAGTTGGCCCTCTGGCTCAGCCCGCCGCTCGGTTTCTTCTACACTCTATTCCGGCCGATCATCGGCTTTCTCAATAGCTCAGCGAATTTCCTGCTGAGGCATGTTTTCAAGGTCGAACCACCGGAAGATTCCGAACGAGCCCTCACCAACGAGGAGCTTCGGGTGATCCTAACAGAGAGCCGCGAAGCCAAAGAGGTTTCCATTCTTGGCGAGCAACTGGCCGTCAATGCCTTCGATCTACGCCACCGGGTTGTGCGTGATATCATGACCCCCCGCAGCGACGTGATCCTGCTCGATCTGGAAGAACCGTTCGACGCAGAACTTAAAAAAGCTATCGACTCACGCCATACGCGCTTCCCTCTTTGCGAAGGGGCGTTGGACGACTCAGTCGGCCTAGTCCACATCAAGGACATCCTCCGCATGGTCCACTCCGAAAAAAAAGACCTGAAGGGTATCCAAAGACCCATCCATCATGTCTCCGAAATGATGCCTCTCGAGAAGCTCCTAAACTACTTTCTTGGAAAGCATGCCCATCTGGCCATCGCCGTCGATGAATACGGTGGCGCGGTCGGCATCGTCACCTTGGACAATGTCCTTGAGGAACTTGTCGGCTCTATCCATGACGAGTTCGATATTCAGGAGGAGGAGATCACAAATATTCGCGACGGAGAATTCAACGCCGAGGGAACCTTGGCCTTGCATGATCTGGCGGAGGAAGCGGACCTGAAGTTCGATGAGACCGAAGTTAGCACCATCGGCGGCTATGTGACTCAGATACTGGGACATCTGCCCGTGCTGGGCGAAAGCGTGAAGATTGGCGACTATGTGGTTACCGTGACCGAGACGGACGGACGTCGTATTTTGATGTTGAATTTCAAGCGTCCCGTCCACCCTCCGGTTAAGGACTAAGCCTTCGGGATTGCTTACCTGCGCTTCAAATAAAGTCCTTCCCGTCCGAAGGATCGTTTTGTTTCAATCAATTTCCCGCCGAGAGGCAGAGTTTTGGTCACTAAACCCTGCGCCTCTGAGGGAGAATGATTTTTTCGTTAGATTAAACCCAGATGCGCCCTATTGCGACTTCGTCTCCGGCAAGGATTAGGATTTTGGAGCGCGGTGCTTAGGTTTCGGCATCGGCGTGGGAAGTGGCACCGGTTCGTTCTCCCCAGGCTTCGTTAGCAGCATCAGCTCTTCGGCAGCGATGCAGGTCCTGGCCGAAACGATCCCATTGACCGCCTTGCCGTCGCGAGAAGTGAAGCCGTCGTAGTTGTTAATGCTCGAAACCTGAGCCACGACATTGCCCGCGGCGTCGGTCACCGCTCCGCCACTAGACCCTGGGCAGTACTCGGCCGTCACCTCGACATGGAGTACCGGCTGATGCTTCTCATCGTAACGGTCGCGACTGATCCGGGCCACTTGTCCGCCCGTGAACATATAGGAGAATCCATCCGGATGGCTCATGCACCAGATCGGCTCACCCGGACGGACGCCTCCACGAAGCGGCAGGGAGGGAACCTTCAGGCCAGGAACCCTGATAAGGCAAGTGTCGGCTCGGTCGCTGGAAGCAATGATCTCGGTGACGGGGAAGACCTTTCCATCCTCCGTCACCGCAACGGCCTGAGCCTCTCGCATCATGGTCGGATCGATCGTCATCACGTGTAGCGACGTGGAAAGCGTCTCCGGGGCCACGGAAAAGGCGGTCGCCCCGATCATGAAGCGCCACTTCTTGGAGTGCGGCTCCTGATAGCGTAATCCCATGGCGACCGTGCTGTGGCGGAGAGTTTCCGCTAGCTCGGTCGGTGAGTGGGGGCTCTCAGCCACTGCGGGAAGGGCCAACTCGGCACGACTCTTAGGCAGGCTCTTGGCAAGCTGCGTATAAGTGACAAGTTTACCCTCCTTGGCAAGGTGATCGGCCTCCTTCCCGGCATCACTCTCGAAATGCTCATCCTCTACAATGTAGCGCGGATCCTTCTCCTGAGAAGCAACCTCAGGATTACTCGTCCCGTTTGTGCTGCTCGTGCCGTTCTGATGTTGCGCAAGCAACCCCGCACAGAGCAGGAAAAAAAGAAAGAGCGGCTTCACAGAGCGCCGGTCAATCGACCAGCTGGTACCAGTTGTTCCTACGGCGCGGAGTGTATCCGGCCTCGCGGATGAGCGTCTCAATCTCTTGGGACTCAAGTCTGAAACTGGTGCCGGCCTTGCTCACGACATTCTCTTCCATCATGACGCTTCCGAAGTCGTTCGCTCCGTATCGCAGCGCCACCTGGCCGATCTTGGGTCCTTGAGTGACCCAGGAACTCTGAACATTCGTGATATTATCGAGGAAGATACGAGAGAGAGCCTGCATCCGGAGATATTCCGCAGAACCGACCGGTTCGGCGCGGAGCTTCGTATTGTCGGGCTGGAAGGTCCAACAGATGAAAGCCGTGAAACCACCAGTCTCGTCCTGCTGGGCGCGGAGACGTCCGAGATGCTCGATCCGGTCCTCGAGCGTCTCGACATGGCCGAACATCATCGTGGCACTGGAATTCAATCCCATGTTGTGAGCGATTTCCATCACCTTGAGCCACTCGTCGCTGTTGGCCTTCAGAGGTGCGATCCGATTACGAACGCTATCAACTAGGATCTCTCCTCCCCCGCCGGGGATTGAACCGAGGCCTGCTTGCTTGAAGAGGCGTATTACTTCCTCCAGCGGCATCTTGAAGACTTCCGCAAAGTGGTTGAACTCCGGCGGACTGAACCCATGGATGTTCACATGAGGATACTTCTCCCGGATATGGGAGAGCAGGTCGATGTACCAATCAATCGTAAGAGAGGGATGGTGCCCACCCTGCATCAGGATCTGAATGCCTCCTGCGGCCGTAAGTTCATCCAGCTTCTGGTCGATCTCCTCATGAGTGATCACGTAGGAATCGGAATCCTTCTCGGTCCGGTAAAAAGCGCAGAACTTGCAATAAACATTACAGATGTTCGTGTAGTTGATGTTCCGGTCGATGATGTAGGTCACCACATCATTCCCCGAACCGTCATAAGCCTCCGTCAGAGCGAGCTTTCTGCGGTGATCGGCCAAGGCACCAAGCTCCTCCAGCGGTAGCCGATAGAGCTCCAGAGCATCGGCGGGCGAAATGCGTTCCCCTTCGATGACTCGATCAATCAGTCTCTCGGATGCGACAGCAATAGGCATAGCTTCTCTATCATCACTCGATGATGCGACTTACTCCAACTCGAAATTAATGTTGATCGTGTATCCGCTGTCCGATCCCATTTTCTCGGGAACTGGGGCGATCTGAATGACCTTGCGAGCGGCTTCTAGGACCGACTGATCCATAACGGGGTTACCGCTCGGTTTTGCCAGCGAGAAGTCGCTGATCGTGCCATCGCGCTGGATGGTGATCTTCAGGACGGTGGCAAAGTCATGGCGATGCTCGGTCGATATCGAGGTCGGTTGCTCCCACTGGCTGTAGAATCGGTCATGGATCAGGCTGTGATAGGCATCGATGGTTCCAGGATCAGCACCGTTACCACCCGATCCGCCGGCGCCAGTTCCCCCACCCTTGGAGGCAAGGAAGGCTGCCTTGGCATCGGAGTTGCCTGAGCCTTCACCCTTTGCCGAAGAGGATTTCTTAGTGTCGCTGGAGCTCTTCTTGGAGCCTTCAGAGGATTTCTCAGCGCTTTGGGAGGAGGCCTTTTTGTGAGGATGATCCTCGTCATCGTTGTCCTCTTTCTCTGACTTCTCTGTTTTCTCTAACTTGGGAGAGGGCTTTGGCGTTGCCTTGGCTTTTGATTCAGATTTTGGCGCAGGAGTAGGAGTATGCTTCGGCTTGGCGGGGGTATGATGAGGGGAGGCCTTCGGTGTTGGCTTCGGCGTTACCTTAGGGGAAGGCTTGGGGGTCGGTTTTTCCTCCGGCTCAGGAGTCGGCTCCGGCGTCTCCTCGGGAGTGGCCGTGGGAGTTGGTTTGGGTGTCGGCGTTGGAGTTGCCGTAGGCGTAGGCGTAGGCGTGGGGGTCGGCGTAGGCGTAGGCGTAGGCGTAGGCGTAGGCGTAGGCGTAGGGGTGGCCAAGGAAATCTCGGAAGGAGGCTCGGGTATCTGGGGGGGCCTTTTTTCGTTCTCCTGGAGAGGAATAGGCGTGGGGTGTGATTTCGTGACGAGGGGTTGCTCTGGCTCTTCTTTTGGCTCTTGTTTTTCCAATGGGGACTTGATGACAGGCACAGCGGTATTTTCCTGCGGGGCCGAGAAGGAGCCTGTCTCCATCCAGGTGAGCTGACCGGAGGGTTTCTTGATCGGTCTGTTAAAGAACCAAATGAGTCCTCCAATCAGGAGAACATGAATGAGAGCAACGACGATAAGCGCCCTGCGGAAGCGGGGTTCTTGCACACTCATCGGAGGCTATTGCTTAGATCCCTGAGCATCAGGCCGGGTCATGACGCCGACTTTTGAAATTCCGGCCTTGTGAAGCAGATCCATGACACGCACGAAATTTTGGACAGGGAGATCCCGGTCGGGCCGCACAACGACAGCAAGGTTCGGTTGCTCCTGCTTAAGAGAAGCCAGACGGGCCTCAAGATCCGTCGCGGTCACGATCTGCTCGTTCAGCTTGATGACATCATTCCTATCTACCGAGATGGTCTGAACCTGCGAGGGGTTCACTTCGGACTTAGCCGTCGAGCTGCTCGGAACGATCAGGTCCATGCTGTTCTCCATGAGCGGCGTCGTGATCATGAAGATGATCAGCAGAACGAACGCTAGATCAAGCAGTGGGGTCACATTCAGCTCGCTGAGTGTGTGCAGTGCGTTGCGGTCCGAGAATCTACGCATGGAATTTCTTTTAGCGCTTGATTAGCCGTTGCGGCTGCCATGGGTGACGTAGCGGTGCTCGATTTGGCTGGAGAGTTCGGCGGCGAAGTTGTCGCAGGAAACGATCATCCCACGGACGCTGGTCACCAGGAAATTGTAACCAAACATGGCGGGGATCGCGACAAGCAGTCCCGTCACCGTGGTGATGAGGGCGCCGGAGACACCGGGCGCCATGGCTGCAAGGCTGGCACTTCCCGATGCGGCAATCCCGCCGAAAGCATCCATGACTCCCCAGACAGTCCCGAGCAGACCGACAAACGGAGCACCGCTCACCGCCGTCGAGAGGATGATCATCTGTGATTCGAGCTTCAGCGACGACTCGCCGACGGCACGCTCCATCGCAGCCTGAACAGATCGCATCTGGGCGGGGGTGATACGTTCCGCATATTTCAGACGCGACTTAAACGACTCATCGACCTCGGTGGAGCCGAGCACCTGGAAGCAGAGCTCCTCGCAACCTGCCTGATAAATCTCAAATAGAGGAGAACCCTCAAACTCCAGGCCGGTCTCAAAAATATTCAGCGGCTCGCGATCCCGATGGAACAGCGCCATGAAACGCTCGGATTGCTTCTTGGCAAAGCTCAGGACTCGGATCTTGGTGATCATCACCGACCAGCTGAAAATCGAACCCACGAAAAGCACAAGCAACACTGCCTTTCCCTCGGGTGTCGACTCGAGGAAGGCATAGACGATTCCGCTACCGAGCAATAAAGACATGGTTCAAAGAATCACGGTTTCCTGGGGATAGGTAAACTCCAGAATCACTTCCGCGTGCTGTGGAAAGAGCTCTAGCAGAGCTAAACGCGAGGGCATCTCGAAATCCGCAAAGTCAAATCCCGGAGCCACCGTGCAACCGGTCAGCGCGGAACCGCCGTCCAGAGGCCGGGCCGCCTGCCACCACCCCGACGGCACGACATACTGCGGTTGATGTCCGACCGTGAGATCCGGGCCCAGGATAATTTTCTCCAGCCCGCCTTCCGACGAGATCATCACTAATTCGAGCGGGGCTCCTCCATAGTGGTGCCAGCACTCGTCAGCCGCCACACGGTGAAGAGCTGAAAAAGCACCCTCCGGGAGAAGAAAATAGATGGCCGTACTGGCAGAGCGCTGCCTTCCATCGGAGAGCATAACGCTCTCCTTGGAGCGGAAGGTCTCGGCATAATACCCCCCCTCGGGGTGAGGGTTCAGCCCGAGTCGCGTGATGACCTCTTCGATATTGAGCTTGCTGGACACCTTTCTATCATCCTCTTACTTCTCCTCAGAACAAGGGTGAAGTCGGCATTTCACTTACTTACCTCGAATGCAGCTTTGCCATGTGGGGGAGAGCCCGATATCAAGAGGGGATGCCCCGTCATGCCAATCTGGCCCCGGTACTTTCCGCCCTTGTCCTTGCCTGTACCCTTGCCTGTTTTGCCACTTTGCTGCGCGCGGCGGATCAACCGGCGACACCGAGTAATCAGGCCTCTCTCCCATCATCCAATTTACCCCTGCCGTCCTCTCCTGCCCCCTCAGAGAACCGCTACGACATCCTCTCCAAGATGATCACCCCGATGGCAGGCATCCTACTCGGTGGGAGCCAGAGCAGCGATCGTGCCCTGATGCTGAGAGCCACGGTTGATCAGGTAGCGGGCCGTCTCCCCCAAGTGATCAAGGGAGCACCTTTTACTGCCAAGATCGAGTATCCCGGCAGGATTCGCATTGAGGCTCCGGTGATGGGAGAGACTCTCACGGTCTGTCGTAATGGCAACCAGGTCTGGGCTGTGCCAGGAGCTAAGATCGAGTTCCTGCTCAGTCAGTTTAAGCAGAAGCCACAACTCCAGCAGAAGAGTAACGCCCCTCTTCAGCTTCCCTTCACGGCACAGCAAGCGGTTCTTCTTCCGGCACTCTTTCAGCTCGACCAGTCCCGGGAGGTCGCTGATATCGGCGGCAGTTCCTGCCGAGTCATCTCGGGCGCCCTGATCCCCGAAGTGGCGAAGGGGGCCAAAGCGGAGGATTTCTCGGCGAAGCTCTGGATCTGCTCCGACTACACGCCGAAGCGGATCGACATCCGGCGAAGTGACTTTGCCATGTCCTTTCTTATCGGAGAGCTTTCTTATTCCTCTGGATTCCCAGCGTCCACTTGGCAGCCGCCCGAGGGGGCCAAGGATATCTATCGGGGCGATGCCGCCCAACTCGAGCAACTCCTCTATGTCCTGATGAACTCTCTCCAGATGGGTGCCCAAGACAAACCATGGCTCAGTGAACCAGCACAGAGCGCTCTGGGCATGCCCGGACTGCCATCGACGAGTGGCCCATTAAACCGTTAAAAAGGTTGAAGAGGTTAAAGCGGTTAGACGTTGATGCCGCTTTTTTCGTTCTCTGCCTTTCCATCTTTCCACCTTTTAACCTTTCCACCTTTTAACTTTTCTCCATTTTCTCCATGCCTCTTCTTCAACTCCAACAAGTCACCCTCCGCTACACGGACATTCCGCTTCTCGATAAAGTCGACCTGCAGATCGATCCCGGTGAGCGCGTCTGCCTGGTAGGACGCAACGGCACCGGCAAGACCAGCATCATGCGAGTCATCTCCGGTGAGGAAAAACCCCAGTCCGGAGACATCACCAAGCCAAACGGAGTCGTCTTGACCAGACTCCCGCAGGAAGTACCGGACGGCATCGCCGGCACGGTCTATGAAGTCATTCATGCTGGTCTCAGGATCGGCGGCACCGAGGAAGACTGGGAGGCAGACGTGCGCGTCGAGGATTTGATGGAGGAGATGAAACTTCCCCCTGAAAAAGAGTTCCAGAGTCTCTCGGGTGGAATGAAGCGTCGAGTACTCCTCGCCCGCGCTCTGGTGGGTCAGCCCGATGTTCTGCTGCTTGACGAACCAACCAACCATCTCGACCTTGAGTCGATCCTCTGGCTCGAAAACTTCCTGCTGAAGGTCCGGCCAACCCTCTTCTTCGTGACTCACGACCGTGCCTTCCTCAGGAAACTTTCGACCCGCATCGTTGAGCTCGATCGAGGGAGTCTTACCAGCTGGGCCTGCGACTACGACACCTACCTTGAGCGCAAGGGGGCCTTCCTCGATGCCGAGGAGAAGCAATGGGCCGCCTTTGACAAGAAACTTGCCCAGGAGGAGGCGTGGATCCGTCAAGGAGTGAAGGCCCGCCGTACAAGGAACGAAGGTCGTGTCCGCGCCTTGAAATCCCTGCGTGCAGAACGAGGCAAGCGTCGCGAGCGTGTCGGCTCAGCCAAGATCGAGATTCAGGAGGCCGGCTCCTCCGGACAGAAAGTCATCGAGGCAAAGAACATTAGCTTTCATTACGGAAATCACCCGATCGTCAGTGACTTCACCGCGACACTCTGGAAAGGGGATAAAATCGGGATCATCGGTCCCAATGGAGCGGGCAAGACGACCCTGCTGAAAATGCTGCTTGGAAGGCTGGAGCCGACGGATGGGTCCGTGAAGCTGGGTACCAAGCTCCAGGTCGTTTATCTGGACCAGCTCCGCGACCAGATCGACGGCGAGAAGAGCCTGGGTCAGAACGTCGCTGGAGATGCCGAGACCGTGACCTTCCAGGGAAGACCTGTCCATATCCATACCTACCTGAAGGATTTCCTATTTCCCTCCGATCGGATCCGGATGCCTGCCAAGATGCTCTCAGGTGGAGAGAGGAACCGCCTCCTGCTGGCGCGCCTCTTTCTCCAACCGGCGAATGTCCTCGTGCTGGATGAGCCGACCAACGACCTCGACGCCGAGACCCTGGAACTTCTCGAGGAGCTCCTTGTCGGATACGAGGGAACGCTTCTTGTCGTCTCCCATGACCGCGCCTTCCTGGACAATGTGGTGACCAGCACCTACGTCTTCGAGGGGAATGGCCGTATCACCGAATTTGCCGGCGGCTACGAAGACTGGGTCAGCCAGCGCCGCGAGTTGGATCGCGTTGCCTCACTGCCCGTCGCCACATCACAGGTTATCGATGCCCCGAAGCCTGGAAAGACTGAGAAGGGACGCAAGTTCCTCAATCGAGAACAAAAGGAACTCGACGAGCTTCCCGCGAAGATCGAGGAACTCGAGGCCAAACAGGCAGAGCTGTCCGAACGACTAGCCGATCCGACTCTCTACCAGAGCAAGGGCGGGGAATTTCAGAAGGTGGAGCGGGAGCTAAATCAGCTTCACCAGACCATTGAAAAGACCATAGCCCGCTGGGAGGAACTGGAGGCTCTCAGGGTCGAGCTTGCGAGCTAGTTATAAAGGGATTCAGGGATTCAGACTGAAGGTTGGAAATCAACGAGTTATCAATCATCCTTTAAACTAACATATGTATTCCATTATTCCAATATGATGACACGTCATTCTAAAATACGTTAGCAGAAAAAATGACACTCTATGTATACCGCCCGCATTCCAATACTCAGACAAATTGAGGCTCGAAGAAACTCACGGGCGATTCTATTTGTTACCGGTGACCGCCCAGGTCTCGAAACTCAGATTCACCCTGAAGTCTACGACTACTTTGTGAATTTGCTCGATAACATCGGCGTCACGCAGCGAATTTCCCTTATCATATATACTCGGGGAGGCAGCACTCTTGCGGCTCGATCTCTCGTCAATCTGATTCACCAATTTTGCGAAGATTTTGACGTCATTGCACCGAGCAAAGCGCATAGTGCCGGAACACTAATTGCACTCGGCGCACAACACATTTTTATGACCAAGCAGGCAACACTTGGACCAATTGATCCTTCGGTCAATACCCCTCTAAATCCACAGATACCGGGCGGGCCTCCAGACGCCCGTTTGCCTGTTAGCGTCGAAGCGGTCAATGGATTTATCGAACTTTGCAAGGCGCACATATCCGAGGGTGACAGCGCGTCAATGAATTCAGTTCTCACACAACTTGCCGCGACGATTCATCCCCTTGTTCTTGGGGAGGTCTATCGCTCAAAGGCCCAGATACAAATGCTTGCAAAAGAGCATCTTGAGCGCGCCGCAGTTCCACATGAGAATATTGAGCAGATCGTTTCGTTTCTCTGTTCAGACTCCGGAAGCCACGATTACACCATTCATAGACGAGAGGCTCGGCGACTCGGGTTGCAGGTTGAGAAGCCCGATCAGCCATTTTACGAGGTGATCAAGGCCCTTTATGACGATTTCGCAACTGAGTTGATGTTGACGGATCGATGGGATCCGATCCGAGCCATTGGAGTGAATCCCGTGTTGAATTACACGAATAAAAGGTGTTTGATCGAAAGCACCACCGGCGGATCATACTTCTTTGCGACTGAAGGTGTTTTTCTGCAGCACATTACCCCCAATGCACCAACTCAGTATCAAGACAATAGAACCTACGAAGGATGGAGATATGAACCCACACCAGCAATTCCCTGACAGAGAAGTGAAATTCGCAGTTTCGACAAATTCAAGTGCAGTCCGTTGGACTTCCACAAGCGCAGCTCCCGAAAGCTTGTCGACGATAATTCGGAATCAGCGATTTGTAGTGGTTCAACCAATTGCACAAGAGAAGGGTGACTTAAAGAAAGAGGAGAGCTAACGAGCCAGTCGACCTAATGCCTGTCCCTTCGGGACTTTCGGCATACCTCCTGCTGATTCCACTTCGCGGGCAGGAGGAACGCCGAAAGCAAGCAGGGATAGGTCACTGGGGACGTTAGGACAGATATGCAACCCTACATTACTAGACTCGGGCTTTTTACCGCGGTATTACTTACCCTTACATGGCTATGCAGAGCTCCTGATTGGGAGCCGCTGTCCGTATTCGTAGCCGCTCTTTTTGCCTATTTAGGCCACGTTACATGGACATCATTGCAAAGAATTACCGACCACGAGCAGCATCTTTTAACGCGATTTCGGCTGCTTTTCCCCAAGGATTCAGGCACAATATTTTTTCTTCGGGAACATGATTTTGGCGATTCATTCAATGGTGACTATATGAGCCCATTGTTTGAATATCAGGGATCTTGGGTCGGCGCAGATTTCATGTTTTGCAACCGAGGAATTGAGAAGAAACGGTGTTCATTCGATAAAGCGCTTCGGCATTTCCTTAATTATTTAGCACTTGAAACCTATCCGCATGATAAGAGGCCTGGATGGTTTACAATGGACTATAATGAGCTTCACAATAGCTCAGATAAAGAGGGCATTCGAACAGAGCTAAATGCCAGGGCCACCAACTTTGTTCAAAGCTATGAGGATTTTGTTCAGCATATTCGAAAATACGAAAAACAAATATCCTAACGGGGCGATGGACCGAATCACCATGCCTTCGGCACTTTTGTCATGCCTCCTGCTGATTCCGCTTCGCGGGCAGGAGTCACGCCAAAAGCAAGTGGTAGCAGGTGATCGGGGACGTTAGACAGCCTCTTCTGCAAAGGCTTGGAGGATCGAATGGAGAGTGTGGCGTGAGAACGAAGCGGTAGTAGTTCTACCGCGAGTGAGCAACAACGCTGCTATCCGCCGATATCCCAAGCCTTAAGTGATGCAGCAGGCGCCGTCGTGATACCCCTCTTGCAAATGCTGAGCATAATCGGCGCCACCCCTTGCCTCAATGGAAGCAATGAATTTGGTGCGCTGTTCGAGAGTCATCGGGTTGGCGACCAATGCGGCAGCAACAGCCTGCTGGGCGAAGGCCATGGAATCGATGCCTATACACTGGGTGGTGACCTCGGGATAACTGAGTGCGTAATTGATGACATCATTGATCGTCACCAGTCCGTGCAGGCTGGCCCGCTTGCTTCCCCCGAATCCCTTCATGCCGATGGCGGCGATCCCCTTCTCCTTCATCAGGGGTAAGACGATCTTGTCAAAATCCTTGGCGTGAAGTGTGTTTCCCAACACGGAGACGGGAAGTAGTGAGGCATCAAAGGAGTAACCACCTTCGATGATCTTCACATGGGCCTCGGGGCTGTCATGGCCAGTAAAGCCAGTGTAGCGCACCATTCCTTTCTGTTTGGCCTCCTCGAGGGCCTCGATGATTCCACCCTTGGCATAGGCCGGAGCGACATCGCCGTCTTTGACCTCGTGGATCATCCAGAGGTCGATGTGGTCGGTTTTGAGACGCTTGAGCTGGACCTGAAGCATCTGGAGAGCCTTCTCCTTATCGGTACCGGTGAAGGGGATGTCGTACTTCTTGCTGTTGTGAACGCAAGCCTTGGTCATGATGAAGGCCTTGTCGCGCCAGCCTCCCGAGAGAGCCTGCCCCATCCATTCCTCGGCGCGGCCGTTGTGATACTCCCAGGCGTTGTCGAAGAAATTGACCCCTTGGTCGATCGCGTAGTGAGCGATGTTGGTCGCCTCCTGAAGAGTCGGGGCAAGGGCGAGCGTATGACCGCCGAAGCCGATGCAGCTGAGGGTTTCTTGGTGGCGGCCGAACTGGCGGCGCGGCACGGTACCGGTGGGGATAGCCTCAGCATTGGCTGAAGGAACACGGAGAGCCTGGGCCGCGGGTAGCAGGCCAAGCATTCCCAGGAACGAGCGACGCGTGAGGGACATGGGCAGAGGATGCGTTAGGAAGGATGAATTATGAAGTGAAACTTTTCCGAAATCTCATGCTGCATTGCAGCTAAAGAAAGCCCTTTTCATGGTTTCATCACTCATCATTCAGCATTCATCTTTTCGGACTTCTCCTCTTCGTAACCCCGGCTGTAGCGGACGAAGACGGCAAATGATGTCGCGTAGGCGATCCAGAAGCCGGGGAATCCATCGAGAAAGCCGAGTCGTAGGAAATAGGCCCGGATGAATCGCCAGAGAGGACGCAGGAGATTAGCCGCTAGTGACCAGCGCTTATGCTCCTGTTGCTGACGCTTTACAAATTCATCGGCAAACGGGCCTATCTTCTCAAGATAGCTCTGGATCGTCGGATAAGAATCATGGAGCAGATCACCCCGCAGATGCTTCACGGCTCCCTGCACCAGCACGGTGTCATGGGCAGCATTTCCACCCATGCTGGCCTTGTCCCGTCGGACAAGACGAAGCTTCGTGTCGGGATACCAGTCTCCATGCATGATCCAGCGACCGAGAAAGCGGATCTTGCGGTTGAAACGGCACCCATGAAACCAGTCAACATCACCACTGGAGAAGAATAATCTGATCGACTGCCTGAGCTCCTCGGAGAGTTCCTCATCGCTGTCGAGAATCAATACCCATGGCTGCGTGCAGTGATCGAGAGCCACTTGCTTCTGGGCGCTATGGCCGAGCCACTCCTGATGGATGACACGGGCTCCCTCCGCTTCGGCGATGGCGACTGTCCGATCCGTGGAACCGCTATCCACAACCACGATCTCACGGACGAGACTCCGGGCGCTCGCCAGGCATTTGCAGAGGCGGGACTCCTCGTTGCATGCCGTCACTGCGAGGGAGATGGGTAGGATCTCAACCGGATTGCTCATGGAGATCGTTCAGACTTTTTAGCCGCTTCCCAAAGCGCGTTCATTTCATCGAAGGAGAGATCCTTGAACTCCCTCTCCTCGGGAACCGCGCACTCCATCGCATGGAACCTTGTCTCGAATTTCGAGATGGCGGCATGGAGGGCTGATTCGGCATCGATCGAGAGGAAGCGTGTCAGGTTCACCACGGCAAAGAGCAGGTCCCCCGCCTCCTCGGCAAGACGCTCCTTGGCTCCGGGACTCTCCAGATCGGCTAACTCAGCTTCAACTTCGGCAATTTCCTCGCGGATTTTCTCCACGACATCCCCAGCTTTCTCCCAATCAAATCTCACTTTTGCTGCCTTCTTCTGAATTTTCTGTGCCCGGACCAGGGCGGGAAAGGCACGCGCTACGCCGTCGAGCAGCGAAGCTTTGCGCGTTTGATCGAGTCCCTTGGCTTTCCGCTCGGCACGCTTGATCTCCTCCCACTGGACCAACACGGCATCACTTGTGCCGGCTGAGGATTCCCCAAAAACATGGGGGTGACGGCGCACCAGTTTCTCGGCTGCGGTAGCTGCAATGGAGTCAGCGGTGAATCCCTCTTGCTCCGAGGCTATCTCGGCCTGCATGAGAATATTGATCAGCAGATCGCCGAGTTCCTCCTCCAGATCGGAGGGATGCTCTCGTTCGATGGCATCGACGACCTCGTAGGCCTCTTCGATCAATGAGGAGCAAAGGGAGGAAGCAGTCTGCTCACGGTCCCAGGGACATCCGCCGGGAGCCCGTAAGCGCGAGATGATTTCCCTGAGCTGATCGAGTGCCTGGCTCATCGGAAAGAATGGGGAGGCGTTACTTGGAGCCCCTGCCACCACGTTGCAGGATTGCCTGCCTTGCCTTTTCCAGTGAGGAACGCTCGATCGCACTGAGGCTTTTCAGTCCCTTCCGGCTGATCTTCTCCAGGAGACGGTCCATCTCCAGCTCGGGATCAAGACGAGTCGCTCGTTCCTCCGGGGAGGGCTCTCCCGTTAACCCGCGATTCCTACCAGCAGAGGCGCGAAGCCCGCCCGGCATGGCCGAGAACCGAGGCTTTGGGGACTTAAGGCCCGGAAGCGACCATTGGAATCCATAACCGATCAGCGGTTCCTCGAACCCTGCGCGGCGCATCAGCACGACTGCCAAAATGCAGGAAGAGATCAGCACAAGCACCTGCGGGGGTTGATGATCGGCAAGACGTTGAAGTGACGAGATCGCAAGCAGCCCGAGGAATACCCATCGGGCGGCTAACCCGAAAAAGAACCGGGCGCCGGGATGCATGGCGACAAAGGCGGCGAAGACCGCAAAGTTCACTTCCTGTGCCCCAGCAAACGTCTGCGGGATCCCTCCATACCCGAAAGCCTGGAGAAGCAAAGGGGCGAGCAGAATGAGTCCCGCATACAGGATCCCAAAACGCTTCCATCCCAGGCCGCTCTCAACCTCGCGGCCAAAGTAGTAGAGCATAACCATCTCAAGGAGAAACCAGACCGAGGGGGAGGCCACAAAAGCATAGGTTGCGATCCTCCAGATCTGGCCGTGAGCGACAGCAGTACTGCTGTAAATCAAGAGATCCAGCAGAGCACCATGACCTGATGCAAGAAGGAGCGAGGTCGTGATCATGGCGGCGCTATGAAGGGCCACCAACAGTGTGATCAGGCGCACGGGAAATTCCCCAAGGTAAAAGAGGGGTTCGTTCTCCCCTGGAAGAATGGATACTGACATACCTCTAAGGTAGACGCTGGAACAGGCGGCCGACAAGTGGGTTATGGCTTGTCACGACGCGGGATTCCGGAGCACAAAAAAATCCGTGCCAGTTAGCCGTCGTGATCACTAAGGTCAGCTTCTGATGAGCACCCATTCCGAAAGAGACATCCTACATCCCTCCGATTTGCTGATCCAAGCTATGGATCGTATCTACAACTATCGGATGACGACCACCTCCGGAGGAAATCTCTCCCTGCTCGATCAGGAAGGCTCTGTCTGGATCACCCCCGCGAGAATCGATAAGGGAGGACTTAAAAGGGAAGATGTTGTCGAAATCCGCCCCGATGGAGAGATCAAAGGACGCCATAAGCCCTCCTCCGAACTCCCCTTCCACCTCCAGATCTACGCGACCCGACCCGACATCAAGGCGATCATCCACGCCCATCCGGTCGCCTTGGTGGCTTTTAGCATCTGTGGGAAGAAGCCCAACACCCGGCTTTTCCCAAAGGCTTGGGAAACCTGCGGAGAGGTTGGATTCGCTCCCTATGCGCTGCCCGGAAGTGAGGCGCTTGGGGAAAGCATCGCCCGGGAATTTGCCAAAGGAGTCTCCTGCGTGATGCTCGAGAACCATGGAGTTGTCGTCGGAGCATCAACTTTTCAAGAGGCCTTCCGTCGCTTTGAGACGCTTGAGTTCACGGCCAAAACCATCCTCAAGGCCTCGGTGCTCGGTGAGGTTCATTACGTGGGAGAAGCGGGGCTTTCTGCTGAGAAAAAGCTGGCGACTCCCCTTGAAGAATTTATTCCCGGTGCCGCTTGTGCCCGAGAGCGTATCCTGCGTCGGGAACTGAGTGATTTTGTCAGGCGCGGCTACCGCCAACGCCTCCTCATCAGCACGGAGGGAAGTTTCTCGGCCAGGGTATCGGGGGATAGCTTCCTGATCACACCACGGGGATGTGACCGCGCAGAACTCGATCCCTCCCAGCTGGTACTCATCACCGAAGGATGCGAGGAGAAGGGAAAACGGGCGAGTTTTGCCACCAGACTCCACCGCGCCATCTACCAACGACATCCCTCGGTTCAGGCGATCGTCAACGCCTCTCCGGTGAACGCCACTGCCTTCGCCGTGAGTGATGAGCGACTCGACACCCGGACGATTCCGGAGAGCTATGTCTTCCTGCGGGAAGTGGAAAAACTCCCGATCACGATCCTCTCAGAGGATCCGGCAAAGGTCGCCGACGACTTGTCGCCGAACTTTCCCGTGTCGTTGATCACGAATGACGGAGCGATGGTTCTTGGAACCTCACTGCTAGATGCCTTCGACCGACTGGAAGTCCTGGAGTCAACGGCGGAGGCCCTCATTAACAGTCGTTCCCTGGGGAATGTCCGGGTGATGGGTGATGCGGTCATCAGCGACCTAGAGACGGCCTTCCATCTCCCTGCCCGTTAAGGAATCGCTGATTAAATCGCGTCGGCTCCTTCAATCCTGTCTACCTTCCCTCATTCCCCTGACTCTCTGGGATAGAGTAACGGTGGGATGCAAAGGCCGATACCGATCGCAACGAGGGTAAAAATCACCACGATTAGGTTCTCCAGGGTACTGACAAGCGGGGCGACAGCCTGCTCGGGCGGGATGCGGAACAATGCAAAGAGTCCCATGAGCCCTTTGGCAGCAAGCCCTCCGGGAACCATGGGAATACATCCCACTGCCGCCAGGACCGACCCGCGTGGAGACTGTCCGCGCTTCCAAGTGCGATCAACAAGGGCCAAGGAAAAAGCCGCCAGAAAGGAAGATGCTGGCAGACTAAGATCAAAGCCCTGACAGAGCGTCCTGACAGCAAGGGCGAGCGCTCCAGAACAGAAACAAAGTCCCAAGATTCTCCTTGGACAGTTGAAGAGAACTCCAAAGCCTGCTGCGGCAATACCACCAAAAAAAGCCTGATGCAGAATCAGGGAAATTATTGCGGAATTCATGGCAATGGATTTCTGATGAATAGACTCTGGGCCAATGCAAGCCCGAGGCTCATGAAGAGCAGGAGGTAGGCGATGCGCAGGGCGCGCGCGGCGGCTAAATTCGGCTTCCCCTCGATCACCTCGATCTGGGCATTGAGGACCGGGATTCCAGGAACCAGCAGGAGGACGGCGGCAACCATGGCGAGTTGAAGGTTAACGCTTCCGGCAAGCCGTCCCCCGATCGCCGCCAGGGAGGCGGCAACAAAACTGACAATACCCGCCATGAGAAAAATATTCGCCCCACGACGAATCAACTCGTGGCGGATCCACTGCCCCGTGCCGGCAGCTACCATCGTGGGTAGAAAGGCACTCCAGTCCGCATGAAGCAACCTGCCAAACGCACTGCAGGCAATTCCGGTTGCAAGGCAGACAAACCAGACAGGGTAAGACTTGGTGGCCTTTGGTACCCCCTCCATCAGGAGCTGGGCCTGGGCGCAGGAAAGTTCGCCACGAGTGACCAGCGTAATGATCTCCTGAAGCTTATGGATCCGCCGGAGATTCACCCCGTGCTCCCCGACCTTACCCATCTGCGAACAGGCATCCTCACCGCGCCTGAGCATGACGATGATCGCAGCATGCTGGCAAAAGGCCTCTGCGGAATCACACCCGAAGCCATTCCCCAGATCCGAAATGGCCTCATGCACCACTCGGGCATTGGCACCCCACTCGAGAAGCATTCTTCCTGCCGTGAGGCAGAGCCGGGCCACCTCAGATAGGGGCTGCCGGTTAAGGTTTTCATTTATATTTTCCATGATTTCCGAACCACCTCGGAATGCCCGAATGTTTTCAATGATCCTTCAACATAGCAGCCTATCACACCTTGGAAAAGCTCCTAAAACACCCCATTGAAATAAGACAAGGATGTCGCTTGCAGGGTCGGATGAAAGGGCTCAAAACAGATACATGAGCACAACACAGACCGCTAACAAATCAGGGAACAATCAACCCCCAGTTCCCGAAGTCCTCGATTGGGTCAAGGAGATTGCCGACCTGACTCAGCCGGATGCCATCTTCTGGTGCGACGGTTCCGAGGAGGAGGACACGCTGATGAGGGAACGCATTGTTGCCTCGGGTGCCGGACTCTGGCTGAACCCCGACAAACGACCAAACTCCCTGCTTGTCCGTAGCGATCCCCGCGATGTCGCGCGCGTCGAGGAACGCACCTTTATTTGCTGCAAGTCGAAGAAAGATGCCGGCCCGACCAATAACTGGCACGAACCTGCCCTCATGAAGGCCAAGTTGAACGCCCTCCTCCAAGGATGCATGACGGGGAGGACTCTCTATGTCATCCCCTTTAGCATGGGACCGATCGGCTCTCCTATTGCTCAATACGGCATCGAGATCTCCGATAGTCCCTACGTCGTCGCAAACATGCGCACCATGACCCGCATGGGCGCCAAGGTCTATGATGAGATCGCCAAGACAGGCAACTTCGTGAAATGCCTGCATTCGATCGGTTCGCCTCTCACGGCAGGGAAACAGGATATCCCCTGGCCCTGCGATCCCGCGAATACCTATGTCACCCACTTCCCCGAGGAGCGTCTGATCATCAGCTACGGCTCCGGCTATGGTGGCAATGCCCTGCTCGGAAAGAAGTGCTTTGCCCTGCGCATCGCCTCAGCCATGGGGCGCGACGAGGGATGGATGGCCGAGCACATGCTTATCCTTGGAGTCAAGGACCCCAAAGGAGAGAGGACCTATGTCACGGCAGCCTTCCCGAGTGCCTGCGGCAAGACAAACTTCGCCATGATCATCCCTCCCAAGCATCTCAAGGACGAGGGATGGGAAGTCTCCTGTGTCGGCGATGACATTGCATGGATCAAGCCTGGCGCTGACGGCTGGCTTCGTGCGATTAATCCCGAGGCAGGATTTTTCGGCGTTGCTCCCGGCACCTCCTACGAGAGCAATCCGATGGCGATGGACTCCATTAAACGCGACACCATCTTCACCAATGTCGCCCTCACCGATGATGGCGATGTCTGGTGGGAGGGTATGTCCAAGGAACCACCAGCCCATCTCATTGACTGGAAGGGCAAGGATTGGATACCCGGCCAGAAGGATGCCGAGGGCAAGCCCGTCCTCTCCAGCCATCCGAACAGCCGCTTCACTGCCCCCGCCAAGAACTGCCCGATCATCGACCCGGATTGGGAGAATCCGGAGGGGGTACGCATCAGCGCCATGATCTTCGGAGGCCGCCGCGCCACGACAATGCCCCTGATCTTCCAGGCCTTCAACTGGGTCCATGGTGTCTACCTTGGCGCCACCGTGGGTTCGGAGATGACTGCTGCCGCCGCGGGAACGATCGGCCAGGTCCGCCGTGATCCCATGGCGATGCTCCCCTTCTGCGGTTACGACATGGGGGACTATTTCGCCCATTGGCTGGAGATGCGACGACTTGTGAAGCACGTGCCCCGAGTGTTCCATGTAAACTGGTTCCGCAAGAGCTCCGAGGGGAAATTCCTCTGGCCCGGCTTCGGCGACAACATGCGCGTTCTCAAGTGGATCGTTCAGCGCTGCCAGCTTGGTGCCCATGCTCTCGAGACCTCGATCGGATGGGTGCCGGAATATGCCGACCTCGACATGACCGGACTCGAATCGATGACTCCCGAGAAGTTCGAGGAACTTCAGAAGATCGATCCTGTCGAATGGCACCGGGAACTCGTCCTTCAGGATGAGCTTTTCATAAGGCTCTACAGCCACCTACCGAAGGAACTCATCTTCCAGCGCGAGCTCCTGATTTCAAGACTCTGAAACTGAAAATGAAATGTGGAACTCAAGAATTCGGTAAGAATCTATTCACGGTAAAATAGTCCGTCTGAATCATGGGACCTTCTCAAATTGAGAAGGTCATCCACTCTGAACCTTTCCTGAGTTCATGAGTCCCAAATTAATACCTCACCATCACCCTGCCTTCAAAGGGGCGGATTGATCTTCGCAAGCTCTGCAAAGACAGAGCCGACGAAGACGTCAACCTCGGCCTTAAGGGGAAGGCGGCGAACGTCATCCGACATCCAGACTCGTCCGGAACGGAATTTCTTATGCGGGGCCAGACGCCCGATGTTCGCTCCCATCGTCTCGATGGTTTGGATCCCGATGGTGAAGCGGATGGCCCGAATCTTATGGCCCATGATTTCAAGGGTATCACGTCCGGCCACGCTGAGATCGACAAGGTAGGGATTGCGATCTGGGAAGGTGGTGAGTCGTAGATGGTCCCCATTGCGTAATGGCTGACTCCGGACGAAAAGCATGGCAGCGAAGAGATCCCGTACTCCCGGAAGGGGCGTGTACCACCAGGGCGTCGACTCTGTCGTGAAATGGTGGCAGGCAAAGACCGCACCCGGAGTGAACACGGCATCACTAAACATCATCCCACGGGAAACCGTCTCATCCATGTGAAACCACGAGGGAACCTCGCCGTGAACCCCCGCCTCCCCTTGATAAACCGCATGGTAATTCCAGAGCTTTCTCACCCACTCATTCGGACCACCGTCGGCTGAGATCCGCCGCTTTGAACTGGCGGTCTTTACTGTGGAATCGCCGCCGATTTTTACCGAGACGATCGCTCGCCCAGCTGAGACTCCCTCCCATCCAAACCGGTAGGTAGCCTCGAAGGGTTCGATCGGTGGAAACGGGGCGTCAGCCGTCGGCGTGAGGGTTTTATCCCAAGCTGCGTAAGGGGAGTTAGGGGACTTAGGATCCATGCCTGCCGCAGGGAGGGAAGTCACAGCTTCCCCGCAAAAAAGAAGAAGTCCTAGGAAGATCCCTTGGAGCAGGAAAGAAGGGGGGTGGCGGTGTTGGAGTGAATCCATCCTTGGAGGGCAACAGATCCAGTGCCCGTAGAAACATACCACCAAGCTCCATTCTGGGATAGGATGCTGATGAGGGTTCCCGGGTCGAGTTTCCCAGATTCCGTCGCGCTATCGGCAGGAGTGGCCCTCACCGTGACCGACTCCTTTGCAGTAAGGACTGCTTGATGACGCGCCGTGCGGCGGGGATCAGCCAGGGTGCCGAGAAGAGAGGTGCCGTGACCAAACAGGATCAAGGTCAGTGCGAGCACGATCAATGCTTTCTTCCGGCTAGCTTGGAAAACAAGAACGATCAGACCGAGTGCCCCGATCCAGCCGATGACAGCACCTCCCACGATCATCGTCTCGGGGTGAATGGACTGAATGCTTCTCTCCTTCCATCCGTTCGGCGCGCGAATGCCAAGCGACCCTAGGGTCTTGGAAAGTTCGACCCGTGCTGGTGCGAGCGCAGGGTCAAGCAGTAGGGCCCGACGGAACGAAAGCGAAGCCGCAACCGCATCGCCCGTCTTCATTTCGGCCAGTCCCCGATTGTACCAGATCTCGGCTGATCCAGAGGCCTTGAACTCCGGATAGGTCAACAACGTCTTGTAGGTGGAGAGCGCCTCATCGGCATGTCCAGAGGATAGCTTCCCATTGGCTGAGGCGAAATCCTCCGGCAACCCGGCACGCATCGAGGCCAAGGAAAGGGTCAGGAGAAAAAGCCGAAAGAAAAGCTGGAGAAGAGGGCGTTTCATCATGGGGCTTTGGGTGAGGAGGGAGTGAGATTCAGCGATTCAAGAAGGTCCCTGTGCTCGAGTGCTGGAAGAGGGAGTGATGCGCCGGAACCATACTTCAGCAAATCCCGGCGAGCGGTCAGTCCCGCGAGGAGGTCATCACGTTTTTCCGAAGGGGGGAGCACCAACTCAGCATACTTGAGGGCCGCCTCATAGGAGGCACCCGCATCAACGCTTCCTCCAATAAGAAGGGAGCGGAGTTCAGCGATCTGATTCCTACGACGGGACGCTGCTGTACCGCCCTGGGATTGAATCTTCCAATAGGCGAGAATCCCGGCCAATGCCGCCGTGGCGACAAACATGGCAAGCGTCGCGATTAGGAATTCACTCCGCTGCATCGGAGTAGTCCAGGAGCGCAGGGTGATTCCCGGTAGCGGCTCGCCCTCCTTCGGCGGCACATTCTTGGTGGAATTCTGCCCATCGGAGTTGGAGGGAGGGGGCGATGATGGTGTGGTCCCGGTGCCACCGTCTACAGCAGGAGTCCTCCCAGAGGAGGCCACTAAGGGAAGCGGCTTGGTCGTCAGGGTGACATACTTGGCGGTGGTGGGATCGAAGTAAGAAAACTCACAGCCCGGCGATTCTTTCTGCGCTTGTTGGGCGATAAGAGTGAAGTCGAACGATTTCACCCCCGTGTAGGAGAGCTCGTCGGAGCTGTCGAATTTGTCACTTGGCGGATAGCTCCTCCACCCCTCTGTCTGGGTCAGAACGGGGGCACCCATTCCCTTAAAATTCCCCCTCCCGCCGATTTTCACGACAAGATTGGCAGGATCACCCGCCGCCGGGTGTGGATTGCTGACGATAGAGTCGATATCGAATTCACCCACTGCCCCAGCGAAGGATTCGGGGCGTCCCTCCTTGGGCAAAGGAAGCACTTCGAGATGAAGACCCGATGTCTTGACCGTCACCCGCTTGGACTGACTGATACCTGGCTGACCTCCCATCAGCTGCCGAAAGATAGGGTCATCAAATCCGGGAGGGAGCGCTCCCGGAATCTCGATCTCACAGTCGAGTTTGGCTGGGGCGATATCCACAGAACCCGGCTTCACCGCAGAGAGAAGAGAGTGAAAGGTAAGGACGTTATACGTGATACCATCACGATCCTCGCGGGTCTGCTGGGGGTCGGGGAATCTCTCGACAAGAATCCCCTCACATCCGAAGTCGACCCGTCCACGGACCTGAACGGGATACCGGGCGTCGAAATAGTAACGGATCTCGACGGGCGTCATCTCACCGGCATAAAGCGTCTTCTTGGGGCAGTGGATCTCACCGAAGACAAGCTTTCCCTCATCAGGTTGCTGCTGAACCGGACGGGCCCTCTGCTGCTGGAATCCAGGCATCGGAATCCCCGGGGGCAGAGCCATCTGGGAGGATGATGGAGGTGGCGGATTCGATGCCATCCTGCTGTCATCGACACTAAAGGAGAGTTCAAGGGTGCGGAATTGGCGGCCGTCGGCCGTCACCGTTACTCCGGGAATGGTGAAGTTACCGGTACGCAAGGGCATCACGATGTAGCTGTAGACGACCGAGGAGGTGACCTTGAAGTTCACCATCTGCACTTGGGTCGACTGACCCGTTAGACGGATCTGCAGACCATTCACCTGGATCTGCTGAGGAACATCGGCCTGCTGGGCTCCAGAAACCTTGATCTGCAACTCCGCCATCTCTCCCGGGCTGATCTGTGGGTGAGAAAGCTCTGCACTCACCGAGACATCAGCCGCATGAAGTCGGGATGGCAAGAGGAGACCCGTGAGCAGGATCAGCACGAATGCACTGAGTCTGATAATGCGGAAAGGTTTTATGAACGATCTCATAGCGATGCTTGTGCCCTTGCTCATGCTACCAATCGCGCAGCGGTTGTTCCACCGCGCGATTTTGCTGATTACTCAACTGGTGCGCCTCCTCGTCCAGCACAGAACGAAGAAGGGCTTTCGCTTGATTAGGGCTCATCTTGCCGTCTTTGCCCTCCTCGGTAGCCTCGGCTGCTTGTTTCTCCTGCTCGGCTTTCTCCTGCTCTTGAGGTGAAGCTCCCTTTGCCTCATTGGTTGCTTGTGATCCCTGCTCTTTCCCTTGAGAGGAAGCAGGAGTGGGGGAGGGAGTCGGTTGAGCCCCGTGGCCAGCCTGCTTCTCATCACCGGGTTGTTGCGATTTACCCTGCTGCTGGGGGGAAGAGTCCGGAGTCGGAGTGGGCTTACCCTGCCCGCCCTCTTTCGACTGATCATTCTTCTGCTGCTGATCTTTCTGATTCTGACCTTTGCCTTGGTCGTTTTTATTGTCTTTTGAATCCGGGGATTTGTTCTGATCGTTGTTTTTTTGATCCTGATTCTGCTGATTCTGCTTTTCGTCTTTACCTCCCCCATTCGACTGATCGTTCTTCTGATCTGTGTTGTCTTTTGAATCCTTTTTGTCGTCCTGACCTCCTCCCCCACCCTGCGACTTATCACTCTTGTTCTTATCCTGATCCTTCTGGTCTTTTTTATCTTTGTCGTTTTTCTTGTCCTGCTGCTTCGAAGGAGGTTGCTGCCGGTTCAAATCGGCGATCAGTTTGCGGACAATATCACGGTTTTCCTTGGCCTTGGTATCTGAGGAATGATCCTTAAGCACGGTCTCGTAATGTTGCAGGGCGTTGTTCCAGTCAGAGAGCTTAGCCTCTTTTCCATCGGCACCCTCACCAGACCGGACAAGGGAGTTGGCGAGATTATAGGTGGCGGCATCCCGGATTTTAGGATCCGTGGAAGTCATCGCGGCCGAGAAGTACTCGGCGGCCTTCTTGAAATCACCCGCTTTGTAGGCAGCAGCTCCGGCGTCGAACCGGATCTCCGGGGTGGTTGCTCCTGATTGCAGGCGTTGTTCGAAATCCTTGAGTGCCCCTTGGTAATTGCCCTGCTGATAGTCACTGATGCCCGATGAGGCGGCCTCGACTCTTGTGCCGCCCTGGAGGAAAAAGCCCAGCATTAAAAGAACTCCGACCATGGGGAGCGCTTTTTGCCCGCGGCCTTCGCCAAGAACGGACCAGAGAGTAAGAAGCAAGAGCGCAACTCCAACCGGCCATGCATAGCGCTCGATTGGCTTGTGGGCACTTAGCACTCCCGTCTCCTGTTGGTCCATCGGGACGATCCCTTTCTCGTAGATGATCGACGCAGCATCCTGACCATAAGGAAGAGAAAATCCTCCAGTTACTTTCGCAATCTCATTGAGACGTGGCGCATCCAGCTTGGAATTCACGGGTCGCCCGTTCTCATCCCGGACAAAATCATTTCGCCCCTCCTGCGTCTTGATTGGGATCAGCGATCCCGCAGCCGAACCGAATCCGATCGTGAAAATCCGGACTCCCGCAGCCTCCGCTTCCTTAGCCGCTTCGACACCGCTCTCATCCAGCTCCTCTCCATCCGTCATCAGCACGAGTGCCCGGCTCATCGTCTCCCCCTTGCCGAAGGCTGCGATCGCGAGTCTGATCGCCGAAGCGATGTCGGTGCCTCCCTTTGGGATCGTGTTCGTATCGAGATCGTCAATGGAGGTGAGGACAGCCCCCTTGTCTAGGGTTAGGGGGGCCTGAAGGAAGGAGGTTCCTGCAAAGGCAATCAGCCCCACCCGATCACCCCTCAGCAAGTTGAGAAGATCCTGCGAGATCAGCTTGGCACGGCCGAGCCTTGTTGGGGCAGTATCCGTGGAGAGCATGCTGCGGGAGGTGTCAATCGCGAGGATAACGTCACGGCCACGGGATTTGATCTCCTGATCGATGGAACCGTAGCGCGGCTTTGCCATTCCAGTGATCACACAGGCGATCGCAAGGAGCAGCGAGGCGATCCGCAGATTTCGCTTGAAGAGGCTCACTTGCCCGGCAAGCGACTGCTGCAAGCGAGGCGCTAGGATTCTGGCCAGCAGAGCTTCTCTCTTGCGACCCGCATCAATGAAAAACCAGAGCACGGGAGCCAGCAGCAGGAAAGCCCAGAACCATTCGGGTGATGCGAATGTCAACCTGTTATGGAGTGCTGTCAGGAGAAATGGATCCATGCGAAAAAATGAAAATATGCGCGTTAGGGCAGGCGGCGCCAGACAGTCTGAGAGAGAACGGCCTCAGCGATGAGAAGGCCGGCGGCAATCAGAAGGAAAAACGCGAAATAATCATGGTAGTCGGAGCTCTTCTCGACCTCGACCTTGGTCTTTTCCATACGATCGATCTCGCGGAAAGTACGTCCCATCGAATCCGTATCCGCAGTTCGGAAATATTTTCCCTCCCCGATCTTAGCGATCTGATCGAGCAGCTTCTCGTCAAAGTCGAAGATCATCTTCCTGTAAACCGGCTTGCCCATCATATCCTTGCCGACAGGGACAGGAACTGGGCCGGTGCTTCCCGCACCGATCGAATAGATCTTGATGCCCAGCGCTTTGGCGGCTTCCGCAGCCGTAAGAGGCTGAACCTTCCCTGCGTTGCTCGCGCCGTCGGTCAGCAGCACGATAATTCTCGTCTTCGCATCGCGGTCTTTGAGCCTGTTCGCTGCCGAGGCGAGAGCCGAACCGATCGCGGTACCATCCTCTACAAGACCAAGTTGGATGCGATCGAGATTGGTGATCAGCCAATCATGATCAAGGGTCAGCGGACTCACGAGATAGGGTCTTCCGGCAAATGCGATGATGCCGATGCGGTCGTTGGGTCTTGCCTCGATGAACTCTCGAGTAACTTTTTTGACAACGTCAAGACGGTTAACTCTTGAAGATCCAATCATGTAATCCTCCGCCGTCATCGATCCAGAGACATCCAGCACCAGCATGATATCGACCCCGCTGGCAGTCACATGTTCCAGCGTGTGCCCGATCTGTGGACGGGCAAGCGCGACAATGAGACAGGCCATCGCGCCGTAGACCAGTGAAGCGAGAACAGCTCCAGCCCTGGAACGTCGTTTTTTTCCCACGGCCACCACGAGCTGTGTCGAGGAAAAGAGAATTCCGGGAGTGCCACCGATCTTTCCTCGCAGTAATGCCAGCAACGGAAGTGCCAGCAGTCCCAGCAATAACCAGGGATACGCGAAGGAGAAAAACGATCCCGCAGCGATGATCAGGGTAGTCATCATACGGTCGCGGGAGCTCCAGCTTCCGGATCGTTCTTGCCAGCGGGTTGCTCCCCGCCACGGACAAACGATTCAGCAGCCTCGATCAGGCTCAGGCGTTGCTCGGAAGTCGCCTCACCCTGGGCAAATTTCAGATAATCGGAGCGGTGCAGAAACTCCGCGAGAGCCTCCTGCTCAGCGGGTATAAAGCGGAGCGACCCTTGCAACGAGACGAGAAACTCCTCGGTAGTCTGGCGCGGCGCAGCGAGTCCCAGAGCCTCACCCAGGAATCGCCGTAGCACATCGGATACCCCGACTCCGAAGTCATGATCACTTCCCTCCGAGACTTTTCCTCGCAGGCGAGTAAGAGCATCAAGAGCAGCCTCCCGGGGTGTGATCAATTTGGCCTTTCTACGGCTTATAAACCACCAGAGAGCGCCACCGAACAGCACGACAGCTAAAAACACGCAAAGGATTAGCCAGACCGGTCCCGAAAAGAACGGGAGTGGACCCACGATATCATGGATAGGGGCCGGCGTAGGGCCCGCAGCTCCGGGCGCGAAGCTCAGACCGGGATTAGGAACTGGTGCTTGGGGCGCATTCGTCATGCCGTCATCCTCCTTCCGCGCCTGTCGAAGAAATTACGCAACACTGGCAAGTAATCCTTGTCCGTCCGCAGGGAAACCATGTCGATACCGCGTGATCCGAACATGCTGTTGAGCTCCTTGGTCCGGAGTGCGGAGAGTTCGGCATAATTGCGTGTGATTGCGCTCTTTGAGGTGTTGACCTCGATCTGTTCGCCGGTTTCCGGATCCTCAAGAAGAATGACTCCGACATCGGGCAGCTCCTCTTCGGCTGGATCCACTATCGGAAGAGCCACCATGTCATGACGCCTGGCAGAGACTGTCAGGGGACGGGTGAAGTCGCCTGTGAAAAAATCGGAAATCACGAATGCCACCGCGCGGCGGGTGATCAGCTTGTTCATGTACTCCAGCGCGCCCGCGAGATCGGTGCCGCGTCCTTTGGGTTCGAAATAGAGCATCTCGCGGATGAGCCTGAGAATGTGGTGCCGTCCTTTCTTGGGCGGGATAAAGAGTTCCACCCTGTCACTGAAGAGGAGCAATCCGACCTTGTCGTTGTTGTGGATCGCACTGAATGCCAGGATCGCCGCCACCTCGGCCGCAAGCTCCCGCTTGCTTTCCTGGACGCTTCCAAAGTTCCCTGACGCGCTGACATCCAGAATGATCATCACCGTCATCTCACGCTCCTCGGTGAATTTCTTGATGTAGGGCTCCCCGGTGCGGGCGGTTACATTCCAGTCAATGGCGCGGATCTCGTCGCCGGGCGAGTAGGGGCGAACCTCCTCGAAGTTCATCCCACGTCCCTTGAAGACGCTCTGGTACTGCCCTGCGAAGGAGGACTCCACGAGTCGGCGCGTGCGCAACTCGAGTCGCCGGATCTTACGTAGGATTTCCCGTGTTTCGTTCATCGGTGGAGATTCGGAGCGGACTGACTCTCGTCAGCGCTTCCCTGCTCAGGGAACGGGCATTCCCTCGAAGACACGCTTTATAATCTCCTCGGAGGAAATGGACTCAGCCTCCGCCTCGTAGCTCACAGCGACGCGGTGGCGCAGCACCTCGGTACCAATTGACTTGACGTCATGCGGAGTCACATAACCGCGGCCGTTTAGGAAGGCATGAGCCTTCGCGGCGAGCGTGAGATAGATCGTGGCGCGCGGGGAGGCGCCGTAGCGAATCAGGCCATCCAGCTTCAGGTTGTAATTGGCCGGTTCGCGCGTCGCCCAGACAAGGTCGACGATGTAATCCTTAACCCGGTCATCGACAAAGATCGCGTTGACCACATTGCGTGCCTCGAGGATCTGCTCGCGGGTGACAAGCGCGTCGACATGGGTCTTGGGCGAGGAGGTCGCCATTGCGTCGAGAATGGAGCGCTCCTCACTGCGAGTCGGATAGCCGACCACGACCTTCAGCATGAAGCGGTCCAACTGTGCCTCGGGCAAAGGATAGGTTCCCTCCTGCTCCAGCGGGTTCTGTGTGGCAAGGACCAGGAAAGGATCAGGAAGCTTGAAGGTCTCGTCACCGATCGTGACTTGTCGTTCCTGCATCGCCTCGAGCAGCGCGCTCTGGACCTTGGCCGGGGCACGGTTGATCTCGTCGGCCAAGATGAAGTTGGCGAAGACAGGTCCCTTGCGAGTCGTGAAGACTCCCTCGCGGGGGTTATAGATCAAGGTGCCCACCAGATCCGCTGGCAGTAGATCCGGAGTGAACTGGATGCGGGAGAAGTCCCCATGGATGCAGGAGGAGAGCGTCCGGACGGTCAGGGTCTTGGCAAGGCCTGGAACTCCCTCGAGCAGGACGTGACCATTTCCCAGAAGTCCAATAATCAAGCTGCGGACCAGCCCCTGCTGGCCGATGATGACGCGGCTCATCTCCTGAGTGAGGGGTTTGACCCAGGTACTGGCCTCCTGGACGCGGCGATCGAGCTCTTGGACGGATGGATTCATAAATCGGGGTTAATGGGACTGCTGTTTTGCTATTTTCTGTTTGAAATTTTTGCTCGTGGTTTTATCGACAACATTTTCAGACAAGCAGGAATTAAATGCGTTCAAAGATTTTTTCGAGGCCTGCGCCGGGCTTCATAAGTTTGCGAAGTTCGATCGCCTTAGCGCGCGCTTCGAGAAGACTTGCTTGAGAGGAGAGTAAGGTAAAGTGCCCCATCTTGCGGCCAGCCTTTGGCTCCCGTTTCCCATAGAGATGGAGGAAGAGCCCGGTCTCACGCAGCAGGAGCTCCCAGTGGGGCTCGCCTGGCTGCCAGAGGTCGCCCAAGAGATTCACCATCACGCCCGAGGAGCGGAGTTCGACCGACCCGAGCGGCAGACCGCAGACAGCGCGAACATGCTGGGAGAACTGACTGGTCATCGTCGTCTCAAGTGTATGGTGGCCTGAGTTGTGGGGGCGTGGAGCGAGTTCGTTCACGATCAGGTCGCCATTCTCCATGACGAAGAACTCGGCGGTGATCAAACCGATGACACCGAGTTTCGCGGCGATTGCCGAGGTCATCTCCTGCGCTTTCTGAAGAACGATGGGATCGAGTTGTGCGGGCACGGTGGTGACATCGAGGATGCCATTCCGGTGGACATTCGCCTGAACAGGGAAGCAGAGCGTTTCCCCTTCATGAGTGCGCGCACAGATCACAGAGGCCTCCGAAGTGAAGGAAATCCTTTTTTCCAGAACGGCACGCGGTGAGGCAAGTTGCTTCCAGGCGCTTGCGGTATCGTCTCCCGTCTTGAGAGAAATCTGCCCTTTGCCATCGTAACCAAGGGCGGCGGTTTTGAGAATGGAAGAGGCATTCAGTTCGGAGAGAGCCACGGCCAATTCCTCCGCAGAGTTGATAACCCGAAAGGGAGCCACGGGAAACCCGTTGTTCTGCAAGAACTCCTTCTCCAGCACGCGATCTTGGCAGGTACGCACGACCGAGGCGGAAGGCCTTACCGGAACGCGCGTCTCCAGAAACTCTAGCGCGCCAATCGGGATATTTTCGAACTCGACTGTCACGACATCGACGGCCTCGGCAAAGCGGGCCAGTGCATCGAGATCATCGAACGATGCGGTGATCGAGAGATCCGCACAGGAACAAGCCGGACCATCGGTAATCTCATCCAAGACCGCCACGCGGTAGCCGAGACTCTTAGCCGCCATGGCAGACATCCGCCCCAGTTGGCCGCTTCCCAGGATTCCAATTGTTGAACCGGGAAAGAAGATTGGCCGCAAATCGGGGAATTTGCCTTCCGAAGCAGCAGGGGCCCCGTTACTATTATCGCCTTCGATTTTGATCATGGATCGTCTTTTGTATCTGCTCGCTTTATCGGTTGTCACCATCATCCGACTGCTTCCCATCACGGTCTGTTTTGTCTTGGGTCAAGCAATCGGACTTTTGGTGTGGATGATTCTGCCCAGCTACCGCCGTCTCTCCAAACAGAATCTCCGGATTGCTTTCGGTCCCTCGCTGAACCCTCAAGAAGCCTCCCAGATAACCCTAAAGCATTTTCTTAATCTCGGGGCCAATATC
>CANKWU010000018.1 GCA_947487385.1 Spartobacteria bacterium
CCGATGATTGAACGCTACAGCCGACCCGAGATGCGCTCCATTTGGACGGAGCAACGTAAACTGGAAATCTGGCTCGAGATCGAGACATTGGCCTGCGAGGGGATGGCCGAGCTCGGGATCCTTCCCAAGGAGGATGCCAAGACGATCCGTGAGAAGGGAACTTTCCGCATTGAGGAAGTCCGCGAGATTGAGAAGCGGACAAACCATGATGTGATCGCCTTCCTTGAGGAGGTCGCCGTCCATGTCGGTGAACCGGCTCGCTGGATTCACCGTGGCCTCACCTCTTCCGACTTGCTCGACACGACACTCGCGGTCCAGATGGTCGAGTCGGCCGATATCCTGCTGAAGGATCTTGAGGAACTGCTCGTGGCCATCGCTGCCCGGGCCAAAGAGCATAAGTTCACCCCGATGATCGGACGCAGCCATGGCATCCATGCGGAGCCGGTGACCTTCGGTCTGAAACTTGGCGTGATGTATGATGAGTTCAGCCGATCCATCGAGCGTCTGAAGGAGACCCGCGATCGCGTCGCCTACGGCATGCTCAGCGGGGCCGTCGGGACCAATGCTCACCTCGATCTTGAGGTCGAAGCCTTCGTTTGTGAAAAGCTGGGACTTAAGCCGGCCAATATCTCGACTCAGATCATCCAGCGCGACCGTCATGCCGAGTTCATGATGACGATTGCTCTGATCGGATGCTCTATTGACTGCTGGGCCACCGAGTTCCGCCATCTCCAGCGTACCGAGGTGCTGGAGGTCGAGGAGGCCTTCGCCAAGGGCCAAAAAGGCAGCTCCGCCATGCCTCATAAGAGGAACCCCATCACCGGGGAGCGTCTCTGCGGTCTTGCCCGCGTCCTGCGAGGCAATGCCCAGACCGCCATGGAGAATGTCGCTCTCTGGCACGAGCGTGACATCAGTCATTCCAGCGCCGAGCGGATCATCCTGCCCGATTCCTGCACGCTGCTCGACTACATGCTTATCCTCCTCACCCGCCTTGTCCGTGACCTCACAGTCTATCCTGAGCACATGAAGCGGAATATGGACCTGACCCTCGGCCTCTGGGGAAGTCAGGCGGTCCTGCTGGAGCTCACTGACCGGGGCATGGCTCGCAAGAATGCCTACGAGGCAGTCCAGCGCGCCGCCATGCGGACCTGGGCGGAAAAAATCCCCCTTCTTCAGACCCTCAGCGAGGAGAGCGAAGTCATGCAGCACATCGATGCCGCAGAACTCACCCGGATCTGCTCGCCTGAGCGTCACTTCGCCAATGTGGAAGAGAGGCTTCGCAAGGTTGGAATCGAGGTTTGAAAGAAATTGATTCTACGTTCCATTCCCAACCTGAAAAAGAGACTAAGATTCATGGATAATAGAGCGCCTCGAGGTGTTTTTTCTCTCTTGCGTCTCGACACTGGAACGGGGGAAGGATACGACATTTAGGCTTCGATCTAAACCGAGACTCATGGACACCGCTCTGATCCTTCATTTTCTGACCACACCGTTGGTGTTCCTCATCTGGACGACGTTCCTCAAGACCTTCATCCTGCTGAACGTGGTTCTCGGCGTCGTTTCGGTCACCGTGTTTGCCGAGCGCAAGGTCAGTGCCTTCATTCAGGACCGCACTGGTCCAAACCGAGTCGGCATCCCGATGACCCTCCTTGGAGGTAAAAAAGATATTCCTTTCTGGGGATTGGGTCAGATGATTGCCGATCCGGTGAAGCTCCTGACCAAGGAGAACTTCGTGCCCGCCGGTGTAAACAAATTCTTCTTCTGGCTCGCTCCGAAGTTGGTCTTGCTCCCACCTCTCTTGGTGCTGGCGGTGCTTCCCTTCGGCAGCTCGCTCTTCGGGGTGGAGATGACCATTGCCAATATCAATGCAGGCGTTCTTTTTATCTTCGCTGTCACTTCTCTCAGCGTTTACGGCATCACGATTGCCGGATGGGCCTCGAACTCGAAGTTCCCGTTTATCGGAGGTATCCGTTCCTCCTCCCAGATGATCTCCTACGAGCTTGCACTCGGACTCTCGATCATCCCGATCTTCATGGTCTGCGGCACATTGAATATCAATGAGATCATCGACTGGCAGATCAAGAACGGCTGGCTGGTGGCGCCCTACTGGCCTCATGGTTTCTCTCTGGGACAGCTTTTGCATCCCCACGACCTCATCCACTCCCTGGTTGCCGGAGTGAGCTTGGAACGTTTCTTGCTCTGGATCCCCCTGATGATCTCCTTCGTGATCTTCCTGGTCTCGATCTTCGCGGAAACGAACCGTCTCCCTTTTGATCTTCCCGAGGCTGAGCAGGAGCTCGTCGGCGGATACCATACCGAGTATTCCTCGATGAACTTCGCGTCCTTCTTCCTAGGCGAGTATGCGGCGATGTTCGCGGGTTCCGGGGCTATTGTTTCCATTTTCTTAGGCGGATGGAGTCTCCCGATTATCCCGGATGGTTCGCAGGGTTGGTTCTGGGGCCTGGTGAACATCGGAGTCTGGTTTGCAAAGGTCTCGGTTATTCTCCTTTTCATGATCTGGATCCGCTGGACGCTTCCCCGCTTCCGCTATGATCAGCTGATGAAACTCGGGTGGCTTGGTTTCTTCCCCATCGCGCTCTTCAATATTTTCCTCACTGCGGTTATCCTCGCCGTCGTTCACCACTGATCGCTTTACTAACCTCTCCAACCAAACTGATCCCATGGCCATCGTCGTTAATCGTCCCAAGCTGACCACCGCCGAAAAATTCTATCTGCCGGCGATCTTCGCGGGACTTGCGATCACATGGAAGCATTTGAAAAGAGCCCTCTTCAACAAGGGAATCGTTACCATGCAGTATCCTGAGGAGAAATGGGATGCGAACCTGCCCGCTTGGTACCGTGGCGCCCCGACGCTCGTCGTGGATGAAAATGGCAGAGAAAAATGCGTTTCGTGCCAGCTCTGTGAATTTATCTGCCCGCCCCGTGCGATCACGATTAAGCCAATGGAGATCCCCGAGAACGACCCATGGCGTAAGGTGGAGAAGCGTCCCGAGGCTTTCGATATCGACATGGCCCGCTGCATCTATTGCGGTCTCTGCGAGGAGGTCTGTCCTGAAGAAGCTATTTTCCTCCGGAAGGACTACTCCATCACGGGCCTTAACCGCGCCGAAATGGTTCATGATAAAGAGACGCTCTATAAATTAGGCGGTGTCATGAAAGGCCTCACCTTCAAGTGGAACGAACTGAAGTAATGCCGATCCGAAGTGAAAAGAGTTAAAAAGATAGAGTCTACTCAAGAATTACCCTTTTCACCAATCTCCAGATTCTAAATCCCTTCTGACTCAGCTTTCAGGTTTCAAGAATCATCCATTATCATCTAACTTTCATCCTTTCCGAACGCCATGATCCTCGCCGCTTTCTGGTTCTTTGCCACCTTGATGCTTCTCTTTGGGGTGAGTGTCCTCGTACTAAAGAATCCTGTATCCTGCGCGATGAGCCTGGTCATGTCGTTCATCTGCCTCGCCGGCCTCTTCGTCACTCTCGATGCGACCTTCATCGGCGTCATTCAGGTGCTGGTCTATGCGGGTGCGGTGATGGTGCTTTTCCTATTCATCATCATGCTTTTGGATCTTCGTGAGGAGAAGAGCCGTCGCCTGAACTTCGGTGCCACGCTTGGCGGCTTACTGGTCGTGGCCTCCTTCCTGTCCATCTTGACCCAGGTGATTCTAACCAACCCAGCTTTTGCCATCCCGACTCCAACGCTTGAGGGGCCGCCGGTTTCAGACGTGAAGATGATCGGCATGACCCTCTTTCACTCCTTCCGACTCCCCTTTGAGATTATCGGTGTCCTCCTGCTCTCGGCTACGGTAGGCGTGATCGTCCTTAGCCGTAGAACTCTCCGCTAAAAATTCCACGCTCACCCGTATGCCCACACTCGCCAATTATCTGATCGCCAGCGGGCTTCTCTTTGCCACTGGCCTAGGTATCGTGATGCTTCGACGTAGCATTATCGTGATCTTCATGGGTCTTGAATTGATGCTCAATGCCGCGAATCTTTCACTGGTAGCCTTCTCCCGTTACGGACTGGTCTCGGGTCACCAGAATTATAATGCTCAGATCTTAGTATTCTTCATCATTTCGGTGGCGGCTGCCGAGGTTGCCGTCGGACTGGCGATCATCGTCTCCCTCTACCGTGCCCGGCAGACCACTCACGTCGAGGATCTCGACACGCTGAAATTCTGACCTTTTTCCTTTGATGAACCTCTCCACTATTGCCTGGACTACTCTTCTCGTGCCGCTTGTTGCGGCAGCAGTCATTCTTCTTGTGACACGCGCGAGCAAGCCGCTTGCTGCCGGGTTGGCCATTCTCTCCGCCTTGATCACGACCATTGGAGGCTGGACGCTTTTCGCCACGAGTGCCGATGGAATCTACCATGGATTCAATTGGGTTGATTTCGGTCACGCTTTGACCATTCCCTTCGATCTGGCACTCGATCCCCTGAGCCGCACCATGCTGGTCGTGGTCACCACCATCTCCCCGCTCGTCTTCATCTACTCGATCGGCTACATGAAGGAAGAGGTCGGCTTTGCTCGCTTCTTTGCCGGTCTGGCTCTCTTCCTCTTCTCGATGCTTGGCATCGTCCTGGCGAACAATCTGGTGATGATGTTCATCTTCTGGGAGTTGGTCGGTGTTAGTTCCTATATCCTGATCGGACATTATTATCACAAGGCCTCTGCTGCCGATGCGGCCAAGCAGGCCTTCCTGGTGAATAGGATTGGCGACTTCGGTTTCATGCTTGGCATCCTGCTTTTCTGGATTGCTACCGGCGGTCCCGAGGGGGGCACCTTCACCTTTGCCGCGATCAACCATCCTGCCCCGATTTTCGTCCAGAACCCGGCTCTCCTCGCCGTTGCTATCGTTCTTATCTTCTGCGGAACGGTTGGTAAATCAGCTCAGTTCCCGCTGCATGTCTGGCTTCCGAACTCAATGGAAGGCCCGACTCCGGTCTCCTCACTCCTCCACGCCGCCACCATGGTTGCGGCAGGTGTCTACCTTCTCGCCCGCATTTTCCCGATTCTCTCCTCGTCACCCGAGGCTTCCGAGATTGTCGCCTGGACCGGTGCAATCACTGCGCTGGGGGCCGGCATCCTTGCCACCCAGCAGGATGACATCAAGGGAATCCTTGCCTACTCCACGATCTCCCAGCTCGGCTACATGGTGACCGGCGCAGGACTTGCCGTCTCTGCGGCCCTTCCGATGTTCCATCTTTTCACGCATGCTTTCTTCAAGTGCCTTCTCTTCCTCACGGCCGGATCCGTGATCATCGGCATGCACCATGAGCAGAATATCTGGAAAATGGGAGGGCTGAAGGGCAAGATGCCAATCACCTTCCTGACCTACTGTTGCGGCATGCTGGCCCTTTCAGGTTGCCCCTTCTTCAGCGGTCACTACAGCAAGGATCTAATCATGGCCTGCTCTTGGGAGCATCATCGAGGGATCTTCTGGGTGGTGGTGATCGCCGCCGGACTAACCCCATTCTACATGATGCGTCAGGCGCTTGTTGTCTTCTTTGGAAAAGCGCGTTCGGAGCACGCTAAGCATGCTCACGAATCACCGCTTGTGATGACCATTCCTCTCATCCTTCTAGCGATCCCCGCAGTCGTTGCCGGTTATCCGTTCTTTGAGCACACCTTCTTTCACGAGATTGGTACGCTGAATGAGCCTGAAGTACCCTCCTATATTCCTCAGATATTCTTGGGAGCCTTTCTTGCTGGTCTGGCGCTCGCCTTCTTTCTCTACCGCAACGTGGAGAAAGATCCGATCCGGATTCCCTTCCTGGAGAACCGTTTTTACATCGACGATCTCTACTTCTGGATCGTCCGTATCATCCAGGGTGGATTCGCCAAGATTTGCTCGTTCGTTGACCGCTGGTTCATTGATGGCATCCTTGTCCGGGGGAGCGCTACGATCGTCTGGACCGCCGGATTCGCCCTCCGCTTCCTGCAGTTGGGTAATATTCAGGCCTACGCCCTCTTCTTCGGTGTTGGCGTGGTCGGTTTGATCTATTTACTCCTTCATGTCCGATAGAACCCTTTAACGATCACTTTTATTTCCTGACATGAGCCTTCTTCTCATTCTCCTGATCGTCCTGCCGCTGGCCGCTTCTGTTATCATTATGCTCGGTGCCGCTCCGCGCATCGTGGCACTTGGTACCGCTATCCTGAACCTTCTGATCTCAGTGGTGCTCTTTGCCCGCTACGATCTCACGACAGGGGGATGGCAATTCGTTTCCGAGTGGAAGATTCTTCCTCAACTTGGGATTAACATGACCTTGGGGGCTGACGGTCTCACCCTCACCATGCTGCTGCTTGCCACGCTGGTGACTCTCTCTGCTCTCTGGATTGCCCCGAAGATCGATAAGCGTGAGGGAGTCTACCATATCTGCCTTCTCTTCATCTCGGCCGGTGTGATTGGTGCCTTTGCCTCGCTGGATGTTCTTTTCCTCTACTCCTTCCACGAACTCGCCCTGATTCCGACCTTCATCATGATCGGCGTGTGGGGTTCCGGTGACCGCCAAGCAGCGGCATGGAAGGCTACGATTTATCTTGGCCTCGGAAGTTTCATCCTGCTGATCGGACTGTTGGCTCTCTATCTGAGTATTCCAGCGGCCTCCCGCACTCTGGATCTTCGCCAGCTTGACCAGATGGCCGCTGCCGGGACATTCCATCCCTCTTCCTTGATTTATCTCATTCTTCTCGTGGGCTTCGGGTCGCTGGTTTCCCTTTTCCCTTTTCACTCTTGGGCACCTCCAGCTTATGCTTGCGCTCCGGCTCCCACGGCAATGATGCATGCAGGCGTGCTGAAGAAATTCGGTCTCTATGGGTTGATCCGAATCGCTTTGCCGCTCTTCCCGGATGCCATGCATGAGTTCAATGGACTTTTGCTACTGCTTGTCATCGGCAATATACTCTACATCGGTTATGTCACCGTGGCCCAGAAGCGCCTCGACTGGACGATTGGATACTCAAGCGTCATGCACATGGGTTACATCTTCCTTGGGCTTGCCTCACTGAATATCATTGGTGTGAACGGAGCCATGATCCTCATGTTCGCCCATGGCCTCTCCGTGGCTGCTGCTTTTGCTCTTTGCGGTGAACTCCGCCGCCGGACTGGCACCCTCGACTACTCTGAACTTGGTGGTATCGCCAAAGCGATGCCCATCCTGGGTCTTCTCTTCGGTTTTGCCGCAATGGCATCTGTCGGTCTTCCCGGATTCGCAAACTTTGCCGGTGAAATTCTAATCTTCTTCGGTGCCACCTCATACGGCCCCGCGATGATCCTTCCGGTGATCGTCGGAGTGTGGGGTGTAGTGATCTCAGCAATTTATATGCTCCGCGCCTACCGCAGTACATTCTGGGGACCCATGAATGCGCGTTGGGACTCCCTGACGGACATTACTGCGACGGCTCGATGGAGTGTGATTCTCCTGCTTGTGCCATTGATGGTTGTCGGATTCTACCCCCAGTTCCTTGTGAAGATGGTCACGACCGCCATTCCCAGATAACCTTGCCGCCTAGAATTCCGTGAACTCTCTCTTCCTTGAAATCGCTGTCGTCCTGTTGGGGATCATCCTTCTGCTTGTGGAGGCGTTCTGTGATCGCTCCAACAAGAATTACCTTGCTTATCTTGGAGCAGCAGGTCTGGCCGGTGTGCTTGCTCTGAGCTTTCTTCCTCAGAACGCTCCGCTTCCGGACAGCTCTGAGGCCGCCTTCATCGTCTCCGATATCCTCTCGGTTTTCTTTGTCCGGTTCTTGCTTATTGCGACGATCGTGACGCTTCTCATGATCCCGGGTTACCGGACGGTTCTTGAGCGCTACCTTCCCTCGGAACGAGTTGGTGGGGGAATCGGTGAGTTTGCCATCCTGCCCCTCTTTGTCTGTGCGGGGTTAATGTGGATGGTCAGCACTGTCGACTTCATTATGATCTTCGTCTCGCTGGAGTTGGCGACAATAACACTCTACGTTCTTGTCACTTATCTCCGTCAGAATACAGCCTCACTGGAGGCTGGCACCAAGTTCCTGATCTTGGGCGCTCTTTCCACGGGTTTCATCGTTTATGGCATCGCTTGGATTTTCGGTGTCACCGGCACCACAAACATCCTGGCGCTGCCTGATGCCATTTCAGCCCTTCCCGAATCATCGCTCTATGCCCTGCTCTTTGGGATTGCGATGATGCTGGTTGCTCTCAGCTTCAAGACGGGTGCTTTCCCCTTCCAGTTCTGGATTCCTGATGTCTACCAAGGTGCCCCGACGCCCATTACCTCCTATCTGTCCGTTGCCTCCAAGGCCGCCGGATTCGTGGTATTGATTCGTTTCCTTCTTTCCTTGGAAACAATCCCGGTCCTGGCCAATAAGCTCAATGCGGTGCTCACACTGCTGGCTGCGTTGACACTCATCTTCGGTAATTTCGCCGCGATTCCCCAAACCAACTTCAAGAGACTTCTTGGTTACTCGAGCGTCGCCCATGCCGGATATCTTCTGATGGGTATTGCAAGTCTCGCTTCTCTGATGGCGATCCCTGCGATTGGCTTCTATTTTGCTGCATACCTCGCCATGACAACGCTTTCCTTCGTTGTTCTACAGGCTGTCTCCGAGGCGACTGGGGGTGACGAGATCTCTCGTTTCAATGGTCTCTCCAAGCGCTCCCCCTTCCTGGCAGGTGCCATGCTTCTCTCCGCTGCATCGCTGGCGGGCATTCCTTTCACCGCTGGATTTATCGGGAAACTGTTGATCTTTGAGGTCGCTTTGAAGCAGGGTCACTATGGCCTTGTGATCCTCGGTTGCGTCACGGTTGCTGCGGGATTCTACTACTACTTCAAGGTGATCCGTGCAATGTATTGGCAGCAACCTTCCGAGGAAACCTCCATCCCTGTCTCTGCAACAACCAAGTTGCTGATTTTCGTCCTCGGAGCAGGCATCCTGATCTTCGGAATTTATCCGACTCCTCTTCTGGCGGCTCTCCGCTAACCTTGAGCCGTTTTTCTGGAAGGGAACACGGCCTCAACTGCGAGATTGAGCCAGATTACCCAACTCATCCTTAGGGAGTTTCGTTGCTTTCAGGAACAGCGCTACGAACCAGGGCCGGGTCTTAACTTCATTACCGGGCCAAACGCCCTGGGAAAGACATCGATCCTCGAGGGGGCTTGTTTCCTGATGCGCCTGCGGTCTCCGAGGACTTCAACACTGACTGAGCTGGTTCGGTTTGGGAAAGAGGCTTTCCTCCTGGAAGGAGTAGTAAGGAACGCTGAGGAGGAAATGCGCCTTGCGGTCACCTGCACACCACCCACACGCTCCCTCAAACTCGATGGGGTGCCTCAATCCACAAGCAGGGAATACCTGAAGCAGGGAACGATTGTCTGGTTCGGAAGTGATGATCTCCTTCTGGTAAATGGACCCGCAGAGCGTCGCCGCAAGCTGCTCGATGCGGCAGGACTTCAGAGCAACAATGGTTCCATGAGTTATGGGAGTGATCTAAGGGAGTATGACCGCGCTCTCCGATCCCGGAATCTGCTCCTGCGCGAGGCTCGTCCTCGACGGGAAATAGAGGCTTATGACCATCCGCTCTCCGAGATCGGCGATCGGATCCTTGGCTTCCGAAGGGATCTGGTTGCTTCCCTCGCGCCGCTAACTGCTGATTCATGCCTACGGATTTCGGGTGAAACGCTTGAAATTCGCTATGAGTCGGGATCTATGGTCCCGATGATGGAGTCGCTGCTATCGAGTCGGGGGGAGGAGATCCGCCTGCGACAGACGCGTGTCGGGCCGCAACGGGACGATCTCATGATCCTCCTGAATGGCGTTCCGGCAGGTGCCTTCGCCTCCGAAGGTCAGCGACGGACGATTGCCCTCTCGCTCAAACTAGGCGTCGCAGCGCTCTTGAACCGGGAGAATGAAAAACCTCCCCTCCTCCTCTTGGATGATATCTTCGGGGAGCTTGATCCCTCGCGCCGCGATGCACTCCTGATCGGAATGCCACCTGGGTCACAGGCCTTGCTTAGCACGGCTGAATTGACAGGAATCGCAATTCCCCGAGACTCTAGGATACATCGGTTTTCCAGACAAGGGACTCTGGAGATGATCCCATCCTAAATGCCTAGTCGCAGGTTCTGAACGACCTGGCTTGAAGGTAAGGGCTTCTTGCCTTAGGCAGGAGGGAGGCATGGCCATCTATTTACGAACAATCCGCTATTTTCGTGCCTATTCAGGCCAGACGATTCTGGCCGTTGTGCTGATGTCCGCGGGTATTGGATTTAATCTGTTGGCCCCCTGGCCTTTCAAGTTTGTGGTGGACGGTATTCTTCAGCCCAAGAACGCAGCAGGTGTCTCTTCGGCGCATGTTTTTATTGCAGAATGGTTTTCGTGGACCAGTGACCGAGGAGCGGCCTTAACACTTTTCGTGATCATGGCTCTGATAGCCATTGTCTCGGGGTTAGTGAATCTCCTCTCCAACACGCTGCTCATCAAGATCGGTCTGAAAGCCCTTCTCCATCTTCGCACCCAGCTTTACAGCTGTTTGCAGTCGCTTCCCCTTCAGTTTCATGACACGAGGCGCAGCAGCGATTCCTCCTTCCGCGTGGCCTACGACTCCCAGTCACTCCAGACGATTTACAACAAGGGCTTTGCGACGATCTTTGGTGCGGTGGTCACTCTGGTGGGTGCCTTGACCATCATGTTCCGGATGAACTGGCAGTTGACGCTCGTCTCGATGGCTGTGATTCCACCCCTCTTCTGGGCGATCCAGCATTTCGGGGACCGGATCCGACGGGAGTCCACCACGATCCAGGAAAGGGAGAGTGACCTGTTGGCAACGACTCAAGAGGGGCTTGGATCGATCCGGATGGTTCAGGCTTTCGGACGTGAGTCGTTTGAGGTGAGTCAGTTCGTTCGTCATGCGACAAGAAGCTTGGAGGCAAACTTCCGTCTGAATATGACATCGATGAAAAGCGCCCTCCTTGTGACGGCGCTCATCGCCGTGGGAACCTCAGCCATGTATTATGTGGGGACTCTCCAGGTGCTCGACGGCAGGCTGAGTATCGGTGACCTGACGGTCTTTGTCGCTTATCTGGCGACGCTCTACCAACCGATCCAGCAGCTTACCTATACGGCGTGGGCTCTTGAGGGGGCCGCCGCAGGGGCCCAGCGCTGTTTTGAAATCCTCGACCGCGAGGAGGAGACCAAGGATGACCCCGGTGCGATCTCAATGCCCTCTGCCAAAGGAGAGATCACCTTTGCCGGGGTCTCCTTTGCCTATGATCCGAAGGCTCCTGTGCTCGCTGGAGTCAATCTTGCGATTGCTCCGGGAGAGACGGTTGCCTTTGTTGGTGGGACCGGTGCTGGGAAGAGCACGCTCTTGAGTCTGGTGCCTCGCTTTTATGATCCGACAGCCGGGATCGTGAGGATCGACGGGCATGACCTCAGGGGAGTCACCAAAGCCTCGCTCCGTGCCCAGATCGGCATGGTGCTGCAGGACACGCTTCTCTTTTCTAGCAGTATCCGGGAGAACATCGCCTACGGTCGCGAAGGGGCGACCGAAGAAGAGATCGTCGAAGCGGCACGGCGCGCCCAAGCCTATGATTTCATCATGGCCCAACCCCAGGGCTTCGATTCGCCGGTTGGAGAGCGTGGCGGGCATCTGAGCGTCGGACAGCGTCAACGCCTCGGCATCGCCAGGGCGTTCCTGAAGAATGCCCCGATCCTAATCCTTGATGAGCCGACCTCGGCGCTTGATCCCTCCACCGAGAAGGCGATCATGGAGACCATTAACGAGCTGATGAAGGGACGCACCACTCTCATCATCACGCACCGGCTCTCAACGGTGCATCATCTCGGCAAGGTGGTGTTTCTCGAGAACGGGAGTATCGCCGAGCAGGGTACCGGCCCCGAATTGCTAGCCGCAGGTGGCTCCTATGCCCGGCTCTACCATGCTGCCGGTCACGAACCGAAAGGAACTAACGAGTCATGAAACGCAAAAAGATCATCGTCCTGGGATTCATGGGTGGCATGCCCATCGCCGGAGTCATCTGGCAGCACATTCACTACATCGTCGGTCTGCAGCGGCTTGGGCATGAAGTTTACTACATCGAGGACACGCTGAACTATCCTTACGATCCCGTTGCCTTCAACATCTCCGATGATTGCTCCTATGCGGCACAGACGCTGGGGCGGTTGGCCAAGGAACACGAATTTGAGGGACGCTGGGCCTACTGCGCTCGTTTCAAGGATCCTATGGAGAGCGTCGGGATGTCGCTCTCCCAGATCAAGACTCTCTACAAAGAGGCCGACTGTGCGCTCAATATCTGTGGGTCGCACGACATGAACGACGATTTAAGGACAATCCGGAATCTGATCTATGTCGAGAGCGATCCCGGCGTTGAGCAGATCAAGATCGACAAGGAGATCAATGAGGAGGAGTCAGTAACCATCGACTACCTCAAGGAACATCATCATCTCTTCACGTTCGGCGAGAATATCGGCACACCCGCCTTTGTGGTTCCCACTCATGGCTTTCACTGGCTTCCCACCCGACAACCTGTGGTCACCGATCTTTGGTGCAGTTCTACCGAGGCTTCGGAACCCGATCCGGTCGCCATGTTCACTACCATCTGCAACTGGTCGACGAGTGGCAAAAAAGACATCGTTTGGAACGGCTCTAACTACCTATGGAGCAAATCACTCGAGTTCCTCCGCTTCATCGAGGCTCCTAAACTCTCGGGAGAGCCCTTCGAGATGGCGACCGATATCAAGAAGGAGGAGGAACGGGAGCTCTTTGAGAAAAATGACTGGAAGCTCGTTCTGCCTCATGAGCTGAGTGTCGACTGGAACGGCTATCGTGATTACATCCGTCAATCCAAGGGAGAGTTCACCTGCGCCAAGGACCAGTATATTCGCCTGAACACCGGATGGTTCAGTGATCGCACGGCTTGTTATCTTGCTGCGGGACGGCCCGTGATGACTCAGGAGACTGGGTTTTCCGCGCACTATGGCGGCAAGGAGGGGCTCCTCTCATTCTCCACCATGGAGGAGATCATGGAGGCGGTCGCCTCGATCCGCTCTGATTACAAGAGGCACAGCCGCGCAGCCCTTACCATCGCCAGAGAGGTCTTCGAGGCAGAGAAAGTGCTGGCCTCTCTCCTAGAGCGATCTGGAGTTTAAATTAACTCACAGGGATGAATGGGATTAAGTGGATAAAGATAATTTTGTCTTAGCAGTCTTTTCTTTCACCCATCTCATTCATCCCCTTCATCCCTGTGAAATCTTCTCTACCTCCCATCTTTGTTGGTTGCGGATTTTCAGCCAAATATCCCGAGGGTGGGGGGAACTTCTCCGTTCCGCTCCAGTACCTGATGGGGCTCAAGCGCATGGGACGCCGCGGTGTCTGGCTTGAGGTTCTCCAGGAGAGTGGTGATCCGGAGAAGGATACCCATTGCATCCGGGCCTTCCGCCGTCGAATGTCCCTTTACGGGATCGAGTATTGCCTGCTTCTGCGCCCGATACAGAAAGTCAAAGGTCACGAGGAGCATCACCCTGAAGTGATGAAGGCCTTCGGAATGACGATTGCCGAACTTAAGGAACTCGCACCTCATTCCGTTATTCTCAATCTTAGTTATTCGATCAAACCACCCCTCACAAATCTCTTTGGACGGCGACTGCTTTGCAGCCTTGATCCAACCGAAGTGCTTTTCTGGATGGATCAGATGGAGATGGGACAGTCGTCGCATGATGAGTTCTGGTCCGTTGGCCTCTGCATGGAGGCAATCGATCCGCGCCTACCCAAGCCGATCGTTCCTTGGAAGAGCTACTTCCCCCTTGTCGACACGGAACTGCTCAAGCCTCAACCCCGCCCCGTGGGACCTGGCAAGCCCCGCTTCACAACGATCGGCCAATGGTATTGGGACGGGAATATCACGATCGGTGGCGAGTGGCGCGACTACTCCAAGCAGGCGGCCTTTGCCCCCTATATGGAGCTTCCCGGAAGGGTGCCCGAAGCGGTCTTCGAGTTGGCCATGAATCTCAATCCCGACGACTCCGAGCGTGCACGCCTCCGCTCGCTCGGATGGAAGGTGGCCACACCCCATGCACTCACCCGGACGCCCGCCTCCTACTACCGCTATCTGGCGGGTGCCACCGCCGAGTTCACCGCCGTGAAGCTTGAGGCCATCATGGGGAGTGGATGGTTGAGTGATCGGGCAGCCGCGTTTCTTGCCCTGGGCCGTCCCGTGGTGACGGAACCGACAGGTGCCGAGCGGTTTTTTCCAATGGAATCTGGATTGCTCTTTGTGCGAAATCTGGAGGAAGCGATCGAGGCCTCCAGGAGGGTTCTTAGCGATTGGCCGGCGCTTTCCCGGGCGGCTCGCCTAACGGCCATGGAGTGCTTCGATTCGGTAAGGAATCTCAAGGTGCTCTTGGGAAACTCCTGAAGCTTTCTTTGATCGGTAAAAACGGGTGGCTGACGGGGCTCGAACCCGCAACAGCCGGTACCACAAACCGGAGCTCTACCATTGAGCTACAGCCACCATCGTTTTCTACCCAAAAAGGGAGTTTGACATCATGTCTTCATGGCACCAGTTGTCAACTCCTAGCATGAGGAATTCCTGAGAACAAAAGTCATGACAACGACACCATCCAAAGCGCCTATCAGGCGAAAGTTTCTTCTTTCTTCAGCTCCATCTCAGATGGCGCTCTCGAGTTGCGTGGAGATCGAGCAGGGTTATGTGGTCAAGGAGAGGGGACAGGAACTCCGGGTACGCCGTGAGGGAAGCCGCTTTTTCCTTTCAGCCCGTGACCGCTCGGGACGTTCCGTGACCGGCCAGGAGATTCGTATCACCAAGGGGCAGTTCGACAAACTCTGGCCCTTTACTCTCGGACAGCGGATCACCCGTATCCGCCATGTCATGAAGCTTGGCAGGCTGAAGATGAAGATCGATGAGTTTACGGGTGAGCATGCGCCATTACGTCTGGCGGAGATTTTTTTTACGGATGCCGCTGGGAGTAAAGCCTTCAAGAAACCTGATTTTCTCGGGGAGGAGGTGACCAGGCGTGAGGAATACCAGACGGCAGAAATGGCCATTCACGGGGCACCTGAGCCCTCCGGGATGTGCCAGTTGGGAATCCTTCCCTACACCTTCATCGACCGTCGGTTGCACCTCCTTCTTATTACCAGCTCGTCGGGGAACCGCTGGATTTTTCCCAAGGGGCGTCAGGAACCTGACATGACACCCCATGAGGTCGCCCTGATGGAGGCCGTGGAAGAGGCGGGGGTGCTCGGAACCATTAGGCAGGATCTCCGAACCCGTTGCCAGATGGCCGATGGACGGTTCCTTCAGCTCTACGCGATGAAAATCTCCAAGCTCCTGAAGAGCTGGCCCGAAGAGAATGTGCGACGCCGCCGGCTTTTCCCCTTCAGCGATGCCCTGGAAATGATCGGTGATCCGGGGCTCGCGAAGGCAGTTCGCAGGTTGGCCGTCACAATCAATAAATAAGCCCCGTTATGTGGAGTGAAGGGTTAAAAGGTTAAAGCGTTGAAAGGTAGGACAGGAGGCATTCAGGATGGCTTCCATTGAGCCTCTTTTCACCTTTTTAACGGTTCAACACTTTTTATCCCCCCTTCCCCCGCGCTTGCTTTCGCAGGATTCGCCAATTAATCAGAGAGGCTCCATTTTCTCCAAAATCCCCTACTCCTAAATTTCCCATGCTGACCGTTATCCGTAAAAATCAACAGGTTCTCATGCTGGTGATCGCCATCCTGACGATCTTTGCTTTCATCTGGCTCTACAACCCCACCGACAAATTCAACAAATTCGGTTCCAATAACGTGATCTCGATCTATGGTCGAGTGGTTCAACGAGCCGAAATCGACCATCAGGTGCGGGGTTACCGGCTTGCTCTTGCATTGGGTCTGACTGATTTTGTCCGTGATCTCGGTGGCATGGGCGAGAATGAGGAAGCCTCCGTGAGTGACTTCATTCTGAATCTCTTTGTCATCCGCAATCAGGCCCCGGCTCTTGGCGTTCACCCTTCGGACGATGCTGTCGCCAATGTGATTAAAGGACTCCCCGCGCTTCAGACTGTCGGCACCTTCGATCCGGCGAAGTACGCCGCCTTTATCCAAGATCAGCTCGCTCCCAACGGATTTACCGAGCGACAGATGGAGGAGATTGTCCGGGATTCATTGCGAGTCGCAGAGCTGCGTCGGATCATCACCTCACCCGTGGCCATCGGCGAGGGACAGATCCGAGAGGCTGCACGGATCTATCAACCTGTGACGGCTCAAGTAGTGCGATTCGAGCGCGATGACTTTTCCAAAAATGTGAAGGTATCGAATGAGGAAGTGGCAGCTTTTTATTCCAAGAACAAGGGTGGGCTTCTTTCCCCGGAGACCCGCGACGTGACCTATGTGGTCTTCGATCTTCCTGATGCGCAACAGAAACTCACCGGTAAGGAAAAGGCCGCCGCTCAGCAGAAGCTGGCGGATCAAGTGGAGAATTCCATAAAGCTCATTCGGGGTGAGATCAGCAAGGGGAGCGCTTTTGCCAAAGCCGCCCAGCAAGTGGCGGCCCTGCAACCTGAGAAGGTGACCGGCCTGCAGCGTGACGGCAGAGTGAATGGAGAGGAAGCGGGTGTTCCTGTATCCGTTGCTGCTGCGGCCTTCCGTCTCCAGAAGAGAGGCGAGCTTTCCGACATCATTCAGGATGGGGATTCTTTCTATGTCATTTCCGTGGATGGGGTGACCCCCGTTCACCAGCTCGAGCTCGCGGAGGTTTCCGAAAAGATCACCACGTTAATGAAGCAGCAAAACGCCACAAAGCTTCTGGCCGAGTCGGCTAAAAAATCACTCGATAAGATCCGTGCCGACATGGCTTCTGGAAAATCCTTCACGGATGCAGCAAAAACCGTCGGCCTGAAGACGACGATTCTTGAAGGAATCATTCCTTCGGACCAGAAGAACCCCAAGGATCAGCAGGCTTTGGCCTATGCCACCCTGGGCCTGAAGGATGGACAGCTTGGCTCCCTTCAACCTGCTCCTTGGGGTGCATTTGCTATGTATCTTGAGAAGAGGACTCCGCTCACCGATGCGCAGTGGAAAGAACACCAGGGCGCTCTTTCCAAGACGATTCTCTCCAATGAGCAGGATCTTCTCTACTTGGATTGGCTCCGTTCTGCCCGTGCTTCTGCTCAGATCAAGATGCTTGGAAGGGATGCGGGCAAACCGCAAGGTGGCGGTGCTCAGTCGGGATCCTAGGACATCTTCATGCCAGAAACAGAGCCTGAGAGCGGCGAACCTACGACCCTCTCTGCCCTCTTTGACGAGGCCAGTGGGGATATTGCTGTGGGAGAACTCGAGGCTGCCGTTGAGAAATACCGCCGCTGCATCGAGATCGACCCTCTCTTCTTTGATGGATGGCATGCCTTGGGTATGGCTCTGATGAAAACGGGACGCTTTCCGGAAGCGATCGAAGCAGGTCTGAGAGCCACGGAACTCAAGCCCAACGATCAGCTGGCCTGGTCAAGTCTTTCCATGTTTTATGTGCGCAACCACCAGATCACCGAGGCCGAGTCGGCGGGCGTGAAGGCTAGAATTCTTTCATGGGGTGGCAAAATCGCCAAGGAAGAGGGTACAATATCGATGCCCCCTGAATCATCTGCTCCATGAAACCTTTCTTCATCACCACAGCCATCGATTACACGAACGCACCGCCCCATATCGGCCATGCGTACGAGAAGATCCTAGCTGATGTCCTGGCCCGCTATCAGCGTCAGTGTGGACGCGAGGTCTTCTTCCTGACAGGGGTCGATCAGCATGGCCAGAAGGTCCAGCAGAGTGCCGAACGCGAAGGGATCGCACCTCAAGAATTTGCTGACCGTGTTTCCGAGAAGTTCCTCTCACTCTGGAAGACACTGGGTATTTCCTACGATGTCTGGGCGGCCACATCGGCTCCGCTTCACAAGGCGGCGGTTCAGAAAATCCTGACCGATCTCAAGGAGCGCGACTGGCTCTATAAGGCAACCTACAGCGGCCACTACAGCGTCCGTCAGGAACAGTTTCTGACCGACAAGGAGCGTGGGCCCGATGGGGAGTTCGGACCCGAATGGGGCGAGGTCGTCCTGCTCAACGAAGAGAACTGGTATTTCCGTCTCTCAAGGTGCTCAGAGTGGCTCCATGGCTTCTTGGAAAGCCGCAAGGATTTCGTCACTCCTGATTTTCGTCAGACCGAGTTGAAGAATGCTGCTGCCAAGATCACCGGAGATCTCTGCATCTCCCGCCCTAAGAGTCGTCTTCAGTGGGGGATTGAGCTCCCTTTTGATCCCGGATTCGTCACGTATGTCTGGTTTGATGCCTTGATCAACTACATCAGCTTTGCTGGTTATGGCGTTGAGCTTGGAGAGGGTCGGGCTTCTTTCGGATCGCTCTGGCCCGCCGACCATCACGTGATCGGCAAGGATATCCTGATCCCCGCCCATGGCGTCTACTGGCCCTGCATGCTTCACGCCATGGGATTCAGTGATGAGCAGATGCCCCATCTGCTCGTGCATGGCTTCTGGAGCCTGCGTGGAGAAAAGGTCAGCAAGAGCACCGGTAATGTGGTCGATCCTGCTGGTCTTGTGGAAAGCTACGGCACCACCGCTCTCCGCTACTACCTGATGCGCGATGCGGTCATGGGACACGACGCCGACTTTAGTGAGGAGCGTCTCCTGTTGCGTCATAATACGGAGCTCGGGAACGGCCTTGGCAACCTCGTAAACAGGACCTTGAGCATGACCCGTCGTTACCGGGAGGGATCTCCAAACCAGGTGCCTCTACCCGACGATCTTGCCACCCATCTGAAAGCCGATGACGAGTCAGTGAAGGTTTTTATTTCCCAGATGGATGCCGCCCAGATCCACGCTGGAATCGAGACGATGGTCGACTTGGTCAACCGGGCGAACTCATTGGTGGATTCTGCCGCGCCATGGAAGTTAGCCAAGGATCCAGCACTGGCCGACCGTCTCGATGCTGTGCTTTCCACATTGATCCTTTCGGCTCGCACGGCAGCCACGCTTCTACTCCCCGTGGCTCCGGAGGCCGCGACGGAGATCCTGCGCCAGATCGATCTTCCTGCCTTGGAGCTCGGAGGGGTGGCCATCACCGCGTTACCCGTGGGATACCGATGTGGCGAACCGAAGCCTGTCTTCCCAAGATTGGAACTGCCAACAGGAGAGGCTTCGTCATGAGCGAAGGGGAGATGGCCGCATCCTTGCGCTCCATCCCTTTTTGGAAGCGCCAGCGCTACTGGCTTGAATATGCTGGATTAAGATCCGCCTCTGCTCTTGTCTGCCTGCTTCCCTGGGGCTGGATCGGACCACTCGCTTCGTTTGTAGGATCGGTTTTTTTTCACTTCGATCGCCACCGCAGGGAAGTGACGTTGGCCAATCTCCGTGCAGCCTTTGGCACGAAATTCACAGATTCAGAGATCAGGAGTATCGGGCGACGATCCTATGGTGTCTTTGCTCGAACGGCGCTGGAACTTCTCTGGTCGCCGCGACTCTCCCGTGAAGTGCTGGATGAGATCATCATCACCGAGGGACTCGACCCGATGCCTGCCCATGGAGAGCAAAAAAAGCCCGCCCTCTATTTCTGCCTGCATGCCGGAAACTTCGAGTGGCTAAGCCAGATCACCTGCCGCCATTTCGGGAATTTTCCGGTCATCGCCCAGAAGCTCAAGAACCCCCTTCTTGGTCCACTCTTTGACGGATGGCGATCGGCCCTTGGTCAGGAGATCATGCCGCAGAAGGGGGCAATGCTCCGCACCATCCGACATCTCAAGGATGGAGGGAAAATGGGGATGCTGATCGATCTCAATCTCAAGCCAAGCGAGGGTCCGGTGGTGATCCGTTGCTTTGGTCACCTCCTGACTCCCGTCACGCGATTGCCGGCTGAATTAGCGCTCAGGACTGGTGCCGCGCTTGTGCCTGTGGAGTGCCTCCCGCAGAAGGAGGGAGGTTATCGCGTGCGCTATCTTCCTGAGTTGACGATCACGCCCGAGACAACGCCCACCCAGATCGCTCAGGCCTGCTGGGATGCCTTGGAACCAGGGCTTCATATTCATCCTGAACTCTGGCTCTGGAGCTATAAACACTGGCGCTACAGACCCAAGGGAGACTCTGGAAGGGCATACCCGTTCTATGCGGGAGAGTATGAGCCTTTCGAGAAACTCATCGAGAAAATGGGATGACAAGAAGTGCCGCTGGAGGTAAGGATTTGACTATGAAAACTCTGTTGCTTCTCCCTTTGATAGTGGCTCCTCTCCTTTTTTCAGGATGCAATACGATGAAGGGTCTCGGTGAGGATATCAGTGGGTCTGCAAGTTGGACACAGGAGAAAATGTCGGGTGACAGCTCTCTGAAAAAGTCGGATTCGGACTACGTCCCGAATCCCCCCCAATTTCCGAAGGCGAATTAAGGGTTAAAGGGAGGGAACTCCCAGCCGATTCAAGTCCTGTTTTAACTTTTTTAACGCTCCAACGTTTTAAACATCACTATTTCCTACAGCCATTTGTGCTTGGGATAGCGGCGAGATAGCTCCGGTTTAATCTTCGGATAGGTCTCTTTCCAGAAGGAGTTGAGATCTTTGGTGATCTGAATGGGGCGGCGATTGGGTGCCAGGATTTCGATCGTCACTTCGGCTTTCCCTTCCGCAAGTTTCGGAGCTGAGGTCACTCCGTAGAGATCCTGGATCAGGGCGCTCATGGTGACCTGGCCGGTTGCTTTGTAGAGTAGTCGGGCCTTACGTCCTCCGGGAAGCTCGTGGCGATCAGGAGAAAGACGTTCAAGAGCTGAACGCTGGGCTGGAGTCAGTAATGACTGGAGGGCAGGGAGAGCCGGCTTATCCTTTACCTCGCGATAGCCCACAGCTCCCCGACACCACTCCTCGAGTGCAAGGTGGCGCTCCGTCTCATCGAATGTGGGAAGTCCGAGCTCCGGGTGGTGATGGGCTAGCCATTGCACCCGCTGCATCCACTCCTCGGTCTCTTCCTTCCACGTGGGGAGGGGAAGATCCCCCTCGGCCAGTGCGGCAGCCAAGACGCTGGAGGCTTCCTGACATGGCTGGGCATCCCGATGGACGGACTCCAGCACGAGATCGCGGAAGACTTTCTCGGTGCGCTTTACGACGCGGTTGGTGGCCGTGTCGAAGAAGTAGTCGTTCCTGTCAATGAATTCGTCCGGGAAGAGATCCCGTAGCATCTGCTCGTCGATGGCGGTCACCATCGAGAGCTGGACGCGGACATCGCCGCTGCCCTGGCCGATCTCGCTGATCTCGGCGGCCACCACCAGCCTGCTCTCCGCAGCAGCACTCTCCTTGGTCAGCAGACCCCTTCTGCCATGGACGATGTCACAGAGATTCGTGCCTGCGCCACGGCGTCGTGCCACCTGATCCGCAAAGCCGGCCAGAATACAGCGCGCCAATGCCTCGTCCGGAGCGGACGGTGCATCAACATCGAGTCCCTGATTCTCAGCAAGTCTGAGGAACTGATCGTAGACTTTCCCCGTCTGCCGTGCGGCATCACCATGGACAGCGAGTTGGCGGCATCGGTCGGCCCGGAAATCATTCTTCTGAGCCCACTGGAAAGCACGGGCCATCACCAAGAAGTCGGAGCCTCCACCGCCGAAGAGATCCTGACGTTCCTCCTCTGTCTTGCGATCTGTCCGAAGTAGTAACGGGCGTGACTGGGTCAGGGCGGCCATCAGGGCCACGGCACGGACGCAGCCGTATTCCTGAGCGGCTAGGAGCATGCGGGCATATCGGGGATGGGTGGGGAAGGCGAGCATGCGTCGGCCCATGGGAGTGATTTCTCCCTCATGATCGAGTGCCCCAAGATCCCTCAGGAGTATTTCTGCCCTTGTTAGGGCTTGATCCTTGGGAGCATCTAGCCAGCGGATTGCATCTATGGAAGCGAATCCCGCGGCCTTGAGCGTGAGCAGTACCTCACTCAGATCGACACGATGGATCTCCGGAGCCTCGCGGGGGATACGGCGCGTATGATCACGCTCGGTCCAGAGACGGAGACAGACCCCTGGTGAGGTGCGACCTGCCCGACCCGCGCGCTGATCGGCGGAGGCGCGGCTGATCTTCTCGATCAGGAGGGTGTTAATGCCGCGCCGGGGATCGAAGCTCGCGATGCGGGCTAGGCCGCTGTCGATCACGCCCGTGACCCCGTCAATGGTCAAGGAGGTCTCCGCCACGTTGGTCGCCACGATCACCTTGCGACCGCCGCCCGAGGAGACAGCTGCATCCTGATCGGCAGGTGTCAGTTCTCCATGAAGCGGTAAAGCGGCAATCGTTGCCGGTAACCTCACCCTCAGCGTCGAGATGGTCCGCGAGATCTCATAGGTGCCGGGCATGAAGACCAGGAGGTTGCCGGTGGTTTTCTTGAGCATGGTCTCGGCAGCGTCCGCAGCGAGATCCCAAGGCTTCTCCTCTCCGGGATCCCGGGTGAGGTATTCGATGTCGACGGGGTGGGTCCTTCCCCCAGAGCGGAGAACAGCGCAGGGTTGAAGATATTCAGAAAGCGCGGAGGTATCCAGGGTCGCCGACATGACGATGATTTTCAGATCAGGGCGCCGGGTCGCCTGAAGCTCCAGCGCCTGGGCCAGCGAGATATCGCTGTAGAGATGCCGCTCATGGAACTCATCGAAGAGCAGAGCGCTCACGCCTCTCAGGTCGGGATCCCCCAGCATCTGGCGGACAAGAATGCCCTCAGTGACAAAAAGGAGTCGTGTTGCGGAGCTCGAGGAATCATCCAGTCTGATGCGGTAGCCGACTTCATCGCCGACACGTCCACTGCGTTCATGAGCGACACGCGCCGCAAGCATGCGTGCGGCAAGCCTCCTGGGTTGAAGGATCACGGCGCGCTCCGATCCCAGAATCCCGGCATCGAGAAGCATTTGGGGTATCTGGGTCGATTTTCCCGAACCCGTGGGGGCCTCCACGATCAAGCGGTTGCTACGGGTCAGCTCGGAGATGATTTCATCCCGCAGTTCCTCAATCGGCAGGTCGGTACGGCGGAGTGTATTGCTCCTTTCGGATAAAGGGGGGGTGTTCGGTTCTGGCAACATGCGCACATCTGGTGTATCTAGAAATCATGCTGACAGGCAGACATTTTGGCGTTCTGGCGCTGATGGCCATCGGTTGCTACGGAGCCCCGTCCATAGATTCTGCGACTCCACCCATGACGGAGCCGCAGAGGCAGGGCGCCGTTTTTCTGGATGCCCTGAGTGTGCCTTCTCCTGGAGAGGTCTTTGCCGCGCTGAACAAGGCTTGCAGACCTAACTGGGCCACACTTGTCACTCCCGCCACGGCGCCCGTGACCACCGAGCGGTCACAACTCGCCCTTGCTGTCGGGGTTCTCGCGGCCAATGGCTATGTCGCGGTGGAGGCTCAGGATGGCCAGCAGGTGAAGAATGTCGGCCGCGAGTTGATGACCCTTGCCAAGTCGCTGGGTGTCAGCCAGAGCCTTGTCGGGAGGGGTAATAGTCTGATTGAGTTTGCCGATAATAACGATTGGGATGCCCTTGCCGATGAGTTGGAGGCCACGGAGAACGAGGTCAAAAACACCATGGTGGAGCAGCAAGACCGCGATCTGATCACCCTGACATCCGCTGCCGCGTGGCTGAGAGGACTCGAAGTTGCCACCGGTGTCGTGCTTGCTGGCGACTCTCTGAATGGGTCTGGAGTGCTTTATCAGCCGGAGCTCGCCAGAAGGCTAGCCGTGCAACTCGACTCGCTTCCTGATCGGATGAAAAGAGGGTCTCTGGTGCCTGAGGTAAAGAGGACCTTGGAAACAACGGCCTCCCTGCTTGAGGATCAAAATACCAAGAACGATATTCTTCGGAAAAACTACACCAAGATCCATGAGGATTGCTCATCCGTGGTGAAAGCCATTCTGAGATCTTCGATGAAAGCCCCCTCAACGATTCCTTCCTCGACTCCTTCTCCTGTCTCTAGCCCTAGCCCCTCCCGATCATGAGAACTATGACCATCAAGAGGAAGGAAAGGCTAGTTTTGGTCTTGTTGCTTTGTTGTCTGGGAATGATTCAGAATGTTCGTTCTTCCTCAGGATCAGCCGTCACTTCCTCTGCCCAGAAAACAGCGCCGAAGGTGATGGAGCCGATTCCGACAGAATCCCGCAGGCTGGCGTTAGAAACAGCCGGAGCCTTTGAGAATGACGGATTCAGGATCCGTGACGTGGACTGGAGCGGCATTATCTCCAAGGGCGTGCCCGTATTCCTTCAGGTGACGCTCTTTGCCGGAGAGGATTACTGGTTCGTGGCAGCCTCGCCGACAAGCGGGGCCGACCTGCGCGTTACAGTCTATGATGCCTCTGGAAAGCCCGTGAAAGGTGAACTCTGGCACAGTGCTGCCAACGCCCAGGGCACAAGGAGTGCAGCGGGAGTTGCGCCGACTCAAAGTGGGAAGTATTTTGTCGGAGTGGAGGGGACGAAAAAAACGGATAACCCAATCGCTCAGCCACTCGATTTCTCCTTAGTCTATTGCTACAAATAATACCATGTCCTCTCCCTCATCAGCTACCAAGGAAGCCATCACGGGAGCTCCCGTGAAGCATTTTTCGATCTTCCTTCACAACAAGGTGGGGGCGCTTCTCGAGGTGGTGAAGTTCTTCGAGCAGAAAGGAGTCATTGTTCTCGCCTTCAGCATCGTAGATTCCGCCGAGTCCGCCATTGCCCGCATGATCGTGAGCGATCCTGTTCTGGTCGGCAAGTTGCTCCATGAGCGTGATATTGCCTATGTCGAGACAACAGTGCTCGTGGTTGAATTAGCGGAAGGAGCAGCGGATCTGGGCCATGTGTTGAATTGCCTCTTGATGGCCGAGGTGAATCTCCTCTTCAGCTACCCTCTCCTGGTACGCCCCCGTGGCAAGGCCCTGCTGGTCCTTCATGTCGACGACAACGAATGCGCCTCCACCGTGATGCAAGGGGAGGGGTATCAGATCCTGACTCAGAGCGATCTCTCCAGATAGAAAGGGCTCTTTATCGGAGTAGATGGGCAAGTCTCGACTTGCCCCCTATCTCGACACTATAATTGATTCTGAAAATTGGAGGGGTGGTAGAGTGGTCTATTGCGTCAGTCTTGAAAACTGAAGTGCTGAAAGGCACCGTGGGTTCGAATCCCACCCCCTCCGCCATATCCTTCTTTAGGAGGGAGTATATCAATCCGGTGGGATGATGAACCTTGGTTCGATCACCATGCCGCGATAAGTGGCAAAACCTTTAGCACGAAGTCAAAATGTAGCACCTTGGCAAAGCCAAGGAAATCCCACCCCCTCCGCCATATCCGGAAGGAGCAAAAAATCGACTATCTCATCGAGAAAATCGAAATGATGACGTGAGGATTTGCTCCGTGATCTCACACCGTTTTATTGAGGAAAAGCGGAGGTAATCCGAACTGATTTGGCCATCCAACTGTTTCAAAAACCGAAAGGATTATCTCTCGCCTAGGACACTTGGTGTCGGCTGGATGTGATACGCTTTCAAGATTATGGAGAACTCTCTGATCCCTACTTTTATTTCCTCGGTCGTCGCACTGTTGATTGCAGTCATTGGTGTTTTTCAGGATCGAATTCGACGCTTTTTAATGGGCGCTAGGCTGAAAGTTGAGTTTGAGATGAAGCCGCCATTTATTTTCAAAAAATCCTTATCTCCTGTAAAAAACGGTATTCGGTGGGAGACGTTTTACTTTCGAGTAGGAGTCATCAATGAAGGTAGTTCTTCAGCTTCAAAAGCTACTGTCATGCTTGCAGGGATTGAGAAAAAGGATGAAGAAACCGGCACCTGGAAAAGACTTGATTGGTTCGTTCCGATCAATCTCGATTGGTGCCATAGTGTGGGCTTCGAGTACCCAGAGATCCATCCAGGATCGACGGCATATTTTGATCTTGGGATGTCTTCATGCTCCGCGAAAGATCTCGTTACATTTTTCGGAGCCCGCCTAGGGGAGCCAGATCTAAAGAAATTCCATCTTGCGACGAGCAGGATCGATGCAGCTCAAGCAGGCTACTCACTGCCCGAAGCCCACTACAGAATGCGGATTCATATTAGCGCCTCCAATTGTGACCCATTGGAGGTGAATTTTGAGTTTTGGTATGCCCCTGGTTGGTCGAGCGACACCAGCGAGCTACTCTCTTCAGATCACACCCGACTTAATCTGGTGAGCCAGTATCCGCAAAGCCTCGTCGCCTCGACCAGGCGATTGCTGAATAATGCTATGGAAGCTGATTCCTAGATCCATTCCCTCCTCGCCACCTCCATCTCTGACCGCTATCTGTCATACATCATGCTGACCGGGGAAATTCGCAATCAAGTTGACCGTATATGGAATGAGTTCGCCACCGGCGGGCTCTCCAACCCCCTGGAGGTCATCGAGCAGATCACCTACCTACTCTTTCTGAAGCGCCTGGATGATCTTCAGACTTTGGAGGAGAGCAAGGCGGCTCGCCTGGGCAAGCCGATCGAGCGTCGAGTTTTCCCTGAGGGGAAGGATCCGAAAGGGCGCTCCTATGAGGATCTGCGCTGGTCCCGCTTCAAGAATTTCGCCCCCGCCGAGATGTTCGAGGTCATCGGGGAACATGTCTTCCCCTTCCTCCGCAATATCGGTGGAGATGGCTCCACCTACGCGCATCACATGAAGGATGCGAGGTTCACCATTCCGAAGGCCTCCCTACTGGCCAAGGTCGTCGACATGATCGACCACATTCCCATGGAGGAGCGGGATACCAAGGGAGATCTCTACGAGTACATGCTCGGGAAGATCGCCTCGGCCGGCAGGAATGGTCAGTTCCGGACACCCCGCCACATCATTCAGCTCATGGTCGTGCTGACGACTCCCACGGCTAAGGATGTTATCTGTGATCCGGCTAGCGGCACATGCGGTTTCCTCGTGGCTGCCGGAGAGTATCTCCGCGACCTCCATCCCGAGATCCTGCGCGATAAGGCACTCCGGAAGCATTTCCACGAGGGGATGTTCCATGGGTTCGATTTCGACAACACCATGCTTCGGATCGGCAGCATGAACATGCAGCTGCACGGCGTGGAGAATCCCGACATCCGCTACCGCGACTCCCTCGGACAGGATCATGCCGGAGAGGAGGAGAAATACACCCTCGTCCTGGCGAATCCTCCCTTCGCCGGATCACTCGACTACGAAAACTGCTCTAAGGACCTACTGCAGGTTGTTAAAACCAAGAAGACTGAGCTCCTCTTCATGATCCTCTTCCTCCGCCTGCTGAAGCCGGGAGGGCGTGCGGCGGTCATCGTTCCCGATGGCGTCCTCTTCGGCTCGTCGAAGGCCCACAAAGAACTCCGCCGCCTGCTGGTCGAGGAGCAGAAGCTCGATGCCGTCATCTCCCTACCGGGTGGCGTCTTCAAGCCCTACGCCGGAGTCTCCACGGCGATCCTCCTCTTGACCAAGACAAACTCCGGCGGCACAGAGCATGTCTGGTTTTATGATGTTGCTGCAGATGGCTGGAGCCTGGATGACAAGCGCACCCCGCTCCTCCCTACGGAGAAGCTCGGCTCGGTTCCTCGGGAGTCGCTCTCTGTGGAGGAACACGTTAAAAACAACCTCCCCGACCTCCTCGCCCGATGGAGTCAGCGTGATGGATCAGAGAAGGGGAATGCCCGGACTGCACAGAGCTTCTGCGTGCCGAAGGCGGATATTGCCGCCCAGGGCTATGACCTCTCGCTGAACCGCTACAAGGAAGTCGTCCATGAAGTCGTCGCCCACAAGCCTCCCAAGGAGATCATCGCGAGCCTTGCCGAACTTGAGAAAGAAATCGTCCTCGGGATGAAGGAACTGGAGGAGATGCTGAAGTGAGAACTCGGATTCGTCTCGACGACGTGTGCGAAGTAGTGATGGGCCAAGCTCCAAGCGGCACCGCCTATAATAATGATGGCAAAGGCTGGCCTTTAATTGCAGGCGCTGGAGACTTTTACGAATCAAAGCCCAAGGCTAAAAAGTTCACAACGGAAGCGTCTAAACTAAGTCGGGATGGAGATATAGTTCTCGGGATACGGGCTTCCATTGGAGAAAAGGTTCTTGCTGATGGAGTGTATTGTCTAGGTCGTGGAGTTGCGGCACTCCGGCCTAAAAAGTCATTGGAAACAGGGTTTCTTTGGCACTGGCTTGATCACTCTGCTCCACGCTTAGCGGCTAAAGCAAAGGGAGCGACATTCAAACAAGTCAATCGTGAGGACATTGGGGAATTAGAAATTGCCCTGCCTGCCTTGGAGGAGCAGAAGCGGATTGCCGAGGTGTTGGATAAGGCCGAAGAACTTCGAACCAAACGCCGCGCCGCTCTTACCCAACTCGATTCACTAACCCAATCCCTCTTCTTAGAGATGTTTGGGGATCCGATTGAAAATGAAAGGCGTTGGGATGAGGTTCAGGTCAGAGATTTTGTAGCTGGTTTTGAAAGTGGAAAAAGCCTGGTGGCTGATGATGAGGATTCGCAGGAATCTCCCTACAGGGTGCTCAAGGTGAGTGCTGTTACTTCGCTTCGATTCCGATCTGATGAAAGCAAAGCCCTGCCGGTAGATTACATTCCCCCTCACTCTCATATTGTTCGAAAAGGTGATTTGCTCTTCAGTCGTGCAAATACAGCCGATCTTATTGGGGCTACGGCTTTTGTTGAGGAGGTTGCAGCAAATCTAGTGCTTCCCGATAAACTCTGGAGGTTTGTGTGGCACACTCCTAGGAATGCGAATCCGAGCTTTGTTCGCTTCCTTTTTCAGCATCCAAAGTTCCGCCATGAAATTGGTAAACGGGCGACAGGAACCAGCGGATCCATGAAGAATATCTCCCAAGAGAAGGTATTGGGAATTATCTGCGCCCTGCCCCCAATGGAGCTTCAAGAGAAATTCGCCCAACGAGTCTCGGCCATTGAAAAGCTCAAAGCTACTCAACGCGCCTCCCTAGCCGAACTCGACACCCTCTTCGCCTCCCTTCAGCACCTGGCTTTTAGAGGAGATTTCTAAGAAGAGACAATGAGTGTTTTTGATCCTCTGGCAGATGGAGACGAAATCGATCCCAGAAATTCCGTCTTCACTTTTTCTGAAAAGCAACTTTTGATCTATAGACTGCTAGCTTATTACAATAGTGGAAACCTGGCTACTATCTATCGTGGTGCTCACCAAGTTCTTCAGTCACAGATAACAGACTGCGAAGCACTAGCAGCCCATGGCTTTAGGGAAGTGATTGATCGGGCGGGATTTTGGTTTGGAGAGGAAGACTCGATTGATATGAAAACTCATTTTAATAATGAGTTGAGAACAAAGCACGAAAAGCCTCTCAGAAATATTTCGCCTGATTATTTGAGTGCTGATCCGCGAATACTATCCAGCCTTGCATCTGCATTTCTTTCCTTTTGTGACTGGATTGATAGGGATCGTCCGCGAAGAATTGAGCAAGCGTCTAAGGCGCTATTGGGCTTTCAGAAAAGGCGTACCGCACCACATACTTTTGAAGATGATAAAACCAGGTGGAAAACTCTTTATTGGGATTTTTCAGATATTGCCCATCACCGCAGTGATAACCGATCAGGTTTAATTCTGAGTTTAGTCAAGGACCTTGAGGACATATTGCTCAGATATTTGCGCCCAAATGAGCCGGAAAAATTCAATGGAATTAAATCTATTGTAGAATCAACTGCAAATCCTTCTGGTGATACATTGGAAGCAATTTATCAGCTTTTTGACCAATGGGCTGAGCGTATTTTCTTTTTTGAATGCATTAAAGATAGTAACTGGGTTTCGGTTCTGTTGCAAAATGGGTGGTTTGATATTGGAGAAAAATATGGTCCTAATCTCGATTCTCCTAACCCCCTTCTTCCCGAAGTGTTTCTTTTGGAGAAATTTGCCGAAGCAGCACCTGATCCGGTACACAAGGCGTCTCTGAAGCTTGCAACCAAGGCTGCACCTTTCATTCAACAAAAGCTTTTGGATGTTGCTTCCAAACTACCAATCACATTAGCAGCGGACTTGATCCCTTATGCAAAATCTTGGTTAAAAGAAAAAATTCAGGGACGCGCACATTTGCCATATCAAAACTTTATTGCTCATCTTATCTCAAGCGGTCTGTCTAGAGAGGTGATGGCTTTAATTACCGAAACACTGTGTTTCAGATCTGAAACTACATCTGCGGAAGAGGCTGATGCAGATATTCAAAGTGATTATGATAAAATCCTTAAGAAATCAAATGCTGCCCCGCTGTGGGATCTTCATGATTACAAAGAATTAGTAACTCAAATAACTCAGAAAGTTCGACCTATTGATGTTCTGAGTCTTTTTACGCTTTATTGTGATCTTTTGTCAGAGGCGATCACTCTATCATCTGCAGTTGAAGATTCAGAAGGCCGAAAATGGGATGATGGCTCAGAAATATGGATGGGTTCAGTAGAGCCCAGTGATCAGCTTCGAGACTACGATCACAGAGAATACCTCGTCATTGGCATCCGTGATCTGGCTGAAAAATGTATTCGAGAAGATGCATCAGCTCTGATTGCCATTTATCAATCTTTAACATCTTATAAGTGGCTCGTCTTTAGAAGGATAGCATTTCATCTGCTGCGTCAGTTCCCTGATACAGCAGGTGCTATGATTGGAGAACCGCTTTTAGCTGGAGCCACTTATGGCGCTGAGAACTCTCATGAGTGGCTTTTGCTGCTTCAATCCCAATATGAAAATCTTAATGACGTGCAAAAAGCCGTTATCCTCGATTGGATCGATCGGGGGCCTGATCTGAAATGGAATATTGATTATTATAGGCAAACCCATGAAGGGAACATACCCGGTGAAGAAATTGTTCAGGGTTGGAAACGGTATTGGCAATATCAGCTTCTTTTCCTTCTTGATGGAAAACTACCGGAGTATTGGCAGACGATTTTCCGTGCCCTTGATTCCGAGTTCAAGGGGCCAGGTCATGCGACATTTAAGAGATACTGGAGCAGTGGTGTTCAAACAGTGCCTCATGAAAGTCCCTTCACAGTAGAATCCATTCTGACTGAGTCGAACGACGGCGTCCTTTCTGAAATCAAGGGTTGGAAACAGAAAAACCATTGGGATGAGCGTACCGAGTGGGGTCTTCATGGGGCTCTGAAAAGTGCTGCTCTTAAACAGCCTGAGTTTTTCCTCAAAGACATTCAGAAGTATCGGAGCCTATCCGATCACGAGCGTCTCTCTGCTGATCGGTACCTGAGTGTACTGCAAGGGTGTTTCGAGGCGGGCATCGCGGGCACTCCGTTGGACTGGCCTGCCCTGCTGACTGAAACCGTGTGGGCCATCCGTGAGGTCATCCTAAAGCTGGCTAGCCCTGAGAATCGTAATCTTGGAATCGATATTGCCAGAGGTCTGGAAGGAGCGATTTCCAAGAAGGAGGCAAATTTCCCAAGCTCTGCATGGGATCAGTTGATGGGCTGTATCGCCCTGCTCCTACAACATCCGGATCCCGAGAAGGATGGCAAGGATACGGAGTCTCCAGGAAAGCTGGCCATGACATCGCTGAATACAACGCGGTTGGTGGCGCTGCGTGCTCTCTTTGATCTGGATCGAGTCCTGCATTCTGAAGGAGTACCGCAGAGGGAAGACTTGAAGAAGCGTGTGCTTGAACTTCTGGAAGTTCAACTAAGGACAGAGCCGACGCTGGCTGGTCGCGGAATCTACGGTGAAAAGATGTCTATGCTGCTTCACTTTCATCGTGGATGGGTGGAGGAGCATCTTGGGAACCTCTTCCCTGAGGGGGAGAATCGCGTGACAGAAAGAAACGTTGTCTGGGGCTGCTTTGTCACCATGCAGGGGGCCTCGAAAATTGCACTTGAGGTTCTTGGGAAAGAGTATTCCCGGGCGATCGAATCAATCTCCCATGAACCTCGTAAAAAGGATTCCCGTCAGTGGGATCCCGGTGAGGGGCTTGTTCATCATCTGGCGGCTTACTACTGGTGGGGTAACTTTCCCCTGCCTGATCAGGCTGGGACATCGGGCAATCTACTCGATCAGTTCTACAAGAAGGGGACGGTCGCCCTGAGGGCTCACCTGCTGACTTTTATCGGCAGGAGCATGAGAAACACCAAGGAAGGTGTCCCTGATGATATCAAAGAGCGGTTTCAAGATCTCATGGAGTGGCGGTTGAGAGAACTGGAACAATCCGGCATCACGAGCGACCAACTTGCAGAGCTGGAGGGCTTCTGGACATGGGTGGATGCCCAGATGCTGGATGCTGCCTGGACGGTAAAAACTCTCCAAAGAGTTCTGACTTTGCATCCGTTCGTCGGCGATGGCCATGACTTCATGGTGATCAAGCCGCTGGCCGCGTACTCAGCCAACCATCCGGAGGTAGCCATGGACTGTTTCTACAAAATCGTCTTTCCAAAAAAGGATGAAGAGAAGGAGACCCCTTACTGGTGGGGACTTGATGAGGAGATCAAAACGATTCTGCGCCATGGCCTCGGCTCCACGGAGGGAGCCAAAAAGCAGGCCGAGGATGTCCAGGACCAGCTCCTGCGGCTGGGGAGATTCCAGTTCCGTAATCTTGATCCCAAGCCGGGGGAAACTGGAGAGCTTGGCTGATGTGATTTCATCTTGGAACAAGTCCCCAAGCATACTAATCGGAACCCATGAGCCAATTCGCCTTCTTAGCCCCAGAATGGCCTACCCTGCAGGATGCGGCAGCGAAGGCTGAGTCGCTGGTCTATCCTGATCCGAGGGCTGCGTGCTTCTACGCAAGGAGGTCCCTGGAGTTAGTAGTCCACTGGATCTACAAGAACGATGCGGATCTGAAGCTGCCGTATCAGGAGAATCTCAGCGCTCTCGTCCATGAGCCCTGCTTCCGGAATGTAGTGGGGCCCGCGATCTTCGCTAAGGCCCGCCTGATCCGTGAAGTCGGCAATCAGGCGGTTCATAGTCACAAGCCGATCCGACAATACGATGCGCTGATGGCGGTGAAGGAGCTCTTTCATCTAAGCTACTGGCTGGTGCAGACCTATGGCCAAGGTGCCAAGCCTGCAGCTGATCTCGCCTTCAATCCCGAGCTGCTGCCCAAGGGGGCGACTGGGGTAGCCGTCCAAGCACAGACGCGGGAGCAGCTTCAGAAGCTGGAGCGTGATCTGAGTGAGCGTGATGAGAAGCTCACAACCCTCTTGGAGGAGAAGGCCGGTCTGGATGCGGAGGTCCTCCGCCTCCGTGCCGAAGTGGCCACCGTCCGCAAAGCGAATGCAGCCAAGGGAGATGATCATGACTACTCGGAGGCGGAGACGCGGGACTACTTCATCGATCTGCTGCTCAAGGAATCCGGATGGGCTCTCGATCAGGAGCGTGATCGGGAGTTTCCCGTGACAGGGATGCCCAATGAGAAGGGTGAGGGATTCGTCGATTATGTTCTCTGGGGAGATAATGGCCTCCCGCTCGCAGTCGTGGAGGCAAAGCGCACCAAGCGCGATCCTCGTGTCGGCCAGCAACAGGCGAAGCTCTATGCCGACTGTCTGGAGACGATGTATGGGCGCAGGCCGGTCATTTTCTACTCGAATGGCTATGAGCACTGGATCTGGGATGATGCGAGCTATCCGCCGAGACCCGTGCAGGGCTTTTACAAGAAGGATGAGCTGGAGCTGATGATTCAGCGCCGATCCTCAAGGAAGTCGCTTGCTGGGACCGAGATTAACAAGGGGATCGTCGAGCGCTACTATCAGGAGAGGGCCATCCGGAGGATTGCGGAGGCCTTCGAGAAGGATCATGACCGGAAGGCTCTGCTCGTCATGGCAACGGGATCGGGCAAGACGCGGACGGTGATCGCGCTGTCCGATCTGCTGATGCGGTGCAACTGGGCGAAGCGTGTGCTCTTCCTGGCGGACCGGGTGGCACTGGTGAAGCAGGCCGTTAATGCTTTCAAGGAATTTCTCCCCGATTCCTCGCCCGTGAATCTCGTGACTGAGAAGTATGTTGAGGGACGTGTCTATGTCTCCACCTATCCCACCATGATGGGGCTGATCGACGAGACGCAGGATGGAAGCCGGAGATTCGGACCAGGGCACTTTGACCTGATCATCATCGATGAGGCCCATCGCTCGGTCTTCCAGAAATACAGAGCGATCTTCGATTACTTTGACTCGATGCTGGTCGGGCTGACCGCCACGCCCAAGGACGAGGTGGATCGCAATACCTACAGTCTCTTTGAACTGGAGAAGGGTGTGCCAACCGATGCCTACTCGCTGGAGGAGGCGGTGAAGGATGGCTATCTCGTTCCGCCGAAGGCCATCTCTATTTCATTGAAGTTCCCGAGGGAGGGGATCGCCTACAAGAATCTCTCCGAGGAGGAGAAGGAGGCTTGGGATGCCCTGGAGTGGGATGAGGACGGAAACAGACCTGCCAATGTAGAACCGGAGGTGGTCAACAAGTGGCTCTTCAACAAAGACACGGTGGACAAGGTGCTGGAGCACCTGATGGTCCATGGCCAGAAGGTGGCCGGTGGTGATCGTCTGGGGAAGACGATCATTTTCGCCAAGAATCAGAACCATGCCGAATACATCGCGGAGAGGTTCAATGCCAACTATCCCCACTACAAGGGAGCGTTCGCGAGGGTGATCACCTTCAAGACGGAATACGCTCAGGACCTGATCGAGGACTTTAGCAAGAAGGACGGCGCACCCCATATCGCGATCTCCGTGGACATGCTCGATACGGGTATCGATGTGCCGGAGGTGGTGAATGTGGTCTTTTTTAAGCCGGTCCGCTCAAAGACCAAGTTCTGGCAGATGGTGGGACGCGGCACGCGACTGTGCCCTAATTTATTCGGGCCGGGGAAGAACAAGGAGTTCTTCTCCATTTTTGACTTTTGCCAGAACCTGGAATTCTTCGGAGAAGATCCGGAGACCTCCGAGGGCTCGGTGGTTGCGTCACTCGGCAAGAAGCTCTTCGTGAAGCGTCTGCAGCTGATCGGATGTCTGGATGAGTTGATCAGTGGTGAGCTGCACGGAAAAGAGGGCAACTCTGGAATCGAAGAGGTGAGAAAGACCGCTGGGGGACTCCTCCATCAAGAAGTGCAGGGGATGAATCTCGAGAACTTCGTGGTGCGCCCTCGGCGACGACTGGTGGAGAAGTATTCTGGGGAATCTGCTTGGACTGTACTTTCCATCGAGGAGCTCGGGGAACTGGCACAGCAAGTGGCGGGGCTACCCTCGGAGATCAAGACAGATGAGGAGGAGGCGAAGCGGTTCGACCTTCTGATGCTCAATCTGCAACTCGCTCTGCTGCAAAAGCAGGCTTCGTTCAAGCGGCTGCGGGAACAGGTTCTCATGATTGCCGGATTGTTGGAGGAAAAAGCCAGTATCCCGATGGTCCGCGACCAGATGATGCTCATTGAAGAAATCCAGTCGGAGCCATTCTGGGAGCATGTCACCGTGCCGATTCTGGAGAGGGTGAGGATTCAGTTGAGGAAGCTAATCCAGTTTATCGAGAAGAAGGATCGTAAGCCGGTCTACACGGATTTCGAGGATGAGGAGGGCGAATCCAAGGAGATCGAGCTGCCTGGCGTCAGTGGGGGAGGTGGATTCGAGCAGTTCCGTGAAAAGGCTCGCCGGTTCCTGAGAGCGCATGAGGATCATATCGCCATCCACAAGCTCCGGACTAACGAGCCTCTCACCAAGACAGATATTCAGGAGTTGGAGCGGATGATCGCAGAAAGCGGAGTCGGCTCAGCGGCTGACCTCTCCAAAGCGAAAAAGGAAAGCGAGGGCCTGGGTATCTTCGTCCGGTCCTTGGTGGGAATGGATCGCGAGGCGGCTAAGGCGGCGCTGAATGGATTCATTGCCGAACAGCAGCTCACGGCCAATCAGATCCAGTTTCTGGACGAGATTGTGAACTATCTCACCGAGCATGGCGTCATGGATGCCGCCCGCCTCTACGAATCGCCCTACACGGATTTCAACCCTCTCGGAGTGGACGGAGTCTTTAAGGCTCCTCAAGTGGATCAACTGATCAACATCCTCGACGAGGTGAAGAAGCGAGCGATGGGGTAGGGATTCTTATCGTCCATCCCGGCGCTTAACATGAAAGAATGGTCGGCGCAGATTAGATTGATCGGAGAATGTAGGTTCATCTTCTCCAACATCTTTTTGATAAACGGGGCCATTTAGAGATGAAATGGCCGCCCATACTACTTGATTTGTGTAATCGGCTACTCTTTGGGCGCTCTCCTCGTCAGGAAAAAAGGGGGGCAACAAAATGCTATCTCTATCTACGCCACTGTAGCGTGCAGTTTTCACGATGATCCAAGGTGTGGCGTTAAAAGTGGTGGCCATACTTTGATGCAAGTATCAGTGCTATTGGCCAGATGCAAGATGCCATTGGAATCTCGAAAAGACTTTTCGGCGGTAGTTAACTCTAAAAAGTTGCTCCCAATCGGGAGCACCAGAGGGAGAAATGGAGGCTAGAATGCCCTCCTATGTTCAACACCAAGAAACCAATCTCCATTGATGAAGAGGCCTTACTCCTTGATGGCCGCCGCCTTCCGGCCCGTCTGACTTCCGCTGAAGTGGCGGTGGTCTTTAGGGTTCCACGAACACGATATCGCCCAACGGGTCGTCGCCAAGCTGCTGATTCCACTCGGGAATCCCGCCCATAACTCCCCGAAGCATTTTGCCACGGTGGACATCATTAAGGTCGCCCAGAACCGCGAATGGCTATGATTCGCTCGCTTTGCCAAGACCTCTCCCGCAACTGGCAGAGCAGGAATGAGAAGAAGAGAATTCCCTCTGCCCAGGAGAAAACCCCATG
>CANKWU010000019.1 GCA_947487385.1 Spartobacteria bacterium
AGTATTGAATCGGGAAAAGCCTCCCTTTCGCTGGATCGTCTCAGAGAGTCTTCAAAATCCCACTCTGCCAGCTAAATCCGCTTAGACTCCCAGAAATCCGGGGAGTTCCTCGGGACCGAAATCCGAGAGGAATTTTCCCTCCTCGGTTACAAGAACAGGAGCTTTCGACTGTCCTGAAATTCTTCTCATCTCAGCAAAAGCATTCGCATCAACAAGAACGTCCAACACTTCATAGGACACACCCTTTTGGCGAAGCCATGTTTCAGCCATGACGCACCAAGGACATCCCCTTTTGATATAAAGTTTCATGAAATTAATCATGATGATTGATCTCTCTTCTTGCCAGCATCCAGATCATGGCTCAGAGTATTTTATTTCCACGGCGCGTTCGTCTAGTCGGTTAGGACACAGCCCTCTCAAGGCTGGCGCACGGGTTCGAATCCCGTACGCGCTACCATTTTATCGGTACAGCCTGCTGGACTGGTAGGAACAAGTCATATAAAATTCCTATATGGACTCCCTCCCGGAATCGATAGAACTCTATTGCAGGGCAGCTCATAAGTATAAGGCATCCGATCTTATTCTGCACGCAGGGGAGCCTCCCATTATCAGGGTGTCTGGAAGTATCACGCCGATGGAGGCACCGTGCCTGAGTCTGAATGACCTGATGGCCTTTCGGAATCATTGCGGAGTTCCTTCGGAAGCAACGGACTTTGACGCGAGTTTTGTTTCGGTTGATGGCATTCGTTTTCGTGTGAACTTTCACCGGCAACTTGGGGCAGAGGCTGCTGTGCTGAGAAGAATCAGCAACACCCCCCCAGATATCGATGGGTTAGGCGTCCCCTCGGATATCCTCAAGTCTATGGCCGCACGGAAATCAGGACTATTGGTTGTTTCAGGTCCTACCGGTTCCGGAAAATCAACAACTCTCGCCGCCCTGATTCAATGGGTGAATATGAATTTGGAGCGTCATATTGTGACTATCGAGGATCCCGTCGAGTATGTGTTCGAGCGCGACCGCTCGCTCTTTACCCAGCGTGCGGTGGGTCTGGATACTCCTAGCTTTGCCCAAGGACTCCTTAGCTCCCTGAGACAAGCCCCTGATATCATCCTGCTCGGCGAGATCCGTGATGCCGACACCGCCATGGTGGCTCTGCAGGCTGCTGAAACAGGGCATCTTGTCCTCACAACGCTCCATGCCTCCGACGTAGGGGAGGTGGTGGAGAGGCTCATAGCTTTCTTCCCTGATGGAGGGAGAAAAGGGCATCTGCAAGTGCTTGCGGGACAGTTGCTCGGTATTCTCTGCCAAAAGTTGCTACCTAGCACATCTGGTGGAATGGTTCTGGCCACTGAATTTCTGACGAATTTCGGACTCTCACGGCAATGCATCCGGGACGCCGATCTCTCCGCCTTAAGGGATGTCATCATCCAGGCAGATTCCTCGGAATCATATGATTTCCTGAGCTCTTTCTTGGACCTGGTGACCTCCCAGAAGATTACCGAGGAAACAGCCCTCCTTGCGGTGCCGAACCCTGCTGAACTGAGGAGACGGATGCGTGGAATAACCAGCAGCACCTACTAGCTTTTTTAGCATGAAGGAACTTCCCGACATCATCGATATTCTCAGGGAGGCCGTCCGGAACGGTGCGTCCGATGTTCATCTCTGTGCCGGATTGGCACCCTCGATGAGGTTGCGTGGTGATATACGACCTTGCCTTGGCCGTGTGATCTCGAATCACGAGTGCCGTGAGATCATCTTGGGAATTCTCACCGAGTCCCAAAGGACGAGACTGGAACGCGACTTGGAACTCGATTTCGGCTTGCAAGTGGAGGGAACGGGGCGCTTCCGAGGAAACGCCCATTTCAGCAGGGGAGCCCTGGAGGCGGTTTTCCGGCTTATCCCAGAGGAAATCCCCTCCTTGATGGAACTGGGGCATCGTCATTCGATTATGCAACTCTGCAAGCGTACCGCCGGTCTGATCCTGGTCACTGGTATGACCGGCTCTGGAAAAACCACCACACTTGCCTCCATGATCCGCTGGATCAGTGAAAACCGTGATGCGGTCATTGTGACAATCGAAGACCCTATTGAGTTTTATTTTACAAGCAACCGGTCCATCATCAAACAGAGGGAATTGGGGGCCGATACAAGATCGTTTCACGAGGCGCTGCGCCACGTGCTACGTCAGGATCCTGATGTCGTGATGGTCGGGGAGATGAGGGATAGCGAGACCGTCCGTGCCGCTCTTACTGCTGCCGAAACAGGCCACTTGGTGCTGGCGACTCTTCACACCAACGATGCTCCGCAAGCGCTGGACCGGATTGTGGATTACTTTCCGGGAGATGAGCAGGAACAAGTGCTCGGCCAGTTGTCCAATGCCTTGGCAGGAATTTTGGCTCAACGTCTCATTCCCTCAGAGGATGGGTTGCGGCGGATCATGGTCAGTGAGTTGCTAACAAATAACAGCGCGGTGGGAGCCTGTATCCGTGAACGCCGTTTTGAACAGATCGTCGGATTAATGGAAATAGGGCGTAAGGATGGCATGCATACCTTTGACGACATGATGCAAGAGCTCTATCTCTCGGGTTACATCAGTAAGGAGGAGGTTGTGGCTGGAGCAAGGGACCCGGCACGTATGGAAGGGTTAAGGCGTAAACCTGCTCAAAAATCATGATCGCACAGGTGGCAGGTTAACGGATTATTTTTCTTCCCTGTTCCTGATTTTATCCTTTTTTGTTTCGCGCTTTTCTTCCAGGGAGGCAATCTCACTGGCGAGTTGCTTTCGAAGTTCGGTGACCCTTGCCTCATCAGCAAAGGCCTTGGCGATCTCTCCATCAATGAAGATGCGCTGCTCGGCGATACGAGCCTCAACCTCTGAATCGATTGCCGCCAGCATCCTTTTCTGATCGGCAGTGAGTTCGATGGATGGAGCGGTTTTTTCCAGGCGACTCATGGCTAGTTCGTAGGCTGATTTCATCTGTCAATCCTATCATTGCTGTTTCCGAAGAAGAACGAAATTTGTGGATTGCACACTTGGAGCGTCACAGGAAGAGTTCCCTGATGATCCGATTACTGAGTACTGATTTCGATGGCACGCTGACGGATTCCTTATATCCCGAACGTTGCGTTCCTGCCCTTGAGAGGGAGCTTACGGCAGCAGTTGGTAACGGAGCCATCTGGGCGGTGAACACAGGTCGCTCCCTGGAGAGCGCCCTCGACGGACTGAGGGGACTTGGTCTCACTGTCACACCCGATTACATTCTCACCAGTGAGCGGCATGTCCATAAGCGGGACGGAATGGGTGGGTGGCACGACTATGGCGAATGGAATGAAATCTGCAGGGAGCATCATGATCTACTCTTCAGTGAGAGCGGGGATTTTTTTGCCAGCATTGCCACACTGCTGGAATCCCATACAGGGGTGACCTTTCAGGCGAATCTTCACGGAGTTCCGGAGGGACTCATCGCCTCCACCGAGGAGCAACTGGATGCCGTCACTCAGGCGCTGGAATACCTCCCCGGAAGGCCTCCGGATTTTCACTACCAGCGCAGTACTATTTACCTGCGATTCTGCCATCGTCGTTATGACAAAGGCAGTGCCCTTGCCGAGTTAAGCCGATTGATCGATATGCCCACGACTGAGATTCTGGCGGTTGGGGATCATCAGAACGATTTGCCGATGCTCTTTGGTGACGTTGCGGCGATGGTCGCCTGCCCCTCAAATGCCCATCAGAGCGTGAAGGATACAGTTTCCAAAGCAGGAGGCCATGTTTCCGAGCTGCCCGCAGGCGAGGGGACGGCCGAGGCCATCCATCTTTATCGAACAGGGAAAAAGTCCCCTTCAGAAAAAAGAAACCGGGAAGTAGCCCCTGATTTTTCTCAAGGACCAACTTCCCGGTTAAGAGAGTAAGCTTAGGAAAAAATCAGGCTTTTTTCTCCTGAATCCTATAATGAGCTTTTCCAACCTTCTTGATTTCAGGAATTTTTGATCCAGTACTACTAAACCAGACGTGAACATTGGCATTCTTAATGCCGATCTTTTTGGAAAGATCAGTGACCTTCATCCCTGCGTCTCCAGCAGCTTTAAGAGCGGAGAGGATTTTCTTTTTGATAGCTCCTCGAGGGGCACGCTTGGAACTTTCAGCGATTTTCTTTCCCGTTGCCTGGAGGCTCTTCTTAGAGGGGCGCCCTTGGCGCTTGGCCGAGGAGCGAACCGTCTTTCCAGAAATCAGAGTGACGAGCTGTCCCTCGATTATTTCGATTTGTTTAATGAGCGATTCTTTGCGTTCTGTGAGTTTAATCAGGTTACGCAAGGCAACTGAACTAATGTTTGTGATGTTCATAACAATACTTGTTATTTTATAGGTTATTGATGATGACAAGTATTAAAATGCGAAATAATCCGAAGATCTTAATACATGATGCATTTCCCGGAATGATTCCCTCCGGAAAAGAAGTCACCCTTTTCCTGTCAGATTTCAACATCTTTTCTGAAACCCTACTTAGTGAAGAGGAACGAAAGCGGGGAGCTTTAATGTCCTCAGTCGGAACAAGAGAAGCGTTTCTTGCCGGACGACGTCTTGTCCGGAACGTGCTCTCACATTGGCTCTCCGTGGATCCCGTGATAGTGCCGATCCATATCTCGTCTGCGGGAAAACCTTATCTGAGTGGAGATTCTGTTCCCTTCTTCAGTATCACTCACAGCGGGGGTCTGGTAATGGCTGCATTCTCCGCGGCGCAAATTGGAGCTGACTTGGAGTTGGAGCGCCCCATTGATACCGTTGCCCTTGCTTCCCGTTTTTTTTCAAACCAGGAAGCTCTCCTGATGAGTAATGAGAAGAATGAAGAAGCGTTTTTCAGGCTCTGGACGTGTCGTGAGGCAGCGATCAAGGGTGACGGACGTGGTATGGGAAAGCTCCTTTCTCTAACAAAGGGCAAATCGGCCTCTATGGAAGAGGGGGGAGGAAGCCTGAACGTTGAGATCGAAAGCGAGAGCTGGTCTGTGGAGCATTGGACCATTGGGATGATGGAGTCACGCTACCATCTGGCACTGGCCACCAAGGTCAGGCCTTCTCTTATTCGCTGGTGTGATCTCCGGTAACTGCTACTTTTATTAGCTTCATGTCATTTCAGGATCTTGGACTCTTAGAAGCCGTTGTCCACGGCGCTCAGCGGATGGGGTATGTGGAACCTTCACCGATTCAGGAACAAGCGATTCCCATCGCGATGAAAGGGGGTGATCTTATCGCGTCTGCGCAGACTGGGACGGGAAAGACAGCGGCCTTCGGACTGCCCATTCTGAGCAAACTCAAGAATTCGACCGGCAAGACGCGGTGCCTGATTCTGGAGCCGACACGTGAATTGGCTCTTCAAGTCGACGAGGCGTTTAAGGAATTCTCGGCTTTCACTGATCTGGAGACGCTTGTCATCTTCGGAGGGGTTGGGTACGGGGCTCAGCGCGAGGCATTGGCCCGAGGGGTTGACGTCATTGTTGCAACCCCCGGACGCCTACTTGACTTCATGCAACAGGGGGAGATCAATTTGGCCGATCTTGAGATTCTTGTTCTCGACGAGGTTGACCGGATGCTCGACATGGGATTCCTTCCCGACGTCCGTAGAATTGTCGAGAAATGCCCTAAGGAACGCCAAACCCTCTTCTTTTCCGCCACAATCCCCGAGGAGATCGAGCGCCTTTCCTCCTGGTGCCTCCGCAATCCTGAGAAAATTTCCATCGGTGCCCGTCGCTCCGCTGCTGAAACAGTAAAGCATGCCTTCTACCCCGTCGCTGCTGATCAGAAATTCGATCTACTGAAGGCGATGTTGGACCGAACGGAATACCACAGTGTCATCGTATTCTGCCGCACGAAGGATGGTGCTGACCGTATCGCCCGTCAGCTTGAGAACGAAAAACATAAGGTTGCCGTGATGCATTCGAACCGTTCCCAGCAGGAGCGCGTTGATGCGCTTGAAGGATTTAAGACCGGACGTTACGAGGTGATGATCGCCACCGACATCGCAGCCCGTGGTATCGATATCGCGGGAGTCAGCCATGTCATTAATTATGATGTTCCCCAGCATCCCGAGGATTACGTCCACCGTATCGGACGAACCGGCCGTGCCCAGAGCGAGGGGGATGCCTTCACGATCATGACGGCCGAGGAACTTCCCCATGTGAAGGCGATCGAGACCTTCATTGCGCAGAAAGTGCCCCGTGAAAAACTCGAAAACTTCCCGTATCTCTTCACCATGCTCTTTCAGGAGGATGAAGCTGCGAGAGTTCTCAAGAATATCCGTGGGGCCCGTACCCTCAAGGGTTACAGCTATGGGGCAAAGCGTCGGCGCTAGTCCGGATTTTTTATCTGACTGCAGGGCTTATCGACCTTCTCAAAGGGAGACTCTTAGAGGGAGGATTGCGCCTGGAATTTTCTGAGTAATGGCTGATGCTCTTTGAGCGATTCCGCGGGTAGGTGATCGATAAAGAGGATTCCATGGAGGTGATCCACTTCATGCTGGGCGGCACGCGAAAGAAGCCCCTCGGCCTCGAAATCCAGGATTGATCCATCAAGGTCCTGACAGATCACGCGGATCCGTGTGGGACGTTCCACTTCGTCATGAAGTCCAGGCATGCTCAGGCACCCTTCAACTTCCGTGGATCGGTCTTCCCCGATAGGATGAATCTCCGGGTTGATCATCACGAGTGGCATCAGTGACTCGATCTCCAGTTCCCGCCCATCAATCCAGGCGCGACTGGGACGATCCTCGAAGGCAGGCATCACATCGATCACAGCGAGTTGAATGGAGCGTCCGATCTGCTGGGCTGCCAGACCGCAGCCATCCTCTTCGTACATCGTGAGGAGCATTTCATCAGCAAGGGTCAGGATGGATTCATCGATTTTCTCGATCTTCTTTCCCTTACTTCGTAGGGCAGGGTGACCGTATTTCACCACCACGAGTGGCTTGATTGGGAGTGATTTGGCTTTACGTGGACGAACCATGTCGATGAGAGGAAAGGGTGTTTACTTGTTGAGAGGTTTTGCAAGTGCAGGGATATTTTTGATTCCCGCCATCTGGAGAGCATCAAGGACGGTGACCACTGTGCCGAAGGGGGCCTCTTTGTCGGCCTGCATCGTGATGGAGCAACCAGGATTGACTCGCTGTGCCTCATGGATCGCCGCAGGAAGACCTGCAGCCGTGATCGGCTTGTTATCGAAGGTGATCTGGTCCGGCCCCTTGATCTGGAGGAGGATAGCCTTCTTTGGTTGGCTTGTCGCGCTCGCGGCAGCCTTGGACTCGGGCAGGTTGATCTGCAATTGAGGAAGGCGATCTTTAAATGTCGTCGTGACGATGAAAAAAATCAGGAGAATCGCGAGAATGTCGATCAGAGAGACAATTGTGATCGAGGGCATCTTCCGCCGCTTGGTGTAAAATCGCATAACCTAAAGATGCGCTGACTGGCCAAGAAAGGCACCTGAAAAAATGGTGGCGGGGGTAGGATTTGAACCTACGACCTTCAGGTTATGAGCCTGACGAGCTACCGGGCTGCTCCACCCCGCGTCCAGAGCTATAAACTATCATTCCCTGAATCCCAGTCAAGGGGCTTTACCTTGCAATAACTTCTTGAGAGTAATTTTACCGGAGGCCAACTGCTTTTCTAAGGCGCTCCATAACTGGTGCCGCGATTTCAGAAGCCCGTTCTCCTCCTTGCTTCAGGATGCGGTCGACTTCCGCGGGGTCGGAGGAGAACTGCTCGCGACGTTCCCGCATGGGTGCGAAGTAATCGCGGACTGCCGAGAGAAGAGATTTTTTGAAGTCTCCATAACCTTTTCCTCCAGCAAGGAAGTCCGCCTCCATCGTGGCATAATCAGCGGGGGAGGCGACATGCTTGTAGATGCCCAGGATGGCCGATCCCTCGATCGGTTTCGGGGATTCGACAGGTGTCGAGTCGGTTTGAATCCCCATAATTTTTTTCTTAAGAGCTCTTTCTTCAAGAAAGAGCTCCACCGTGTTGCCATAGCTCTTACTCATCTTTGCCCCATCAGTGCCGGGAATGGCAGCCGATTCATCACGAATCATCGCTTCGGGAAGCTTAAAGATCTCGCCGTAGAGTTCGTTGATCTTCACAGCGATGTCGCGGGTGACTTCGAGGTGCTGTTTATGGTCCTTGCCAACCGGAACCACATCGCTGTCGTATGCTAGAATGTCAGCGGCCATGAGGACCGGATAAGAGAAGAGTCCGAGTGAGGCATGAAGGCCTTTGGCGAGCTTGTCCTTGTACGAGTGGCAACGCTCAAGAAGCCCCATCGGGGTGACTGTGGAGAGAATCCAGGCAAGTTCCGGAATGCAGGTGATATCGCTCTGGCGAAAAAGGCATGCCTTCGCAGGATCAAGACCGCAGGCGAGGAAGTCGATCGCCACTTCTCGGGAGTTGCGGCGTAATGCCTCGGGATCCCTGACCGTGGTGAGCGCATGAAGATCCGCAATGAAATAAAAGGCCTCTCCCTTCTCCTGGAGTTCGATAGCTGCCCTCATCATGCCGAAGTAATTGCCAAGATGAGGAAGCCCCGTGGGCTGTATTCCAGAAAGAATGCGCATAAAATAAAAAAGGGTCTTAGGGAGCTGAGAAAGAGAGTCGACGAAAATGGTTGGTTAGGACGGTGTAGATTTTATGATTTCTGTTGTCGCAACGCCACTCACAATCTTGATGAAAAACCCCTCTGATCAAAAAATCTCTAACCAAAGGGCTAAGAAAACTCCGGGGAGGAGCGTCTAGGGAAGCGCTGAATAAATCCCATGATGGCCTCTGAAGTGCATTTAATTGTTATTCAAGGGCGTGTAGCTCAGAGGCAATACCCTTGCGGTCTTGCCCAAGCAAGCAACGCAGGAACATCGAGTATCGGGAGATACGATGAAGCCTGCGAAGCAGTCCGGAGGACGAACCAAGCACCCGGGAGGGTGTGCTGAAGAAAGCGATGTAATCGCTCCCCAAAGGGTGCCACAGCTTCTCGGGAGGGAAGTGGCATCAACCCGTCGGGAGACGGCGAGGCAAAACGGCCCATTGCTTGCCCGGTCGTTGCTTCGCATCCGCTGCGACTTTCCGCAACAGCCTCAATGCGATTTAATAAGCGCTTCCCTAGGTACTGTCACGGGAGATCCGCAATTTCCCGAAGTGGATCGCGAGATCTTTTATGATTCGAAGCGCTAGGCTATTCAGTCGTTGCCTCATCCCGGGCCTAATCAATGGGGTAAGCTCGAATTGATAAAATTAAGGGATTGGCATCTGAATGACGAGCGAATGATACCCCCTTCCCAACCTGACGCCAAGTGTCTCATCCCTCTCTTTTAGTCGGGGCTTGGAAGTTTGGATGCAGGGCTAGGCGCGCGAGTTCCTCTGTAGTGAACTACTGCAAACGAGCAGCAACACCGCCTTGCGCCATAAATCCCAAGACGCCATAATTCGCCATGGAAATCGAGGTGCCAATACCCTTTGAGAAGCGGACTAGTTTGAAACTCCCTCTGGTCTCTGCCTCGGTGGAGGCGGGTTTTCCTTCTCCGGCTGATGACCATTTGGAGCGAGGGATCGACCTCAATGAGGAGCTGATCCGCAATCCCGCCGCAACCTTCCTAGTCCGCGTGAAGGGAGACTCGATGCGTGATGCTGGAATTCATGCCGGGGATGTGCTGATCGTCGACAAATCGCTTACTCCGATCGACCGCAAGATCGTGGTGGCGATGATCGACGGGAACTTCACGGTGAAACGGTTCCGGAAGCGGGGAGGACAGGTCTTCCTCGAAGCCGAAAACCCTGAGTTTTCCCCCATCGAGGTGACGGAGGGCCAGGAGCTCTCCATCTTTGGCGTGGTGAGCTACATCATTCATCAAGCCAGATAGGCGCGAAAGGCAAGGTAGGGACAGATGATCGCTCTGGTCGATTGCAACAATTTCTTCTGCTCCTGTGAGCGGGTCTTCAATCCAGCCCTGCAGGGGAAGCCAATCGTGGTGCTTTCCAATAACGACGGCTGCATCATCTCCCGCAGCGAAGAGGCCAAGGCATTAGGGATTCCCATGGGGGCACCTCTCCACGAACAGCAGGAGGTGATCCGCAAGCACGATGTCCAGGTCTTCAGCTCGAACTACACGCTCTACGGCGATATGTCGGCCAGGGTGATGTCGATCCTTCGGGAGGAGGTTACCACAATCGAGGTCTACTCGATCGATGAGGCCTTCCTGAAACTCACGGGCAACTTTGACGAGGAGATGGCGCGAGCGCTCCGGGCGAAGATTCTGCAATGGACGGGCATTCCAGTCTGTATAGGGATCGGATCGACAAAGTTGTTGGCGAAGATTGCCAACCGACACGCGAAGAAGAACAAGACTCTCACGGGCGGGGTCTTCGATTTGGCGAGTTACTGGGATCCGGAGGGAATTCTCGCCGATACTCCGACCGATGGACTATGGGGCGTGGGGAAGAACTTGGCCCAGCGTCTCAAGGGAATGGACATCACGACGGCCTTGGGCTTCCAGCAGGCCGATCCCGCAGCCATCCGCACGAGCATGGGGGTCGTGGGCGAACGAATGCTCAGGGAACTCAACGGAATTTCCTGCTTGGAGTTAGAGGAGGTACCACCTGATCGCAAGGGTGTGATGGCCAGCCGATCCTTCGGAAGCCCTGTAGAGACCCTAGAGGAGCTGGAAGAGGCCCTTGCCAACCATGTGGCCCGGGCCAGCGAGAAGATCCGGCGCTATGGGCTACTCGCCACTCGTTTGGAGGTCTTCATCAAGACCAACCGCTTCAGGAAGGATGATCCCCAGTATTCCCGAGGGATCGCCATCACCCTGGATCGCCCCACCAATGGGACGGCGGAACTGATGGCTGTAGCCCGCGAACTCCTTCAGCGGATCTACCGTCCCGGCTACCGCTACAAGAAGACAGGGGTGCAGTTGGTACACCTAGTGGACGAGGATGCGTATCAGCCCGGTCTCTTCGATGCGCCGAAAGCGAACCGGATCGACCTAGACAAGATCATCGATGAGATCAACCGCCGTCTGGGCGATCCCAAGAACCCCGTCATCACCCGCGCCTCTCAAGGAACCCAGCGCTCTGGTAGTGGAGGGAAGGGGTGGCAGATGAAAGCCGAGCGACATTCACCCCACTACACCACCGACTGGAATCAACTGCCTGAGGCAAAGAATTCAGTGATTTAGTTTCATCCATGATGCTTCCAACAAGCTTCAGTGAGCTAAGGAACCGCTGATTAAATCGCATAGAGGCCGTGGCGGAAAGAATGGGCCGCCGGGCAAGGCGGCTTGGCGCAAGCATCCCCGCAGTGGGCTGTAAGCGCCAAGCCTACATGGCCCCCGGCCGGTTATCTCCGCAACCCGCAGGGCTGAAGCCATTTGTCGATTTTTTCGCGTTGCTCGCTCGGGCGAGACCGCTGTGGGTATCGCCCAGCACTCGCGCCTCCAAAAATCAGCAACTGCTCTTCAGCGGCCTTCATGGGATTTAATCAGCGGTTCCCTAATTTCTAAGTAATTACAGGATCTTTAGCAAACCTGCTCATCCTGAAAGGATTAAGCCAAGAGAATTGCTTCCATAAGATGACTCGGAACGTAAGGATCCAAGCGTCACAACTCGGAAATCATCTCCGTATCGATTCTGTGTGCTTCACTATATTTCGGGCCGCTATGAACGATGTGATGCTTCAGGGAAACAAGCGCATCCTACTGTTGCTCGATCCAGCCTTCCTTTACATTTATCAGACTGATATTTGTTTACAGTGTTGTATAAAGATCATGCTTAGCTTCCTTAAAGGTTTATCTAATAAAATTAATTAGCTTTTTCTAAGCACTTCCCCATCTGGCGGGAAAGGATTTCGAGGAGTAGATTTGTTTTATGGAAACAACTACCAAGATCGTAATCTGCGCTTCAATTATGGCTCTCTCGTTGACTGGGTGCTTCTCGCTGAGCACGACAAGAACAGGAACACCAGACAGAACGACCACTATTACCCAGCAGACTAGAAGTACACCGAACACGACTACTACAACACGGTCGACAACCTACTAAGTGCTCGCTGAATGTGGAACGTCATTGATCGCCAAAATTATCAATATTTAATACTTAAAAACTATGTTCTACACAATCGCCATCGTTCTTCTTGTTCTCTGGGCACTAGGATTCGTCAGTGCCTACACGCTGGGTGGATTTATCCATATCCTACTTGTTTTCGCCCTGGTCATTCTCCTGGTCCAGATCATCCAGGGACGTAAGATCCTATGATTAGATTGCAAGAATGCCCGATCATTAGGATTCTCGGGCTTTCCTGAGATTTTTGGGAGGAAATCCCAGCCATCTAGGAGCTGGGGTTTCCTTTTGTCCAAGGCAAAATAGCAACAGGGTTCTTGATTTCTAAAAAGACTTTTCTCTTTGAAAAGATGGATCTGTAGATAGCCCCCTCCTAGCATAGAGTCAGAGACTTTCACACATCATGATCAAAGAAACTATTGCAGTCGTTGGAGTTGGACGCATGGGCGCGAATATAGCGCGTCGTCTCAAGGATCAAGGATACAGCGTTACGGCCGTCCATGACTGTCAGGCACCATTAGCCGCTGCACTTGCCGCCGAGCTTGGAGCAGAGGCCGCAGGATCGCTGGCCCGTGTTACGGAACTAGCCGATGTGATTTTCACTGTTGTTACTGACGATGCTGCCATGCATGCGATCTTCCAACCCGGCGATGATAGCCTTCTGAACGGGGTGAAAGATCAAGCGAAGGGGAAGCTTTTCATCAACTGCGCCACCGTTTCACCCTCGGTTCATCTGGCCGTCGAGGAACTCGCCCACAATGCAGGAGCGGAGTCGCTCGAAGCGTGCATGGCCTCTAGCATCACTCAAGCACGGGAAGGCAGCCTTTATCTGATGACTGGGGGGACTGAGCAGGCTTTCCGTCGTGCGGAACCGATCCTTTGGGATCTCAGCATCTCGCTGCGCCACATCGGATCAACCGGCAGGGCTGCCCAGGTTAAGGCCCTCGTCAACATGGTCATGAATGTCAATACGGCCGGTCTTGCCGAGGGACTCGGACTCGGGGAGGCCCTTGGACTCGACCTGACAATGCTGCGAGAGGTTTTCTCGCAGACTGGGGCAAGCTCCAGGGTACTTACCACAGATGGAGAGGATATGCAGAACTGTGACCACTCCTGCTTCTTCTCGGCTGCTCATGCCGCCAAAGACAGCGGTATCGCTCTTGAATTGGCACGGGACACCGGACTCAGTCTGCCACTCGCCGAGGCGACCAAGAGGCAGTACGACCGGATGGTTGCAGAGGGTTTTGGCGAACTCGACAAGTCAGGTATCGCTGAACTGACCTTTCTGGGGAGAGGAAAACAGTGAATAATGCATCGGAGACACCAATCATGAAAACAACTTCCCAAGCCTTCCTCTTGATGGCAGTGGTGCTACTGTGTGGATGCATGTCTATGCTAGCGAAAAACGAACCTTTGAGAACGGTTGATCATGTGGATCTGACCCGGTTCATGGGTGAGTGGTATGTGATCGGAACGATCCCGTGGATCGTTGAGAAGAACAACGTCGGGACGATGGATATCTATAAGATGAGGCGAGATGGTCGGATCGATATTACTTATGCCTTTCACAAGAAGGATCTTTCCGCAAAGTCTCAGGAGATGCATGCGATTGGAACGGTGCTCGATACCAAGACGAATGCCCGATGGGGAGTCCAGTTCATCTGGCCCTTCAAGGCTCCTTACCTGATCATCGATCTGGCAGAGAACTATAGTACCACCACCATTGGCTATCCCTCTAGGGATCTGATCTGGATCATGGCTCGCACACCGACTTTGCCAGATATGACCTACCGGGCGCTTCTACAAAATGCTGCCCGCCAAGGTTACGACACCAATCGGATCGTCAAAGTCCCTCAGAAAACAGGTCAGTAGTTAAAGTCTGCCTTGTCAGGTGACTCTCTCAATGAAGTGGAGTCTCTTTTCTATCAGGACGGTTGGTGAGGCAGCAGGGAGTTCGGATACATCCAGCCCAGCAACCGGTTGGTCTCGGAAGTGGACGAGTGAAGGGCCCGGATCCATAAGCGGGGTGCAAGTCTTCGGGGGTTTTATCCTCCAGTTTTTCGAGAGGTGACCGGTCGTCATATTGCTTCGAATTCCCTGACATAGAGGCTCCGCTAGCTTCCATGAAAAAAATGGTTCCGTAGACTAGTAAACCAGCTTCCGGTGAATCCAGATGCTTTGAAGCAGCCCCATACAAGCGATTGTGATGAGCATGAAGGAGCCGCCATAGCTCACCATGGGGAGAGGAAGTCCGGTGATCGGTGTGACGGCGACCGTCATGCCGATATTCATGAAAACGTGCGTAAAGAGAAGCATCACGATTCCAACCGAGAGTAGTCGTCCCAACAAATCCTGGGCCTGGGATGCCACGTAGAGACCACTCAGGAGAAGGATTCCGAAAGTCGAGATGAGAAGAATGGTTCCCATGAATCCATGCTGCTCCCCAAACACGGAGAAGATAAAGTCGGTATGGACGATGGTGCTCGGGAGATAACCGAGCTCATTGAGCGTGTTGTGAGCCCTGAATCCCTTACCCCAGAACCCCGCACTTCCAATGGCATTAAGAGATTGGTTGATTGTCCAACCGGCACCTTGAGGATCAAGAGAGGGATCGAGGAAGATCAGGATCCGGTCTTTCTGATAAGGCTTGAGGCCGAAGTTCACAACAAGTGGCATCAAGGCGACACCCATAAGAAGGAGCGTCACCAAATAGCGAACCTGGACACCTGCGACAAACAGCAGAGCAAAGAGTACGGGCAACCAGACAAGAGTGCCGCCCAGATAGGGTTGGATCAGGATGAGCACGCACGGAACGACCGTAATCATGAGGCAAATGAGAATACGGAGCACAGGGTGCATCTCCGGGCTTTCGCTCAGGAAAAGGGAAAAGACAAGAACTCCTCCGAAAATAGCCATCTGAGAAGGCTGGAAGTTTCCAAAGCCAAGATTCAGCCAACTTCTGGCCCCAAAAACCTTCACTCCGATGAAAAAAACAAGGACAAGAAGAATAACGCTTAATATGTAGATGGGAATCGCTCCCAGTCTGATCCATTGGTAATCATTGAAGGCGATTAAAAAAAAGACGGGGATGCAGATCAGCATCCACTTGATCTGGCTTATCCAGAAGGGAGCGTCCCTCATCCATGTTGCGCTATAGATCGCATAGATGCCAAAGGAGCAAAGGGCCAGCATCACGATCAGCAGTGGCTTATTGAGGGCGCGAAACTTCCGCGCTAGCATCAGTGTGTTCATGGAGTCGTTCTCAGATTCGCGGGACGGCGGCGAGCAATTCGCGGGTGTAGGGATCCTTGGGGTCTTCCAGAACATCCCTGGAGGATCCTGATTCGACGATCTTTCCACGGTGCAGGACGAGCACCGAGTCGCTGATGTGTTCCACAACCGCAAGATCATGGGCGATAAAGAGCATGGCCAGACCGAGTTCCTCCTGGATGTCCTGCAGAAGGTTCACGATCTGGGCCTGAACGCTGACATCCAGTGCGCTGACCGGCTCGTCGCAGATCAGGAACTCCGGTTCGACGGCAAGTGCGCGCGCGATTCCAATCCGTTGGCGTTGACCTCCGCTAAACTCATGGGGATATCTCGCTCCCATTTCCGGAGTAAGACCGACACGGCGTAACAGGGCGGCAACCCGATCGGCACGTTCTGCCTTACTCAGCTCTCTAAAATGAATTTCCAGGGCCTCGCCGATGATCCGGGCCACGGTCATTCTGGGGTTCAGTGATCCGAAAGGATCCTGAAAGATATACTGAATTCTACGACGCAAGGGACGGAACTCCCGTTCAGTCATGGGCAAAATGTCATCTCCCTTCCAGAGCACCTCGCCCGAGGTGGCTTCAATGAGCTTCACCAAGGCTCTGCCGATCGTGGTTTTGCCACTTCCACTTTCTCCAAGAAGACCGATCGTCTTGCCTGGCGGTATGGAAAAGCTAATGCCATCCACCGCCTTAAAGACATTGGTTTGGCGTTGGAGAATCCCTGATCGAATCGGAAAATGAACCTTGAGATTGCGCACCTCCAATAAAGGGGAAAGGACCTCGTTCTGAACCTGTTGATCAGGGGTCATGCGCGGCATCCTTTCTCCAAGAAGGCCAAGAACTCGGCTTTATTTTCGAAAGCAAGTAGTGCATCGATGGTTCTTGGATTGTCACACACCCGTGAAATTGCCCCTAGGATTCTGAGGTATTCATTGTTCATGGCCTCTGGAATCGCCGCCACGAAGATGATGTTAATCCTTTCCTCACGCCCCGGAATGATGATCCCTGAGGCGCTCAGTCCGGCGGCCAGCACAAGCTCTGAAACACTTTCTGTCCTGCAATGGTGGAGAAACATAGCACCCGGAACTTCACGAAAGGTTTCATTAAGTGAATTGGCGAGGAGAGCTGATCTCATCTCTTCCCAGTTCCGGATCCGGACATCCGATCTGAGTGGTGAGAGGATTTCCTCCAGCGCATCGTGATGATCAGTGGCCTTCAACTGAAGCCTGATATCCTTGCTTAGGAGCGAATAGCAAAGGGTATTCATGAGATCGGGTCAGGCTCTGCTAAATATTGCTCCCACTCCATTTGAGCTTCTGGCGCAGGATTTCCGGAAAGTTACTATCGGGCATCATGGCGAGCGGAAGTGTCAGTGGAGAAAGCTGTAGGATAACTTGTTCGGAAGGTTTGAGTGCATTGGGGGGACGTCCGTCAATCGTGACAAAGACTTCCTGATTGCCAGAGCACCGAATAACCACCCTGCTCTTGTCAGAAATCACCAGCGAGCGGTTGCTCAGAACGTGAGGGCAGATTGGCGTGATAACAAGCGCTCCGCTCTCGGGCATGAGGATGGGTCCGCCCGCAGCCAGGGAGTAGGCGGTTGATCCCGTTGGAGTAGCCACAATGAGTCCGTCGGCATGGTACTCGGTAAGTGGTGCGCCATCGACGGATGCCTCCAGTTTGACGAGTTGAGAACGCTCTCCGCGACTGATGGTGACATCGTTCAATGCCCGCTCCTGGGGAACGGTGCCGTTGGGTCCTTCGATAGCGACATCCAGAAGACTTCTCGGGCTAAGCACGTAATCACCGGCTAGGACGCAGTCAATAGCCTTGAGGTATTCGGCGGAACCGAGACAGGTCAGGAAGCCCAGTGAGCCGATATTGATTCCAAAAATTGGACAAATATGTCCCCCGGAGCGGTGAAGCGCGCGAAGGATGCTTCCATCGCCTCCCATAACCAGCAGAAGGTCGCATCGTTCAGACAGAAGAGCTTCATCCAAGTCTGACTCCTTTCCAATAAGTCCCGCTGTGGCTTTTTCCAAGAGATAAGGGGCGTTTCGCCGCTCCAGTTCAGTCGTAACGGACTGCACAAGGTTCGCGGAGCCATCCTTTCCAACGTGGGCGATCAGTCCAACAATCATGGGATTGGTCATGGAGTGGGTGATGGTGTCAGGTCGTTGATCCGGATGGGAACTGGCACCGTGGAATCTCCCCTGCGGAGCAGTGCCAAAAACTCGATGTTGCCCGAGGTGCCGGGTAGCGGCGACTCGATGACCCGATCGAAGCGGTGGCCTGCTGTGATCACCCAGCTTCTAATCGATTCCACGGCTCTCAGACGTGCTGCCGTGTCGCGCACAATGCCTCCCTTACCGATATCGGCACGGGCAAGTTCGAACTGTGGCTTGATGAGAACGATCATAAGACCCTCTGGGTTTAGCAACTGAAACGCCGCGGGGAGGATCTTAGTCAATGAAATAAAACTGAGATCTCCCACGATCAGGTCAAAGCATCGGTCGAAATCCGAAGCCGTGAGGTAGCGCGCATTGATTCCCTCGCGGACTTCCACCCGAGGATCCTGTCGCAGTGACCATGCGAGCTGCCCTCTGCCGACATCGACCGCCGTGACATGGGCAGCCCAGTGTTGGAGAAGGCAATCAGTGAATCCTCCTGTCGAGGAGCCAAGATCAAGGCAGGATAAGCCTGTCGGATCGATCCCGAACTCTGTGAGGGCTCCCTCGAGTTTATGCCCCCCCCGTCCCACATAGCGGTCTCGACCAGTGATGAGGATCTCGCTTGCGGTGTTCACTTTTGCACCCGGTTTGTCGGCGATCTGTCCCCCCACAGTAATCTGTCCTGCCAGGATGGCCCGTTGAGCTTTCTCCCTGGAATCGAAATGGCCTGTCTCAGTCAGATGCTGATCGAGGCGAACGCGGGTAGGGGATGCGCTTTTCACTGGCCGATGCTGGGTGATGTCATCCCAAGAAGCTCGGATGGCAATTTGAGGAGGTGGTCGGGATTCAGTGCTGCTAGCGCGGATTCGGAATTGTATCCCCAAGTCACAGCTGCCATGCGAAGACCGCTCTCTTTAGCCGCTTCGATGTCCCTGGTTTCGTCGCCGACATAAAGTATTTCTGCCGGGGTGACTGATTCGGCACGGCTGACCCGCTTCATTTCCCGTGCTTTTCCGAATAACTTGGAGGAGGTTCGCACGAAATAAAAGTAGGGAAGATTGTGGCGTTTCAAGAATGCGTTCACGTTTGCTTCCGAATTCGAAGTAAGGATGCCAATCCGATGACCCCGCCCATGCAGTGTCGCAAGAACTTCGGGAATCCCCTCGATTGGATTCACCATTTCCATTCTTTCATGAAGAAGTTCCAGGCCCCTGCGGGCGATTGAGGGAACCCGCCATGTGCTGATACCCAAATGACGGATAAATTCCTTTGTCCCCATGTCCCTGGCATTCTCAAGATGGTCTAGCGGGAGCGCCCGAAATCCGAACTCCTTAGACATGTCGTTCAGGATACCATGGGCAATCTTTCTGGTGTCGGCAATCGTGCCGTCGAAATCAAAAAGCAGGACCTTCGTCTCGACCCTTGTGTCGTGATTCTTGGCGAGCAAGGGAGGAGTATCTCCGATGGGCTTGGACTCTCCCTGATCAATGTTCGAAGAGTCGATCATCAGTCTCGGAGTTACAATGGGGCTGCTCTAGGCGATCAAGGAGGCAAGTTCAGCGGGAAGTTGCATCTCACCCTTGAATTTGTGCTCTTCGGGTTCCAGTCCGAAATGAGAGGCCACCAGTTCGCTGATGCGGCTCAACTCGTCTTCATTGAGAGGGGGTGTCTCCGGGGTGGCGGCAAATTCTGAAATCTGTTCGGCGTTGTAGATATTGGGGAGCACTGAGAGTGTGCGTGGATCTTGCAACAACCATTGCATGGCAGCTTGTCCCATCGTCCGGTCAGGACGTTCCAGAAAGCGGAGTTGCTCGATCTTTTTGACACCATTGATGAGCCAGCTCTTTGGCCGGTGATTGCGGTGATCGTTTGGTGGGAAGACCGTATCAGCCGTGTATTTGCCCTCGAGCATTCCAGAGGAGTGAGGGACTCGGATGAGGAACTTGGTTGGGGCATGGGTCGCCTCGGCGACCTTATGGAGATCGGATCCGGGATGCTGTTCCAGAAGGTTGTAGATATGCTGCACAACATCTGGTTTCCGGCGGGCAATGGCGGCTGCTCCCTCACCGATCCAGCCGATTGCAGGGCCAAGGGCGATTCCGCCGTAACGGAACTTTCCCTCACTCCGGAGATCCTCCATGACCTCCCACAAGGCATCATCGTTGACCTGGGCCTCACGGATATTGTGGAGTTGGAGGATATCGATGTGGTCGGTGCCCAACCGCTTCAGGGCAGACTCAACTGCCCCCCTTATCGCAGAGGGGCTGAAGTTTTGGGGAATTTCTTTCTGGCCGCGCCGTCCGTCGCCATGGTTCACGAAATCGTAGCCGACCTTGGTGGCGATCACGATCCGAGCGCGCTCCCCTGCGGGGAAGGCCTTTGCAAGGAGTTCCTCGCTCCGTCCGTTGCCATAAGTGTCGGCTGCGTCGAAGAGCGTGATGCCGAGGTCGGCGGCCTGCCGCATAAGGAGAACCGCCTCCTCGTCGTTAAAGTTGCCCCACCATCCCGTGGAGACAGTCCAGAGACCGAAGCCGATTTCGCTGATCTTAAGATCTGAGTCCTTATTGAATGTGCGATACTTCATCATGTTTCTACATTACCATCTCGATGGTTGATAATCCAAGCTCCGTGACTTGGAATGGCTTTTGCTTCTAAAAACTTCAACCAATCATTTTTTTTAAATTGTCAAAACAACGCATCGAGACGAAACCCTCAAGCTGACCAAGAGTCCGTTTTACCCACCATGAGCAAACCTGAAGAATTTCATTCCAGTATCGATACATCAGTTTCTGGCCTCAAGAGCCTGATCAAGAACCAGCTTACGTTCAGTCTGGCACGCGATCCTCAGACGGCAACTAAGCAGGACTGGTGGCTGGCCACTTCCAAAGCGGTTCAGTGCCTGGTCATCGAACGCCTGATGGCGACTCAAACCAATCACCGCAGGGGGAATGTGAAGCGCCTCTATTACCTCTCCCTTGAGTTCTTGATGGGGCGACTCTATATCAATAATTTCCACAGTGCAGGCGTCTTCGAGAATATGAAGATCGCTATCAGTGAGCTGGGTCTCGATATCGACGAGTTGCGCGAGGAGGAGTATGACATGGGTCTTGGCAATGGCGGTCTTGGCCGCTTGGCCGCCTGCTTCCTTGATTCGTTGGCAACCCTTGACTTGCCGGCGATCGGTTACGGCATTCATTATCAGTATGGGCTCTTCAAACAGGAATTCCGGAACGGTTATCAAATCGAGCTTCCTGATGACTGGATGAAATACGGTACTCCTTGGGAGATTGTCCGTCCCGAACACACCACGGAGATCGAGCTCTACGGACATGTTGAGAATATCTTCGACGATATCGGGAACTATGTCTCTAAGTGGACGGGGACAAAGAAACTGATCGGTATTCCCTATGATATTCCGATTGCCGGATATGGAACTAAGACCGTGAACTTCCTCAGGCTCTGGTCTTCAAAAGCCGCGGAGGATTTCAATTTCGAGGCCTTCAATAGCGGAGGATACGACGAGTCGGTGCGTGACAAGAACGCCAGTGAGACCGTTTCCAAGGTTCTTTATCCCAACGACAAGACTGAGAGCGGCAAGGAACTGCGATTGATTCAGCAGTACTTCTTCGTAGCTTGCTCGCTGAAGGATATCATCCGTCGCTTCCGCAAGAGTAACACGGATTGGAATAGTTTCCCTGATAAGGTGGCGATTCAACTCAACGACACCCATCCGGCCATTGCCGTGGTCGAGCTTCAGCGTCTTCTCCATGACGTGTACGGGCTCCCTTGGATGGTGGCCTGGTCGATTGTTAACCGGACGTTGGCGTACACCAATCATACCCTGCTTCCCGAGGCACTTGAAAAGTGGAGTGTCGGTCTTTTTCACAAGCTTCTGCCCCGTCACCTGCAGATCATTTTCGAGATCAACAAGCGCTTTCTCGTCGAAGTGGAGGCGATGTGGCCGGGTGATCTTGAGATGATACGTAAGCTCTCGTTGATCGAGGAGGGATCATCGCAGATGGTCCGGATGGCGAATCTTGCCGTCGTAGGAAGTCACTCGGTCAACGGCGTTGCAGCACTTCATACCCAGCTTCTGAAGAGCGACCTCTTTCCCGAGTTTGATACACTCTATCCCGACAAGTTTAACAACAAGACCAATGGCATCACCCCGCGCCGTTGGCTCCTTTCTTGCAATCCACGACTCAGCGCACTCATTACCTCAAAGATCGGCAATGGCTGGGAACGGAACCTTGAGGAGCTCCGGGGGCTCGAACCCTATGCCAAGGATCCTGAGTTTCAGCGTCAGTTCATGGAGGTGAAGCATGCCAACAAGGTTGATCTAGCGCGCATCATCAAGCTGGAATGCGGTGTTGAAGTAGATCCTTCAGCACTCTTCGATGTACAGATCAAGAGGCTTCATGAGTACAAGCGACAGCACTTGAACCTCCTGCACATCATCGCCCTTTATCGCAGATTGCTTCAGGATCCCACCCTCGATATTACCCCGCGGGTATTTATTTTCGGGGCGAAGGCTGCTCCCGGCTACGACCTCGCCAAGAACATCATCAAGGCGATCAATGCTGTGGGGGCTAAGATTAATTCCGACAAGAGGATCAACGGGAAGCTGAAGGTTGTCTTCCTTCCCAATTATCGTGTTTCTCTTGCTCAGAAGATTGTTCCCGCAGCCGATCTCTCGGAGCAGATCTCGACGGCAGGAAAGGAAGCCTCAGGAACGGGAAACATGAAACTCTCCCTCAACGGAGCACTGACAATCGGAACGCTCGACGGAGCCAATGTGGAGATCCGTGAGGAAGTCGGAGAAGAGAATATTTTCATCTTTGGCATGACGGTCGAGGAGGTGAACAAACTCTGGGCTAAGGGTTACAATCCCCAAGAGTTTCTTCGTAAACATGACGAGCTGCGTGCGGTGGTGGATTGGGTCGGATCGAACTACTTCACCGCTGATGAGCCTCCCGGTGTTTTTAATATTCTGCGCGACAACCTTGTCTATCACGATCCTTTCCTCTGCCTTCCAGACTTCCGCTCCTACAGCAGCGCCCAGGAACGGGTTGGAGAGGCATTCAAGGACAAGGCGCGATGGGCCGAGATGGCCATTCTCAACACCGCCCGCATGGGCAAATTCTCCAGCGATCGCACCATTGCGGAATATGCGCGTGAAATCTGGAATCTTGATCCGGTGAAGGTGTAGTTCTTCAAGCAAGGCTCTCTTTCTTCCGGATGATTATCGTCGTAGGTGCCGGTCTTGCCGGATTGGCCTCTGCAACGCGCTTGCAGGAGGCTGGGGTTGATTGGCTCCTGCTGGAGGCTGCGGATCAGCCTGGTGGCAGAGTTGTCACGGAGATCACTCCGGAGGGATATCGTCTCGACAGGGGATTCCAAGTATTGCTCGATTCCTATCCTACGGCACGGAGATTACTCGACTTCAAGGCACTCCAACCCCGTTATTTTGAGAGTGGTGCCCTGATGGTTGGCGAGGATGGCTGGGAGAGGATGCTCAATCCGCTTCATCATCCAGCCTGGCTGCTAGCTGCCCTTCTGATTCGATCGTTTTCTCTCCGTGAAAAGATCCTGCTCGGCCTGCTTACCTCCCTTCAGTGCCTTCGTTCCGATGACGCGCTGCTTGGTCAAGAATCAGGAATTTCTGCATTACAGGAAATTTCCCGATTCGGTCTGGAGGGTGATGTTCTGGAGAAGTTCCTCAGGCCCTTCTTTGCCGGTGTCTTTCTGGATAACGATCTTGGAACCGATGCCTCCATCTTCCGCTACGACTTGAAGAAGTTCGCTCTCGGAAAGGCTCTGCTACCAGCCAACGGCATGGGGGAGATCCCCCGGCAACTCGCTTCACGCCTCCCTTCTTCCCGTCAACGCTACGGTGCTCGTGTTCAGAAGATCCTGCGCAAGAATGGTACGAGCCACTGCATCACCGGGTTGGAACTTTCCAATGGCGAGAAGATTGAGGCTGATCAGGTGATTCTTGCCACTGATGACTCAACATCTTGCCGATTGCTTGGCTTGCAGGAACGACGCACCTGGTCTGAGGTCTCCACCTTTTATTTCACAGGCGATCTCCCTCTCTATGAAGGAGGGCTTTTGGTCTTGCCTGAGGGTAAAAAGGCTCTCGTCAGGCATTTCACGGATTTGACAAATACGGCACCCGAGTATGCCCCGGTGGGGAAAAGGCTTCTCTCCGCGACCGTTCTCAACCCGCCGGCAGGCCATCTCCCCCAACTGGTTCAAGATGAGATCACTAGTTTCCTTCCTGATTTTGCAGCATGGAAGTTTCTTCGCGAGGTGAGGATCATGAGGGCGCTTCCTTCCCAAATCCCGGGATTTCATCGATTCCAACCCGAGCGTCGCCCCGCCTCCAATCTCTGGCTTGCCGGGGATCAGGTGGCCCATGCCAGCATCGACTCGGCGCTTGCGAGCGGACTCCGAGCCGCCGATGAAGTTCTGAACTGCATCCTGTAGCGGTTGAGGTACCATTGGCGGCATGCTTGCCTTTTCAACCAACTGGAACGCCGGTCGTCATCATGATGGTGAATCCATCGTGAGGGAGATTCTGGAACTTGGCTTCCACGAGATCGAATTGGGTCACGGCCTTTCGGTTTCTCAATTGCATGGAATCCGTGGTGCTTTTGCCAAGGGGGGATTCAAGGTTTTTAGTGTGCATAATTTCTGTCCGATGCCGATCGAGGTTTTCACGGATAACCCGGATTGCTATGAGTTTTCCTCCCATCGACCGGAGGAGAGAGAGCGCGCCGTCAGGCTGACGCGACAGACGATGGAGACGGCGGTGGATTTCGGAGCGCGGTTTGTGGTGCTGCATCTAGGGCGCATCATGCCCCTGCGCGGAATGACCGATTCGCTTCTGGATAAGTTGAGACTCAAGGGAGTAGCGGATCGTGACTATAGCCGCTTCAAGCTGGATGTCGTACGGAAAAGGGAAAGGCAGGGCCCCGCTTATCTGAATCGGGTGACTCGCTTGCTCGAGCCGCTTGTGGATCAGGCCTCTACAATGGGACTTACCCTGGTCGTCGAGAACAGGAGTGACTTCGAGGCTATCCCGACAGAGAGGGAATTGCTGGCCCTACTCCGTCGCTTTGACACTCCCCATCTCCGCTACTGGCATGACTTCGGTCATGCCCAGATGAGGGAGAGCCTTGGACTTCTCGATCACGCCCAGTGGCTTGGGGAGATCGCCCCGTTTGCAGTGGGAGCGCATCTCCAGGATGCCCGGTGGCCTGATGAGGATCACCTTATTCCTTTCGAGGGAGAGATTCCCTTCGACCAGCTTGTTCCACTTCTGCCATCATCACTTCCTTACATCCTAGAACTCTCCTCCAAGGCGACCCCCTCAGCTATTCAGACTGCTGTCGCACGGTGGAAAACTTTTTTCCCTAATGAAAATTAAAAAAATCATCATGACGCTTGTGCAAGCGGGCGTGACCTTCCTCCTTCTCTGGTTGCTCTTTCACGATCCGGTGCGTCGTCACCAGATGGTCCAGGCCCTGCATACCGCAAATCTCCTCTGGCTGATTCCCGGATTCCTCTGTTTCGGCCTTGTGCTGGTTTGCGGTGCTTTCCGATGGCAGCTTCTCATGAAGGTGCAGGGGATCTCCCTTGGGTGGTTCCGCGTTTGGCAGCTCGTCATGATCGGGATGTTTTTCAATCTCTGTCTCCCCGGTGGAGTGGGAGGTGACCTGATCAAGGTCTTCTTTGCCATGCGAGAGGCTCCCAAGTCCAAAAGCGCCGTGCTTTTGAGTATCATCGTGGATCGGATTGCGGGGATGTTCGCCTTGATCATCGTCTCTGCCGGGGTCTTTGCCTGGTTCTACAAACCGCTGATGTCCCTGCCAATGATCCGGGCATTTCTGCTCACCGTCGGCATCATTTTCGCTGCTTTCCTTCTGCTTATTCTCTTGGGGATTGCCATCGACAAGTTTCATCTTGCCAACCGTCTTCCTGCGAAAATGCCGGGACATGCCGCCATCCTCGATACGGCTAGGGCCTTCTCCATCTATGCACGTGACTGGAAAGCCGTGATGGTTGCTGTTCTTATCTCCATGCCGCTGAATGCCTTTATCTTCGGTACTGCTATCTTCGCCGCCTTTGCCTTTGTGGGTAATCCTGGAGCCGCCGCCATGTCTTCGGTCATTCCCATCGTGAATACAATCAGCTCCCTGCCGATCAGCTTGGCAGGAATCGGAGTCCGAGAGGGACTGTTCTCCGTGATGCTCAATTCCCTCTATGGAACGCCGGTGGATCTTGCCGTGCTGATCTCGATCACGGGATTCGCCCTGGGAGTCGGATGGGGATTGATCGGGGGAATCATCTACATGACCTACAGGCCTGCCGATGGTGGAAGTGTCTCGATCAGTGACATGGAGGATCAGGTAAGTGAGGTCGAGCATCAGATCGAAGTTGAGGAAGAAAGCGGCGATCGAGTCTGAGCACTCCCCCAGATGATGAACTCCTCCCGATCCAAGAAGCGGGTGCTGGATTTTTCGATGAGCGTGGATGGGAGAGTGATCTCCTCCTCAGGACTTAAGCCGGAGAGTGCTCTGGAGGAGGCTCAGGAGTTTTTTGTCCGGATTCATCCTTTGATTGCGGGAAAGACCTCAGCGAAGGGAAAGAGCGCCTTATGCCCGGGGTTCCTCTCCGAGGAGCGTCGCTTCGTTCTTAAATCAATAAAGGATGAGGGAGGTGGGATTGCATGCCTTCACTACACCCGTGCTCGAAACTCAAAGAGGAAGGCGCAGAGCAAGGTGAATTGATGCACACCGAATCCTCCATCCTGATCAAGGCCCCGATGGAACGGGTGTACTCCATGACTTCCGATCTCACCAGATGGCCAGCTTATCTACCTCACTACCGATGGGTGCGATGGATCGAGGGTGGTCCTGATCAAGGGATTGTCGAGATGGCGGCCCTGCGTGGGTCCATTCCCATTAAATGGACCTCAGAGTTTCATAGGGACTTCAAAGATCCTGAAAAACCGGAACTCTGGTTCCGACATCTGAGCGCCTTCACCAAGGGGATGGAGGTTCGATGGATCTATGATCAGCTTGAAGATGGCGTCCAGGTGACGATCGAGCATGATTTGAATTTCCGCTGGCCGCTCCTGGCTCCGATTGCAAATCCGATCATCGGTGACTTCATGATCGCTTGGGTAGCCCCCCGGACACTGGCCACATTCAAAAAGCATCTGGAGCTTACAAAATGACCCCCAACCGACACAAGCGCCGCGCCGTCATCACAGGAGTAGGTCCCATCAGTTGCATTGGAATCGGCAAGGAGCCTTTCTGGGAGGGGATACTTGCAGAAAAAAGTGGGATCTCATCACTTACCCGCTTCGATCTCGGTGGGTTGGATGCACGCTCTTCTGGACAGGTCGATGATTTTGATCCCTTGAACTATTTCCCTGCGAAGATGCTCAGACGCTTGGACCGTTATGCCCAGTTTGCCGTCTCAAGTGCCCTGCTTGCTCTGGAAGATAGCGGGCTGGCCTACTCGCCCGAGTCTCCTAATCCTCGCCGGGGTGTGAGTTTCGGCACGGCCCTTGGTGGCATTTGCAACGCGGAGAAGGAGCATGATGCCTTTGTGAAAGGGGGATTCAAGGCTGTGAGTCCCCTGCTGGCTCTTCAGGTTTTCGGTGGGTCAGCTCATTCCAATATTGCCATCACCTGCGGGTTCCAGGGAGTAGGTACAACAAATTCCAACAGTTGCGCCAGCGGCACCGTGGCTCTTGGCGAAGCCCTGCGGTATATCCGCGACGGCATTGCCGACGTGATCATTGCAGGGGCCTCTGAGGCGCCGCTGAGTCCGCTCACCTATGGTGCCTTCGCCAACATCCGGACCATGAGCGAGGCTGATCCTTCCGTTTCCTGCAGACCCTTCGATCTGAACCGGGACGGATTTGTCATGGGGGAGGGGGCTGCATCATTGGTCGTCGAGGAGTATGAGCATGCCAAGGCACGTGGAGCCCGGATCTACGCTGAGATCCTCGGGTTCTCTCATAATAACGATGCCTATCACATGACATCACCGCATCCCAATGGTGAGCCGAGCATTCGTGCCATGCGCGAGGCCCTGACTGATGCCACAACGAATCCCGAGGAGATCGGATACATCAATGCCCATGGCAGCTCGACCCAAGTCAATGACAACAACGAAGCCCGCTGCATCCATAACGTTTTCGGTAGCCACGCAGCATCGATTCCCGTCAGCGGAACCAAGGCCTACACAGCTCATCCGCTCGGCGCGACAGGGGCCCTGGAAGCCGTGATCTGCTGCCTGTCCATGACCGAGGGATATCTCCCCCCCACGCTTCATTACGAGACTCCTGATCCCGAGTGTCAGCTCAATGTCATTCCCAATAAAGGGAGGGAGGCAAGACCTCGCAAAATCCTCTCCAACTCCTTTGGATTCGGAGGGATTAATTCGTGCCTCATTATCGGCTCCGTCTAGTCAGGCAGAGGGCGGCTTGCGATCTTGGCGTGGTATGGCGTCACTGCTCGCTTGCAGTAGTTCACTACAGCGGCGCTCGCGTTCCTGATCCCACATCCAAGCTTGCAAGCCTAGGCAGAATAAAATGAGCCTAGGACACTTGGTGTCTCGTCGGAGTGGTAGGGTTGGGGGAATGAATCCAGAGGGTAGAAGTATTGATTGTATGACGCTCTCTGATAGTTGTCGTAAAACGCATTAGTCTTTTATGGATCAATCATCATCCGCGGCAATGCCACATGCTCACTCCCGATATGGGAAGGACGGGGGCGTTGAGTGGGAGGAACTATATACTGCTTGCGCTTCCTTGGACTGCAATGGACTCGGGAGAAAGTGTTCCGACTGCGGTCATCTCGATCGTGTTGCTCGTTTAACTCAGTCATTTGAATCCCAGATGTTCGCACCTGATACGGAGGATTCAAAATCTTCAGTCGAGTGGGGATACCTCACGGGAATCTGGCATGATCTTGGTAAGTTCGCTCCCGAGTGGCAGAGTTATCTTCAGGGAAAGGTCGATCCCCATGTCGATGAAGTCTTGGGGAAGGTCGATCACTCCTCAGCAGGGGCACAGTTTGCTGTGGAGAAGCATTTGCTGGGACATCTTCTCAGCTATCCGATAGCCGGACACCACTCCGGACTTCTTGATGCAACATCTAATGGTGCCTGTCAGGCGGATCGTCTCCGCAAAGAAGTACCATCATATCGCGATGCCGTTCCCTCAGCACTTCAGGACATCAAAATTCCGGAACTGCCATCATTTTTAAAATCGGGAGATCCATTCTCATTGGGATTCTTTGTGAGGATGATTTTCTCCTGTCTGGTTGATGCCGATTTTCTGACAACCGAGTCCTTCATGGATGAAAAGCGTGCTTCCATGCGTAATGAGGCTCCTAATGATGTTCTAGAAAGCATCAGGGAATTGATTGATGCTCGGATCGATGGATTTGGAACACCCGATCCCTCTGATAGGGTAAATTTACAGCGATGTGCTGTGGTCGATGACTGCCGCATGTCGGCAATCCAAAAACCAGGACTTTTCACGCTCACGGTTCCCACAGGAGGAGGGAAGACCCTTTCCTCGATGAGTTTTGCCCTGCGCCATGCGATTGCGAACGGACAGAAAAGAATCATCTATGTTGCGCCTTTCAATTCGATCATTGAGCAAAATGCAGAAGTGCTTCGCGGTATCCTCAAACCCTTGGAGTCCGAGTTCTTCGCCCCTCTGATCGAGCACCACTCCTCTCTCTCCCCCGAGAATGAAACGGCACAGTCCCGGCTGGCCTCCGAGAATTGGGATGCCCCGATCGTGGTGACCACGGCGGTGCAGTTCTACGAGTCATTGTTCGCGTCAAAAACCTCCCGGAGCCGTAAACTCCACAATATAGCCAATGCCGTCGTGATCCTAGACGAGGCACAGAGCCTTCCAGTCGATCTAATCAGTCCCTGCCTACGGGTTCTCCAAGAACTTTCTGATCATTACAAATCAAGTGTCGTTCTCTGCACGGCGACTCAGCCAGCGGTTCATTATCATCCGGAGGAGTTTCCGATTGGTCTGAAGGGTGCACGGGAAATCATTGCTGATCCCAAAAGCCTCTTCGATGCCTTGAAGCGTGTCGAAGTCACCTCATTGGGAGATCTTTCCGACACGGCTTTGGTTGATCGGTTGCGTTCGCAGGAGCAAGTGCTCTGCATCGTGAACCGCCGTCGTCATGCTCAGGAACTCTACCGGTTGCTGGGAGCGGGGGAGGGGAATTATCACCTTTCTGCCCTTATGTGTCCGGAGCATCGACATCGAATCCTATGCGAGATTCGCCAACGTCTTAAGCAAGGGTTACCCGTCCGCGTCATTTCCACCCAACTCATTGAGGCGGGTGTGGATGTTGACTTCCCGGTGGTTTACCGGGCCCTTGCAGGTCTTGACTCGATTGCCCAGGCGGCTGGTCGTTGTAATCGGCACGGGAAACTTCCAATATCGGGTCATACCTATGTCTTCCGGCCGGAGGATCACTCATGCGAGGTCTATTTCCGGGAGACAGCTCAGGTTGCCAATCAATTGATCGGCCTGCACGACGACTTGATTGGTCGAGAGGCGATCCGAAGTTACTTCGACCTCTATTACTACCAGCAAAAGAGTCGGTGGGATTCCAAGGGAATTCTTGATGGCTTCCGTATTGATCGAAGGAATCGCGATCTCCCCTTTCACTTCTCCTACGCCACGGTAGCAGGAAAGTTCCGCCTCATTGATGACTGGCAGATTCCAATTATTATTCCGTATGATGAGGTTGCACGAAAGGCTATTGCTGAGCTACGCACCGAAAATATCCCTCTCCATCGTGAACTCCTGCGTTGTCTTCAGCGCTACACTGTCCAGATCAGTCCACGACTTAGGGATGACAACATCCGATCCTTTGAGAGCCTTCGAGACGGGCAGTTTCATGCACTTGTCTCTACGGATTTCAACTACTCGGAGAATTTTGGTCTGACCTTTGATGAAAGCCACACCTCCTTACAAAACCTCATTCTCTGAATATCTATGAATTACGGCATCACCCTCAAAGTCTCCGGCGACTACGCCCTCTTCTCCCGACCTGAGATGAAGGTCGAACGCGTCTCCTATGATGTGATTACTCCCTCTGCGGCTAGGGGAATCTTGGAAGCCATTTATTGGAAACCGCAGATGCGCTGGGAGGTCACGGAGATCCGAGTACTGAATCCCATCCGCTTCACGAATATCCGCAGGAACGAGATTTCCTCCAAGATCCCGATGGGGGGAGGTGGAGGAGTGAATGCTGCGATGCGCGATCCCTCTGTCCGCCCATCGATAGATGTCTCTGAACATCGCCAGCAACGTGCCTCCCTCCTGCTCAAGGATGTCGCCTACGTGATCAGGGCCAGAGTTCATGTTCTTGATCCACGTATGGAGCAGGGGTCAGAACCCCTTCCTGATGCACAGGCCGCTGCCAAGCATATCGAGATGTTCAAACGGAGGGCTAGCAAGGGCCAGGCCTTCCATCAGCCGTACTTTGGATGTCGGGAATTTCCCGTCCGTTTTGAACTGATAGAGAACGAGGAACAGATCCCAGCCTGTGACCCCTCGCTTCTAGGAGATAAGGATCTCGGCTTCATGCTTCACGAAATCGACTTCGAGCAGAACCGTGCAACGAAAGCGATTCGATCGACCACTCCTCATTTCTTTCGCGCCCAGATGAACGATGGCGTGATCAAGGTTCCCGAACTCCCCTTCGCCATCCGGTCATGATCCTACAATCCCTTAGCGAACTCTACGACCGCCTGGCTGCTGATCCCTCCTATGGGATCGCCCCTCCAGGGTTTTCACCGCAGAAGATCAGCTTTCGGGTCGTCTTGAATACAGATGGCACACTCTTTGAGATTGAGGATGCTCAAATTAAGAATGATAGAGGAAAATCAGAACCCTCTCGCATGGAGGTTCCGGCGCATGAAAAACGGACTAGCGGTATCAAAGCTCAATTTCTTTGCGACAAGCAGGAATACTTGCTAGGCAGTCAGACAGAGGGGAAAAAGGATGGGGCAGGATCTAAGTGTTTTGAAGAATTTAAGAGGGTCCATTTAAGTTATGAAAAGGAGATTGATTCGGCTGATTACTCCATTCTTTGTCGCTTTCTGGAAAAATGGTATCCATCCAATTGCGAGCAATTTAAAGACCGGTTAAAGGAGGTTGGATCCAATTTTGGAGTCATTCAAATCAGAGGTGCAAAGAAGTGCATTCATGATGATCCAAAAATCAAAAACTGGTGGATAAAAATACAAAGTGCATCAGAGATCCATGAAGAGAAGCAGCAATGCTTGGTGTCTGGTGAGTCCACGCTAATTTGTGGCATTCATCCCGATATCAAGGGATTTAAAAGCTCAATTGCCTTAGTTGGCATTCAGGAAAAAACATCCTACGAGTCTTACGGTAAATCAAAAACCGAGAACTGCCCGATTGGTGAATCTGTGGCATTTCGCTATGCAACAGCTCTTAATGCGTTGCTTGATGGTCCATTAAAAGGGAGACATAGAATCAATATCTCAGGAACGACTGCAGTCTTTTGGACCGAGAAACCTTCAATGTTGGAGGATTGCTTAGCTGATATTTTTTCCGGGGCTTCTCAACAACAGGAAGATTCTCAAGACCAGTCTAGGCGGGATCAAATTCAGCGTTTGTTGCAAGCAATCCGTTCGGGAGGACATTTCTCGGAGTTGGGCGAATTGGACACTCCTTTTTATATACTAGGATTGGAACAACCAAATCCTGGGCGTTTTGCTATTCGGTTCTTTCATCGATCCACGATTGGGGAGCTGCTGTCAAAATTGCATTCACACCAGATGTGTCTCGAAATAGAGCGTCAATATGAGAATGAAACCGAGTCCCCCACTATTTGGCAAATTCTGGACGAGACAGCACCTAGACATCGCGACGCATCTGGAAAATACGGAAAGCCAGATAGGGAAAAAATTCCTCCTTTGCTCGGTGGGGCTTTGACCCGCGCCATCATTCAGGGAACACCGTATCCCGAGGGACTTTTCGCCGCGATCATCGGTCGGATTCGTGCTGATCGGACTGTCAACTATCTCCGCGCCGCTACCCTCAAGGCCATTCTCACCCGCAATCACCACCACACCATCACAACCATGCTCGACTCACAGAATACTGACCCCGCCTACCTTCTTGGCAGGCTCTTTGCCGCCTTGGAAAAAACCCAGGAAGATGCCTTGGGTGTCGTGAATGCGGGACTTCGGGACCGCTTCTACGGGAGTGCCTCTGCCACTCCTGCCGCTGTCTTTCCGAAGCTGCTGCGCACCTACCAGCATCACCTGTCCAAACTCAACGGTGGTGCCAAGATTCTACGCGATAAACTCGTGCAGGAAATTCTTTCGGGAATCTCCTCCGAAGGATTCCCAAAACAATTTCCTCTGAGGGAACAGGGAATCTTTGCGATTGGCTACTACCACCAGCGCAAAGACTTCTTCACCAAGAAAGACCAGACATCAGTAACAGAAACCCAAGACTAAAACCACCATCCCAAACCCACCCACATCATGAAAAACCGCTATGACTTCCTCTACCTCTTTGACTGTCAGGATGCCAATCCGAATGGCGATCCCGACGCCGGCAACCTCCCCCGCACGGATGTGGAGACCGGGCAAGGGCTCGTCACAGACGTATGCTTAAAGCGTAAGATCCGTAATTTTGTGCAGTTAACCAAGAAAGGTGATGATACGCACCGCATCTACTTCACCGATGGAGCAGTGCTAAACAACCTGCACAAGGAAGCGCAAGAAGCAGTTGGCATTCCTGCCGCTGAAGCAAAGTCCCCGAAGGATGGGAAAAAGGATAAGGCCACTCAGTGGATGTGTGATCATTACTATGATATCCGCACCTTTGGTGCCGTCATGTCGATGGAGATAAACTGCGGTCAGGTCCGTGGTCCGGTCCAGATCTCCTTTGCACGATCTATCGACCCGATCGTCTCCAGCGAGCATGCGATCACCCGCTCCTCAGTCACCAACGAGAAGGACGCAGAGAAAGAGCGGACGATGGGGCGCAAGTTCACCGTGCCCTATGGACTCTATAAGGCACAGGGATTCGTGAACCCGTTCCTCGCTGAGCAGACCGGCTTCTCAGAAGCCGATCTGCAATTACTCTGGGGGTCCCTAGAAAATGCCTTCCAGTTCGATCAGTCGGCGGCACGCCCAGCTGGCAGCATGAATCCACGTGCTCTGATCGTCTTCAAGCATGATACGGCATTAGGAGAAGCTCCAAGCCATGTGCTCTTTGACATGGTGAAGGTTGTGAAAAAAGACGGGGTGGAGACACCACGGTCCATCTCTGATTATGAGATCATAATCGATGAGGAAAAGCTCCCCAAGGGTGTTCAGATCATCAGACGCCCCGTCTGATACTACTGCCTCGGTGCGATGCATGGCGTGCCGGATCACGGAGTCATCCCGACACGGGAGGAAGAGTTCCTTCCCTTGTCGGGTCTCCAGCATTACCTCTACTGCCCACGGCAGTGTGCGCTGATTCATCTGGAGCAGGAGTGGCGTGAAAATCGCCTCACTGCGGAGGGAAGGGTTCTTCATAAGAAGGCTCATGATGGGCCCGATGAAACCAGGCCTGGTATCCGGATAACCCGTGGCATGGCAGTCTCTTCTTACCTACTGGGAATCTCCGGTCAATGCGACGTGGTGGAATTTCATGACGATGGCCTTGTCGTCCCTGTGGAATACAAGAGGGGATCACCCAAGGCCCACCGTGCAGATGAGGTGCAACTCTGTGCCCAGGCTATTGCTCTCGAGGAGATGCTTGGCCTTTCTGAATGCGGGATCAGGGAAGGCAGGATTTTTTACGGAAAGAATCGGCGCCGTCTTGCTGTGATCTTCGATGAGGAGCTTCGGGCTCTCACCTGCATTACGGCGGTTGGCCTTCACAGGATGATCGCCTCCCGTAGGACACCTGTCCCGATCTATAATCCCGATAAATGCGATGCCTGTTCACTCAAGGAGATCTGTAATCCCGAAGCCTGCTCACCGAAGTCTTCGACTCAGGAATGGTTTGAAAAGCAGGCTCTATCAACCAGTACATGAAGACGCATCTTAATACCCTTTTCGTGACGCTAGAGGGATCCTATCTACGAAAGGATGGTGCTGCTGTCGAGGTGCGCCACGAGGGAGAATCCAAACTCCGGGTCCCTCTGCATAATCTGGAAGCCATTGTTTGCTTCGGATATGACATCTCCGCAAGCGTCTCTGTGATGGCGGGATGCTCCGAGGCCGGTGTGTCCCTGTCCTTTCATTCCCCAACCGGGAAATTTCTCGCTGCAACCAGAGGATTCACCTCGGGAAACATCCTGCTTCGTAGGGATCAATACCGCAGGGCAGACGATCGGAAAGACTCTGCAAATCTGGCGAGGAATATCATAGCCGCAAAGATTGCCAATTCTCGGACAGTGCTTCTCCGAGCTGCTCGCGATCATGGTGACAAAGATCCCGTTGGCACGACGGCCCTGCTAACGGCATCGGACTTTCTAGATCATCGGTTGGGGATGGCCCTACGAACCGACTCATTGGATAGTCTAAGAGGGATCGAGGGGGATGCGGCGGCGGCTTACTTCAGTGTCTTTAAGCACCTTGTTACGCTCAGTGATGGAGGATTGTCTTTCACAGGACGAACACGAAGACCGCCGAGGGATCCCATGAATGCCCTCCTTTCGTTCCTGTATGCTCTCCTGATGAGCGATTGCAGGTCAGCCTTGGAATCCTGCGGATTGGATCCTCAGTGTGGGTTCCTGCATAGGGATCGCCCCGGAAGGCCTTCCCTTGCTCTTGATCTCATGGAGGAGTTCAGAGCCTGCATGGCTGACCGAACAGCTCTAACGCTCATCAATAGACGGCAGATCACAACAGCGGATTTCAAATCTGAGGAATCAGGGGCTGTACTTCTCCGTGAAGAGAGTCGCAAAACCGTATTAGGAGCCTGGCAAGAACGGAAGCAGGATCAGATTCTCCATCCATTCCTCGATGAGAAGGTCACTGTCGGACTTCTTCCTCATCTCCAGTCCCGTCTTATCTCCAGGTACTTGAGGGGCGATTTGGATGCCTATCCCGCATTCCTGTGGAAATGATCCCATGCACATACTGATCACCTATGATGTTGCCACCTCTACGGAGCAGGGGAAGAGGAGGCTGAGACGCGTCGCCAAGGCATGTCTCGATTATGGTCAGCGGGTTCAGAACTCGGTTTTTGAGTGTAAGATCGATACCGCTACCTATGTGGTGCTGAAACAAAGGATTCTTGAGATCCTTGATTTAGATCATGACTCAGTTCGTTTTTACAATCTCGGAAAAATCTGGGATGAAAGAGTCGAACACTTCGGAACCAAGCCTTCGTTGAATATGGATCAAAATTTGATCGTCTGAAGCGTGCGCGAACCTGTAGTGAGCAATCTCATTGCAGGAGGTTCGCGATCGCCGCAACCTAGTGGCGTTCTGTTCTTTGAAAATCTTGAAGGAAGAGTTCCCGGAAAATTTTCCTGGAAAACTCCTTGTTTCGCGCAGATCTGTCTGTAAGTCCATGAGTATGACCTGTTACTAGTATCTGCGGTCGCCCCCCGCGCGGGGGCGCGGATTGAAACTGCCGCCTTAGCACAACTCATGCCATCTTTACCGGTCGCCCCCCGCGCGGGGGCGCGGATTGAAACCTCGCTCATCGCGGACAGTTGCGTAATCCGGTCGTCGCCCCCCGCGCGGGGGCGCGGATTGAAACTTGGAGCGTCTGGAGTGGCTGGAGAAGCACAGCTGTCGCCCCCCGCGCGGGGGCGCGGATTGAAACGCTACAACTTTAGCGCGACCTGCCTAGGTCATGCGTCGCCCCCCGCGCGGGGGCGCGGATTGAAACTTGGGGCGGATCGTGAAGGGACCGGTGCCGAACGTCGCCCCCCGCGCGGTGGCGCGGATTGAAACTATGTAGATTACATAGAATATGCAAGAAAAAGTGTCGCCCCCCGCGCGGGGGCGCGGATTGAAACACTTCCTTGGTCGGGATGAAGCCGACTGAGACGGGTCGCCCCCCGCGCGGGGGCGCGGATTGAAACTCGCTGAGCTGGTCGGCCTGAGTCGTGGCCAGTTGTCGCCCCCCGCGCGGGGGCGCGGATTGAAACTTGGGGCGGATCGTGAAGGGACCGGTGCCGAACGTCGCCCCCCGCGCGGTGGCGCGGATTGAAACTATGTAGATTACATAGAATATGCAAGAAAAAG
>CANKWU010000020.1 GCA_947487385.1 Spartobacteria bacterium
CCAACAACCGCAGGCTTCGGTGCGCCTGCTGATTTTTTATGAAGACCATTCAAGTCTATGACCCAGCCATGTGCTGCTCCTCCGGGGTCTGCGGTCCTGACATCGACCCGATCCTTCCCCAAGTGGCAGCCTTCCTTCATCAGTTAAAGGAACATGGGGTGGCGGTGGATCGATTCAATCTCTCTCAACAGCCTATGGCCTTCGTGCAGAACCCTGAGGTGAAGAACCTCCTTCAATCCGAGGGAACCGAAGTCCTACCCCTCTTCTTCATCGACGGACAGCTCGCTCTCAAGGGTGCTTACCCTGATCACGACAAGCGCAAGGAGTGGCTGATCACTCATAAGCTGCAAGTTACCCAGTGATGTATCTTCACCTTTCCATCCTTGTTGGGAGTGCGACGCGGTTTCTTTTTTTTACCGGCAAAGGGGGTGTAGGAAAAACCTCCCTTGCCTGTTCCACAGCCGTGGCCCTCGCAGATCAAGGAAAGAGGGTTCTTCTCGTCAGTACCGATCCTGCTTCTAACCTGGATGAGGTGCTCGGGGTACGACTCAGCAACCAGCCAACACCTGTACCGGGAGTTCCCAATCTCTTCGCATTGAATATCGACCCCGCGCAGGCGGCTCATGCTTATCGGGAAAAGATCATCGGCCCCATGCGGGGGATCCTTCCCGAGGCTGCCCTCCGCAGTATGGAAGAACAACTCTCAGGAGCCTGCACAATGGAGATTGCGGCGTTCGACGAGTTTGCTCGGCTACTTGGAGATCCCTCCATTACCCAGGAATACGATCATGTGGTTTTTGACACGGCCCCCACGGGTCATACGCTGCGCCTGCTCACTCTTCCGAAAGCCTGGACTGGCTATTTTCAGACCAATACCTCCGGAACTTCCTGCCTTGGACCACTTGCAGGATTGGAACAACAGAGGGCTGTTTACGAGGGTGCCCTGAATGCCCTCGCCAATGCCGAACAAACAACGCTGGTTCTCGTCAGCCGAGCTCAAGTTCCGCCACTCAAGGAGGCAGAACGTACATTCAAGGAGCTTTCTCAACTTGGAGTTACCAATCAGCAACTTGTCCTTAATGGCCTCTTCAAGACTTCACAACCTGGAGATCCCGTGGCTGATGCCTTGGAAGTCCGAGAACTCAAGGCCATTGCCCAGTTTGAGGATTTTCTGACTCAGCTTCCGGTTTATTCGGTGCCGCTTCATGCCAACAATCTCCTGGGACTTGATGCGCTTCGGGCGATTGTTTCTGGATCAACATTGGAGAATCCATCCCAATCACAGGAAAACAGTCTTGTTGCCCCGGAATTTCTTTCTATCGAGAGCTTGATTGAATCCCTTATCTCAACAGGACGAGGCGTTATCATGACGATGGGCAAGGGGGGGGTAGGGAAGACGACCGTTGCCGCCGCCCTTGCGGTAGAACTTGCCCGGCGAGGACATCCCGTTCATCTCTCGACAACCGATCCCGCCGCCCATGTCGGTGAGACCCTGGGGTCTGCTGTTGATGGGTTGACCGTCAGCCGTATCGACCCCGCCAAGGAAACTGAAGCCTACGTTGCTCAGATCATGGAGGCTCAGGGGGCAAATCTTGATTCCGATGGCCGCGCCTTGCTGGAGGAAGATCTCCGTTCACCTTGCACCGAGGAGATCGCCGTCTTCAAAGCCTTTGCCCGAACGGTAGCCCAGGCTGAAGGATCTTTTGTGATTCTGGATACCGCTCCTACGGGACATACCCTGCTCCTCCTCGACGCCACGGAAGCCTATCACCGCGAGTTAGGACGTCAGGCACGGGAGAGCATTCCGGAGGAAGTCAGCAAGTTGCTGCCCCGTCTCCGAGATCCCAACTATACCAGAGTTCTTCTGGTTACTCTCCCAGAGACAACTCCTGTTCATGAAGCTGCTTCCCTCCAGTCTGATTTAAGGCGTGCGGGAATCGAACCCTTCGGATGGGTGGTGAACCAAAGTTTCTGCTACCTCCATACCGAGGATCCTCTGCTGAAAAGGAGGGCCAAGAACGAGATCCCCTACCTTCTAGAGGTTACCCAAAAGCTCGCTTCCAGGGCCTATCTCCTGCGCTGGCTGGGGGAGGAGCCTACAGGCCCTACCGCGCTAGGCTACCTCCTTCACCATCCTCCCAACGCAAAACCTTAATAATCGAACACGCAACAACCCAACCAACCAAACACACTATGCCCACCTACATCTACGAAATTGTAATTGAAAATGCATCCGCGAGCTGCTGCTCAGACCCGACATATTGTGAGATCGAGCAGAGCGAGAACTCACAGCCCCTGAGCCAACATCCCGATACAGGAGTAACCATCAAGAGGGTAATCATCGACGGGAAACCCTTGGTGAAAGAAGAAGAGGGTGATTCCTGCTGCAGCAGCACCGGATGCTGCTGATTTCAAAAGCCTTGGGAACTCATCCATGGAACAAGTCGTCATCATTGGATCCGGATGTGCTGGATGGACTGCCGCCATTTATACGGCTAGGGCAAACCTCTCTCCGCTGTTAATTACCGGACAACAACCCGGAGGACTCCTCACAACAACCTCTAGCGTCGAGAACTTTCCTGGCTTCAGCAAGGGCATCGAAGGGACTGCTCTGATGATGGAAATGCAGGAGCAGGCAACCCGCTTCGGAACTCGTATCGAGTATTTGAGTAAGGTGGATTCGGTCGACTTTTCATCTTCACCATTCAAGCTATCCGTTGAGGGCAAAGTCATTGAGGCCAAGAGCGTCATCGTTTCCGTAGGTGCTGGGCATCGGCATCTGGGAGTTGGAGGGGAGCATGAACTGGAGAATAAGGGCGTGACCTATTGCGCCACCTGTGACGGTGCTCTTCCCATCTTCCGCAATAAGCCTCTCGTGGTGGTCGGCGGTGGGGATTCCGCCTGTGAGGAAGCCAGCTACCTCACCCGCTTTGCATCACAGGTCTATTTGATCCACCGCAGGGACACCCTGCGAGCCTCCAAGATCATGGCTGAGCGCACACTAGCCAACCCCAAGATCACGATGGTCTGGAACTCCGTCGTCGAGGAAGTCCTCGATGTCACCCAGGACAAAGTGACGGGCGTTCGTCTCAAGAATATCGAGACTGGAGAAACCAGCACTCTGGACTGCGCCGGAGTCTTTGTTGCGATTGGTCACACTCCAAACACACTGATCTTCAAGAGCCAATTGGAAATGAACGATGCTGGGTACATCACTCTCGGAGAAGGGAGTCGGACCAGTATCCCGGGTGTCTTTGCCGCAGGAGACTGCGCTGACTCCGTTTATCGCCAGGCCATTACCGCAGCCGGAATGGGATGTTCAGCCGCCATCGATGCCGAACGCTATCTCGCTTCCCTTCAATAATCACCCAATAAACCAAAAACCATGAGCAACAAACCTCTCGTCCTTATACTCTGCACGGGCAATTCCTGCCGCAGTCACCTTGCCGAAGGCATCCTCCGTGCCGCTGCTGGTGATCTCATCGAAGTCGCCAGCGCAGGCTCCAAACCTGCCGGATACGTCCATCCAAAGTCCATCGAAGTGATGAAGGAGATCGGCATCGATATCTCCGGACACACTTCCAAACACCTTGACGAGTTTCTGAATCGTTCCGTCGATACTGTGATCACAGTCTGCGGGAATGCTGACCAAGCATGTCCGATGTTCCCAGGTCAGGTGAACCGCTTCCATTGGGGCTTCGAGGATCCTGCCCATGCAACGGGTAGCGAGGAGGAGATTCTCAACGAGTTCCGCCGCGTCCGCGACCAGATCAAGCTCGTGTTCGAGGCCTACGCAGCTGGTCTCAAACGAGGGAAGGCTCTTTGATTTTGAACTCGGCTCTTTCCCGTAAACTTCTGGCCGAGTTCCTCGGAACTTACGCGATGATCTTTTCCGGCACAGGTGCGATCGTGGTCGATCAGTTCTCTGGCGGTGCGATTACCCATCTGGGAGTGGCTCTCACTTGGGGACTGATCGTCATGGTGCTGATCTACACTTTTGGCGACCTCTCCGGAGCCCATCTCAATCCCGCTGTGAGCATCGGCTTCACCGTGGCTGGAAGATTCCCTCTTCGGGAATTGCCCCCCTATCTTATTGCCCAAGTAACAGGTGCCCTAGCTGCCAGTGAAACCATCCATCTACTCTTTCCAAAGAATAGCCTGCTTGGGGCCACCTTGCCTGCGGGCAGCTGTCTCCAGTCCTTCATTTTGGAATTCCTACTGACTCTGATCCTGATGATTGTGATTCTGAATGTCTCTCATGGAGCCAAGGAGAAGGGTATCACCGCCGGTATTGCCATCGGCGCCACCATCGCACTCGAGGCCCTCTTTGCAGGTCCGATCTGCGGCGCCTCGATGAACCCATTCCGCTCACTCGCCCCCGCCCTCGTCTCAGGGCACCTAGAGCATCTGTGGATCTATCTAACCGCTCCATTGCTCGGGGCACTTGTTGCGGTGCCTCTCTTCGGATTACTTCGTCACGACGTGCCGGGTTCCTAAGCTGATTCCCGAGCTGATAAACCTCCAATAATTGGCTCCATCTTTGTGCCGAGGCTGATTATGCTTCGGCCAGATGGATCCCAATCCACAGATGTCAGGAGAAGCAGAAACGCCCGGATCGGATCCGTGTGTTGACGGGCGAGATGGTTCGCAGTCTCCGCGCCGGGGAGTGGTCGTAATCGATAGCATCCTTAGGGGTGCCTCCCGATTACAGCGTTCAGCGGCCAAGCGCTGGCGTCGCCTGCAACGACGTCCTCAGACCATCGCCGAGAGCGCCAACCTTCTTCCCACGCTTATTAAGGTTCTTGCCGCTTTCACCCGGGTCGATGGGGAAATGCTGGAGGAGGAAATCGATTCGAGCCTCGGCTTCCTCCGCTACGACTATCCCGAGGCGGTCTATTCCGAACTCCGCAAGCTCTTCCGCCAGGCCCTCGAGCAGCAACAGGATCTGGTAGCCATGGCGACGAAGCTCTCCGTGGAGCTGAGCGATGACAGCAAGATCCTGCTTGGTGTGCAGCTCTATGATCTGATCACGCGTTCGGGAATGAAGGCGGAGCAAGTGGCGGCCTACCATGACTTCATGGGACGGCTCGGCATGGCGGCGCAGGCCATCGATATCGTCTACCAGCTCAACGCCAACGAGCAGGCCGATGCGGAGTTTTTCCACGACGGCACTTCGCCGCTCGAGGCCCTCTCCTTCGGCGATCCGGCAACATGCGATGTGGAGCTAAGGGACTTCAAAGGTGATGAAAAGCTTCTGGCCTACTGCCACCACGACCTAATCATTATCAAAAACCTCTCCGGCAAGAGCCTGATCGTCCAAGGTCGCCTGCTGAAGCCCGGTGAGTTCTGCCGGATCTATCCGGGGCAGCGCGTGTTGGTGGGGGAGCAGGTGATCACCAGCCAAGATCTGATCTTTTACTTCAATGCGAAGCGCAACGTGACACTTCCCCACATTTTCGTGGCGATCAACAACGAGGAGGTCCGGCTTGAGAAAGCACGCAGCCGTGACAGTGATCTGGAGATTGCCTTCGGACTGAAGGTGAATGTCACCGTTCTTCAAGATCTCAGGGCCACCCTGCGCGGCACACCACTACGCAAGGGAACGATTGTGACGGCACAGCTCTCGGACAAGATTCTCTTTCGTGATGGAGGGGAGCTTGATCTCGAGGATCTGAAGCGGCGCGTTGGGGCTTTCGGTGGTCGTTTCGAGCTGAAGGGCTCCAAGACCGAATACCTTGCCTCGAACAATCCGAGCCGACTCGACGATGACGACATTCTCATTTCCCCCGGAATCGGGGGGGAGGTGACGCTACGGATCTCCTGTGATTATAAGGATAAAAAGGGCCGAGTGGAGGTGCTTCAGGCGGACAGGCCGATCGTTGTGAGGGGTCTTCCCGTACGCGGGGCTATGGATCTCGTGGATGGGGACACTATCCGGATCGATGCGGGCCAGGTGCTTCGCTGCAACTTCACGGACAGAATTATCGAGGAGGAGCGGAACATCATCCGCACACTTGACGTGCGCGATCTCGTCTGCCGCTTTCGCAGTAGTGACACGGCTCTGGATAATCTCAATTTCTCTATCGATCGCGGCGAGATGGTATGCGTCATGGGAGCCAGTGGTTGCGGCAAGAGCACTCTCCTTCGTGCTCTGGCTGGCCAGTTCCCGCCGGTGGCCGGAGAGGTTCAACTCAACCACCGGTCACTTTACAAGAATCTGGATGCCCTACTTCAGTATATCACTTACATTCCCCAGTACGATGCCTTTGATGAGCAGTTGACGATCGAGGAAAATCTCCGTTTTGCGGCAGCCATCCGTGCCCCCCATCTCTCGCGACGCGAACGTCAACGCCGCATCGATGGCAAACTCGCCGAGTTGGGCTTGAACGAGCGACGCAGGGAAGTCGTTGGCGGCACAAGCAAGAAGATCCTGAGTGGCGGCGAACGCAAGCGCTTGAATATCGGCCTCGATATGGTCAGCACGGCCGATATCTATCTCTTCGACGAACCGACCAGCGGCCTCTCCTCCAAGGATTCCGAGCATGTCATCGAGATCATCCGAGGCATGGCTCACAACAAGATCGTTCTTGTCACGATCCACCAGCCCACCTCAAAGATCTTCCAAATGTTCCAGAAGGCCCTGTTGCTGGACAAGGGAGGCAAGCTGGTCTTCTTTGGCACACCCACGGAGATGCTTGCCTATTTCGCCGAGGCGGAGCATGAGCAGCTCTTTGGGACCGAACTTGGGGGATGTCAGGCTTGTGGCACGACCCGCCCGGAGTTCGTCTTCGACGTGCTGGAGACACCTCTGCGTGACCTCGGAGGCGACCTCATCTACGAGGAGAACAACCGTGGACAGCTCGTCCCAGCCCGTCGTTTCTCCCCGGAATATTGGCGGGACAAGTTCGAGGCCTACCGCCTGATGAAGGAGGTCCAGCAGCCAGCCTCTTCGCGAACACCCGTCCCGGCAGGACCCGAGTCAAGGAGTAGCCTTACCCAGCGACCCTCAGGATGGGAGGGTTTCCGCTGGCGCGACGAGCTTGGACAGTTCCTTGTGCTACTCCAACGATCCTTCATCAGCAAGATGCGCAACCGCGCCAACCTGCTCACCACGTTGGTGGAGGCCCCGATGCTCGCCTTCCTGATCGGGTCGGTCCTGAGATACTCGGAGAGCATGCATTACGACTTTGCTTCGGCCTTCCATATTCCAACCTACCTGTTCCTTTCCCTGGTGGTGGCCATGTTCCTTGGACTCACCAACAGCGTTGACGACATCCTGCGCGACCGGCCCGTTCTTCTCCGTGAACGGAATCTGAATGTCCGCATCGGTTATTACCTGCTGGCAAAGGCAATCACACTCGGCCTCTTCGCCGTGGCCCAGTGCGCCCTTTTCACCCTGATCGGCGACTGGATGGTCTCCATCCGAGGTTTTTATTGGGTCGAGTTTGTTGCAATGTTCCTCACGGCATTCAGCGGTATTGCTCTCGGTCTACTGATCTCTTCGCTAGCCCGGGAGGGCAAGACTGCAGTGAACATTATTCCCGTCGTCCTGATTCCCCAGATCATTCTTGGGGGGGCCCTGATCAAGTATGAGGAGATGAATCGTAACCTAGATTTCATCCATTCGATCCATGAGTGGTTCAACCGCCACCCTGAAACGGCCATGGAGCCGAGGAGCGACCTGCAGGTGCCGATGATTTGCGAGTTCATGCCAATGCGCTGGTCGTATGAAGGGATCGTCTTCGCCCAGGCAAAGTTGAATCCCCTTGCCCTCCGACAGGCGCGTATCCAGCGCCAGATCTACCAACTCGCCGCGATCAAGAAGCCGACCGATGCCCAGGAAGATCGTCTCGACGATCTCAAGGACCTATTGGCTATTCTTAGCGGTTTGCAGGCACCGAATCCTGATGAGCTCGCTAAGCGGATGGCACGAATTGACCGGGTAATCGCGGGTTCTCCCTTGAAACGCGAGGAAATCGTTGGGAATGAAGTGGGCATCACCGCAGAGCAACTCTTCACCAACCAGAAGGTGCTCGATCTGGTCTCCAAGGCAGAGATGGAGCAGGCAGACTATCGTGACAACCGCCACCCGAATGTCTTTTTCGGACCGATGAAGCAATACTTTGGAGTTTCCATCCCTCTACTCTGGTTCAACTCCGCCGTCATGATCCTCAGCAGTTGGGCGATCTTCTTGATCCTTTTTGTGATCCTAAGACGTCAGATCCGTGAGACCAGAACTTGAAGCTCTCAGGGTTGCTGTGACCGAAAGGGCGACCAATCCTCTTTTTTGAGGGGGGCCTAGAGAAAAGAGGAGCTTGACCAGCTTAGCCTTCTGGGGGAAGCTCCAACCCCACAAAAGAAAGCAGGTGAATTAATTATGCCGGAAGTTATTGTCCGTAAGGGCGAACCAATCGATCGCGCGCTCAAGCGCCTCAAGACCAAACTCGAGACCGAGGGTGTCCTCGACGAGGTGCGCCGTTTGCGTGCCTTCGAAACTCCGACTCAGCGCACAAAGCGCAAAGCCAAGGCCAGCGCCAAGCGCGCCAAGGCGAAGATCCGCTTTGTCCTGAGCTGATCACCGAACTGCTTTCCACTCCCACGGAGTGAATCCTGAAGTTCTTATCATCGGCTGCGGCTTCCTAGGGGAGGCCGCGGCCGATTTTTTTTCAACCCGGGGCCAGAATGTCCTGGGCCTGGTACGGAGCGCTGACTCACTCGGGCCTTTATCCTGCAAGTCTTTCCGATCTGCCGCCTGCGATATTACTGATCCTGCCTCGCTCGAAGCCCTCACTCCCCTGGTCCACGATGTTCCCTTGGCAATCTACTGTGTCAGTTCGGGCCGCGGAGGTGCTGATGCCTACGCTGCGGTCTATCGCGACGGCCTTCGCCGGGTGCTGAAGAGTTGGAAGCCAGGCAGGCTGATTTTTATCAGCAGCACATCAGTCTATGGGCAGACTGATGGATCCTGGGTTACGGAGGAATCGAAGGCCGTTCCCGACCGGGAAACCGGGCGCATTCTTTTGGAAGCCGAACAGATAGCCCTGGAATCAGGAGGGAGTGTGGCGCGCCTTTCCGGGATTTATGGCCCGGCTCGGTCTGTGCTGCTCCGGAAATTTTTGGCAAGGGAGGCTCTTTTGGAGGATGGAGGGCACCGCTGGATCAATCAGATTCATCGGGACGATGCCGCAACGGCAGTTGTACGACTGGGAGATTCTTCAGTTTCTCCTGGGGTATATAATGTGACTGATGATACCCCGGCCACCCAACGTCAAGTCTACGGCTGGATGGCAGAAGAACTTCATCAACCACTCCCACATGAGGGTGCTGCAGATCTTAACAGGAAGAGGGGGTGGACTTCCAAGCGGATCAACAATGCCAAGTTGCGCTCTACCGGATGGATTCCTCAATTTCCAAGCTATCGGGACGCTTTGCCTCACTTGCTGGCTGACTATCCAAATCAGGCTTAAGACTAAAGATTGCGGAAATTAGGGTTGTTGTGACAATGTGTCTCACTTGCCATGAAGAAGAGGCTCCTGATCGTTGATGATGAAAAAAACACGCGCGAAGGGCTGAGGAGTGTCTTAGAAGAGCACTTTGATGTCTCGCTTGCTGCCGATGCGGCGGGTGCTCTGGCCTTGATCGACGCAGATCTTCCGGAGTTGGTCCTTACCGATCTGAAACTCGGCGCCGATAACGGCATGGATCTCATGAAGGAGATCCTGAAACGCGCCGATCCGCCGATCTGCATCATCATGACGGCATACGGATCGGTGGATACCGCAGTCGAGGCGATGCGGCAGGGGGCCTATGATTTCGTGACCAAGCCGGTGAATATCGATCGCCTGGAAATGTTGATCCGGCGAGCCCTGCGCGAAAGAATCACACAGGTGGAGAATCTGCAACTCCGTCAGGAGGTACGCAAAACAAGGGCTCCTGATAAAATGATCGGTCGCTCCGGAGTCATGGAAAGGGTCTTCGAGACCATTCGGCAGGTGGCTCCCAGCAAGGCGACGGTCCTCATTCAAGGTGAAAGCGGAACAGGCAAAGAAGTTGCCGCCCATGCCATCCATGCCTTGAGTAATCGGGCCGAGAAGCCGTTTGTCGCTGTTCACTGCGCGGCGCTTTCCCCCCAGCTTCTGGAGAGCGAGCTTTTCGGCCATGAGAAGGGGGCCTTCACGGGCGCAGGGGAGCGCCGGATCGGGCGCTTCGAGCAGGCTTCCGGCGGCACTCTTTTTCTCGATGAGATCGGCGAGATTGACCCTATCGTTCAGGTCAAGATATTGCGTGTGCTTGGCGAAAAGAGCTTCGAGAGAGTCGGGGGCAATCAGACCATCAATTCTGACGTCCGACTGATTGCCGCCACGAATAAGGATCTCGCGGCCATGGTAAGCAACGGAACATTTAGGGAGGATCTTTTCTTTCGCCTGAATGTGGTCCCCTTGACAATGCCACCTTTACGGACTCATCCGGAGGACATTCCCTTACTGGTAAGTTCCTTTCTCAAGGAAATGGCCAGGGAGCATGATAAGCCGCGGCGTCACTTCACTCCCGAGGCCATGGAGGCACTTGAGGCTTACTTCTGGCCAGGGAATATCCGCGAACTCCGTGCGGTCGTGGAGCATGCAGTCGTGTTAGCAAGTGGAAGCGAACTCAAGCAGGGGGATCTTCCGGCATCTCTGCGCCACGATACAGAATCTGCTCATGGGGAGGCCGAGATGAACCTTGCAAAAATCGAGTCCACGATGATCCGTAGGGCCCTTGACGAGTGCGCCGGGAGTCGCACACTAGCAGCAAAAAAGCTCGGCATCAGCCGTCGCACCCTCCATCGTCATTTAGCTCACCTGGGCATCACTAAAACCCCGAACTAATCCATCGCTATCAATCTATGGCACTTCAGGAAGCAGTACATGACATCGACGCCGGCTTCATGGCCAAGGTGCTCAAGGTTGGCATGATCGTCGTCGTCGGGATCGGACTCTGCATGGTTTATTTCCTGATCCAATTCAAAGGACTGGGCACCGAGCAGGCAATGGATCAGGCACAGATCGCACGATCGCTCATCTCTGGCGAAGGATTCACGACCCGCTACATACGCCCGTTGGCCATTCGCCAACTTACGGACGCAGCCAGAAAGGTTCCTGCCGTCAATTTTCCAGATTTCTACAACGCCCCCCTTTACCCGCTGGTGGAAGCAGCGGCTCTCTTACCAATCAAGAAAAGAATTGCGATGGAGCCGACGGACACACTCAGCATGGGTGACCGAGCTATTGCGGCAATCGGCATCCTTCTTCTCCTTTTGGGCGTTCTGGTCTGGTATTTCGTGGGCACCATGCTCTTTGACCGGACGCTGGCCCTGATGGGTGCAGGACTCCTTCTGGTTACTGATCTCCTCTGGCAGTATGCCCTTGCGGGACTCCCTCAGCTTTTCCTGATAGTCTTGTTCGGGTTGGTATGCTACTGCGCCCTTAAGGCCCTGAAGGCCGAAGAAGAGAATCGTCAATTCGCTATCTATGGCTGGCTCGGAGGGGGCGCTTTCGGTCTCGGCCTTATGTCCCTGACCCATGGAGTCACCTCCTTCTTGGTTCCGGGGTTTCTGGCGTTCTGTCTTTTTGCATTCCGTTCACGGCTCATCCCTTTTCTCGTTCCCTTTTTCATCTATCTACTGACAGTGCTTCCCTGGTTGCTTCGCAACTACTCTGTCTGTGGCAACCCCTTCGGACTCTCCATCTACATTGCATTGGCGGGATCGGGCGTAACAGAGCAGTTCGTGATGCGAGGAGTGAACACCGGTCTGACCTTGGGGGGGGGCATGGCAAGCAAGATCCGGTCAGGCTTGTTCGATCAGGCATCGCACCTCTGGGAATATCTCGGACTAAACATAACCGTCTTAGCCTTCTTCGTCTCGTTTCTTCATCCGTTCAAGAATCCGGCGGCGGCGATCTGGCGATGGGTGATTCTTATCATGTGGGCAGGGCTCACGCTGGGCATGGCGCTTTTTGGAGTGAAAGGGGCGGTCTCTGGCAACCAATTACATGTGATCTTTATCCCTATTTTCATCCTCTTCGGAACGGCCTTTATCCTGGTGCTGTGGAACAGGTTGAACATCACCTTGAAACCCCTTCGCGTAGCCTTCCTGACCGCAGTTTTCCTGGTCTCCGGAATCCCGATGATCCTCACCTTGCTGACAGGTCAGCAGTCTCGCATCCAGTGGCCCCCATACGTACCACCATTCATTTCGGTTCTCCAAAACTGGTTCAAGCCCCAAGAACTCCTCTCCTCGGACATGCCGTGGGCAGTTGCCTGGTATGCCAACAGGAAGTGCCTGCTGATTCCTGAAACGGTCCGGCAGTTCAACGAGATCTCCGATTTCGGAAGTCTGGGCTCTCCGATCGTCGGCCTCTACCTGACTCCAGTCTCTGGAGGCGAACCCTTTATCAATCTCCTCAAGGGCCCTTACAAGGACTGGGGGCCCGTCATTATGCGAACGGTAAATGTTAATGACTTTCTTCTAAAAAGATTCACCCCACTGCCGATCGACGGGGAATGCATCCTGTACGCCGACACCGAACGTTGGGCCCGCCAATCATCCCGTTAGGTTTTTCCGCGGGTCTTCAACTCTACCGTTCCAGTGAAAAAAAATTCTCTTCCTGATAACTCCATTGAAGGTTCGCTTGGTCGCCTGGAAAGCATCGTAGATGAAATTGAGCAGACTCCTCCGCCTCTGGAAACGCTCATCGAGCGCTATGAAGAGGGGATGAAGTTGCTCCAGATCTGCAGGGAGAAACTCGATACGGCTGAGAAGCGAATCGAAATCATCACACGCAACAGCCGCGGTGAGGCAGCGTTGAAGCCGTTCGAGAAATCGTGAGTTCGGAGCATCCAAGAGGCCTATTGGAGAGCATTGACTCACCGGCCGATCTTAAAAAACTACATGAGAGTGCTCTGCCCACCCTTGCCCAGGAGATCCGGGAGGAACTGATAGAATCCCTGTCAGAAACAGGAGGTCACCTTGGGCCTAACCTTGGCGTTGTTGAGCTATCAATCGCGCTGCATCGTGTTTTCGAGACACCGACCGACAAGATCCTCTTTGATGTCAGTCATCAGGGTTACATCCACAAAATGCTGACAGGTCGCCGAAGCCGCCTGGCGACCATGCGCCAGCATGGGGGACTCAATGGATTCCTGCTGCGCACCGAGAGCAAGCATGACTGTTACGGGGCGGGCCATGCCGGAACGGCTCTTTCCGCCGCGCTTGGCATGGCGGCAGCGCGCGATATGAACGGAGGCCAGGAGCATGTCGTGGCTGTTGCCGGTGACGCCGCCTTCACCTGCGGGATCAGCTACGAGGCTCTCAACAATGTCGCGGAAACTACAAAACGCTTCATTGTCATCCTTAACGACAATGAGTGGTCGATCTCCAAGAACACCGGAGCCATCGCAGAGCATCTCAACCACATCGCCACTAGCCCCGCCTATGCTCACCTCCACGACCAAGCTGCGAAGTTCGTGGAATGGATCGGTGGAAAAACAGCGCGCCATCTTGCCCACAAAATCGAGGCTGGAGTGAAGCAGATCCTGCTTCCCGGCGTCATCTTCGAGGATCTCGGCCTGCGCTACTTCGGTCCGATCGATGGACATGACATCCCATTGCTGATCCGGACCTTTGAGTTTCTGAAGACACAGAATGAGCCGGTTATCCTCCATATCTTGACCAAGAAGGGGAGGGGATATGCTCCTGCGTTAGCGAAACCCGACAAGTTCCACGGGCTAGGAAAATATCAGCCTGAGACCGGAGAGACGACAGCCAGCGTCTCCCCGACCTATTCGGAGCTTTTTGGGAAAACCCTCTCCGACTTTGCTGATCACAATCGCAAGATCGTCGCCATCACCGCCGCCATGCCTACTGGAACGGGCCTCTCCCAGTTTGCGGCGCGCCATCCCGATCGGTTCTACGATGTCGGCATCGCCGAGGAGCATGCGGCCCTCTTCGCAGCGGGCATTGCGATCTGCGGAATGAAGCCCTTCCTAACGATCTACTCGACCTTCATGCAGAGGGCGTTCGACATGATTGTTCACGACATTGCGCTGCAAAATCTCAATGTGGCTCTCTGTATGGACCGTGCCGGACTCTCCGGCGATGACGGGCCGACACACCACGGTCTCTTCGACATTGCCTACCTGAGGAGCATTCCTGGGGTGATCTCAATGCAACCGAAGGATGAGGTGGAATTCGTCGACATGCTCTGGACAATGGCTAACCACCATGAGGGGCCCATCGCGATCCGCTATCCTAGGGGTGCAGGCACGGGCGCCATTCTCAAGGCCACGCCAAAACTGCTCGAGATCGGCAAGGCAGAGGTTCTCCGCCATGGAACGGATGTCGCGCTCTTCGGATTGGGAAACTTCTGCGAGGTTGCGCTGGAGACCGCCGACCTGTTGAAGCAACAAGGGATCAGGGCGGCCGTCATTAACCCTCGTTGGATCAAGCCGCTTGATACGGGAATACTCGAGTTCTTTGCACAGGGTTCCAAGGTTCTCTGCACCCTGGAGGATCATGCTGTCACAGGAGGCTTCGGATCGGCTGTGGCGGAACACCTCTCAGATGCCGGCATCACGACCCCACTTATCCGCATTGGATGGCCAGACCAGTTCATCGAACACGGCTCCGTCTCCATCCTTCGTGAAAAATACGGACTGACTTCTCAAGCCATAGCCGACCGTATCACGAAGGCATTCAAATAGGGATCGGAAAAAATCAGGAAAATTTGAAGGTCGGATAAGATTCTCCGGCAGTGTTTTGTTTTTCGCTTCTTAGGGAACCAAGGGCCCGCTGATCATCCTTTTTTCTAAGAGTGCCTCGGGAAAAAGAAAAGCCCGACCCCCTTTTTCGGGAAGTCGGGCCGTAAAAAAAGTTTGTTAAGAGCGATTACTTCTTCGGCTTCAGCTTCGCCTTTGTCTTGGCAACCACCTTCTTGACCGCAGTCTTTTTCTTGGGGGCCTCGACCTGCTTGGCACCTTTGGCAATGCGGGTGTTCAGACGGCTCTTCTTCCGAGAAGCAACATTCTTGTGGATGGCCCCTTTCTTGGCGGCCTTATCGAGCGCGGAGGAAAAGTTCTGATAAAGAGCTGTTACCTCATCGACACCTGCATGGAGGGCGGCACGTAGTTTTTTCTCCTCGGTCTTAAGGCGGCTCAGAACGCTTGTTTTGCGGGCCTCGCGTTTGATGGTCTGGCGCTTGCGCTTGAGTTCGGAGTTGCTTTTTTTGACTACTACTTTGGATGTTGCCATAGGAAAAGGTGTTGGGTGTCTTGAGTGGGTACGGTGGATAGTCGAGTGGTGCCAGTAGCAGGATTCGAACCTGCGACCAAGGGCTTATGAGTCCCCTACTCTACCGCTGAGCTATACTGGCGATTAGTGCGAAGCGTACCAAGTCAACGCATCTCTTCAAGGTAGAATGTGAAGCGGTGAAGATTCCCTTCTACTAAGCAAGTTACTTATTTGCCTCGCGTCACATGGCAAGAAAGGGAAAATACACGACTAATCCATTGACAAGTTTCTGCATAGGTCCTACCAATCAGCGTGTCAGTACAACCACAAACCAAAACTAAATGAACAAAACACTTACACTCCTCGCAGTTGTGATTGCTTCCGCCGCGACCTCGTTCGCCGGTGAGGCAGTCTCCTCCAAGAAAGTTGTCGTCGCCCCTCAGGAAGATCTCTTCCGTGCCGGTGAAGTCCAGCTCGACGTTTTCGCAGCCGGTGCAGCCGGTCGCTACAATGGCGGATCTGTTAACGGCTTCGGCGGCGGTCTCGGCCTGAACTACTTCTTCACGAAGTATTTCGGTATCGGCATCGATGACACCCTCACCAGCCTCAACGGCAACGGCCACACCTATAACAGCACTCAGGGTAACTTGATTGCTCGTCTCCCAATCGAGAGCCTCCACCTTGCTCCTTACGCCCTCGTTGGCGGCGGTGCAACCTGGGGCACTCAGAGCCAGGGCAACGGTAACGTTGGTGGTGGTCTTGAGTACCGCATCAACCGTGGCATCGGCCTCTTCGCTGATTCCCGTTACCTCTATGGTAGCAAGGGTCTCAACGAGAGCCTTACCCGCGCTGGTCTCCGCTTCATCTTCTAAGAATCTCTTAGAATAAGAATACTTTAAAAGGCCCCGGGGTTTCCTCCGGGGCCTTTTTTATTTTTCCTGAACGCGCCATTTTTCTCCCATCACCCACCCGCTTCGTTGACGCCTCTTCAGAGAAGGGCTAAGTTTTCTACCTCAGTCGCATGATTTCATGACAATATCTACGTTCTCTAACAATAACTCCCGACGTGTCGTCGTGGGGATGAGTGGAGGTGTGGATTCCAGCGTGGCTGCCTATCTTCTTAAAGAGCAGGGATGGGAGGTCATCGGTGTCACGATGAAGCTCTGGCCCCAGGACTGCATGTCCCGTGCGGAAGACAAATGCTGCGGTCCCCAGGCAATCGCCGATGCCCGTGGCGTGGCTCATGCGATGGGAGTGCCCCATTACGTAATCGATGAAGCTGTGCCCTTCGAGAGGTTGGTGATCGATTATTTCGCCGATGAGTACAAGGCCGGACGCACTCCGAACCCCTGCGTCATGTGCAATGAGAAGCTGAAGTTCGGGAATCTCTGGGACAAGGCCACCGCCCTAGGCGCGGCGTACATAGCTACCGGCCATTATGCCTCCGTCGAGCATCGAAAGGATAAAGACAACGAGCACGAGTCCTCGATCCTTCGTAAAGGGCTCGACTCCAAGAAGGACCAATCCTACTTTCTCTTCAGTCTGCGAAGGGAGCAGCTCGCACGGGCTCTGTTTCCTCTCGGCTCCCTGACCAAAGAAGAGATCCGAGGCATCGCGCGCAAGCTGGGCCTCAAGGTCGCCGACAAGGAGGATAGTCAGGAGATCTGCTTCGTGCCGGGCAAGGATTACAAGGCCTTCCTCAAAGATCGTTTCACAGATCGGGGCGAGACCTTTCAGCCGGGCGGTTTTTATGACATGCAGGGTAATCACATCGGGCCGCATGATGGCATCGAACTCTTCACGATCGGTCAGCGCAAAGGTCTTCCAGGAGGGGCTGGAACTCCCCGTTATGTCATCGATATCGACGCCGCAAGCGGCCGTGTCATCCTAGGCGGTGAGGAGGACCTGCTTTGCGAGGAATTTCTTGTCAATCGAACCAACTGGCATGGAGAGGCACCCTCAGCTCCCCGGAGACTTTCGGTAAAAGTCCGCCATGGTCACTCGGGAGACCTGGCCGAAGTGACTGCGGGGGAGAATGACACCGCCGTCATCCGGCCCTTGGAGCCCCTGCGTGCCGTCACCCCGGGACAAGCCGCCGTCTTCTATGACGGCGACCGCGTCGTCGGTGGTGGGTGGATTGCCCGACGGACCACCATCACTCCTGCCAAGCCCCAAGATATCTCCGCCTCAGCCCTCTCATGAAAAAGCTGCCTGTGAAGCCAATCAAAGCTCTTGAGAAAAAAGCCGCCACCAAAGCCGCCACTAAAGGCGCCAAATCTGCTTCTTTTGATTCCATTGCCGATGTGATCGAGGAGATACGTCGCGGGCGCATGGTCATCGTCACCGATGACGAGGATCGTGAGAACGAAGGTGATCTCGTCATGGCCGCCTCCAACGTCACTCCACAGGCGGTGAATTTCATGGCAACCCATGGGAGGGGACTCATCTGTGTTCCCATCACTGAAGACCGGGCCACCCATCTTGGCCTTCAGCGCATGGTGGCCCATAATCGTGAGATCCACGCCACCGACTTCACTGTCTCCGTTGATGCCACCCATGGCACCACGACCGGCATCAGTGCCCGCGACCGGGCTGCGACAATTAAGGTTTTGGGGAATCCCAAAGCTGGCCATAAGGATCTCCGTCAACCGGGACACATTTTCCCTCTTCAGGCCGCTGAGGGGGGAGTGCTCAAACGAGCCGGTCACACCGAAGCGGGAGTAGATCTGGCACGACTCGCAGGACTCGACCCATCGGGTGTCATTTGCGAGATCCTGAATGAGGACGGTTCAATGGCACGCCTGCCAGATCTCTTGAAGTTCAAGAAGAAGCATGGGCTCAAGATCTGCTCGATCAGGGATCTCATCGCCTACCGCCGTAAAAGCGAGAAGCTCGTCCGCAGGGAACAGGAGATCGAGATGCCGACAGATTTTGGTGATTTTAAGATGTTCCTCTATCGCGCCGAGGTGGATAACCACCATCACCTGGCCCTAGTGAAGGGACCTATCGATCCCAAGAAGCCTGCACTCGTGCGCGTCCACAGTGAATGCCTCACAGGCGACGTCTTCGGTTCTCGCCGTTGTGATTGCGGTAGCCAGTTGCACCGTGCACTGGCTCAGATCGCCGAGAGCGGGCACGGCGTCCTTGTCTACATGCGTCAGGAGGGTAGGGGGATCGGACTGCCGGCAAAGATCCATGCCTATAAGCTTCAAGAAGAGGGACTCGATACTGTCCAGGCAAACGAGCGCCTTGGCTACCCTGCTGACCTCCGTGATTACGGAACGGGCGCCCAGATCCTAGCGGATCTTGGAGTCACCAAGATTCGTCTTCTCACGAATAACCCAAGAAAGGTCGTCGGGCTTGAAGGTTACGGCATGGAGATCATCGAACGTGTCACTATCAGCTCCGAGCCAAACCGTCACAACGCACGCTATCTCTCAACGAAGAAGAAGAAACTGGGACACATGATCTAGGTGAAAGGTTCTAGGAAATAAGGTGTCGGGAGAACAATCTTGCCGGATCTCCCTCGACCAGCACCCATGACCAATCCCCCAAGTCCTTAAGTCCTTAAGTCCTCTTTAGCCTTCATAATTCATCTTTTAGCCTTCATTCTTTTCTTAATGTTCAAGCCACTTCAAGCCAGACCGCGCCTTGGGCTGAAAGCCGCTAGCCGTATTGGCATCGTGGCAAGTCGATACAATTGGGAGTTTGTCGAGCCGATGCTGACCAAGGCGCTGGAGGAAATAACCCTGATCGTGCCGCAATCCGAGACGCAGGTGGTTCACGCGCCCGGCTCCTTTGAGATTCCCTTCCTTGCAGGCCAGCTCATCCAAAAAACCAAACCTGATGTCGTCATTTGTCTTGGAGTAATTTTTCAAGGAGAGACCGGTCATGCCAACTTGATCGCTGCTTCCGTGAGTAATGAGCTCTGCCGACTTTCGGTTGATTCTGGCATCCCGATTATCCATGGGGTGCTCCTGCTTCAGAACGAAGGCCAGGCTAGGGAGCGCTGTCTCGGAAACGAGATCAACCGCGGCACTGAAGCCGTACGGTCAGCCATCGAGGTCATGCGCTCCTCTGTTGGCATCACGATATCGAGAACCTAAAAAATCATGGGAGTACGAAGCGAAGGCCGTGAGGCCGCCATCCAGTTCCTCTACCAGCGCGATCAAGGGGGAGGCTCGGGGGTTTCCGACCTAGAGGACTTTTATGCCTTCCGTGGCCTCAGCCCTTCGGCTCGCCGATTCTGCGAAAGCCTAGTAAGCGGCTTACTGGAACATTCCGCTGAGATCGATATCAAACTTCGAGAGCACACCGAGCACTACGAACTGGAGCGTCTCTCCGCCGTCGACCGCAACATCCTGCGACTCGCCATCCACGAGATGCTTTACTGCGATGAAATTCCACCTGTGGTCTCGATCAACGAGGCCATCAATATTGCCAAGAAGTACGGCACCGAGGAATCGGGACGTTTTGTGAACGGGGTCTTGGACAAAATTAAGTCAACGCTACAGCGTCCCGACCGCACTCCTTCCCCGAAGAGCGGAAGCGAGACGATAGAGCCACAGACCCCATTTAATTAAAGCTGATGGCTGGATGGCTTAAAAACGTCCTTGGACGCATCACGGGGGCCCACGAAGCAGTTGATTGGGAGGAGATCGAAGCCACCCTCTGGCAGTCCGATCTCGGAGCACCCACCGCCACGGCAATCCTAGAAACGCTCCGCTCCAAAGGGCTCTCCCTTCATTCTGAAAATGTCTTGGCAGCGGCTCGGGCTGAGGCCTCCAAATATCTTCCTGAAAAGGGGGCGGATCTTACCCCCTCACTTGAGGGACCCTTTGTCATCCTGATGGTCGGAGTCAACGGCACGGGGAAAACCACTAGTAGTGCCAAACTCGCCGCTCTCCTTAAATCCCGAGGCCAGAGCGTTCTCCTCTGTGCGGCTGACACATTCCGCGCCGCAGCCGTCGAGCAACTCAAGGCCTGGGGAGAAAAGCTTGGTGTCGAGGTGGTCAGTAGTGAATACGGCGCCGATCCCGCCGCCCTTTGTCATGATGCCCTCGCCAAGGCGAAGCGGCTGAAGTCTGATTTTCTGATCTGCGACACCGCCGGGCGCCTCCATACCAAGTCGAACCTGATGCAGGAGCTCTCCAAAGTGAAGCGCTCCCTGGCCAAGCTCGACTCTTCGGCACCCCATGAAGTCTTTCTCGTTGCTGACACAACCACGGGAAGTAACGCCGTCGTTCAGGCCAAGGAGTTTCACGCTGCTGCCGGACTCACAGGACTTATTCTCACCAAGCTGGATGGTTCTGGAAAGGGTGGTGTTGCCGTGGCGATCGCGAGGGAGACAGGGATTCTCCCTCGGTTTATCGGAACCGGCGAAGGAGCGGAAGACATCTCCCTCTTCAACCGGGCATCATTTCTGGAACGGATGCTTTGATTCGTTGACCCGGGGCGTGAGTCGCTTATTCTTGATTGATATTCCACACGCGGGGGAGCCAGCTGGCTGAGAGGTCCGGGACATAACGGACGACCCTTTGAACCTGACGCAGGTCAGGGAGAAGACTCAGGCCACGCAGTGCACACCACGCGTGGCCCTTTATTTGCCTTCATCCATCCCATTTGTCCTTCGCTTCCCTAACAATCTAATAGCCTACAGCCTAAACTCCTCTTCCAATGATTGCTCCCATCGAATCCCTTGCCGCATCCGACGAACCACAGAGCACCGATGCTTTACCCGCCAGCAGCCGCGTCTATGTGGAGGGCACCATTCATCCAGAGATCCGCGTCCCGATGCGTGAGATTGCCCTCTCTCCCACCAAGAATTTTTCAGGAGAGCTGGAGCCGAATGACCCGGTCCGCGTCTACGACTGCAGCGGCCCCTGGGGAGATCCCGACTTCGAAGGTGATTCCTCGGAGGGACTTCCTGCTCTACGCCAGAGCTGGATCGAGAAGCGTGGCGATGTTGCCTCGTACGAAGGTCGTGAGGTCCAACCTATGGATAACGGCTACCTCTCTGGCAAGCATGCCGAGTACGCCAGCAACTCCGAGCGAAACCGTCTGATCGAGTTCCCTGGCCTTACCGGCAGCAAGCGCAAGCCACTCCGCGCTTCCGCGGGGCATCCTGTCACTCAACTCTGGTACGCCCGGCAGGGAATCATCACCCCAGAGATGGAGTTCATTGCCATCCGCGAGAACATGGGCCGCGCCCAGCAGACCAAACTCTCCGACCTCTCTGGCGACATTGCCCGTAATGAGTTGGATAAGCAGCACTCGGGATCGGGTCAACTCTCCGGAAGCCCCTACACACCATCGATTTTCGCACGCTTCCCTCAGCGTATTCCTGCAGAGATCACACCTGAGTTTGTCCGCTCTGAGGTGGCTGCGGGACGAGCAATCATCCCAGCCAACATCAACCATCCCGAGCTTGAGCCGATGATCATCGGCCGCAACTTCCTGGTGAAGATCAACGCTAACATCGGCAATTCGGCTGTCGCCTCTTCCATCGAGGAAGAAGTCGAGAAGATGCGCTGGGCCACCAAATGGGGGGGCGACACCGTCATGGATCTCTCCACCGGCAAGAACATCCATGCCACCAGGGAATGGATCCTGCGCAACTCTCCCGTTCCGATTGGTACCGTTCCGATCTATCAGGCTCTCGAGAAGGTGAATGGCAAGGCCGAGGACCTCACCTGGGAAATCTTCCGTGACACGCTCATCGAGCAGGCCGAGCAGGGAGTTGATTACTTCACGATCCATGCCGGAGTCCTCCTCCGCTTTGTCCCGCTCACCGCCAAGCGCATGACCGGCATCGTCAGCCGTGGCGGATCGATCATGGCGAAGTGGTGTCTCGCTCACCATCAGGAGAACTTCCTCTACACTCACTGGGACGACATTTGCGACATCATGGCTGCTTACGATGTCAGCTTCTCGATCGGGGACGGCCTGCGTCCGGGATCGGTGGCAGATGCGAACGACGAGGCCCAGTTCGGCGAACTCAAGGTGCAGGGCGAGTTGACCGAGCGCGCCTGGGCCAAGGGTGTCCAGGTCATGAACGAGGGTCCAGGTCACGTCCCGATGCACATGATCGAGGAGAATATGGCCAAGCAGCTCGAATGGTGCCACGAGGCCCCCTTCTACACCCTCGGCCCTCTCACCACCGACATTGCCCCAGGATACGACCACATCACCAGCGGCATCGGCGCCGCCATGATCGGCTGGTACGGCTGCGCCATGCTCTGCTACGTCACCCCCAAAGAGCATCTCGGCCTGCCGAATAAGAAAGATGTGAAAGACGGCGTGATCACCTACAAGATCGCTGCCCACGCCGCTGACCTCGCCAAGGGACACCCCGGTGCCCAGTACCGTGATAACGCCCTCTCCAAGGCCCGCTTCGAGTTCCGCTGGGAGGATCAGTTCAACCTCGGTCTGGATCCGATCACCGCGCGGGAGTTCCACGACGAGACCCTCCCTCAGGAAGGAGCCAAGTCAGCCCACTTCTGCTCCATGTGCGGCCCTCACTTCTGTTCGATGAAAATTAGTGAAGATGTTCGCCGATATGCCGCAGAGAAAGGCATCGCCGAAGAAGAGGCCTTGAAATCCGGCATGGCTGAAAAGTCGAAAGAGTTTTCAGCAACGGGCGGCGAACTTTATGCCAAAGCCTAATGCGCATTGACTCCATGAGCCGAAGTCGTTGGGAACGACCAAGTCAGAGCCACCAAAGGTGAGCCCGAAGGGCCCCGACGATAGGCATAGTTGGCGTCAATATGACTGCTAATTCCCGCAAGTACGCAGCAGAGCAGGCCATCTCCGAAGGGGAGGCTCTCAAGAAAGGCATGGAGGAGAAGTCAAAGGAGTTCGCCGGGTAGGGAGTGGAGCTTTCAGAAATAAATTCTCTACAAGACCGAAGTGTTTAATCTGAGAGAGAGTCAATCTCTGACGTGTGGCGATCATGTCATGTTCACAAAAGTTGAGATTTCCCAACTTCTTCTCTGTAAAGACTTGAAAGTTTGAATGCAGAGCAAGGCAGCCAAGTGAAGTCGTAGAAAAGGCGTGTGGGAACGGGGCTTAGTCAGGGGAAGCAGTCCGAGCGGTAGCGAGGATGCCTGATCCGAGAGGATCGGTAGATAAAACTACGGCGACCGCAGGCCAACGACGCTATCCGCCAAAATCTCAAGTCCCCGTCTACGACCTTGTCTTTTGTTGGGCTCACACAAACAATTCCCTATGTGCCAAGTCCACTGATAGCCGCCATGAGTCTGGAGCAATCTCTCTGCTTCTGTCTTTCAACGACGGAGTTGTTGGCATTGTGCGTGCTTCCACCCATGGTCCTCTCGCTCATTGGACTCCATCTTTTCAGAAGAGCGGTCCCCTTCCGCTTTCTCAAGCAGAGTCATGACGTCACAGGACCTTTTTTCAGCACGCTTGGAACTGTCTATGGCATTTTTCTGGCCTTCGTGTTCACCGCGACTTGGCAGGCATATTCCACAACTTCTACGAATCTCGTCCAGGAAGCACGGTATCTCCGAGATCTCTATTTCGTGACCAAGGCATTTCCTCAACCGACGCAGGGGGACCTTCAGCAACTCCTTCGCAACTATCGCGATTCCGTGGTGAATGATGAGTGGAAATGCTTGGAGAAGGGAGAGGCCAGTCCGAGAACCATTCAAGAACTGCAGAAAATAGGAGAAGCGTATTTGCGCATCAAACCGAGCAACGATCAGGAAAAAGATTTTATCCGCACCTCAATCTCCTGTCTCACGAGTATGAATAGCTTGAGAGCATCGCGCATTGATGACTCCTCATCCAGCCTCCCTCCAGTTCTTTGGTTGGTTATACTGGTTGGTGCCGTTGCCACTGTCGGCCTTTCTTATCTCTTTGAGGCTCAAAATTTCTGGCTTCAAGCCATTCTTACCATCGTACTAACTGGAGTGATATGCCTGACCTTTTACATCATTATTGATCTGGATTTTCCATTCTTAGGAGGGGCAATGATTTCGTCTGAACCGTTCCAAAGTGTCGAGATGAACTAGCCTCTCTTGCGAGAGAGCATGATTTCATTGCCTTCGGTATCCACACACATCGCCAGGTGGGGCGGTTCCCCATTTTCCGGTTGTGGTTCGCGAAGCAACTGACCACCTGCCGCTACGATCTCGGCAGCACCGGCGATCACATCGGCCACCTGAAAACTCAAACCCGTCCAGGTCCGTTTTCCCTCACCGCCGCCATGGATGCCGATGATGCCATTGCAGACTTCAACGTCGGTGACGGCGGGATTCTCCCGGATCACCTTCCCGCAGAAGACGGAGGTATAGAACTTCACCGCTCGAGCCGTGTCCGCAGCCCAGATGATGTATTTAAGTCGTTCGACGTTCATTTACGAGAGATCTGATCAAGAGAGGTCAGGGTGATTTTCGGACGGCCTTGATAGACATTGATCTTGCCTGTTACGGAAATGGTTTTCCCCTCAAAGCGTGAAAGAACCTTCCGAGAGATCTTGGTTTTGGGCGCGCAGAAGATCGTGAAGATTTCCTTGGGGTGGCGTTGACCCATGTTGAGGAAAGCCTCACCAGAGGATTCGCGAAACTCAATTACCTTACCCTTGATAGTGACCACTTCCCCATCATGCCACTTTGCTTCCCAGGGTGTGAGGTCACCCGCAAGGAGGCTTCCTGATACGATCACAGAGACGAACAAAGTGATGAGAAAAAGCGTGTTACGGAAATTCATGAATATCGGTTTCGCGGAAACAACTGCCATTGGCTAAACGCAGACCAGGAGATAAATGTCATCCGGAAGAAGTGAGGCCACCTCGCGAATAATATTGCCGCGCAGCATGTGAATAAGAGTGTTCCGCTGGGGGGCGCCTAGCAAGACGCGCTCTGCTCCAATCGTGGAAGCTAGATCAGCAATAGTATGGGCTGGAGCATCGCTGACGGCGTAGCAGGGAATGATGGTCTCACCCAGCCCCTTGTTTCTTAATGACTCGAAGGTCTCACGAGCTTGTTTGTCCTCCGTCCATTTCCTTCGCCGATCACCCGGCGCGATAACCGGCTGCTCTCGGACAAAAAGAACATAGAGAGGCTGGCCGTTTTCGGCGGCTTCTTTGACAGCAAAATCTAGAGTGCGCCCCTTACCTCTGACTGCTACGAGGATGGGGCCGTTGTAGACTTTCGGAGCTGGTACAGGTGCCGTGGCTGTTCCGGTGGCAGTGGGAACTTTTTGCAACGGTGCAGGAGCAGGCTCGTTGGCTGGTGTTGGCTTGGAAATCTTTCCGCCGTTCTCCATGGCAAGCACGGCCGCCTGAAGGGCCGCCTCCTGGGCTGCTTTTGCCTTTCGCTCCGAGCTTTCCTTGGCTAGACCCCGGAGCACCAGGCCAATAGCTAGCACCGTGAAGGCAAAGATCCTGGCATTCGGCTTGTCGATGAAGAGGGAGATCTCAATCACTGCCATGATCACAAAGGTCACGAACATGAGGACGCGCTCGTGATTTTTCAGGGCAAGCTTCCAGTCCGTGCTAGTTGCTCCTAGGTTCACCGCAATGGCTCCCACCACGCCCACCGCATAGAGATCGGCAAGACCCGACATGTCGCTGACGGCGATGACCAGACCTGCAGGCACAAGGACGGCGAAGAAAAGTCCCGCATTCGGGACACCGAAGGAGTTCAGCTTTGCAAAGATCGGCGGCATTTCATGGTCTCGAGCCATCAGAAAAGAAATTCCGCTGAGAGCCACGATAGCCGTGTTCACAGCACTCAGGAGAAGGATGCCAAAAACAATGCTGACAACCCAGGCTGCAATGTGCCCGAGAAAGGGCCCGAAAAAATTGCCAGCGAAGATCTGGGCCATGTAGCGGAGCATGTAGTCGCGGACACCCTCGGCGCCTGGGGCATTCACTTCACCATTGGCGGCAACCATTCCCGGAAGAGCTGCCATAGCCAGCCCCAGGAGGGCCGTGAAGAGACAGACCTCCACCATGACAACAATAAGTGCCTTGTTGGCGGTCTTGGAGACATCGGGTTTTTCGAGTGTGCTTCCCGGGTTGAGCTTCATCACTCCCGTTGAGTTGGCGATCGCTTCAACACCAGAAAGGGCCAGAACAATAGCTACGAAGGCATTCCAATTATGAAGAAAGCCGTCATGAAGAGGTTGTGTGTGAATCACTGCATCTCCCAAATGGGGAAGCGCTAGGAGACCGAGCAGAGCAACCACAACGAACGTGGGAATAGCAACAAGGATAGCGGCACCGCCGGTATGCTTGGGACCGAAGTAATTCAATGCCCCGATAATCGCGATGGAGCAGGCGGCAAATATCTCTGGGTGAGGCACTCCAAGATATAGGAAGGCGGAGAGGGCGCTGACAGCTGCCGTCACGATATAGTCGGCAATCAGCAGAAATGCGCCCACGATTGAGATGATCTCGGATCGGTGCCGGACGCTTGCGTAGACGCCGCCGCCGTTGGGATAATGCCGGCAGATGACCATGTAATTGACGCCCACAAGCGCCGTAAGCAGACACATGGCTCCGATGAGCCATGGTGAGCTGTAACCCGCTACTGCAAAGGCCAGACCGATGACATAGGCCTTGCTGGTGCCCCAGTCGCCGTAGAGGATCGCGGCTGCCCGCTTCCAGTCCACATTGCGGGGGCGAGTCGTTGTGTTGGATTCAAGCATGGGCTGAAAAGATGGCGAAATTAATGGTCGCACCCGCAGGAACCCTTCGCCTGCTGCTCCACAACCTGAGAGCTGCCGCAGCACCCGGTCTCCGCATTTCCTCCGCAGCAACCCCCGCTGTCTGCAGCCACTTCGCCGATCACGACAACCTCAAGGCTGATCTGCTGGAGTGCGAGTTGGTCGCGGGCCCTTCCAAGGAAGCCCATTGCCTTCTCAGAAGGTTCCTCGGAAGTGCGGAGTTCGATCCGCACGGGTTTTCCCTGCAGATGGGGAAAGTTTTCCTTCATCTCTCCGTCCAGGATGAAGGAGACGTAAGCGTTGAGTTTCTCCTGGAGTTGGAAGAGTTGTCGCTCTCCATGCTCCCAGGAACGGGTCTCGAACATCGCAAGCACCAGGACATCCTCGCGAGTGTCGTGGGCAAAGGCATCCAGCATACCGGCCCGCTCGATCCCCGAACCGGGCGGAGGGGAATTCGTGCCGGTCAGATCTTCGCGGAGGGAAACCATATGTAGAGCATGAAGTAAACGAGCACCCCCGTAACC
>CANKWU010000021.1 GCA_947487385.1 Spartobacteria bacterium
TGCCGCTTCCCGTGACATTCACAACCCCGTTAGTCCCGATGCTCTGGTATGGATTCGTGCTGCCAACTTGATAAAGACTAGATCCTCTCAGACTTGCGGCATTACTCAGAACTGTTCCGTCCACCAGAGTTATAGAGGAGTTGACTCCACTCAGCATGATGCCTGAACCAGTTCCGCTCACCAAGAGTTTAGAATTTGTACCACTCAATACGATCGAGGAGTTACTTCCACTCAAAGTTATTGACGCATTTGACGCAGAGAGTGTGATCCCTGAGTTACTCCCTGAAAGGGTAAGACTCCCAGCATTAGGGTTTAAAAAAAACCCAGCATCTCCATTAGTGCTATAAATAGAGAGAGCATTTGTGCCATCTAGCTGCATCTTTGCCCTAGGAGTATTTGTCAGATTATCCTGCCAATAAAAAGCAGTTGATATTTGAGAAGCCCCCAACTCCACTGAGTTGTTTGTATACATAAGATAGACAGCTGCCATCCCGTTAGTCAGAGTGCCGTACGAAATATTATTCGTTGCATCAATATATCCAAGAACCACGAGATCATTTGTTTTAGTAGTTGTACCTGCTATAGAATGGAAAATCTGGCTTATATATAGCATTAAAAAAATAAGCATTTTCCAGTTGTTCTTTTTCATAATAAATGTATATATAGAATTCTACTGGTATTTTTTTATGAAAACTATTAGATCACTGTTAAGTTAGAATTTTTTTGATTTTTAAGTAAAAACTTCATTTTCAATATTGAGGCCTTTTTCTTTAAGAGTATATTTGGGTGTCATACAATGAATACGAATAGATGAGACCCTCTCACCGATTCAAGATTTTTTTTATTTATGACGATTATGTCACATTACGCTCGGTAGAATCCCTTCTATCAGAGCATTTCTCGTGTCAAAAACCTCATTGATACTAGCTAAATGCCCTTCAATGCTGACTCTAAGGGGTCAATTATTGAAAACGGTTTTTCAAGAAAAGAAGCCCTTGCTTCTTGAGGTTTTCTAAAGGCCATATTCCTCGGGATTCCTATTGTGCGCACCAGGATAATCAAACTCGGTCCTTCCACTTACTCGGAAGATCGGATGGTGCGCAAGGAGTGAGTGTGGCCTTAGTGTATCTACGACAAGCGCAGGCCAACACCATTGTGGCGCAAAGGACCAAGCCCTAGCCTTTTTACATCCGCTCGGGAACACCGATCCCCAGCAGCGAAAGCCCTGTCTTCAGGACATCCGCTGTCAATCCAGCAAGAGCCATCCTGGATGAGCGGACGGGATCTTCTGATTTCAAGATCGGGCAGGCCTCGTAGAAGCGGTGGAATGAGTCAGCCAACTCATAGAGATAAAGGCAGAGGAGATTCGGACGCTGATCCTCGAGGACAGCATGCAGGACTTCACCAAACTTGAGAATCTGTAGGGCGAGGGTGCGCTCGGAGGGATCGGAGATCACGATCGGAGATGACTCACTAGGGATGCTAGAGATGCCCTCGGCTATACCTTCACTCTTGGCCTTTCTGAAGATGGAGCGGATACGCACATAGGCATTCTGCAAATAGGGAGCAGTATTCCCCTGGAAGGAAAGCATCTTATCCCAGGAGAAGACGTAGTCGGTGAGTCGGTGTTGCATCAGGTCGGCATACTTCACCGCGCCGAGGCCGATAAGGTGTGCGATCTCCTCCTGATCGGTCCTCGGAAGGTCGGGGTTCTTCTCGGCTACAACGGCAAGGGCGCGCTCGATGGCCTCATTCAAAAGACCTCCCAACTCGACGTTCTCACCAGAACGGGTCTTCATCATCTTGCGATCTTCTCCAAGGATGCTGCCAAAGGCGATGTGCCGCAGGTCGGTCGTGACTCCCATCATGCGCGCAGCGGCGAAGACTTGCTCGAAGTGGAGTTGCTGCGGCGATCCGGTAACATACCAGATGGCATCGGGCTTCCAGCGGCTTTCCCGGTACTCGATGGTGGCAAGATCCGTCGTGGCGTAGAGGAATCCCCCGTCGCTCTTGCGGATCAGACACGGCTTTTCCTCAAGCGCTGGAAGTTCGGGAAAGAAAATACAGACGGCTCCTTTGCTGAGCTCCGCGATTCCCTCCGCAAGCAAGCGATCCACCAGCGGTCCTAGGGCGTCGTTGTAAAAACTCTCCCCGAGTCGCTCGTCGAAGATGATGCCGAGTAGTCCATAGAGACGTTCGAATTCTTTCCAGGAGAGAACGACGGCCTGTTTCCAGATCTCAAGGTTCTCGGCATCCCCCTGCTGGAGCTTCACCAGCTCATGGCGGACGATTTCCTTAAGAGCGGGGTCATTCTCCTCCAGCGCATTGACTTCCCGGTAGAGTCGGACGAGTTCGGCGATCGGGGCCTGCTCGAGGGACTCCCTATGAAGAAGGTGCTTCCAGCCATAGATCACCTTGCCGAACTGTGTCCCCCAGTCACCGATATGGTTGTCAGTGATAACTTGGTGTCCAAGATGTCGGGCGATTCGCGTCAAGGAGTCACCGAGGATCGTGCTCCGGATATGGCCGACATGCATCGGCTTGGCAACATTCGGGGAGCTGAAATCGATGATGATGGTCTTCGGCTTTTTCACCATCTCGACACCGAGACTCCGATCATTCCTGAGCGCGTTGACGGCCTCGGATAGTGCGCTCTCGTGGACTTTGAAATTAATGAAACCTGCACCCGCCACCGTGGGACTCTCACAGAGATCCTCGACTTGGAGATGAGCAAGGATCGAGGCGGCAACCTCGCGCGGATTTTTCTTCAAGGCCTTGGCGGCGACCATGGCGGCGTTGGTCTGGAAGTCGCCAAAGCGTGTGTCGGCGGAAGGCGTTACCAAGCCAAGCGACTCATCAATCCCAGCAGCACCTAGTGCGGCAGCAAGGCGGTCAGTCAGTGTGTAGAGGAGAGACATGGGAGCAAAGACTGTAGCATTTTAGTCTGTTAGACTATTAGGTAGTATTGCTTAAATTGCATTGAAGCTGGTTGTGCGATCCGCGATTCCCTTCACAAAGACCGTTTGTTTCTATCCCAACCAAAAAGCCTTCAGTCTAAACAGCTAACAGCCTACCTTTAGTGCAAGCTGATGCTATGAGCGCTTCCTATCGAAGACGGAAAGGATCGCCTTGGCATCGCTAGCCACTCCCAACTCGGTGCGCACTGCGGGATCGTTCAGGAACTTGGCAATCGCGGCCAAGGTTCTGAGGTGCGTCTGAAATTGATCCTTCGGCACCAGAAAGAGGACAATGAAGTGCACGGGCTTGTTGTCAAGTGACTCAAAGTCGATTCCGGTCTTAGAACGACCGAAGCAAGCAGTCACTTGATTCACCGCATCGCAGCTGGCATGCGGTATGGCGATCCCAAAACCGATCCCAGTGCTCATCGTCTCTTCTCGGTGACTGAGTGAAGCGATCGCATCATCCCTATGGGCGACATCCAATTGACCCTCCTCAACAAGCCGATCCACGATCTCCCCGATGGCCTGCCACCGATCAGTGGCAACCATCTCAGGGATGATCAATTGCTCAGAGAGGAGGCTTGCGAGTGTCATATGAGGTGATCCCGACAAGGATACCCTATGGGTTTTTAGGCCGCTTCTTCAACTGGGGCCTCTCCGGACTCCTCACCAAGGCCGTAGCGGACAAACTTGCTGATAACAATCTTGTCAGCGAGTTCCTTCTCCTTGCTTGCCACGAGGTCCTTGACGGTAATGTCAGGATTCTTAATGCAGGCCTGCTCGAGGAGACAGGTGGTGCTGTAGAACTTGTCCATTTTCCCATCGACGATCTTCTCGACGATATTCTCGGGCTTGCCGGCAACCTGGCCCTTGTAGATCTCACGCTCTGCGGCAACGAGAGCCGCGTCAACCTCTTCGCGGGAGACACAGGTGGGATGTGCGGCGGCGATCTGTAGGGTGATGTCCTTGACGAACTCGCGGAAGCTGTCGCTCTTCGTGGTAGCCTCGTTCCCGCAGGCAATCTCGACGAGAACGCCAACCTTACCCTGAAGGTGGATATAGGAAGCAACAAGTCCGCCGTCCAGTTGGAAGCGGGTGAAACGGCGGATCACAATATTCTCCCCAAGCGCGGCAATGGTTGCGGCGATGGAATCCTTGAAGAGAACTCCGGTCGATGTGGGGGCCTCCAGAAGGCTCTCGACGGTCTCTGTCTTTGCGGCAGCGATCTCTTCGCCGATCTCCTTGACGAACTTGGTGAAAATATCATTCTTGGCGACGAAGTCGGTCTCGCAGTTGATCTCCGCAAGCACACCCACCTTGCCGGAGGGCTGAATAAAGGAGATGACCGCGCCTTCCTTGGCGTGGCGTGAGGCTTTCTTGCCGGCGCTTGCTATGCCCTTGGTGCGGAGGATGGCTTCCGCCTTCTCGATGTCGCCGCCCGCTTCGGTGAGAGCGCGCTTGCAGTCCATCATGCCGGCGTTGGTCTTCTCGCGGAGAGACTTTACGATTGCTGGATTGATATCAGCCATGATTTGAATTGGTTGGTGTGAAGATAAAACGGAGATCGAGGTAAGGCTAGAGCTATTGGCTGTAAAGCTTATTCAGCCACAGCTTCAAGCTCTTCGGTCTCAGTGGGAGCAGAGATCGGGGTCCGAGCACCAACTCGTGACTTTGCGATCACATCGACAAGCTTTTGGAGAATGATGCGAATCGCACGGATCGCGTCGTCGTTACCGGCGATAGGGTAGTTTATCTCCTCGGGGTTACTGTTGGAGTCGACAATCGCCACGATGGGAATACCCAGGCGGCGGGCCTCGGCGACCGCAATGGTCTCCTTGACGGTATCGATGATGACGATCGCATCCGGCTGCTTGTCCATGTCGAGAACTCCCTCGAGATTGTGGCGGATACGGGTGGCTTCGCGACGCAGAGCAGAAGCTTCGGCTTTATTGATCTTGTTGAATCCGGCGCTCTTCTCGAGGGCCTCAAATTCGCGGAGCTTAGAGACGCTCTTGCGAATGGTAACAAGGTTGGTGAGGGTGCCGCCGAGCCAGCGCTGATTGACATAGTACTGTCCGCAAGCCTGGGCGGCCTCCTTGACAGCCTCTTGGGCCTGCTTTTTGCAGCCAACGAAGAGGATCTTGCCTCCGCGGCCCGAGATGTCCGCGAGGAACTCTCCAGCCTTAGCTAGCTGCTCGACCGTTTTGGAGAGATCGATGATGTGGATGGAGTTTTTCTCCTCAAGGATGAAATCCCGCATGCGGGGATTCCAACGTTTGGTCTGGTGTCCATAATGGACACCGGCTTCGAGGAGTTCTGTCATTGCTTCTACGGACATGGGAATGCGTTGTTTTTTGGGATTTGTTGCTGATTAATTGGTTATAGGGAAGCTTCTTCAGCTATCTCATCCCCCTCAAGCAGGGAGGGTTCACCGAGGTGGACCAGATCAAAGCTACGGTTTGACGTGAAGCCGGTTCCTGCAGGAATGAGGTGGCCCATGATGACGTTTTCCTTGAATCCGCGGAGTCTGTCAGCCTTACCGAGGGTCGCCGCTTCGGTGAGAACACGTGTTGTGTCCTGGAAGGATGCAGCGGAGATGAAGCTGTCGGTCTCGAGCGAGGCCTTGGTGATACCAAGAAGGACGGGGGCTGCTTCCGCAGGCTTTCCACCCTTGGAACTCACGAGCTCATTCTCGCTCTCGAACTCGAGGCGGTCGATCTGATCGCCCCAGAGCAATGTAGTGTCACCCGGATCGGTGATCTTCACCTTTCGGAGCATCTGGCGGACAATAATCTCGATATGCTTGTCGTTGATCTCAACGCCCTGAAGACGGTAGACCTCCTGGACTTCATTGAGCAGGTGCTCCTGGAGCTCCTGAGGTCCGCAGACATCGAGGATCTCGTGAGGAACAACAGGTCCTTCGGTCAGTTGCTGTCCTTTCTTCACGAAGTCACCCTTGAAGGCAATGATGTGCTTGGAGAGAGGAATGAGGTGCTCTTCTTCGGATCCGGTCTGCGGATCACGAACGATGAGCTTGCGCTTGCCGCGGACCGTACCACCAATGTCGACGACTCCGTCGATACGGGCGATCTCACAGGCATCCTTGGGACGGCGAGCCTCGAAGAGCTCGGCCACACGCGGCAGACCGCCGGTGATGTCCTTGGTCTTGGCGATCTTACGCGGAGTCTTGGCGAGACGCTGACCGGCCTGAACCTTTTCACCCTCCTTGCACTCAAGGTGAGCTCCGGCCGGGATGGAGTAGCTGGCCACGATCTCCTTCTTGTCATCGACGATGACGATCTGCGGATGAAGATCATCCTTGTGCTCGATCAGCACGGTGCCCATGACACCGGTCTCGTCGTCAACCTCCTTGCGGATGGTGACGCCTGCGATCATGTCGCGGAATTCGATCTTACCTGACTTCTCGGTGATAACCGGGACATTGTACGGATCCCATTGGACAAAGGTCTCGCCCTTCTTGACGGTTCCACCATCAGCGACTGAGAAGACGGAGCCGAGCACCACGGGGTAACTCTCAAGCTCGCGGCCATCCTTGCCGTGAACACCCACCGTGCCGTTCTTGGAGAGCACGATGAAGGTGCCGTCGAGTGCCTGAACTGCACGAAGGTCGCTGTAACGGACGGTTCCTTCGTTCTTTGCCTTGATGATCGGCTGCTTGAAGGTCTGGCTGGCCGTTCCACCCACGTGGAAGGTACGCATCGTGAGCTGGGTTCCCGGCTCACCGATCGACTGGGCGGCGATGATGCCGACAGCTTCACCGAGACCGATCATGAGACCGTTGGCGAGATTCCTGCCATAGCACTTGGCACAGACGCCGTGCTTGTTCTCGCAGGTGAGCACGGAGCGGATCTTGAGCTGCTCGTGTCCAACCTTGTCAAGGGCGGCAGCGGTCTCTTCATCAATAAGATTGTTGGCCTTGATGATCGCGGTGTTGTTGATGGAATCCTTGACCGTCTCGCAACTGACGCGGCCAATGATGCGCGTGGCCAAGGAGACAACCTCCTCGTCACCCTCATAGATCGGGCGAACAACGATACCATTAACAGTGCCGCAATCATCAGAAGTGATGATGACGTCCTGGGCTGCATCGACCAGCTTACGGGTGAGATACCCGGAATCGGCGGTCTTGAGTGCTGTGTCGGCAAGTCCCTTGCGGGCACCGTGGGTCGAGATGAAGTATTCAAGAACGGAGAGACCCTCGCGGAAGTTCGAAAGAATCGGACGTTCGATGATCTCGCCGGATGGTTTGGCCATGAGTCCGCGCATACCTGCCAACTGCTTGACCTGTGTGCGGTTGCCTCGGGCACCAGAGTCGACCATCATGAAGACGGGGTTGGCTTCAGGGCGACCATCGTTATGCTCAAGCGTGCGGAAGAGGGCATTTGCGATCTCCTCACCAGTGTGGGTCCAGATGTCCTGCACCTTGTTCTTGCGTTCACCGTCGGTGATAATTCCACGGCGGTACTGTTTTTGCACCTCAGCGATCTGCTTCTGGGCGCTCTCAATAAGAACAGCCTTCTCCTTCGGAATGATCATGTCATTGATACCGATGGAGGCCCCGGCTCTGGTCGCCTCGCGGAAACCGAGCTCCTTGAGCTTGTCCAGTGTCTCGACGGTGCGAGCCTGACCAACCGCCTTGTAGCAGCGCCAGATGATGTCGGAGAGCTGCTTCTTGCCAGCAACCTTGTTGTAGAAACCAAGCTCGCTAGGCCAGATCTGGTTGAAGAGAACACGTCCAACCGTGGTCTCGATAACAGAAAGCTCCTGATTGCCATAGACAGTCTTCACTCCGCGATCGGGATTCTGAAAACGGATTCGGGTGTGGATCTTTACGCTTTTTTCCGAGAGTGCTAGCTCGACTTCGCTGGATTCAGAGAAGAGAGGCAGGCGTGTATCGGAGGACTTTGCATCCTTGGTGCCGACATTTCGTGGATTCTGCGTCAAGTAGTAGCAGCCGAGCGGGATGTCCTGCGATGGATTGGTAATCGGCTTGCCGCTGGATGGCGAAAAGATGTTGTTCGGAGCCAGCATCAGGGTGCGGGCCTCTAGCTGAGCCTCGATGGAGAGAGGGACGTGGACGGCCATCTGGTCACCATCGAAGTCGGCGTTGTAAGCAGTACAAACGAGGGGGTGGACACGGATCGCCTCGCCTTCAATCAAGATCGGCTCGAAAGCCTGGATCGAGAGACGGTGGAGGGTCGGGGCACGGTTCAGGAGAACGGCGTGGCCCTTGGTGACTTCTTCCAGAATGTCCCAAACCTCGGGGGTCTGGCGCTCGATCAGCTTCTTGGCGCTGCGCACGGTGTGCACGTAGCCAAGTTCCTTGAGTCGGCGGATGATGAAAGGCTCGAAAAGAACAAGCGCCATCTTCTTGGGAAGACCGCACTGGTTAAGCTTGAGTTCGGGCCCGATGACAATGACGGAACGGCCAGAGTAATCAACGCGCTTGCCGAGCAGATTCTGACGGAAGCGGCCTCCCTTGCCCTTAAGCATGTCGCTCAGCGACTTAAGGGGGCGGTTGGCGGCACCAGTAACGGCGCGGCCATGGCGACCGTTATCATAGAGGGCATCGACGGCCTCCTGGAGCATGCGCTTCTCGTTGCGGATAATGACCTCGGGGGTCTTCAGCTGGAGAAGAGTGCGGAGACGGTTGTTACGGTTGATGACACGGCGATAGAGATCATTGAGATCCGATGTGGCGAAACGGCCACCTTCGAGGGGAACGAGGGGACGCAGATCGGGGGGGATGACCGGAAGAACGCTAAGGATCATCCACTCGGGACGGGTCTTTGATCCCATGAAGCCCTGAACGAGCTTGAGACGCTTCGCAAGCTTCTTGCGGATCTGCTTGCTCTTGGTCTGGGTCATCTGCTTCTCGATCACCTGCTGCTCTTCGAGCAAGTCCAGATTCTCCAGAAGGTTGCGGATCGCTTCGGCACCCATGCCGGCAGTGAAGTCTTCACCATACTGGTCCTCGGCTTCACGATACTCGGTCTCGGTCAGGAGTTGCCCTTTCTCGAAGGGAGTCTTGCCCGGATCAATCACGATGTAATCCTCGTAATAGATCACGCGCTCAAGCTGACGACCAGTCAGGTCGAGCATGAGCCCGATGCGTGAGGGCATGCACTTGTAAAACCAAATATGGGTGACAGGAACAGCGAGATCGACGTGGCCCATACGCTCACGACGGACGCGGCTCAGGCAAACTTCGACGCCGCAGCGATCACAGACAACATTCTTGTGCTTGATGCGCTTATACTTTCCGCAGGAGCACTCCCAGTCCCGCGTGGGACCGAAGATGCGCTCGCAGAAGAGACCACCCTTCTCGGGCTTGAAGGTCCGGTAATTGATGGTCTCCGGATTCTTGACTTCGCCTTTGCTCCAACCGCGGATGGTCTCCGGATTGGCGACGGTGATCCCAACCTCGTCGAAGGAGGCCTTAATGGGATCCGCCAGAAGGTCGGGTGCTACTGCAAGTGCTGTGTCGCTCATGATAAGTGGAATGCTGCTAGCTTGGTGAATGGTATGTGCTTCGCGTGTGTCTGGTCGCTTTGGTTAAGCGGCTGTATCGATGAAGGAACGAGGTTCGTCCTTTTTTCCGACACGGACATCGAGTCCGAGTCCCTGCATTTCCTTGATGAGCACGTTGAAAGACTCGGGGATACCGGCCTCCAGGGAATTATCTCCCTTGACAATGCTCTCGTAGATGCGAGTTCGTCCCTGCACGTCGTCCGACTTGACGGTGAGCAGTTCCTGAAGCGTATATGCGGCGCCATAAGCCTCAAGTGCCCAGACCTCCATCTCTCCGAAGCGCTGGCCACCATACTGGGCCTTACCACCGAGCGGCTGCTGGGTGACCAGGGAGTAGGGACCGACAGCACGGGCATGGATCTTGTCTGCCACGAGATGTCCAAGCTTCAACATGTAGATGATGCCCACGACGACCTCCTGATCGAACGCCTCGCCGGTACGACCGTCGAAGAGCTGCGACTTGCCGTTCTCCTGAATCCAGGAGAATCCTTCTTTCTGACCAGCTTCCTTGAGGTACTCGCGGATACGGCTCTCGGGAATTCCGTCGAAGACAGGGGTGGCCACCTTGAAGCCGAGGGCCTTGGCTGCGACACCCAGATGGGTTTCGAGAACCTGCCCGACGTTCATGCGGCTTGGCACGCCCAACGGGTTGAGCACAATGTCGACGGGAGTACCGTCTGAAAGGAAGGGCATGTCCTCCTCGGGAACAATCTTGGCGACGACACCCTTGTTACCGTGGCGTCCTGCCATCTTGTCACCTACAGAGAGCTTGCGCTTGCTGGCAATGAAGACCTTGACCTGCTTGATGATGCCGGGATCAACGTCATCACCGCTCTCGACGCGGCCGAGATTCTCTTCCTTCTCATTGTCGAGATCGGCGAAGCGGTGTTCGAACTGCCCGATGATCTCGCGGATCTTGTTGCGGATCGGGCTCGGATCGATCTCGACCACATTGTAGACGCCGGCCAGCTTGCGCAGGAGCATCTTGGTGATCTTGCGGTTAGCGGGGATGATGATCTCTCCGGTCTCGCCGTTGACGACATCAAGCGGGATTTTCTCACCAAGGAGCACATTGGCAAGTCCTTCTGTGAGCTGCTCGAAGAGTTCTTCCTTACGCTTCTTGTTGTCGTCCTGGATCATCTTCTGCTGACGCTTCGACTCGGACGGGGTCATCTTGATCTTGGTCGCCTTCTCCTTGGAAGAGACGCGTACATCCATGACGATGCCGTAGGTTCCGGACGGAACGGTGAGCGAGGTGTCCTTCACGTCGGCAGCCTTCTCACCGAAGATGGCGCGCAGGAGGCGCTCTTCGGGCGCCAGCTCGGTCTCACTCTTAGGAGTGATCTTGCCAACAAGGATGTCTCCTGGCTTCACCTCGGCGCCGATGCGGATAACGCCGTCGGGTCCAAGGTTCAGAAGGGCTTCCTCGCTGACATTCGGAATATCACGGGTGATTTCCTCAGGCCCAAGCTTGGTGTCACGGGCTCCGATCTCGAACTCGTCGATGTGGATGGAGGTGTAGACATCCTCCTTGACCACACGCTCAGAAATCATGATGGCATCCTCGAAGTTGTAACCGTTCCAAGGCATGAAGGCGACGAGCACGTTGCGGCCGAGCGCAAGCTCTCCGTTCTCAGTATTCGGCCCATCTGCAAGCACGTCACCCTTCTTGATCACCTGGCCCTTCTTAACGATGGGCTTCTGGTTGATGCAGGTGCTGCTGTTGGAACGCATGAACTTGCGCAGGTCGTAGACATGGACGCCGTTCTCAGGATCGTCCTTGATCTTCTTCTTGCCCTCGGGCAGCTCGCCATCCCTAGTGACAATGATGCGTAGGGAGTCCACGGAAGCAATCTTGCCGTTCGACTCGGAAACAACCACTGCACGGGAATCACGGGCGACGCGACCTTCCATTCCCGTCCCGATAATCGGGGCGTCGGAGATGAGGAGCGGCACCCCTTGACGCTGCATGTTCGAACCCATGAGGGCGCGGTTGGCGTCATCGTGCTCAAGGAAGGGGATGAGACCGGCAGCCACTGAAACGAGCTGCTTGGGGGATACATCCATGTACTGGACCTTGTCGGGTTCGATTTCGACGAAGTCTCCGCGGTAACGCGAGGAGACGGTCTCGCCGAGGAATTTCCCATTGCTGTCGAGGGGTGAATTGGCCTGAGCAATGTAGAAGTTCTCGTCACGGTCGCCGGTAAGGTACTCAATCTCATCAGTGACCTTGTCATTGATGATCTTACGATACGGGGTCTCGATGAACCCGAATTCATTCACCCGTGCGTAAGTGCTCAAGGAACTGATCAGACCGATGTTCGGACCTTCAGGGGTTTCAATCGGGCAGATGCGGCCGTAGTGGGATGGATGGACGTCGCGAACCTCGAATCCGGCACGCTCACGGGAGAGACCTCCAGGTCCAAGGGCCGAGAGACGGCGCTTGTGGGTGAGCTCGGATAGAGGATTCGTCTGATCCATAAACTGGCTCAGCTGGGAACGTCCGAAGAAATCACGCACAACGGCGCTCAGGGACTTGGGATTGATCAGCTTCTGAGGCGTGATGTGATCGACGGAAGGATCGTAAAGAGCCATGCGCTCGCGGACGAGACGTTCCGTGCGGGAGAGTCCCACGCGACACTGATTGGCGAGCAGCTCTCCAACCGTACGGACACGGCGGCTACCGAGATGATCAATATCGTCGAGCATCCCGTCACCCTTGCGAAGCTTGAGAAGATAACGCATCGACTCAACGATGTCTTCCTTGCGAAGAACTCGGTCATCGATCTTGGGATCCAGACCGAGCTTCTGCTGGATCTTATGACGACCAACACGACCGAGGTCATAACGCTTGGAGTCAAAGAAAAGACGTTTGAGCATGCCACGGGCATTCTGGACTGTTGGAGGATCGCCGGGACGGAGTTTGCGATAGATGTCTTTGAGTGCCTCTTCCTCGGTGTGGGCGGGGTCGCGCTTGAGGGACTTAACGATCGTGTCGTCATCCTTGGTGTCAATGACCTTCACTGCGGCGTGTCCGGCTCGGGTCAGATCACGAATGACGGCGGGAGTCAGGGGCTCGTAGGCACGGGCAATGATCGCGTCACCCTCGCGGACGTCAGCAAGCAGAACCTTTGTGCTGATTTCTTCCTCGTCGAGCTTATCCGAGAGCTTGAGGCTCTCGATCGTGTAGAAAAGGGATGCAATCTCCTCGTCGGTAGGGAAGCCAAGCGCACGAAGGAAAGTAGTCGCAAGGAATTTGCGCCGACGCTTGCGGCGGTCAAGATAGACATAGAGAAGGTCATTCGTGTCGAACTGCACCTCGGTCCATGAACCGCGGTCGGGAATGATCCTGAAACCGAAGAGCAGCTTTCCGTTGAGGTGAATATCTGACTCGAAGCAGATGCCGGGTGAGCGGTGCAACTGGCTGACAACAACGCGCTCGGCACCATTGACCATGAATGTCCCGGACTTGGTCATGAGCGGAATCTCGCCCATGTAAACCTTCTCTTCTTTGGTGGATTTCTCATCCTTGTACCGGAAGGTCACATAGAGTGGGGCGCTGTAGGTCTCACCCTCAATCTGACATTCAAAAGGACCCGTCTTCGGCTCCTCCAAATGATAGCTCACAAAATCCAGGGAGGATTTTTCCTCGAAACCATAGATAGGGAAGAATTCACGGAAGACGGCCTGAAGGCCTACATCCTTCCGCTTAGATGGCTCGATGCCCGTCTGGAAAAATTCCTCGTAGGACTTGATCTGCAGTTCGATGAGGTTGGGCGGTTGGATAGCCTCGTAGAGTTTTCCGAAGTTGATTCTTTCAGACATGGTGCAGGATCTTGGGTGGCGCTTTGGTGACGATACGGGTTGCCTTAATGGCGGTCCTTTTTTTGCCGGCTAGTGCCGACGAAAAAGGGAGAATGGTAAGAGTGATTGGACTCCGGGGAGGAACTTTAAAAAAAGGAATGCAAAAGGGCCGCCAGCTGAAGAATCCCTAAAAGAAAAAGGGAAATGCGCGCGGGCGGCGAAGGGATATGATTGACTAAGCGTCGTATTACCGTGTTGCAGAGCTCGTGACAGGTGGAACTTTTCTTTATATGCCCTTCCGGCCATCGTGTCAACTGAGAAAACCCCGTTGACAACGATGAGCGGAATAAATGGCACGTTGTAGTCGGGGACTACTTGATCTCGATCTTGGCACCAGCGGCCTCGATCTTCTTTTTGATCTCCTCGGCCTCTTCCTTGGTGGCACCTTCCTTGATGGCCTTGGGAGCGCTCTCGACAAGGGCTTTGGCCTCTGCAAGACCGAGTCCTGGGACTGCTGCGCGGACTTCCTTGATGACGCCGATCTTATTGGATCCAACTTCCTTGAGGATCACGTCAAAGGCGGTCTTCTCCTCGACTGCTGCAGCGGGTGCGCCAGCACCACCACCGGCGGCGGCAACTGCGACGGGAGCGGCTGCGCTCACTCCCCACTTCTCTTCGAGGGCCTTCACGAGGTCGGCGATCTGGAGGACGGTGAGGTTACTGAGCTGTTCTACGATTGCTGTGTTATCAGACATGGTGTTGTTTGGATTTTGATGCTGTCGCGTCCCGAAGCCTCAGGACATTTGAGACCGGCAGCCGCCGGCCCGACAGGTCATCGTGTTGTGTTTCCTTCACCCGTCGTGGCTTCGTACGCCGGGAGAAATTTTTTTGGTTAAAAGTTTGAGATTAGGGACTACAGGGTCTGCTTTCTAAGCGGCCGGAGTTTCCTCGGAAGTAGCTTCCGCCACTGGAGCAGGTGCCTCCGACGCTGCTGGCACTTCTGCAGCTGATGCTACGGGAGCTTCCACAGCTTCTGAGGCGGGGGCCACCTCTTCTGCAACTGGTGAAGCGGGAGCCTTCTCGGCAATGGCTGCCAGAACCCGGGCCAGACTGGCTCCTGGCTCGTTGAGTGTCCGCACAAGCTTGGTTGCAGGACTGAGAAGGAGACCAAGGAGCTGTGCCTGGAGAACTTCCTTCGGAGGCAGGTCAGCCAGTGCGATGACCTCAGCTGTTTCGAGAACGGAGTTATCGAGGATGCCGACGCGGATTGTTGGCTTCTCGAATTCAGCAGCGAAAGTCTTAAGGATCTTGGCTGAGGCACAGATGTCTTTCTCGCCAACCACAAAAGCCGTCTGACCCGTCAGGTGAGCATCCAACTCCGGGAGTCCTGCTTCCTTGATGGAACGACGGAGGAAGGTGTTCTTGATGACAGTGAGCGAGGCTCCGGCACCACCGAGGCGGTTACGCAGTTCTGCAAAGTGATTCACGTTCATCCCGCCGTATTCAACGACGATGAGGAAGGGAGAGTTATTGAGGCGTAGCTTGACGTCCTCTACGATCGTTGGTTTCTCGGGGCGCATGGTAGTATTCCTAGGTTCCTCGTTGATTGGTTAGTTCTTCAGGAAGGGAGAAGCATCTACGGGAATGCCGGGCAACATCGTGGCGGCAATCGTGACGGACTCCACAAAAATACCCTTCGCCGTTGCAGGGCGAGACTTCGTGACCGCTTCGATGACGGCGCGACCGTTGTCGAGAAGTTGTGCCTCACTGAAGGAAAATTTGCCAACGGGAACGGCAATGTTTCCGTTCTTATCAAGCTTGAACTCGACGCGTCCGGCCTTCACCTCGAGGACAGCCTTTGCGGTGTCGTCGCTGACAGTTCCAGTCTTAGGGTTCGGCATAAGGCCCCGGGGTCCAAGAACCTTACCGAGCTTACGAACCTCAGTCATGGCTGCGGGAGTAGCAATCGCGACGTCAAAATCAGCGAAACCTCCCTGGACTTTCTTAAGAAGATCTTCAAAGCCGACAAACTCAGCTCCGGCTTCCTGCGCTGCTGTAGCGGCTGCACCGGTTGCGAAGACGAGGACGCGGACATTCTTGCCGCTACCATGGGGAAGAGGACAGGTTCCACGGACCATCTGGTCGCTCTGCTTGGGGTCAACACCAAGGCGCATCGAAACAGTCACTGTCTGATCGAACTTGGTGGGAGGCATCTTCTTAAGGACGCTCAAGGCGTCGCTCAAGGGATATTTGCGCCCCTGCTCTACGAGATCATTGGCGGCGCGGTAACGTTTGCTGCGGTTGTTTTGCATGTTGTGTTGCAGTTCAATCGGTCCGTAGACCTCCTGCGGTTGTTTTTTTGTTAAAAGTTTTTTACGCTTCAATCTCGATGCCCATTTGGCGGGCAGTGCCACAAAGGGTACGGAATGCAGCTTCCTCGCTCTTGGCATTCATGTCCTTCATCTTGATCTTCACGAGATCCATGACCTGCTTCTTGGTGAGCTTGGCCACCTTGACTTTGTTCGGCTCCTTGGAACCGGAAGCTATCCCGGCGGCTTTCTTCAAGAGAACTCCAGAGGGAGGCTGCTTGGTGATGAATGTAAAGGATTTGTCCTTATAAACCGTAATGACTACTGGGAGAATGTCACCGGCCTGCTTCTGCGTGGCTGCGTTGAACTCTTTACAGAAAGCCATGATGTTGACACCCTGCTGACCGAGCGCAGGACCGACCGGAGGTGCTGGATTGGCCTGTCCGGCGGGGATCTGAAGCTTGATCTGTCCTGTGATTTCTTTGGCCATGGTTCGAGTTTTAAGAAGGTTGTAGAAAGAGATTCGAGAATATTTCTGCCGACGTTTCCGGAGAAAAAGGGTGTTAATAAAAGCTGATCCAGCTCCTAGGGGCAAGAGATTTCTTGATTTTTTTATTGAACTTTCAACCAGGGGCTTCATTCGCAAGCTGGCTCAGCATTCCAACCTCTCCACCCATGTCCTGCTGAATCATTCCACTTTACCTTCCATAATTGATCTGATGCCAAGGAGTGATGATAATACCTTCGTGCGCTTTCAGGAATCTCAACTATCAGAAACACTCCATGCAGGCTTGCTGCTAGTGGCCCTCCCGTCCCTCATGGACAGCCATTTCCGGCGGACCATTCTTCTGATAACCCATCACGATCAGGAGGGGGCGATGGGTTTTATTCTGAATCGCCCCAGGATTGAGAGTCTGGGAGAGTTGTCCGATGCGCCGAAAGAAGTAGCCGTCGTCCAGGTCTTTGAAGGAGGTCCCGTGGACCAGCAGCATCTGATCCTGACCCGCTTAATCTGGAAAGAAACAGGCGTCCGCTTCCAATCGCTCGGAGTGGAAAATCTTGCCCATAAAATCGGTGAAACTATCCGTGAGGAGGGCAATCTTCTTGCCTTTACAGGCTACGCAGGATGGACGGCGGGACAACTCGAGCAGGAAATCAGCGAAAAATCATGGCACCTTCTGAAACCCACAGCGGAGATGCTGCACCCGGTGAGCACGCAGGAAGAAGGCATCCATCGCTGGAAAGCGATCATGAAGGACCTAGGATCGATGTATCATCTGCTCGCACAGGCACCGGATGATCCGGGACTTAATTAATGAGAAGGAACCAAAAGTAAGAACGTAAAGGGTGGCGAACAATCCATCGTCCCCCCTTCATTTACCTTCCCACCTTCCAACTTTTTGCTGATCAGATCTTGCCCTGCTTCTTCAACCACTCCGCCGTGGAACGCAGAGTTTTCTCCAGGTTGCCTTCTGAACTGGGATTACATCCGAAGTGCTCGGAAAAAGGGGTCGAGTCACAGGCCCATCGGTCGGGCAGGATCTCTCTGACCCTATCACGCCCGAGGCTAGGTATGGCAACGCGCCAGGCAGGAATCGCATCGATAACGAGCGAGGCTAGCTGAATGATCATCTGTGGCAGCGCTAACGTTACTCCCTGAGCATTAATCGCCCTAGCAGCAGTGGCGATTAGTTCATGATCGGTGATCGTGGTACCAGAACCGAGATAAAAGGGGCCGTTTTTTTGCCAGTCGTCGGGCGCAACCAATGCAGAGGCCAAGATCGCATCGCAGAGATCCTCGACATCAATCCAGCTGTAATGCTTTGCCTTGAACCCAGGCTTCAGCCTGATGGCACCCGCCGCCATCTTGAAAAGCGGCAGGGTGGCGGCGTCGCGCGGCCCTAGTACCATCGGGGGGCGAAGGATGAGAAGGCGGGGGCCGAGGCGATTTCGGAGTTCTCTCTCCATCGTGAGCTTTGATGCGCCATAGAGGGAGACCGGTCGATCATGATCATCCATCGAGCGGGCAAGCTTACCTCTCGGCGTTGGGCCTCCGGCAGCCTGAGAGGAAAGGACAATGATGCGGGCTGTCCTGGGCAACTGGGCCATCAGACGCAGGGTTCCCTCCACATTCGTTTCAAAATACTCCTCGCGGCTCCGTGCAAAGAGGAGACCTGCCGCATGGATTACGAGATCAGGAGCTGTGCCCGGTGGGAGCTCCCAGAAATCCCCGGTTACACAGCAGGGTGCGAATCGCTGGTCGGAGATCCCCTCGCCCTCAAGTTGGGAGCGGAGCTTTTCTGGATCACGGATAGGAAGAATGATCCGACTCCAGCGATGATCTCGATGAAGTCTAAGAAGGAGATTACGTCCGACAAATCCCGTGGATCCAGTCAGCAGAAGTTCCATGGGACGAGGACCGATCTCCGGATCAGGCAAGCGACTTCTCGTAAAGCTCATAGGTGCGGGAGCGGCGCCCCCACATCAACTCGGCACCTTCAAGGATCTCGAGATTGTTCGCCTCCACCCAGGAGACCTCGGAGATGTCGTACTTGGCCTTGGCAATCCGGAAACTCTCAAAGAAGAGCAGGGCGCTGAGTCCCTTGTCTCGGTAGTCCGGCTCAACCCCCAGCACGGTCAGGCGATCGGTTTTGATGCGCTGGAACTTGAGGCGAAGTGCCATTTCCAGGAAACGCAAGATGCCCTTGCGACCGCGTGATGCATGAAAGACCTCGTTCACGTTCGGAAGAGCCAGCGTGAACCCGACCTCGCGGCCATCAATGCAGACAAAGACGATGATGCTCGGATCGGCGATCGCCTTGAGATCATCTGCCGAGTGAAGCAGATCCTCGAGTGCGATCGGGTAGAATCCCCAGTTCCGGTCCAGGCACTGGTTGTAGAGCCGGTGGATTGTCTCCAGTTCCTTCCTCAGATTCTTCATGTCGATCGTGCGGATCGAGACGTTGTTTCGCTTCATGAGCCAGTTGACGATCTTGGTAACCCGCTCGGGCGGCTCCTTGTGCAACGGGATATCGTAAGCGTAGAGAGTCCTCAAGACCTCAAGGCCCGCCGCCTTGTAAACCCCCTTATAATAGGGAGGGTTCCACGGCATTGAGACAAAAGTCGGCCTGTCATTCCCCTCGGTCAGGACGCCGCAGTCATCGTTGATGGAGGGGTTGTAGGGACCTCGCATGGTGGTCAATCCCTTCTCCATGAGGATCACTGCGGCGGCTTCGACCAGGGCCTTCGCCACCGAGGGATCATTGATAAAATCAAAGAAGCCGAAGAAACCAACCGAGTCTTTGTTATACTTGTTGTGAGAACGGTTGACGATCGCAGCGATGCGGCCGACAGGCTTCCCGTCCCGGTAAGCAATGAGGGGAGTGATCTCCCCATGGTTCTTTAAGAAAACGGACTTGGGTCCGATCAGTCTTACGACGCTACCGGGAAAAGGCGGCGTGAAGTTCGGATCCGTTCCGTGAAGTATCTCCGGAATCTCCTCGAACTTCTTCAGCTCGGCCGCGCTGCGGCAGGGCAAAATCGAAAACGTTCCGGCGGCGGCCTGTTTCTGTGTATGCTGGATCATCGAAAGTCCCTAGTTCTCTTGCAATTTTAGCAAAAATATAAAGCACCTTGTCGAGATCTTCATCAGTGTGAGTTGACATGAAGCTGGTTCGGACGATCGCCTCACCATAACGAACGGCTGGGTAGATGGCCGGTATGGCAAAGACACCCTCCTCAAAGAGACGCTGGGCGAAGGCGAAGGCTTTGGCCTCACTTCCGATCAGGATAGGAACGATAGGACTCTGGGTGGAGCCGATCTTGAAACCGATCGACTTGAAACCTTCGTGCATCTTGCGGGTGTTCTTCCAGAGCATGTCGATGCGCTCGGGCTCGGACTGCATGATCTCAAGAGCCTTCAGGACCCCGCCGACGACGGCCGGAGCCAGCGAAGCGGTGAAGATAAAGCACCGAGCCTTGTGCTTCACAAACTCGATCATCTCATTCGAACCGGAGATGAATCCACCCATCGAGCCGAAGGACTTGGAAAATGTTCCCATGACAATCTCGACATCATCATTGACCCCGAAATGATGAGTCACACCTCGCCCCTGAGGCCCAACTACTCCAAGCGAATGGGCCTCGTCGACATACATAACGGCTCCATATTCCTTGGCAGCTTTCACCATCGGAGGAAGATCAGCCATGTCACCCGACATGCTAAAAACGCCATCCATGATGATAAGACTGCCGGATTCCTGGGGGATGCGCTTGAGGCGATTTCGGAGGGCTTCCACGGAGTTATGCCGGTAAGGAACCAGCTTGGCAGGCGCTACCTGACACCCCTCAATGATTGAGGCATGGTTCTCACGGTCGCAGAGAATGAAGTCGTCAGCCTCTGTCAGTGCTGCAAGAGCACCCTGGTTCGCAAAGAATCCGGTGGAAAAAAGAAGGGCACTTTCACGGCCAAGGAACGCCGCGAGCGCTTCTTCCAGCTCATTGTGGAGAGAGATGGTTCCATTGAGAAGACGGGAACCCGTGCATCCGGCACCAAACTTGCGCGTCGCCTCGCAGGCTGCCTCAACAATGCGGGGGTCTTGGGCCAAGCCAAGGTAGTTGTTCGACCCGATCATGATCTTCTCTTCGCCGCCACAGACGACATGATTTCCGTAGCTCTGCTCAATGCAGCGGAAATACGGGTAGAATCCTTGCGCCCGGGCATCTGCCGAATCGCTGTACTCTCGGCACTTCTTGAAGAGGTCTTTGGCCATTGCTACTGGTTGTGAAAGATCGCAGGAAACTGGAGGCGTGTAAATGCTTTCATGTACCCTCGCGGATCATGAACAGAGTCGGAAGAAAAAATCGGGGCGACAGGATTCGAACCTGCGACTTCTTGGTCCCAAACCAAGCGCTCTACCAAGCTGAGCTACGCCCCGGAGGAGCTGTACATTACTCGCATTAGTCGGGGATGTGCAAGAAGCGTCTAGGGCACTTGTGACAAACGTTTGCCTACCCCGACTTCAGCGCTGTGATCAAGGGATCAAGCGCAACACTGACCACCGCAGAGGCACGGTCACTCACGGCAAATGGAAGAATCAGCTCACGACCATGGAGAAGCGAACCGCAACTATAGACGACATTGGGTACATATCCTTCACGTTCCGCGCCGACGGGTGAGAGTAATGGCTCCCGAAGACGTCCGATCACCTTGGTAGGATCGTGGAGGTCGAGCAGGGCGGCACCGATGCAGTATTTCCTCATAGGCCCGACACCGTGGGTGATGACCAGCCAGCCGGCCTCCGTCTCGATGGGCGAGCCGCAATTCCCGATCTTCACAGACTCCCACATCTCCGAGGGTCGAAGGATCACCTGCGGATCACTCCAGTAATGAGGGCTGTCCGAGAACATTAGGAAAAGGTTCTCGTCGTCCTGTCGAGAGAGCATGGCATAGCGTCCATTGATCAAGCGCGGGAACAGTGCCATCCCCTTGTTCTGCACGGCACTCCCGTTCAACGTCAGGATGCGGAAGTACAGGAAATCCTTCGTCTCGATGAGCTGTGGAAGAATGGAGCGACCATTATAAGCCGTATATGTGGCATAATACATGACCGCACCATCCTCCTCGATAAAACGCACGAAGCGAGCATCCTCAATGCCGGAGGACTCGCTGGACGAAACGGGAAAGATGATCCGTTCGCTCATCGCGAGCTTGTCCGAAAACCGCAGTTCGTAATTCGAATCAGCCAGCCACTGGATGCATTCGAGCGTCCGGTCAAGATCGCGAGTCGACGGCTGGGTCTGGTGTCGGACCTGATTCACGCTTTTATTTAGATCATGCCGGGTGAAGTGTTCCGTGAGTTGATCCATGACGGCGGAGGCGTGGCTTTTCTGCCTCACATCACCGTCATGCCATTCACCGAACCCCATCTCTGCCAGCTTGATGGTAAAGCGCTTCTTGTAGTAGCTGGGATTCGGCAGGACTTCCGGGACCGTCACGAAGCGAGAGACCGGATCCAGCATGATCCGTCCGTCCCCCGCTATAATTCCAGAGCGAAACTCGATGGAAGAGATGTGCCCCTCTCCCGTGGCGCGAAGGCTCATGATGAAACGCAGCCCTCCCTCGGGAACTCCGTCTTGATCAGGATGGGGAACAATGGAGGGGTTGAAGATGGCGGCGGATTCGAGTGCATACTCTCCCGAGAAGAGGGCCCCGATAAGCAACTGGCGCTCACGGGAGAGCGATCGCTGCGTGAAGACGTGATGGCTCACCTTTCCAAAGTGCCCGTCCAGCAGCGACTCGATGTCGAAATGCCGGGAATCGAACTCACTCCGGACGGATTCCAGTTCGCGACGAACTTCTTCCTCAGTCAGAGCAAGCGCGCGCCCGATAATGGTGGTGATCCGACGGGGGTCTGCAGGAATGAAGGGGCGGATAATGACGCGTCCGCTCTCCGGAAGAAGCGCCACCTCATGGCGACGAATGGTAATGGAGTTCATCGGGCTGATGCGGTTTGTGGAAGCATCGTAGACACGAGATGCTCGGTTGATTTCATTTCCGCAAGCGCAAGATGGAAGGCAAGCGACGATTCTGCTCCCTGATTTTCACTCACCCTGTCGTGATGGAGTCCATCACTGCATCCACCCGTTGTGAAATCGTAGAGAGGAAGACCGAGATCATTGCGACCCAGAAACCACTCGAAGGAACGCCTTGCCTCCACTGTCCAGCAAGCCTCCCCGGTTACGCGGAATGCCTCGCTGGAGGCCGAGACCATGGCAAGGGCCTCAAGCGGCTGCTGGTCGAAATTCGCACGCTCCCCATCACGCGCGTAGAATCCATTGCTGCCGATGGGACGAAAGCACCCTCGTTGCGTTGTCTGGATGGAGGCAAGCCAGCCAAGGGATCGGAGTCCCATGGAGAGAGCTTCCTCATGCTGCATGGAGGCACCACTGATAATCATCGCTTGGGAAAAGCGGGCGTTGTCATAGGTGAGACTCGCCTCAAACCAGGGCCACTCCTCCGAGGAATACTCTCCCCAGAGTTTGATGAGTTTGTCCACAAGGACGCCACGCAGGCGGCCTGTCTTTTCCTCATGCGGAAAACGGCGCTGGTACTCGTGAATCCCCAGGAGGGCAAAATTCCATGCCCTGGGTGAGGTGAAGTTTTCGACCGCCGCAAGACCGAGTTCGAAGATCTGTGCGGCGAGCCTTCGGTGCCCCTCATTCCGAGAACGTCCGACGCCTGAGCCGAGGCCCCACAGGGCACGCCCGTGGCTGTCCTCACTGCCGGCATCCTCAAGCCACTGTCGTCCGTGACTCATGAAGTTCCGGAAAAGTCCGCTCTTCCGGTCTAAGGCGGCAGCCAGAAAAGCAAGGTAGCAAGTGGACTGTGCATCCAGACTCTCCGTAGGGGGCTGTGCGCCGATCTCGTCGAGCAGGTTACAGAGGATATAGGCCCGTGCATTGTCATCAGTGCAATAACCCTCGTGAAAATTAGGCACGTTGAAAATCGCATGCTGGAAGATACCGGTGCCGTCACTCATGCGGATGATGTGGTCCAGCCTGAGTGGTGGGAGTTCCAGGGGCCGACTGGCAAGCGTCCATCCCGCAAACGCTGTCCGCGGGGCACTTCGTCGATCGAAGGGAACAGACACTTGGGAATCATGGCGGCGATCGCGGCGAGACTCCTCAAAGGTTTGCAGGTAACGCTCGGCAATCGTCGGCCAGATCATTTCACGCCCCATCGCGTAAGCGTCTCGGCGGATCTTTTCCATGCGCACAGGGTCATCGAGCAATCCGCAAACTCCCTCCGCGATGGCCTGTGGATCCTGGAACGGGACCAGAACACCACGCCCCCCTGCAAGCAGCTCCTGCGCATGCCAATAAGGAGTGGAGACCACGGCTTTTCCCGCTCCGATCACATAGGAAAGAGTGCCCGACGTGACTTGTGCCTCATTCAAATAGGGGGTTAGGTAAATATCCGTAGCCCCCACAAACTCCTTCAGGTCGTCTGATGAGACAAACCGGTTGTAAAAGATTACATGATCCTTCACTCCCCATTCCTGAACCAATCGTTCCAGAGTCAATCGATAACGCTCCCCCTCGCTGGCCATGAGGTGCGGATGCGTTGCACCAAGGATCAGATAAACGACATTCGGATGTCTGCTAACAATCTCCGGAAGCGCCTCGATTGCATGCTCAATCCCCTTACCTGGACCAATCAGCCCAAAAGTGAGAAGCACCTGGCGTCCCTCCACCCCAAACTGCCCCTTGCAGAGTCTCGATTCCACGAAGTCGAGATCAGGTATGCCGTGAGGTATGATGTCCACCTTATCATCAGAGACCCCGTAGGTTTCGTTAAGGATCTCGCGCCCTTTACGGGACATCACGACGAGACGACTACTGCGTGACAACAAGGCATCCATCACCCTGCGCTGCGCAGCATCGGGATCACTGAGGATCGTATGAAGCGTCGTCACCACAGGCATCCGAACCTCCTTTAGCAGTGCCAGCAGATGACTTCCAGCAGCCCCTCCGTAGATGCCGAACTCATGCTGCACGCAGAGCACCTCGGTATTGTTGAAGTTCAGGAAATCCGCCGCCTTCCGATAAGATCCGAGATCCTTCTCCATGATCTCAAAGCGCACGCGGGGAGGATAAGCATAACCCTCGGGTCGGTCATTAACCGCTCCGACAAAGCAATCCGAACCCGGGATAATGGAGGCGATTGACTCGCACAGATCATGGGTGAACGTCGCGATTCCACAAAGCCTAGGCAAATAATCGCCAAGGAAAGCGATCCTCTGGGGTGCACTCGTCTCTCTCAAATCAAATTCAGCCTAACCCTATCCTACCAACGCACAAGAAGCGTCCTGTTCCCTGAACGTAAATACGTAAAAGAACTAGGGAAGCACCATGAACGGCAGGCAGGTCAGTTTCGCGTATTGATCTCCGTGTAGGGCGAAAGTACAGCTAAAAATCAGGGCTTCCAGGCAGCGGGATTATGGCTGACTTCGATCAGGAACGGATCTGTACCGTGCGATGCATCAAGGTGGAATCTGACACGCCCTTGTCCCTCTCCCTGTGTGCTCTGCGTGCATGGGATGATGCCTCCATTGACCTTCACGATGGAATGATTACTTCCAGGAAGATCAAAACTCACCGGCGTTTCAGCAGGCAGCGTTAGGCGCAGAGTCAGGGGCTCCTCATTAACCCAACTCACGGAGACGGATCCACGCGGAGTGGGCACCTTGCCGCGGCATTCGTGGAGTCCCTCGGGATTGGGACGGATCAGGAGGGATTTCCATCCCGGCTCCGATCCCGGTCCTAGCCTTAGTTTTAGCCCTAGTTCTTCTGTTAGCCCTAGTTCTTCTGTTAGCCCTAGCTCTTCTGTTAGCCCTAGCTCTTCCCCTACTAATTGCATTCCTGAAAATGGCTATGTGGCTATATGGAGTGGTTGGAGTGTGGCAGTAAGTACTGAGACGATGCAGCAGTGGCAGAATTGCCCTACGTACATTGTTCCTCCTCTTTGTGAGGGTTTAGCAGCTAGTACGAATTGCCAAACGGTTTGGTTGCCTTACCCTTCTCCTTCCCCCTCTGTTTCTCAGTCTCCCTCTCCCTCTCCTACTCCTTCTCCTTCTTGTGTGCCTGGGGAAATTTCTTGGGGGGTTTATCAATATGCTGGTTATGATGCAAGTGGTTGTACCCTTTGGTTCTCTTGCCCTTCGTTAAATCCTGCACCGGCAAATTGTCCAACACTCAATCCTTCTGTTCCTCCGTGCTTGTCCTATAAGGAATGCCCATCCCCTACTCCTTCTCCGTCTCCGTCTCCTTCTCCGTCTCCTTCTCTGTTTCCTACTCCGTCTCTTTCTCCTAGACCTTCTCCTACTCCTGTGGATGGGTATATTGCCGGCCCTGGTTCTCACCCATGTACTCCTGTGGATGGGTATATTGATTGGACAATCTCTTCTTATATGGAAGGCGTTTGTGTGGTGGAAGAAAGGTGTCCCTTTCTTGTTCCAGCAACCTGCGGTGGAAATAATCCTAGCCTTCCAGATTGTGTAATTACTAAAGCTTGTCCAGGCGGGCCGCCTCCACCAGGCCC
>CANKWU010000022.1 GCA_947487385.1 Spartobacteria bacterium
GGTAGCAGCGGATACTTTTTCCCAAGGACCATCTCACTCGGGGCACCAAGCCATTTCTCGAGAGCCGTGGCGTAGACGGATCGGAAGTCCGTGCTGAACTTGAGATCGCCATCGTGAAGATCGGTCAGACTTGGATAGTTACCGTAGAGTCCGGGCTTCACTCCACCACCCATGACAAAGAGCGGAGCCGCAGCACCGTGATCCGTTCCTCCGCTGGCATTCTCGGAGACACGGCGCCCAAACTCGCTGAAGGAAATCATCAAGACGCGACTGAAGTTCCCCTGAGCTTTCAGATCTTGAGCAAAGGATGAAGTCGCCATACTGAGATCGTTCATGAGCCGATCATGGGAGGGCAACTGGTTCGCATGCGTGTCGAATCCTCCCTGAGAAACATAATAAACACGCGTCGGCAATCCTCCGGCAATCAGGCGACCGACGAGATTGAGACTGTTCCCGAGCTGTGACTGTGGGTAGTTAACCGAGCTCTTGGTCTTCCGAGTGATAGCCAGGATTTTGTCACTGCTCATCTCGGCACCCAATGCCGTGCGTTGGAGAAATTCGACTGTGCTTCCATCGTTATCAGAGGGACCGGAAAGCATTCCGATCGATCCCCCTGAATTCTCACTCGGGGAACTGTGTCCGGGATCGGAAGGCTGGTTCATCTGCCTCATGAACAGATCAGCCGAGGCAGGATCACTGGCTGCATCGCTCATGTAGCGGAACTGCTCTGGATTACTGAAGGCAACACCCTTGGGAGTGGAGGAGGAAAAAGCCTGGGGGGTCTGCCCACTTATGGCTACTCCCGCAGTGGATGGATCGGAGCCCAGACAGCAGTTATCAAAATATCTGCCAAGCCATCCGTGCGACTCGATCTTATCTTCATCGCTTGCCGTCTGCCAGATCTCGGTCGAGCGGAAGTGGGAGCGGTTCGGATTTGGATAGCCAACACCCTGCACCATGCCAAGACAACCTTGGGAATAGAGATCATGGAGACCGGTGAGTTTCGGATGCAGGCCTGCGTAATCGCTGATGCTGAGGATATCTGTCTTGGGAATAGCGATCTTGGGACGGGCTTTGTAGTAGGCATCATCACCGTAAGGAACGAGCGTATTCATCCCATCGTTACCTCCGGCAAGCTGTAGAACCACCAGGATGGTTCCATCCTTGCCGGTCGTGATCTGTCCAGAAGTGGCAGCAGCCATGGTGTCGAGGCAGAGGAAGGTCTTCTCCAGAAAGAGAGGCACCGTATAGGCAAGCGCACCACCCAGAACCGATGTCCTGAGAAAGTCACGCCGTGTGTGAAGGGATTGTTCCTTGGGGGATTTCATGGGGGGGATGGTGAGGAGGAGTTGAAGGGTTGAAGAGTTGGGACTTATGTAACTCTAGCATCTTTCTACCGATTCAAGGGATTCCATTTCTTAGGTCAGTTGGTAGTCGGGGGTGCTCATCATGAGCTGCATGAGATCGCGGACGACATTATCGGAATAGGGCATCGGGTGCTTTTCCAGATAGGTCAGATAGATGGCGCGATCCTTTGTAGAAAGCGGGTAGTTAAAGACCCGGAATGCCAGATTCTCCAACAACTCATCAGAGCTGCCACGGACGCTCATCGGAGCAATTTTTTCCAGAGGTATCACCGCTGTCTTGGTATTGCCTCCACCAAGGATGCGGGCCTTCCCGCTGAGCAGATAGGCAGCCAGATTATACCGATAGAGTAGGCTCGAAGCACTGATCCATGCCCGACCTCCGTCCCAGCCCTTGACGTTCGGAGGGGCGAAAACAATCTGGCCCAGTACGGAAAGCGATCTCTCAAGAACCTGGGCATCCGGAAGGGGAATCTCCAAAATCTTGGTTGTCTGCATGATCCATTGCACAGGACTCTTAATCTGATGATGGATGACACGAGGCGCGTAGAAGGCGGTGCTACTAAAGATCTTCTGGAGGGTTTCCCCTATATCGTAGCCGTTGGAGAGCAGGAGTTCCGCGACGGCGCTGAGGGTTTCTTCAGGAGGATTCTCCGCGACGAAAAAGACCCAGAGTTTTTTCGCTAGGAATCTAGCGCATTGAGGTTGGGCTACGATCGCATCAATGATGTCATCCCCAGCGAAGTTCCCTGTCTTTCCCAAAAAAGTCTTTGCTCCTGGATCAAACTCCCTTTCATGAAAGTGAAATTGTCCTGTCTTGTAATCGATCCGGTATCCGGTGAAGGCACGGGCTGATTCCTGGATATCCTTTTCAGTGAAATGGCCCTCCCCCAGGGAAAAGAGCTCCATCACCTCGCGGGCAAAGTTTTCATTCGGGTGGTCCTTTTTACTCTGAAGAAGATCTAGCCACCAGATCATGGCCGGGTCACGAGAGAGTGCTTTGAGCATGTCGGGAAACTTCCCGAGGGCATAGTGGCGTAGCGTATCGTTCTGCTGCCACATGAGGTATGAATTGCGCACTTTCTCATGGCTGGTGGCGAAATGGCCGTGCCAGAAAAGGGTGGCCTTCTCCTGAAGGGGAGCCGAAGTGTAACACATTCTGTTCAACCACCAGAGGCGGAGATCAAGTAGCGAGGCAGCCTCAACTTTGCGCTCCTCCTTGGCTACTGCCTGGCGCTCGTCTTCGGTTAGGGCGGCTTTTTCACGCTGCTTGTACACCAAGCGTTGATCCGGCATGAATAATTCCGGTCTTGGAAAGAGGTGACTGTCATCATCAGCCTTAATAAAGGAAGCCACAGCCTTTACTGGCCCCATGCTGACTAAAGCGCCAATCTCCGAGGGGGTACCGCCAAATCCCGCCCTGTCGAGCAGATGGGCAGCCAGCTTTCGGTCCCAGAGATTCTCAGGAATGGGGGAGAACATTATTTAATAAAACACCAAGGCCTAAAAAAAGTTGCAGCACGATTAGAGGAATTTTTCATCTTCCTAAACGTTGCGAAGCCGAGATTGCCCTCGCGGGGTCGGATCTCCATCTCATAGAATAATTCTTCATGCGTTTTACGAATCTGACGAGGAGTGCCGGGATCGGTTCCAACTGTTACCTCCTCGATCTTCCGGAAGGGCCCGTGATCCTTGACTGCGGAATGGATCCCGAGCAAGTAGGCCATGACGCAACGCCACTGCTGGAGGACGTGCAGAATGGATCGATCCGCTCGACGATCCTCACCCATGCCCATCAGGATCATGTCGGCTGCCTCCCATTGCTTCAGTCTCGTCAGCCTGGAATGCCCGTTCTCATGACCCCTGGCACCGCGCGAATTGCCGATGTCATGCTCCACAACTCGGTGAATGTGATGAACCGCCAGCAGGAGGAACTGAAGCTTGTCGACTATCCCCTCTTCAGTCACCGCGCCATTGAAATGGCTTCACGCTTGTGGCGGCACTGCCCGTTGGAACGTCCTCTCTCTCTGGATGGGGATCGCATTGCGGAAGGGGCCTCATCGACAACCGTTACCTTCCATGATGCGGGACATATCCTAGGCTCCACCGGCGTGATGATCTGCTCGGAGAGTAAGAAGTTCTTCTACACGGGCGACGTGAACTTTGAAGATCAGACCATCCAGACCGGAGCCCGCTTCCCCGAGGAACCGGTCGATGTCCTGCTCATGGAGACGACGCGGGGTAATGCCCCTGTTCCTGAAGGATTCACCAGAGCCAAAGAAGAAGTTCGTTTTGCAAAGGCGGTTGCCGCAGCTCTTGAAGAAGGGGCCAGCATAACCATTCCTGTTTTCGCACTCGGAAAAACCCAGGAGGTCATGGCCCTGATCTGGCAGATGCAACGAGAGCGAGTCATCCCGCCCACCCCTCTCTATGTCGGAGGGCTCAGTAGCAAGATCACCGCAGTCTATGACACCATGTCCGCGCAAGTACCGAGACGCCTGCCAAATCTTCGACTCATGAGTGACGTCGCCCCGTATGTGGCGGGCGGAGCCGAGATTCAATCGCTCAACCCTCGCAAGAGAGCCATCTATGCCCTCAGTAGCGGCATGATGACCGAGAATACCCTCTCGAATGTCTTTGCCCGAAAAGTTTTGCCCGATTCTTCCCAGTATCTCTTTTTTGTCGGTTATGCAGATCCCAACTCACCCGCGGGACATGTCAGAAATGCTGAACCGGGGAGTGACGTCCAGCTTACCTCATTTGGAGCACCCGTTCCTTTCCACTGCCACAGGGAGGTCTTCACCTTTAGCGCCCATGCTCAGAGAGATCATCTTCTCTCCTATGCGATCAAGGTCAGACCTAAGACCATCCTTCTGGTCCACGGAGACGACACGGCGATCGAATGGTTCAAGCGTGAGCTCTACACTGCGCTTCCCGAAACCAAAGTCATCGCCCCTTCCCCAGGTCAGACGATTGAGCTTTGAGATCGAGAAAAGAGTTAATCCGAACGAATTGAGATAGGATTCACAGGAATAAAGGGGATCAAAGGGATATTGGACAAAGAAAAGTCATGGGCCCTTGGCCACAATGACTTTATTTATCCCCTCTATCTCTTGTGGCTCTTGTGGCTAAAACTTTAACGGTTCCTCCCCATTGCTCATCCTTCGGATCTATTGCACCGATACCCGTTTAGGGAGATAATCGTTAATTGCCTTTCTTCATTTTCACCTTTTCCCTCCCCTTTCCCGATGTCCTTTAACCTGAGATCCGACTACAAGCCCCAAGGGGATCAGGCTCAGGCTATCGAGAAGCTGACTCGCTCGATCCGGATGGGGAACCGACACCAGACCCTTCTGGGCGTGACCGGCTCCGGAAAGACCTTCACCGCAGCGAACATTATTCAGAATCTCGATCGGCCAACGCTGATCATGTCTCACAACAAGACGCTGGCCGCACAGCTCTACTCGGAGTTCAAGCAATTCTTCCCAGATAACGCCGTCGAGTACTTCGTCAGCTACTTCGATTACTATCAGCCGGAGGCCTATATCCCACGCTCGGACACCTACATCGAGAAGGATAGTTCGATCAATGAGGAGATCGAGCGGCTGCGACTCTCCACGACCAGCTCCCTCCTTACCCGACGTGATGTCATCGTTATCTCCAGCGTCTCGTGCATCTATGGCTTGGCTTCGCCGGAGGATTTCATGCAGATGGTGATGACCCTGAAAAAGGGAGATAGGATAACCCGCGAGGAGGTGCTGAAACGCATTGTCGAGATGCTCTACGAACGGAATGAGATCGAATTCGCCAGAGGCAAATTCCGGGTTCGTGGCGACGTGGTTGAGATTTTCCCGGCGCAGAACGACGAGGAGGCGGTGCGCATTGAATTCTTTGGCGACGAGATCGACCGGATGGCCCTCTTCGATCCCCTAACCGGGCGATCCAGGGGCGATCTGACCCACCTGACGCTCTTTCCAGCCAAGCAGTTCGTCACTCCGAAAGACAAGATGCAGGCCGCCATGAGGAATATCCGTACCGAGATGGTGGAGCGGGTGGCATGGTTCGAAGAGAACGGCAAGTACCTCGAAGCGCAGAGACTAAAAATGCGTACTGAATACGATCTCGAGATGATGCAGGAGATGGGCTACTGCAACGGCATCGAGAACTACTCGCGTCATCTCACCGGCCGCGATCCCGGAGTCCGTCCCTATACACTGATGGACTTCCTGCCTGAGGATACTCTCCTAATGGTGGACGAATCCCACGCCACACTGCCGCAGGTTGGCGGTATGTACGCCGGCGATCGGGCCCGCAAGATGACCCTGGTGGAGTATGGGTTCCGCCTACCAAGCGCACTCGACAACCGCCCACTGAATTTCGGTGAATTCATGCAGACAACCGGGCAGGGGCTCTACATCAGCGCAACACCAGCTCCGCTTGAACTGCGCAACAGCGTGGTGGGCAATACTGGCTTTGTTGACCTCGCCACACTCCAAGCCGCCCCCCTCCCGCTCTCTCAGATCAAGCCCAATGCCGCAGGCGAGGAACTCGACACCTCCACACCCGGATCACAACTCATCGTGGAACAGATCATTAGGCCGACAGGTCTGCTCGATCCACGCATCATGATCCGCCCTCTCAAGGGACAGATCGATGAGACGATCGAGCTCTGCCGCTGCCGTGTCGAGATCGGCGAACGGGTGCTGATAACGACCCTCACCAAGCGCACGGCGGAAGATCTCACCGACTACCTCAAGGATGTGGGTCTCAAGGTGCGCTATCTTCACAGTGACATCGACACGATCGAGCGTGTCGAAATCCTGAGGTCACTTCGCTCGGGGGAATTTGATATCCTGGTCGGGATCAATCTCCTCCGTGAGGGACTCGACCTTCCAGAGGTCAGCCTCGTCTGCGTTCTGGATGCTGATAAGGAGGGCTTCCTGCGAAGCCGCACCTCACTCATCCAGACAGCAGGTCGCGCCGCCCGTCACGTCAATGGTGAGGTCGTTCTCTTCGCCGACAAGATCACTGGGAGTATCAGGGATCTGCTCGAGGTCACCGAGGACCGGCGGCGGCGTCAGATGGATCATAATCGCGAGCACGGCATCACTCCGCACAGTGTGAAGCGCCCGGTGCAGGAGAGTCTCCGCGTTATTCTCGAAGGAGAGGAGGCCGAGTCTGCCCGCGTGCAGGAACAGCCTCTCGATGTCGCCACCTTGATCAGGGAACTCGAGGGAGAAATGAAAGAGGCCTCCAAGAAACTGGAGTACGAACGCGCTGCCCTCCTACGCGACCAAATCATGGAACTCAAGGGTGGCGGTGCCGTCACTCACTCCATGACCAACCGTTCAAAGAAAAAGGAGAAGATTTCCAAGTCAAAAAAAGTCAGGGGAAGGTAGTTTTCCCTCTTCATCATTCATCATTCATTCTTTATATTTTCCCTTGAATGGCTACCCGTAAAGCCCCAGTCGCAGCCAAGAATCCAAACCTGCACTTCGTGACGGGAAGTGACGAAGCTGAGGTCAGGCGCACAGCTCAGGGACTTGCCGCAAAACTGGCTCCTGTTGATGGCGGGGAATTCGGCTTGGAAGTGATCGAGGCTCCTGCCGACACCGTTGATTGCTCGATCGAGATGATTCAGCAGACTCTTCAGGCCATTCTAACGCTTCCCTTCTTCGGCGGGAAACTTGTCTGGATGAAAGGTGTCACCTTCCTGAGGGATACCGTTCAGGGACGCTCCGAGGCCGTTCAGGACGCTCTCGAAAAACTGCTCAAGGTCCTGGAGGAGGGACTCCCTGAAGGCATCACCCTTCTCATCAGCGCCCCGGAGCCTGACAAGAGGAAGGGCTTCTACAAGAAACTCTCGGAGATCTCCTCGACGACCCTTTGCGACAAGCCAGACTTTGGTTTTGGAGCCACGGAAGATGATCTTATCGACTGGGTCATTGATCGTTGCCGTGATCGCGGGGTTAGGATGGAGAATGAGGCCGCCGTCGTGCTGACCACACGCGTTGGAACCAACACGGGCCAACTCGATGCCGAACTCGCCAAGCTCACGACTGCCGCAGGTGCAGGAGAGCTTATCACCGAGCAACTGGTCAGGGATCTTGTTCCCCTCACTCGGGCCGGGGGCATTTTTGATCTGAGCGACGCCATCAACAAACGGAACCTCCCACTCTGCCTCGACACACTCGCCCAACTCCGCCGCCAGGGTGAGAACACAATCGGCATCCTACTGGCCGCGATTGTTCCGACAGTGCGCAATCTACTCATGGCAAAAGATCTGATGGATCGCCACAAGATGCGTCCTCCAGCGCAACCCCAGTTCTTCGCCTCGGATCTGAAGCGTCTTAGATCAGAAGAAACAGCGCATCTCCCCCGCAAGAAAGATGGGACTCTCAACAGTTACGGCATCGGTTTAGCAGCAGTGAATGCGGCACGCTTCGACCGTGACCATCTGGCCGCAGCCTTCCTGGCCTGTCGCGATGCCAACCAGAAACTTCTCAGTGGACATGGATCGGAAGATACACTCCTGACTCAGTTGCTCGTACGTATTGTTGCCAAGTGAAAAGCGGACAGATTTGTCCGCCGAGCAATAAGATAACTCCCACTGAGGCACAGGGACGGGTCAGGTCATTAGCTCTAGGTTTACAGAGCTTCTAAAGCTGGTGACCCCGGGTGGAATCGAACCACCATCTAGAGTTTAGGAAACTCCTATTCTATCCGTTGAACTACGGGGTCTGGTGATTTCAAGCTACTTACGATGACTGCAGGTTCGCAAAATGTTGAATCTAGACATTTTCCATTTTCTGAAACCTCCACTCATTGCACCAATATTTACCAGAGTTGAAAAAGATACCAATCTGATTTTTCCCAAGGATGGAAAAGTTGTTGTTTGTCAGACAGCCTTCCGATAACTCACGAGTTTATGAACGAGTCAATCCTTCGAACTTTTGCAGGTGCGATTAATCCCGATGTCACAAGTAGGAATCGACAAATTTATTCGCATACAGCCCTTAGAGGTGTTGTGACCTGACCCCCATAAACGGGACAGTTGAAAAATGAAGTTTTGCTGGGCAATAAGGAGAGCAGAACCACATGAAAAAAAGCAGATACAGCGAAGAGCAGGTAATAGGGATCTTGCGGGAAGGAGAAAGCGGCACGCCGGTGAAGACGGTGTGTGCGAAGCACAACATCTCTGATGCCACCTACTATGCGTGGAAGCGCAAGTATGGGGGCATGGATGTGAGCGAGGCCAGGAGACTGAGGTCCCTGGAAGAGGAAAACGGGAGACTTAAGCGACTAGTGGCTGATCAGGCCGTTCAGATCCAAGTATTAAAGGAAGTGAACTCAAAAAAATGGTAAGCCCGTCATCCAAGAGGCGGGCTGCCAAAGTTGGCATCGAAGGGAGCGGGAGTAGCACGGCATTGGCATGCCGTGCTCTTGGACTCACCCGATCGGCATACTACCGCTCCTCACGGGAGAGCGTTCAGAGTCGTCGTATCCGTAAAGAGATGATCGAGCTGAGCTTGAAACATCCTCGTTATGGCTATCGGAGGATTACCGCTCTGCTTCGGAGGGATGGCTTTGAGATCAACCCCAAGAAGGTGGCTCGGATCAGGAGGGAAGAGGGACTCAAGGTCAGCAAGCGTCAGAAGAGGACCCGTCGAGTGGGAGTCTCCACAGCAGAGCGTCTGAAGGCCGAGAGGCCAAGGCACGTCTGGAGTTGGGACTTCGTGGAGGACCAGACCGAGAATGGGAGTCGCTTCAGGATCCTAACCTTGATCGATGAGTATACGAGGGAGTGCCTAGCAACCCATGCAGCATGGAGCATCCGTGCGGTGGATGTCATCACGGTGGTGGAAGCGGCTATCCAGCGCTACGGAGCACCCGAGCACATCCGAAGTGACAATGGCCCTGAGTTCATCGCCTATGCCATCCAAGATTGGCTCTCGGATCAGGGCGTCAAGACCCTCTACATCACGCCGGGTTCCCCATGGGAAAACGGCCACATCGAAAGCTTCCATGACAAGTTCCGCGATGAATGCCTCAACAGGGAGCTCTTCGGCTCTCTGCCTGAAGCTCGGGTCATCGTGGAAAGCTGGCGTATGGTACCGAGCAAAGCGACATCACCAAGTCTTATAACTTGGAAATACAACGAGAAGCGGCCCCACAGCTCCCTGAGATACCTAACTCCCAGTGAGTACGGTCGCCGCCACAACCCTGCGCTCCAGTCGGCCTACGGCCTCCCTGCGCCCAGGGTTGCAATCCATCCAACAACCATCCACAACATCAATAAACCAATGCCATCCGAACTTCAGTTTTGATGTGTCCTAACTTTGGGGTCAGGTCAATTCCACCTTCAGCCTTTAGCTTTTTCCCACTTTGACGCCACTTTGCTCCCGCAAAGCCGTGCCGACCTTCCAGGGCTACGACTCTGTCGTAGTCTGCCGCGCCGCTCCCCAGCGGCTTGGCTCTCCTACCCTGCGGGTCGCCTTCGGCGATTATTCCACCACAGGAGCAGCCATCCAAAGACGAAGGGATAGATCACGAGCAGGGTGATGTCTCGGCCCATGTTGAAGGTTAGCACCAGCCCGATCGCATAGAGCAGAAGATGGCCGATGTCGTGTCCCATGAGATCCTGACGGCCAGCACCGCCACCCAGATCGCCATAAGGAGCGCTGCGGCGATTGGCCCTAGGATTCGTCCGAAGTTCACCACCCCCTGTCCGATCATTCCTGTCGAGACAGAGCAGGCCACACCTCCAGAGGCCGCATCTTGATTCCCGTAGGCCATCCCACGGGCAATAGCATAGTCGATCCCGATGAGAGGCTTACCCGGCCAGAGGACTCGTGGGACAGGGTTAACTAACTCGGCAAAGTAGCGCTCACCCCAGTTCACCTTATAGGTTCCGTTAGCGATGAAGTAATTAATGTAGCCAAGCTCCTCAAAGATATTAAATCCAAGGTGCTTAGATTCCTTCTTTGATACCGAAACATCCTGCCCCTCGGTTGCTTGATCAGCTTTATAAGCGCCGGCAATACTCTCCCCCTTAGATCGATGCTCAAGGACAAACTTAAACCAGGAATCAATCATGAGGAAGGAGACGACCACGACTGCCAGACGCAGGATGATTCCTCCCCTCATGCGGAGCGTGATGAAGGCCATGAATCCGGGGAGCAGAATCGCAAGCATCGCATTCCGAGTCCTATCGAAGATGAAGAATGGGGCAGAGAGGAAGTAGATGATCCCTGCCAGAGTCATCGTTGACTTCCTCTTACTGAGTGCGAAGGCCACCCCGAAGAGCGCGGTCAGCATAATCTGGACATAGGTTGCCAGTGCGAAGATGGCATCGATCCCTCCACCTAGACGTCCTCTGGCCCATGGATTGGCTTTGGCTCCAAGATATGGAAAGAAAATACCCACAATATCGAAGTTTGTTCTGATTAGTGCCAAGACCATCAGAAGGATCCATGGGCCGATGAGTAGCTTGGCGATCAGAGAGACCTGATTCTGGAACTGCTCCGTATCGATCGTCAGATTCCTCATCATCTGGAAGATCTGACTGCGTGGCTCCAGATCGCAATTGATCTTCTTATTCATCACGGGAACCAGAACTCCGAGTGCAATGAAGAAGAGAAGCACCTCCCACCATGCCGCGGTCAGAGACTCCGGTCCCTGGATCTGCACATACTCCGCATACTCATTGTAGAGAGGATCGCCAATGTACCATGCAGACGCAGTAGCGACTACTACACCCATCGGGATTCCCCACCCCTCTACACGTCCCTGCCATGCCCGGAATCCCAAAACTGCGGCTGCCAGACAGCTGAGGTAGAATGGGAGTGGCAGGAGCGGGGAGAGCACTTGGAAAGGCTAAAGGCTAAAGGTGGAAGGTGAAAACGAGAGAAGGATTTAGAAGAGTGAAGAGGCCCTTGGGCTAGTGAATATACACTGATTTAGCCACAAGTTGCACAAAACGCACAAAGGGCTGGATTTACTCCTCTGAGGAAAACTCGGCCTTCGATCCTTATGTGGGAAGCCGCTGTCATTTTCTATAATCGGAGCAAGAGCCGGGATGATAAGGACTCTCCTACAAGAACATCGGATCGTAGTTGAGTCGATAGCTCAGCCCCTTGGAGCGCTCCCCTATCTTTCTGGCAGGATTTCCCGCCATGATCGAAAACGGCTCGACATCCTTGGTCACCACTGCGCCGGCACCCACGACGGCACCCTCCCCGATCGTGATTCCGGGAAGGATGATTGCACGGTAGCCGATCCAGACACGGTTTCCTATCACTACATCCCCTCCACGATCAGCAAAGTCAGATGATTGGGGATCGTGACCGAGGGTCAAGATCGAGGCCTCAGGCCCGATCGATACATCGCTGCCCGTGCGGATATTGAATTTCCGACCATCAAGGAGACATCCGAAGTTGATCACATTCCGATCGCCCAGATATACCTTACGGCCATTCAAAAAGCGGCACCCCATCTGGACTCCTGTTCCAGTTCCGAGATTACCAAGCCACACTTTGAGATAAATCTTTCGCAAGGCTCGAAAAGGAACCCCACCGACAAAAGAGTTATAGCCTAAGGCCAGTAATCCTCCAGCCAATAGTCGAAGGTTCATGAGTCAGATTTTAATTGAGAAATCCTATTTATCCCCGCACAGCACGAAAGACTGCCTCCAAGGCTCTTTCTGGTGTGATCTCTTTGATGCAATTACGCGACGTCACGCACTTGGCGTCGTAGAAACAATCACATGGTTTGGGAGGGCCCACAATTTCGCCCCTCCCATAAAGTTCAAATTCGTGTTCATTGAAGATATTATTAAAGAGGACCAGTGGAGTCTTGGCTCCTATTGCGAGATGCATGGCTTGCGTCACACTCGTAACAAGCGCGTTACATCGGTGAATCATCGCGTAGAAAACATCCAATGATTGTACACCTGGCCATAGACAGCCAGTTACGGCAGCAAGTCTATCATTTAGCTCCACTTCTTCGGGTCCGCCCAGAATGACCGGCTTCAACCCCTTTTCTTTCAGAAGATCAATTAATTTGATCCAATTCTCCTCAGGCCATATCCGGGTGGGCCATCTCCATCCTGCTCCGGTGTTTAATCCAACCCATCCATCTCCAGTCAGAATTTCTTTTGCCTTTTCGAGCGATTTTTCAGCAGGGGACCGCAGCCAGTATTCCTCGCCATTGTATGGCAGGCCTACAATGTCAAAAATCTCCTGAACGTAATTAAGCTTGTTCGATTTGCTGTATGGGTTGTCGATTCCAGTCGCAAATTTATGCCAAGCGCACTCATCAACTGGGTAAGGGACTCCATTCACCAACGTATATCCAGCCCGTTCTTTTGCCTTCACTTGGAAGGCAGCGGCACAGGCCTCGATATCCTTGTCGAGGTTCCAGCAGAAGTCCCATTCCTCGGCACTCAGCCTAGCCAAGGTGGTTTCATCGAACTTCACAGCCTCGCACGCTTCCTTGGGAAGAAGCTCGGGATGATGGGTCACCCAGAGGATTTTAGTCCCTGTGACCAGCGGATCCAGAGCGCGGAGCAGTGGTGTGGTCCGGAGTACATCTCCTGCAGCCCCAAGCTTGATGATCACACCACGTCGCTTGACCGGAATCACCTCATCACACGAGCAGGTCTTTCCCGAAATGCGATGCGGTTGGCACGGCAGATCTCCGCGATAGTGCAGACAATCAGTCCGTAGGTTAGCCATGAGTTGCAGTACGGTATCAGGAGGGGGCGATGTCTTCATTTACAGTGGGTTTACTTACTTGTGACTCGTACGCGGCAAGGAATCAAGGGCATGAAGAATCGCTCGGGCATTGGCCTCCCATGAGGCAGCGGCCGCATACTTATCCCAGCGAGGATCAGGCGTATTGCTGATTAGCTCCTTCATTCCCCAGATGAGGGGATCCAATTCATCGGGAGGAATGGAAACTCCCAATGAAAAAGCTTTAACAGATTCCATCAGGGGGCTGGGGGCAGCGGATGCCAGAACCGGCTTAAGTGCCTTGGCGGCAATGTTGAGAACTCCACTTTGTGAATGGAAATTTGCGGAATAGGTCAAGAGAACGAAATCAGTCCCCTCGAAATATCCCCCCAAGGCCTCATCGGAAACAAATCCCTCAAAGAAACGGCACCGATCCACCACACCCAACTGAGAGGCCAGAGCCTTGTACTCCAGATACGTCCTGTCCTTCGAGGATGCCACCGACCCCGCAATGACAAGGAATGCCTCAGGAACCTCGGCCAGTGCCCGGATCGCCAAATCGAGATTCTTCCCATCCCGCACATAGCCGAAAGCAAGAAAGATCTTCTGCCCCACCTTCACACCCCATTCACGTCTTATCACATCACGGTTTTTTGCTGAGGGCCTGATATCGTAAACCCCGACGGGGACTTCCACGGTTCGGACGCGGCTGGGCACTGGGGATGGCACTGGCAACTTGTCGTGGATCAGCACGAAGTCCAGTGGCTGGTAGGCAAGCCAGACAGAGAGCTTATGCCACCACTTGGGACCGATTGCATAACTGCGAACCGGGTCGTGGAGATTTGCCACATATCGAACGCCAAAGATTCTGGAGAGAATGATATGGGGATCGACCCAAAGCGGGGCAAGATACTCAAGATACGAATCCAACAAAACCAGATCCGGACGATGCTTGATGATCTGCCAAGCGAGTACATATTGGCTTGAGATGATGCCCCACGCCATACGGAGCTTCTTCATCAGGCCGGATGCCCCCTCCACCGGATCAGGAAGGCAGGGAATCGTCTCAAAGTCAGTATTGCGGCCACCCGAAAATGAAGGGGGCACGAGACAAACCACCTTGGCCCCGGCCTTTTCCAAAGCCCTTGCTTGGTAAAAGGTATGCTCAGCAATTCCCCCGCTGGCAGAGGGGGAGAAGATGAGGATCTTCGGAAAGGGGTTCATGACTTCAGAAGTTGCCGGAGCGTTGCCCCGGAATGATATGTCCTTACGCGGTCAGCACCCACTCCAGCACGGATTGCTAGGTCGGAAACCTCGTCTGAACCCTTCAAAATCGAATTTGCAACCTCTTCTGCTGATTCATCAGCAATGTCCACCCCACATCCAGCAAGTTCTGCCACCTCCTCCGACCACGTTCCCTTCGTATAAATCATAGGGATGCCGCGACCTGCCGCCTCGATGGCGACGCGGGAGACACGGTGATGGTATGAACTGCGCCGGTAAGGCAGAAGGATGAGATCCGTTCTGGCGAGCAATGCGGCGTATTCGTCCGAATTCAGATTCTGATTCAGAAATTCCAGGCGTTGATCTGCGATAAGCAACGGATTAGGCCCAAGCATGGTCCCATCGGGCATTGCGAAGGGCTCCGGCCATTGAAGGATAAATCGGAACCGATCCGCATCGGGACGGGCAAGCAGGATCCTGATCGCTTCCTGGAAGAGATCCGTTCCCTTTTCATGCCGGGCAAACCCCGGGCAGGTGATGGTCAATGGCTGAGTCGAGAGTCGAGGGACGATAGTCGAGGGCTCTCGACTCAGTTGGAACTCCACTGGATGCGGGGCCAACTGAACCGGTAGTCCGGTGAAGCGCTGCAACTCATCCTGCATTCCTTTTGTCTCGGCTGCCAACACCACACGACCGGATCGGACCGAACCTGTCATGAGCCAAAAGCAGAATCGAGCGAGTTTTGTAGAAAGAGTATTCGGAAATTCCGTTGGACTGCCATACCCATTGTAACGGCCAAACCCTTGGACAAAGAGGAGAAAGAAACGTGTCTTCTTGTGAATGAATGGACTTCTCGCCAAAAAGGAAAAAGCCAGCATGTGCTGCAGCCTCATCGTGAAGGCACAGACCCAGTCATATGGATCGTGTTGCTTGAGCCACGAGGCTAGCTCCTTGCAAAACACAAGATTATGCCTGATTCCGCCCAAGGCACCCTGACTCTTTGTGTCCACCCAGCAATTGCGCCTAAACCAAGGTATGCCTCCGACCCTTGCCAGCACCTTCTCTGTGGCATCCCGATGCACGGCCACATCAACTTCATCACCGAGGGAGCGCAAACCAGCTGCAATATCACCGATATAGCTGGGCCAGTGACCCGCGCCGCCCTGCAATGCTTCTTCTGTGATTAGGATTCTCACGAATTAATTTTCTTAGCCACAAGACGCACAAGAGCTCGCAAGTTGAAGGCCCATTTGCTCGATGAGCTGCTTCTGCTGTTTTGTGATCGGACCTGATTTGAATGAAGAATTTGCCCGTCCTCCTGTTATTCGGGATTTCAAGCCCAGCCACTTACGCTCGATACTACGATGGATTCTATAGAGTGAAGCAGGGGTGCTGTTTCCAAGGATCTGATTTAATCCTGAAAGTAATTCCTGATCTGATATTCCAAACTTCTGTAGATCTAAAATAGATTCCCAGACACGCCGGCGGAAACCGAACCAGCTGCATGGGTTCAATCGCTTGGCCCGGCATGCTTGGTCAGCCATCAGAAGAAAATCTCCCCAGTTAATGATTAACCGTTTATGCCCCTCGCCTACGGCGGTGATTTTAGAGGGATCATCAGACCTGTAGAGCTCCAGCGTGCCGGGTGAGTGAATAACTCTCGCCCTCGCAAGAAGACATCTTAAAAACATCTTCTGGTCTTCAGTGGCAAAGAGGTGTTCAGGAAATCCTCCGACATTCTCCACAATTGACCGCCTGAAGAGGCATGCATGTGGAACGACTGACCAGTTCGTCAGCAGAGCCTTGATCAAATCCCCCTCTGGTAACCCCCTTTGCTGAAGGACATGATTCTCCGGCGTGAACTTACCATTGCCAATCTGGCCCTTCACCCAAGGCCCATAGGCAATGTCTGCTCCACTCTCTTGGAGAGCTTTTAGCTGGACCTCGTGCTTGTTGGGGGCGGCCAGATCATCACTGTCGAAGAAGTGAATGAACTCCCCCTTGGATACCGCAAATCCTGTATTCCTAGCCTTGGCTGGTCCGCCATTCTCCTGCCTGATGACCTTAATTTCAGGTTTCAGGTTTCCGGTTTCAAGTTTCCAGTTGTTTGCTACTTGCAAAACAACTTTCGAGGTATCATCTGCCGATCCATCATCAACTACGATGATCTCATCCGCAGGAACGGTTTGGTTCAGCAGACTTCTTAGCGTCTCAGCAATTAGCCGTGCTCTGTTGTAAGCAGGAATGATGACAGAAATTCCAGACATTGTTCTTTAAAGGGATTTTTTCTTCGTAGTGTGTAATAAAATATCAAGCAGCTGGTCAGATGCATTGCTATCTTTGGAAACACTGCTTTTATCATGGGCCGCAACGCCCATTTCCTTCCATTCTGTACGCCTAGCCCATGCACGCTCCATGGCATTTCCAAAAGAGTGCACCGTGGCGGCCTCCGCAATGAATCCATCGATACCATTCTCAATGATCTCGCAATTACCACCTACATCCGTGGCAATGATTGGTCGGCCAAACATCATTGCTTCAAGGATAGAAAGGGGCATGCCCTCTCCATGGGAAGGAAGTAGAAGAAGGTGGTGATCCTTCCACATTTCGGAAAGTCTTTCTACAAATCCGCCGAAAGTGACTTTGTCTTTAAGTCCATAGAATTCGACTAGTTTTACGACATGTTCTTTATCGGGTCCGCTTCCATAAAGAGTGAGATGCCAGTTCCTTTCTTTCCATGGAGATTGGCTCAGAATATCCAGCAGAATATCTTGTCCTTTCCAGAAAAGCTCGAATCGGGCCACACAGGCAAACCGCACTTCATCTTCAGTGACGGGCCATGGATACGGCTGATCGATGACAGTTCTGATGGGGTTTGCAATGACGCTGGCATTAGACAACTCGATAGCATACTGCCGCCTAGCCTGCCGTAGGTTATTCTGAGAGATGAAGACTACTGTAAAACTCTTTTGCAACACCTGCGATACAATCCCCCTCTCGCTTGGAGATATGGGGAGATGGTCTGCATTAAACTGTACCAAGGGAACAATCGGTGCGTTTGTTTTAAGCAGGGAGTCGGCGAGTCCAGGAACATAACAGAGTGCAGGTAACGAACCCAACGATACAAGTATCACATCGGAATGATCCAAGCAGGATACCGGGAAGCTCGGTTTGATTTTTTCTCTGATCGAACTGAAACGAGCGATAGGGAAGAATTCCCATGTATGGGTAACAGCCCCCTTCTCACGCAGATTGGCCAACTGCTTGGATGGTGCCAAGTCGCGATGGGTAAATATAGTGACCTGATGCCCTTGTTCTATGGCATTCAGGGCATTGATGTACCAGACCTCCTCGCTGCCAGCCCATTTATATCCAGAGACATTTGAAATGATACAGATTTTCATTACTCTTCCCTCCTCTGATTTATTCTTTTGGCCGGAACGCCGCCCCATGTCTCACCGGGAGGTACATTTTTCGTGACTACCGCACCAGCGCCTATTATGGCCCCCTCACCGATGGTAACGCCGGGAAGGATCGTGACATGGCAACCGATCCAAACATTCCTACCAATTAAGATATCAGCACCCACATAACCTTGCTCCATGTAGGGAATGTCCTTTCGATCCGTTCGGTGGTTCACCGTAATGATGTAGCTGTTCGCTCCTATCATCGTCTTCTCCCCAATGCTGAGTTGATAACCAGATGTGCCCAAATAGACATAAGGGCCAACATAGACTCCTTCGGACAACTCGATCCTTCCATCCTGATTATCACCGATCCATATCGTCACTCCTCGGTCAACAGCAACCACGTTGCCAAGAATAAGTCGCTCCCTCAATACAGAGAGATCACCCTGGATTCTGATATCGGGTTCAATCAATCGACCAGTTCTGCGCATGCCGGCTAACCACATCCAACGCCTCAACCCACAGAAAATATCAGGCCGCGGTGAAGATAGGCATGAGAGCCATGCGAAAGCACGATACTTAGCATATAGATAGCTGTTCAGTTTACGCAGCATGATATTACTTTTGTTTTCTAAAGGCACTCAGCTGAATTATTTCCCGAATTTTTTTTACTAGCTCAGAGTGGATGATATTTGGATGAAACCGCTCTTCATACATCCGTGTTGCATTATCAACCAATTGCTTTTGACGGGATCTTGAACCATCCAAGAAAGAGATCTTGTCAATCACAGTGCTGGCATCAGTATCTGTGCAGATTTCAGCGGAATCAAATTCCCTTGCTACACGTACAGCGGAACAATAGTCAGGGCCCCATACTAGGATTGGCTTCTTGTAAGAGAGATAGTCAAGAAACTTGGTCTTAAAACTTGTTTTCTCAACCTGCGCACACTTTTCACCAAATCCCATGGGTAGGATCAACAAATCCACTTGATTCATCTCTTCGCGTAATTCATCAAAAGGAAGAAGGCCTCTGAAAATCTCAACTTTTCTAGCCAATGAATCAAACTCGGGGCTCCATGTGGGATTCGCACCAAAAAAGCGAAACTCGAACTTATTAGACTTGCTTCGAGCCTCCGTTACCAGTTGCTCAAGCATCGGGCCATACCAGTCAGCCATGCTTCCGGCAAAAGCAATAATGATAGGCTTCTCTTCGGCAACTTTATTTTGATCGGAAGTAGCAATATCAAGTGAGGTTGATCCAATGGGATAAAGGATATGAGCGTTGCGGTGATTTCCCAGAGCTTCTCGCATTCCTTCACTTGTACAAAGTGCAAGATCAGCACTCCGGTAGAGTTTTCTAAAACGTCGTTCGATCACCCCCTTGAGTAAGGGGTGCATGATGACGCTGTAGTCAAACCAATCATTAAAACTGGCCACCAAAGGCACATTTAGTTTTCTTGCCAAGCGAAGTGCCATGAGAGCCGTCCAGTCCCATGAACCGGCAATGGTAAAAATACAGTCCGGTTGGAACTTCTCAGCGGCACGAAGAACATCCTCTGGGATATAATTTCCTGCAAAGAGGTGTTTGAAAGAATGCATCCATCTACCCCATCGCGTGCGAAGTAATCTCTCTAGCCACTTAGGCTGATCAAAAAGTAGGTAATCATACGGGGGATTGTATGAAGGTAATCTCCTCTCAGTTGTGGCCACAAATAACTCAAAGTCTCCTCGTTCTACAAAATGACGATAAAAAGCCATGGCCCCACCCATGGTGGGAAGGGGGGGGTAATAACTTAAATAGAATACTTTTGGGGGTTGCGAATCCACGTATTTATTTTTGAAAAGATTCCTTAACCATTGCTTCTAATTTATTTTTCTCTTTATCCAAAACTATTGAATCAATTTTACATGGCTTGGATGTTATTCCCTTTAGTCCTATTTTTTCAAATAAAGATACTCTCTTTTCTAGCGAGCGAGTTGAGTGCGGTATATACTGAGCTGCACTACCTAAAACAATTGAAGCCGCACAAGTATGAACACGTTCAGAAAGTACATATTTGGCATTTTTAAGAATAGTAAGATATCCGAATGGTAGATCGGAGTGATAACTGTTATTTCTGGAGTATATATATTTAGCTCCCGCAGTGATAGAATCATTTCTGGTTCTTACAACTTCCAGCCCATTGATTCTTTCAGGGTAAGCATTGCGATTTCTCCAAGTCCTCTTTTCAGTTGAAAAGCCGGAGAATTCATCGCCATGAATTACTGGTTCCTCCTCATCAAATTTGAGTACAACATATTCACCCATAGCGAGTTCTGGGTATTTCGGACCTTCATTTAAGTAGAAACTCATGCAAATTCCTTTATGAACATTAGCAATACCAGCAGCTTTAAGAAAAGTTGCTGTATGATCATCACGGGTAAAAATAAATGATGGTTTATACCTGTCTAGAAACGTCCTTACCTGCATTGCCTCTCCAGCATCGTAAATACTCATCCCTGCACTTAAAAAAGCAATAGGGATTTTTCTTTTTTGGAGAAGATCAAATGTTTTTTTGTAGATACCTTCAATTTTTAAATTCAGACAAGGGCCTGTGAAGATTACGAGATCGACATCGAGATATCCAATTGGATCAAAATCATTATTTACATTAGGGCTAGCCCATTGAGGCACTTCTGGAATAAATACATGATCTGTACTGCCTATCTTTTTCAAAAAAAGATCAGTTCCTATGTTATAAAATGAGTTTCCTATGTTACTACTCCATGATCCTCCAATATACGCTATTTTCATATTTTTATTGTGTTTGTTTTATTAAAATTGCATCGCGATAAAATTGATGACGCATGAACGCAACATAATGACGCGCATGGTATCCTTCTTTCCATGGTCTTCTATTATTGATAAAGAATGCATCATTGAAATGTGTTAAAAGTAATTTTGAATCCAGAAATCCCCCATTTCTGGTAGCTAGTATTCCAATGATTGTTTGCTCGTTAATTCTGTTTTCTAAATCACTTGAATTCTGAACATATAAAAGCACTTCTTTAAGTGGCTCCAATGTACTTATATCACAGTTTGTGATGACGCAGCCTGTGTTTACACTTGGAATACTTAGTAATTCTGGGGCATATTTTTGGGCTAGATTCATATTTACATTCGAGTTTTCCTCGAGTGCTGTTGCAATTTGATACTTCTCTATCTCATTTTTTAGAAGCGGGATCATATCACTAAACCATAGAATATCTAAATCCATGAACAGCATAGAACCTCTTGCTGAAAGTGCGATGATAGCTGAAAGTTTTAAACCTAAAGGGTTGCTTGCTACTAGTAATTTCAATGGGTCACGAATACTTAAATCGAGTGGTTCCATCACTTCTTCTGGCATCATCACTTGAATTGATCCCGGCCAAAAAGATAAAGACTCGTTGAAGTCGGTTGGTTCCAGTGATCCATCGCTAATAATTGTCAGTGGGGGTATTTCCGAAGCATTCCGGGCAAACGAATGGAGCGACTCCCTAAGTAGGGAAAGATGGTTTTTTCCACCCATGGAAACCAATCTAAATGAAGCCTTTGGCTTTAACTTAATCTTTGGTAGTTCCCTGCCGGCAAGTCGCCATTCCGCAATCATACCAAGCCGTTGGGCCATGGTGAGGCTATGCCTTGGATTTAATGCGGCATTTGGGAATCTTTTTTTCACGTGATAAGAAAATAAGGCATACCTATCAGTATCTCATTCAATTAGAGTGCTTTATGAAGCTGAATAACTCGATCGCAACTCTCTAGGGTTGTTAATCTATGTGCAATTGTGATGATTGTGAGGGTTCCCTGTAGCTTGTGAATAGTCTCCATGACTGCCGCTTCAGTAGCATGATCAAGCGCACTCGTCGCCTCATCAAGAATGAGGATCTGCGGATTATGATAAAGCGCACGGGCCAGTCCGATCCTCTGTCTCTGACCACCCGAGAGCCGCACACCCCTCTCGCCGACCAGAGTCTGAAATCCCTGAGGCAATTCACTCTCGATGAAGTCCAGAATCTGAGCAGCATCGGCCGCCTCCCGCAAGGCCTTCTCACCTATCTGATCCAGCGGGATTCCAAACGCGATATTCTCCGCGATGGTCTCATCGAGCAGGTAGATATCCTGAGGGACATAACCGATCATCCGACGCCACGATGTCATATTAGATGCTGTGAGCGGCACTTCATCAATCTTGATACTCCCGCTCATCGGTGTATGTAGTCCAAGAATGAGATCCACGAGCGTTGATTTCCCCGAACCCGAGGGACCCGCAATACCAATCGATTCGTTCTTCCCAATGGTGAGGCTGAAATCCTTTAGGATATGAGTCGCGCCCTCTGCATAGCTGAAGGCAAGGTTCTCGAGTTTGATCTCCCTATCGAAGATAAGTCCTCGGGATGATTCGCCGGGTACGGATATAGGCTCCGTCTCAGCTTCTAGTTGGAACATCTCATCCTCAAGCAGTCCCAAGGTGTACCCATTGGCCGATACGGTAACCAACTGGCTGAAGAGGAGCTGAAGTGTCGGCAGTAACTTATATGCGGCCAAGGCCATCACCGAGAGATTCGGCAGGATATCAGAGAAGGGTCGGCCTTGAAGCGCCAGCACGATCACAATCGCAACCAAGCCCCCAAATGCGATCGGCTCGATCATGTAGCGTGGTCCTCCGCTGTAGATCGGAATCTTGCTCTGAGCCTTACCGATCTGAGCGGAGTGGGTCAGAGCCTGATCAATAAAGTGGCGCCCCCTTCCATGAACCATGACCGTTTTGATGCCATGAAGGAACTGGTACGAGTTTTTCCCAAAACCGATATTATGTTGCCAAAGTATGTCACCGATCTTCTTGGTCCGTGGACGGATCCAGAGGAAGACACCTAGGTAGAAGCCCCCTAGAACTACAATGGCTGCGATCGCAACAAATGGCTGAACCAGAAACACCGTTCCAACTAAAAGGATCACCATCACGATCCGGGTGAGAATCTCACCGATCGGTAGAAGAACGCTCTGGATGAAGGCCATGACATCCGAAAGCTTCTGATTGAGATCGGCTGTATTCCTACGGAGGAAAAACCCATAGGGGCGAGTGGCATAGGACTCAAAGAGTCGTCGCCGTAACCAGTGACAGAAGCCGTAGGAATAGCGGATCCTGATGACCTCGCTGGTGATGCTACTGATGCTGGCTACCAGCAGCATGAGGATGGAGAAGCATCCGGCCACGACAAGCAGGTGATTCCCATCCATCGGGGGAAGGAAGTGTAGGAACCATGCGCCGAACCTTGAATTCCGGATGCGATCGGGATCTGCGGCCAGGGCAAAGAAGGGAAAGATCGAGGTGACTCCGACGAGCTGGAGCAATCCGTTAAAGAGGATCAGTCCCAGAACGGCAAAGAGCCGAAGCCGTCCATAGGGCAGCGCCAGTCGGTAACAGCGGGAGAGAAGTTTTAAAAATGACCTAAACATTTTTAAAAAGGAGTTGGGAGATAGAAGCTAGGAGTTAGGGACTGCATGGAAGGAAAGGCGTAAGGACTAAGGCGAAAGGCGAAAAGGGAAACCAATCGGGGAAAGGCGTAAGGTGGAAGGTTTAAGGCGAAAGTTGGGACCAGATGATCGGTAAAATGTGCCTCTTGTGCTTCTTGTGGCTAATTCATTTGTTAACTCACCAGCTCCAGCCAGTCGGAATGTGACTGAGTATGCTGGGCGATTTCCTCGAGGATGGCATCACGCGATGTGGAGGGGGTCCATCCCCAGGCTTCCTTCACCGCACTCGAATCCAGAACCATCCAAGGGATGTCGAAGGGACGGGGATTCGTATCCGCAGCCACCTGATGGGGGCCGAGGCGCTCCGTGCACCAGGCGCTGAG
>CANKWU010000023.1 GCA_947487385.1 Spartobacteria bacterium
GGGCAGGAGCACATCACCCGGACGCTCCAGAATGCGATCACGGGAAATCGCCTCGCCCAAGCCTATCTCTTTGTCGGTCCGCGCGGCGTCGGCAAGACCTCCTCGGCACGCATCCTGGCGAAGGCGCTGAACTGCCAGGCCAACAAGAATGGCCCCACGGATAATCCCTGCGGCGCCTGCGATGCGTGCATCGAGATTGCCGAGGGACGGAGCCTCGATGTCATGGAGATTGATGGCGCGAGCAACAATAGCGTGGAGAGCATCCGTACCCTTCGTGAGAATGCCGCCTATGCCCCGGCACGCGGTCCCTACAAGGTCTACTTGATCGATGAGGTTCACATGCTCACGACGGCGGCTTTCAATGCCCTTCTCAAGACCCTCGAGGAGCCGCCAGACCATGTGAAGTTCCTCTTTGCCACGACCGAGGCGCAGAAGGTTCCCCCCACAATCCTAAGCCGCTGCCAGCGCTTCGACCTACGCAGGCTCACCCCGGAACAGATTTCCGGCCATCTTCTCTACATCGCTAAAAATGAGGGAATCTCCCTCGAGAGCGCTGCTGCCGATGCCCTTGCCAAGGGAGCGGACGGGGCGATGCGCGACGCCGAGTCGATGCTCGATCAGGTGGTTGCCTTCTGCGGCAACACGATCGTCGCTGCGGATGTGCATAGCGTCTTCGGGTTCACTCCTCGGGAGACCGTTCTTGAACTCGGGCATGCGCTTGTGAACCGCGACACTCCTGCGGCTCTAGCCGTCGTGAAAAAACAGGCTGAGGCTGGCAAGGATCTCTCGAGACTCCTCGGTGATCTCGTGGGTCTTCTTCGTGATGTGCTGATCTCCAAGGTTCATCCACCGGAGAGCGCAACCGACGAGTCCCGGCTAGGAGAGGCGATTGCTCAGGAAAAGCTGCTTGTCCTTCTCGATCACTTCGGTGAAACCGAGGGCCGTCTGCGCTGGGCTACTGACAAGAAGCTCCAGCTGGACGTGGCCTTGATTAAGGCTGTTCATTTGCTTGAGGAGGCCAGCCTTTCCGAGGTGCTCGATACCTTGAGCACACTGCGAAGTGGCGCTCCCCTTCCGGAGCGTCAGAGACCCAAGGCGCCAGTGGAAGCACGACTGACTCCAACGGCACAACCTGTGGTGACGCTCGCGGCCTCCAAGCCCGTTCCCCCTTCCGAGCCTGCTTCATTATCACTACCTGCGATCACAGTGATTCCTGCTTCGACTCCTGAGCCAATAGTTGAGGCGAAAATTGAGCCAACACCGTCTGCCACTCCATCCGAAGCCTCAAAACCTGAACGAGTCGTTGCTTCTTCCGATGACGAACCAGTTGCCAGCTCCTCAATCGAAACTCCCAATGATGACCCCTGGCACACCGTGGCGATGAAGCTTGCGAGTGACTCGCCGCTTAAGTTCGGCTGGGTAGAAGATGGTCATTTTGTGGGACGCTCGGGCAGCACGATCATCGTGGAGTTTCCACCCTCGCTGGAATCCCATACCCAGACGCTCTTCTGGCCACAGGCCGTCAAGAAGATCGAGGAGCAACTCTTCACGCTCCTGAGTGAGCGAGTTTCCTTCTCTCCCCGCTTCACCGGGGAGGAGCCCGCTCCTCTTCCCGAAAAGGAACTTGTCGCGCCTCCGATTGCCAAACCCTCCTCCGCTTCTACTTCTTCCCCTGCATCCGCTCTATCCATTGCATCCAAGGCTGCACCTGTGCAATCTGCGGCGCCGAAAGCAGAGGAGCCATCTCCCGGCCTTACTCCCGAGGAAATGGAAGCCTTCAAGGCCGACCCACTCATTAAGAAGGCCCTCGATATTTTCAACGCTGAGATATTAGCTTCACCGATTCCTAAACAAACCACCTGATCCACAAGACACCATGAACATTGCAAAGATGATGAGTGCAGCAGCTAATGCGCAGAAGAAGATGGCTCAGATCCAAGAGGATCTCGCAAAGCGTGAGGTCGAGGCCTCCTCGGGCGGTGGCAAGGTAACCGTGAAGGCTTCAGGCGCAGGAGACATTCTCTCCATCAAGATCGCTCCTGAAGTCGTCAGCGCGGACGATGTCGAGTTGCTAGAGGATCTCGTGCTGAGCGCCGTGCGTCAGGCGACCAATGATGCCAAGAAACTCGCTGCTGATGAGATGGGCAAGCTGACGGCCGGACTCGGCATCCCCGGACTGCCGTTCTAACAATGTTGAAGCGTTAAAGTGTTGATTGGTTAAACCGACCTGAACCCGTGACTCGGGTGCTTCTCTCCCATTTCTAATAGCCCAACAGACTTCAGTCCTACCCCCCTCTCTTCATGAGTACTCGTGACCTTTTCTCTCCGATCGACCTTGGTCCCCTCACTCTGCCCAACCGCATTTTCATGGCTCCGCTCACCCGATGCCGTGCCTCGGAGGGCCATGTTCCCAATGATCTGAACGTCGAGTATTACGCGCAGCGGGCCTCGGCAGGATTGATCATTTCAGAGGCGACCTCCGTCTCGCCTCGTGGCTACGGCTATCCGAACACTCCCGGCATCCATACCGATCCTCAGGTGGCTGGATGGAGGAAGATCACCGATGCCGTTCATTCCAAGGGGGGCCATATCTACCTTCAGCTCTGGCATGTCGGCCGCATCTCTCATCCGGCCTATCAGGAGGATGGAACCCCGCCGATCGCCCCCTCAGCCGTGAAGCCGAAAGGCCAGATCTTCACCGGCACCGGCATGGAGGAATATGTGACCCCGCGCGCGCTGGAGATAGGGGAAATCCCGGGCATCATCGAAGAGTATATCCACGGGGCAAGGCTGGCTAAGGAGGCCGGATTCGATGGTGTGGAGATCCATAATGCCAACGGCTACCTGCTAGACCAGTTTCTGCGCAACCGGACAAACCTGCGTGGCGACAGCTACGGCGGCTCAGTCCAGAACAGGGCCCGGCTCACCCTCGAAGTTACCGAGGCAGTCTGCGCCGTCTGGGGTGCAGACCGTGTCGGCATCCGTTTCTCCCCCTCCGGGGTCTTCAATGACATGAGCGACAGCAACCCGCTGGAGACCTTCGGCCATGTCCTTCAGGAGCTGAATCGCTTCGGCCTTGCCTATGCCCACATCACTCAGGTTACGGCTCAGGATATTGCCCATGGCGCCGTGGCGGGTGTCGGACCCAAAGAACTCAAGCCCTTCTGGAATGGCAAGATTGTTTCTGCCGGTGGATTCACCTTGGAAACCGGAAACCGTGCCCTTGCCGAGAATTGGGCCGACGCGATTGCCTTCGGCGTTCCCTTTATTTCCAACCCCGATCTCCCCGAGCGCTTTCGCAGGAATGGGCCTCTCAACCAACCCGAGGAGGCTTCCTTTTACGGAGGAGCGGAGCAGGGCTACACGGACTATCCGACGCTGGGTTAAACCGCTGGAGAACCGCTCACAATGGGTGAATGAGCCACAAATAATAAATGATTGACTTCAATCATATAGAGTTGAATCATCCCCTCCCATGCGTGTTTCCCGACAAGTCGTCGAAGCCAGGCGTTCCCGGCTGACAAAGCTCCTTTTGGAGCGAGGATATCTGCCTATCAGCGAGCTCTGCGAGGAACTCGATGTCTCCGAGGCAACGGCACGCCGTGATCTCTCCGCTCTCGAAAGCGAAGAGAGGATCACCAGAACCTACGGTGGAGCACTCGGGGAATTCAACGCCACCTTCACCTCTTTCCGAGAGCGTCTGCGCGAGGGAATGGATGCCAAGGAATCGATTGCACGCACGGCTGTCTCACTGGTTAAACCTGGGATGCGGATTTATCTGGACTCCGGCACTACTTCCCATGCCATTGCCCAAGAACTTCGCCTTCATCTTCCCGAGAGACTCACGATCATCACGAACAATCTTGCACTCCTCGAAACACTCGGATCCCTCTCAGGCGCGAAGACCATCCTGCTTGGCGGTCAATTCCTTGAACGCCAGTCCGCGCTTCTTGGTGAGGAGGCCGTCAAGGCTGCCGGCGAGCAGATAATCGATCTGGCCTTCCTCAGTGCCCAAGGAATGACCGAGCAGGGCCTCTGGAACTCCCAACGCGATATTGTCCGTCTGCAGCAAACCGTGATGAAACGGGCCGAGCGTTCCTGCTTCTGTCTGGATCGCTCCAAGCTGGGACGCACAGCACCGGAGCACCTCACCACCTGGTCGAAGGTTGGAACGCTGGTGAGCGACATCTCCCTTCCCGAGCTGCGTCAAGTCGGCATTACCCTCAAGCCCGGCGTCCTTCTTCATTCCCAACCCTAACAAGCCCTCATAATCAACCACCACCCCTGCAATGTCCCCCTCCTCTCATTATCTCGCAATCGATCTCGGTGCCGAAAGCGGCCGCGTCATGCTCGGAACGCTCTGGGATAAACGACTCACGCTGGAAGAGATTCACCGCTTCTCTAACGCCGCCGTCATCGTTAATGGCTCTCGACGCTGGGATTTGCTGCATCTTTACGCCCAGATTGTGGAGGGGTTGAAAAAAGCCGGGGCCAGAGGGCTTCCTATTAAGTCGCTCAGTTCCGACTCCTGGGGTGTCGATTATGCCTTCATGAAGGGCCGGGAGCCCTTCCTCTCGACCCCTTACCAGTACCGCGACGAGCGGACAGAAGGGGCTTATGAAAAAATGCCTGTGACCCGTGCCGAGATCTACGCGGCGACCGGCATCCAGTTCATGACGCTCAACACGATCTGCCAGTTCTACATCGACCTGCAGGAACGTCCGGAGATACTAGGTTTTGCCGATAGTTTCCTTTTGATCGCTGATCTTGTGAATCATCTTCTGGGAGGAGAGGCCGTTGCCGAGGCCTCGATAGCAAGCACAACCCAGCTCTTCGATCCCACAACGATGGACTGGTCCGAGTCATTAATCGAACGGCTTGGTCTTCCCAAAGCGATCTTTCCCAAGATCGTTCCCTCAGGAACGAAGATCGGCACTCTCTCTCAGGAACTCCGCTCGGAGACCCGCCTCGGCGAGCTGGATGTGATTGCTACCTGCTCGCACGATACAGGAGCCGCCGTCGCCGCCGTCCCGGCAAGTGAGGAGAGCGGCTGGGCCTATCTGAGTTCCGGCACTTGGTCCCTTCTCGGCGTGGAAACGCCAACACCCTTGCTGGCAGACAAGGTCCGGGAGCTCAACTTCACCAATGAGGTGGGACATGGCGGAAGTATCCGCTTACTTAAAAATGTCGCTGGCCTCTGGATTCTTCAGGAGTGCATGCGTTTCTGGCGAGAGAGCGGCCACGAGTACTCCTATACCGACCTCGTGAATTTCGCGATGGAGGCAGAACCCTTCGTCTCTACGATCAATCCTGCCGATCCCCGCTTCGGACGCTCCGGCGGGACGACCTCCTCAGGAGGCATGCCTGCACGTATTGGTGAATATTGCCGCGAGACATCACAGCCCGTTCCCGAGTCAGTCGGCGCAATCTCCCTCTGCATCATCGAGAGCCTCTCCTTGCTTTATCGAAAGACTCTCGGAGAGCTGGAGCAGCTCACAGAGCAACCGATCAACCGCCTCCATGTTGTCGGAGGAGGAATTCGCAATGATCTCCTCAACCAATGTGCAGCCAGCGCCACGGGCCGTCGTGTCATCACAGGACCAGTGGAAGCAACTGCTGCTGGGAATATCCTCATCCAGGCTCTTGCGGCAGGAGATATCTCATCCCTTACCGAGGCACGGAGCATCATCGCCCGCTCCTTCCCGCAACGATATTATGAGCCACAGAACGCTCCCCGATGGGAGACCGCCTTCGCCAAGTTCACGTCACTGACATGAAGCGCCTTAAAAAAGTTTGAGACCAACAATCACCCAGACAAAACAAAACACCCAGCCGCAGACCACCGTACCACCCATTCCACATTCCTCTTGTAACCTAACCACATGACACACACCCCACTGCCCAACCTCTGGGACGACGCGGTAGCCTCCAAGCTTGATCCCGTTGCCCAACTCATCTACCGCTCCAACCTGCTCGGTTCCGACCAGCGCGTGACCAACACGGGCGGCGGTAACACCTCCTCCAAGATCACCGAGAAGGATCCTCTCACCGGTCAACCAACCGAGGTTCTTTGGGTCAAGGGATCCGGAGGTGATCTGCGCACCTCCAAACGCGAGAACTTCTCCTCCCTCTATCAGGAGAAGCTCCTTTCCCTTCAGAAGATCTATGGTGACTCTCCCGAGAAGGGCCCAAAGACTCCTGTCGAGGATTCCATGGTTGGAATGTACACCCACACAACCTTCAACCTGAACCCCCGTCCCTCCTCGATCGACACGCCGCTCCACTCCTTCGTGCCGCGCGCCCATGTCGACCACACCCACCCGAACGCAGCCATCTCCGTTGCTGCCTCCAAGAACAGCGAAAAACTCACCAAGGCGATCTACGGTGATGACGTGATCTGGACAGCTTGGCAGCGCCCCGGCTTTGATCTGGGCCTCCAGCTTCAGGAAGTTTGTAAAAAGCACCCGAACGCCAAGGGCGTCATTATGGGCCAGCATGGCCTTATCAACTGGGCCGACACCCAGAAGGAGTGCTACGACCTATCGCTTGATTTGATCAACCGTGCTGCCAAGTACATCGCAGACCACGACAAGGGCGAAAAGACCTTCGGAGGGGCAAAATATCAGAGCCTTGACGCGATGAAGCGCCAGGAACTCTGGATCGCCATCCTTCCCTGGCTCCGCGGCCAGGTCAGCCAACAGAAACGCTTTATCGGCACCATTCAGGAGGACGAGACCATCCTTCGCTTCGTGAACAGCGCTGATGCCCCGCGTCTCGCCGAACTCGGCACGAGCTGCCCCGACCATTTCCTTCGCACCAAAATCAAGCCTCTCTTCGTTGACTGGAATCCTCAGACCGGTGATCTGGAGAGCCTCCGTGATCTACTTGCCACGGGCATCGAGCAGTACCGCAAGGACTATGCCGCTTATTACAACGCCTGCAAGCGGGACAACTCCCCAGCGATGCGAGATCCCAACCCGACCGTCATCCTGATCCCCGGACTGGGCATGGTTGCCTGGGGCAAGGACAAGAGCGAAAGTCGTGTCACCGCCGAGTTTTATAACTGCGCCGTCGAGGTGATGCGCGGTTCCGAGGCCATGGACGAGTATGTCTCCCTGCCGCAACAGGAAGCCTTCGACATCGAGTACTGGCTTCTCGAGGAGGCCAAGCTTCAGCGCATGCCTGCTGAGAAGGAGATGGCCCGTCAGATCGTCGCCATCGTCGGTGCCGGAAGTGGTATCGGTCGCGAGACCGCTTACCGTTTGGTCAAGGAAGGAGCGCATGTCTCCTGCCTTGATCTGAACGTGAAAGGTGCAGCCGAGACAGTTGACGCCATCAATGCCAAGTATGGCATGGGCATCGGCGTCTCAGGTTCTGGCGTCTCCAACTGCGGACTCGCCACCTCAGCTCCGATCAACGTCACCGACCGCGCCACCATCAAGGCCGCCATCGATCACACGATCCTGGCCTACGGCGGATGCGACAGCATTATTGTGACCGTCGGCTTCATCGCTTCCCCAGACCGTGATGGTCGGATCAAGGACGAGGGCTGGGGCTTCACCTACGACGTCAATGTCATCGGTTCCTGCTGGTGCGTCGAAGAAGCCGCCACGGTCTTCAAGGCTCAAGGCCTTCTTGCCACCGCTTGCATCACGACTTCGGCCAACGCCGTTGTTTCCAAGCGCGGTTCACTCGCTTACGACACCTCCAAGGCTGCCGCCAACCACCTCATCCGCGAGTTGGCCATCGACCTCGCACCGCTTGTCCGCGTGAATGGCGTTGCTCCTGCCACCGTTGTGAAGGGCTCGGGGCTCTTCCCTCGTGACCGTGTCATCGCGAACCTCGTGAAGTACAAGCTTCCCGCAGAAGATCATGAAACCGATGAAGTTCTCGTGAACCGTCTGGCCCAGTTCTATGCCGACCGCACTCTCACCAAGGTGCCGATCGAGCCCGCGGACCAAGCCGAGGCGATCTTCCTCTGTGTTAGCGGCCGCCTTAGCAAGACCACCGGACAGGTGATCGCTGTGGACGGCGGACTGATCGAGGCCTTCCTCAGGTAATCCACTCAAAGCGCCCGGGTGGCAATTTCCACCCGGGCACCTTGCAAAATCGTTTCACCAGCCCGATAGTTCTAAGAGAACATCTATCTTATTGTCCGTGCGTATTTCTCTCTTCATTCCCTGCTTCGTCGACCAGCTCTACCCGAATGTGGCTTGGTCGTGCGTGCGTGTGCTTGAAGGACTTGGACATGAGGTGCTCTTTCCCGAGAGCCAAAGCTGCTGCGGTCAGCCACCATTCAACTCCGGCTATTGGGACGAATCCCGATCGGCAGCCCGCGTTACCATGAAGGCCTTCAGGGATGCCGAGGTCGTTGTAGGGCCTTCTGGATCCTGCGTTACGATGATCAAGGTTTTTTACCCTGATCTCTTCAAGGGAGAGCCAGACGAGTTGGAAGCCCGCGAACTGGCGGCAAAAACTCATGAATTCTCGAGCTTCCTCGTGAATGTACTCGGCGTCACCGACGTCGGTGCGAAGTTCGATGGCAAAGTGACTTTCCACGACGGCTGCCATGGATTACGTGAGCTGGGAATCAAGAATGAACCACGCGCCCTTCTGGCTAATGTTAAGGGATTGGAACTGATCGAGATGTGCGAGGCCGAGACCTGTTGCGGCTTCGGCGGGACCTTTGCCGTGAAATACGCCCCAATCTCGACTGCGATGGACGAGGTAAAATGCGCCTCGATCCTGGAGACCGGTGCCGACACGGTCGTCTCCAATGACTCCAGCTGCCTCATGCAGATCCGCGGGATGCTGGAGAAAGAGAAAAGCAACGTACGCAGTCTCCATCTCGCCGAGATCCTCGCGTCAAAATAGCCTATGGCCACGCAATCCGCAGATTTCCAGACACTTTCCCGCCGCTACACGGCAGACAAGGGGTTCCGTGCCTTCATCCAGAAGGGCATGAGCGGCTATTACAAGAAGCGCGACCTGAACAAGGCCAACTTCCAAGACTGGCAAGGGGCCCGTGACCTAGCCGCCGAGATCAAGTACGAGGCCATCAACCATCTCGACAAGTATCTCCTCGAATTCGAAGAGAAGATCACCGCGCGCGGTGCCAAGGTCTTCTGGGCTCAGAATGCAGAAGCAGCCCGCGATTACATCCTGAAAGTTGCCAGGGAGAATAATGTTCAAACGATCATCAAGTCCAAGACGATGACCAGCGAGGAGATCCACCTCAACGATGCCCTTGAGGAGCGGGGATTTGGTGTGTTCGAGTCCGATCTTGGGGAATATATCGTCCAACTCCGCAAGGAGGCTCCCTTTCATCTTGTCTTCCCCGCCATGCATCTCACGCGAGGGCAGATCAGCGATCTCTTTCAGAAGGAGCTGGGCTCTGAAGCGACCGATGAGCCCGAGAAGTTGACCATGATCGCCCGTGACGTCATGCGCCGTAAATACTGTGAGGCCGACATGGGAATCAGCGGCACGAACTTCGCCGTAGCCGAGACTGGCATGATTTCGATCACGGAGAATGAGGGGAACGCCCGCCTCACCACCTCGCTGCCGAAAATCCACGTTGCACTTCTCGGCATTGAGAAGGTGCTTCCCAAGCTGGAGGATCTCTCGCTCTTTCTTCCCATGCTGGCCACCGCCGGCGCGGGTCAGACCATGACCTGCTACAACACGATGTACGCCGGTCCACGCCAACCGGGCGAGCCCGACGGGCCTGAGCAGCTGCATATCGTCCTTCTGGATAATCGGCGCACTGAGCTTCTAGCCGATGCTGAGCAGCGTGATTCACTTGGATGTATCCGCTGCGGCGCTTGCCTGAATGTCTGCCCCATCTTCAAGAATGTCGGCGGCTACAGCTACGGGACTACCTACGGCGGTCCGATCGGCTCGGTGATCACACCTCACCTACGAGGCCTCAAGGATTGGAAGCATCTCTCAGCCGCCTCCTCTCTCTGCGGGGCCTGCACCGAGGCCTGTCCGGTGAAGATCGACCTGCATCATCATTTGCTGCAAAACCGCCGAAACGGCGCAAAGAGTTCGCCCAATCCACTGGAAAAGATCTCTTTCGGCGGCTTCTCACTCATGATGGGACATCCCGCGCTCTACCGTCTAGCCGTCATCTTTGGACGGATCTTTCAGCCACTCCAAAGTGTAGTGAACGGAACGATCCTTGATCCTCTCCGTGCCTGGACTGGCTCACGGAAGTTCCCGACACTTGCACCGCAGTCTTTTCACCAGCAATGGAAGAAGGATCGGGGAGGAAAAAAATGACCGGAGGTCGCGCCATTATCTTGGGTCGCATCCGCGAGGCCCTGCGGAATAATCCCGCGCCGCGTCCCCATACCTCGCACTCTCAAAGCGAAGCTGCTGCTGATCACAATGGCCACGCCCAGCGCGAGTGGCTTCCCAAGGTAGGGGAAACACTTCCAGAGCGGATCGAGCTCTTTGCCAAGATCTCCGTGGGGTTGACAACTGAGTTCCACCAGGTTCCGACGATTACCGCAGCACGCGATCTACTCACCAAAATCGCCGCAGAGAGTGGATGGAAGAAAATCGGCAGCCATTCTCACCATGATGTTGATGCTCTTCTAGAAGGAATCGAACTCCCCATTGTCCGCACCGAGAAGGGTTATGCAATCGACGATCTTGAGTCATGCGAAGCAGGCGTCACCGGCTGTGAGGTTCTTGTTGCACAGACCGGCGGCATCATGGTTTCTGTCGAGAGTGCAGGAGGCCGCGCTCTCTCCGTCCTGCCTCCCCATCACGTGGTGATTGCTCGGACGTCCCAGATGGTTCCAGATCTTACTGCCGCATTTGCGCATGCGAAGAAAAAGTATGGCAAGCAGTTCCCCTCTTTCCTGAGTTTCATCACCGGTCCATCTCGCACCGGTGACATTGAGCGCATCCTTGTTCTCGGTGCCCATGGGCCGAAAAGACTCACGGTCATCCTGCTCGATTAGTAATCGGGCAAGGCATTGGGAGTGACTATTCCTCGTAAGTTGCGGGTTCGAGACTGAGTTCAAGGGCATGGTCTTTGGACCAAGCCACAATCTCATCCGACCAGCGTCGCTCGTCGAGGTACTCACTCAGCGGTTCATCGGGCTCGTGATGTCCCTCTATCGGACCCGAGATTGGCCCAGGAGGAGTCGGGCGACAGAAAGTAAGAGTGCTGTCGTTTTGTCCGTATAGCCAATCACGTTCGGGTGTTGTGTGTTTTCTCATGGGGAGGGGAAGTGTTGTCTTCCACTAGTTTGGACACTTCCCAGCCCTCTTCTGTTGAATCAAAGTGCTTCTTCGCTATCTCCTGTGGATGGATGATAAGATCATCCTTTGGGAGGGAGAGGTTTATTTCACCACTGAGGCGCCACTTGATGGCGTTGTGATGAGATGATTCCAGCGTCTTTGCTTCCAATGGCCTGATTTGGTAAAAAGCATTCCGTAGGAGCCGAGAACGGCAACCTGACGGAACCAGGAGAAGAACCAGCTTTCACTCACAATGCTGATCAAAGGCAGAGAACGTACAGCGTCCTCTTTATTTCCCGTCGCCTCCAGATGCCACTTCCATGCGAGCACCGAAACCGTGATGTCGGCAGCCCATTTCATGAGGAAGGCTGATCCGATCAATAGCATGTTGGTCCGGTTGCCGAACATCATCCACCGGGGATGAACGAACGCCGCCGCCAAGGCAAACCACGTCAGGACGGCATAGAGCGGCAGGAGCGCATCGAGAGTCTTGATCGGCAGCATAAGGAGTCCTAGCCGTCCGAAGGCTGGATTTCCAATCATTCCCCGATAAGCCCAGAGAGTCCTGATAAAGCCTGCGAACCAGCGGGTTCTCTGCGCAATGAAATCCTGGTATCCCTCGGGTGCTTCGGTGTAGGCGATTGCATCGCTCCTCGTTAAGATCCGATACCTCTCTCCACGGCTACGAAAATCCCGGTGGATCCTATAGACGATCTCGTAGTCTTCCGTGAGGCTTGAGTGATCGAATCCTCCCAGCCGTTGCAGAGTCTCCCTGCGGAATGCACCGAAGGCTCCCGAGACCTGAAGCAGGACTCCAAGATGTGCGAGGCCGTTTCGCCAGAGCAGATTCCTCACATACTCCAAGAACTGCCAGTGCGTGAGCCAGGAGGATCGCTGGTTACGCACAAAAACCCAGCCTCCGACAGCCTGAACCTCGGGATCACGGAATGCCTCTATCAACCGGGCTACTGAAAGTGGCTCCAGACGCGTATCGGCATCTAGCGTGACGACGATCTGATGGCGAGCAACCTTGAATGCGGCATTCAAGGCCGCTGCCTTTCCGACTTTCGGGAGCTTGAGCAACGTGATCTCCAGGCGTTGCATCAGAAGCTCATTCATTCCGTCCGTTGATCCATCGCTTGCGACGATCACCTCATAATCCACCCCCTCCAGCTCAGTAATGCTCTGGAGCGTCTTCAAAATGCAGGAGGCCTCGTTATGAGCGGCGATCAGGATGCTGACTCCCAGATGATCTCCCTTCCGCAAGGTTGGTGCTTCCATCAAGTGGTTACGCTTCCTAAGGGCGAAAAATGTCGTCACAAGCACAAGCAGCGTTACGAGAAGTTCGTAGATCCAGTAAGCAGCACTCACTGGGAGCCAGGCCGTTGGTGGGAGCAGAAACGGGCCCAGCACTAGCGCACAGAATACGATGGTTATGATAAGGAGGATCGACTTCGACATGTTGACTTCTCCCAATCTAGCAGAAGTTTGGAATCAATAATCCTGATAACATTGGGGCGGATGAGGCTTTTAGCCGTTCAGTCCGTAGGATATCAGACTAGGGAAGCAAATCCATGCCCCTTCTTGCCTCCTCCACTTACAGACCGCCATGGGGGCTGGCCAATGGGCATCTCCAAACGATCCTGCCTGTACTCTTCCGACGGGTTGTGCCGATCACGCGTGAGAGGGAACGCATAGAGACCCCCGACGGGGATTTTCTTGATCTCGACTGGAATCGTGCTCACCGGTCGGACTCCCTCGTTATCATCACGCATGGACTGGAGGGGAACTCTACCAATGCCTCCGTACAGGGAATGGCGAGCGCCTTTCATCACGCCGGATGTGATACACTAGCTTGGAATCTCCGCGGCTGCAGTGGAGAGAGGAACCGCCTGCTACGCACCTACCACAGCGGAGCCTGGGAAGACCTCCAGTGCGTCATCGAGCATGCCGCAGGGGAATATCAGCACATTGCCTTGGTCGGCTTCAGCATCGGTGGAAACCTTACGCTGAAATATCTGGGGGATCGTGGCTCAGTGATCCATCCCGCCATCAAGGGGGCCGTTGCTTTTTCTGTCCCCTGCGATCTCGCCTCCAGTGCCCTAGTCCTAGAGAGCAGAGTAAACAGCATCTACATGAACCACTTTATGCGGGATCTCCGCCGAAAAATCCGGGAAAAGGCGGCAACATTCCCCGAGGGGATTTCCATGGAGGGACTCGATCAGATCCGCACCTTTCGCGAATTTGACGGCACCTACACCGCCCCGCTAAATGGCTTTCTGAGTGCCGAGGATTACTGGGCAAGGGCCAGCAGCAAACCATCACTCGTTGGCATCACCGTACCGACACTCCTCGTTAATGCGCTCAATGATCCCTTCCTCGGAGCTGAATGTTTTCCCAGGGAGGAGGCCGAAGCAAATCCCCATCTATTCTTAGAACTCCCGGAAAGCGGCGGCCACCTCGGCTTCATCACCCTAGGCCTCGAATACTGGTCCGAAACCCGTGCCGTGGAGTTCTGCGGGAGGCTTCTTTAGCCTATTCCTCTTCGTAATCCTTATTTGGAAGATCCATGCTGCCGTGAAGGATGCGCAGAACTTCGATCGCCTCTGTCCCAACACGATAAAAAATCAGGTGATTGCGGCAGAGTAGGGAGCGGATTCCCGTGTAAACTTCGGGGCGAGGCCTTCCCAACTCAGGGTGCACGAGCAGTTCCCCTGACCGCTCGAACACACAATCCAGATAGCGGTCGGCGGCCAACTCATCATGAACAGCGATATATTCCCAAAGATCGATCAGATCTTCCTTCGCCTGCCCCGAAAACCGGAGCTTCATGCAACCTTCGACCCTCGACGTGAGCGCCCGAGTTGCTTGATCTGCTCCTGCATCGAATGATCCCAGTCATGGAGGTCACCCGAATCGGCAGACTGAATCCCTACAGCAACAGCGTCCCTCAGATTCGCAAGCCGTGCACTCTTTCGAGTCTCCCGTTCGTGCAAGGCTCGAATAGCCTCGCGAACGACCTCACTTGCCGAGGTGTAGAGCCCGCTGCCAACCTTGCGCTGAACCCATTCCTCCATCTCGGTGGTAAGCGACACATTCATACTTTTATCCTTCACTAACGCCAAGAATTGTCAATTCTTGGCGCTACGATCACGATCACCGTGCACTGCTGGCTTTTGCAAGGAGCTGAGGGGGGTGTAGAGGGACACAAATAGCTCTATGCAGATATTGCTGATTCATAGAGGTACTTCTGGAAACCAGCGAAGGTCTGGCCGATCTCCTCGGGATCCCCAAGATCAGCAATGGCATCCGATAGGGAATCCCCGTATTTCAGCCTTAGCAGCGGGGAGAGCTTCTCCTGATCCAACTCCTCCACCCCGACCTCCACATAGTGGGAGAGGACGAAGTCGAGGAAGGCACCCTGCTTCGTGGTGAACTGGGAATTAATGTAGACCTTAGCATTGGCGGCGCGGACTTCTCGGGTCAGCGGTGCTACCGCATAGGCCACATAGGCCAGAACATCGAAGAGGTCGCTCTTCTCTGCCTCGATGATTCGCTGGATCTCCGCCAGTTGATCCAAGCCAAAGCCATGCTCTGAAAGTCCCAAGAGAAGGCGAGAGCGGGTATCAGGCGCACTCCATAGCGTCCGCAACTCCTCCTCACTCTCGAAGAACTCTGGGATCTTCCCGAAGAGAGTCTCAAGGAATTGCTGTGCCGACATGGGGGTTCCGTCAGGGTGCCAGTAGGTCGTGGCGGTCATGTGCTGGATCATCCGCTCCTTACCATCAGCCAGTTTGACCTTCGCCCGCACCCTCTTCTCGCAGATGCATTCCAGCTTTCCACACTTGGAGCATGGCTCCTTGGGACATTCACAAGGACGCTTGCCACAAATGCCACACGGTGGGCGAGGCTCAGGAACACAGGAACACTCCATCTTTCCGCACTTGGGACACGGCTCAGGGTCGAGCTGTTCCCCGTCCCAAGCAGGGTCGCTGAAGTGTTTGTACGCCTTCACGAAGTCATAGATCGTGAAGTAGTTCTTCCCGTCAAAGAGTCGGGTTCCTCGTCCAATGATCTGCTTGAACTCGATCATGGAGTTGATTGGGCGCATCAGGACGATGTTGCGGATGTTACGGGCATCGACCCCGGTGGAGAGCTTCTGGGAGGTGGTCAGGATTGTAGGGATGCTCTTCTCGTTGTCCTGAAAGTCGCGCAGGTGCTGCTCCCCGAGTACCCCGTCATCGGCAGTAACCCTCTGGCAGTAGCCAGGGTCTTTAGAGGATTTGATCTGGTTGATGGCATCCCTGATTGCAAGGGCATGGCTCTGGTTGGCGCAGAAGACGAGGGTCTCGGCTTCGTTCATGAGTCAAGAATCAGTCAAGGGATCGGTCCAGAGGGAAGATGCTGCAATTCTCCTTCTTACTCTGCCTTACTGATCTCCGGATAGGGATCTAAATCGTTCGATTCCTGGGTAAGCAACTGGAGCAGCTTCGTATTGAGGTAGAGGTTTTCGCGTCCTTCCACACGTTCCTCAAGCACGCCGATCGATACCAGTTCTTTGAGATAAACCGAAGCGGTTTGCCGCTTTGCGACACCTCCCTCCACGAGGTTCTGGATCCGGCAATAGGGTTGTTCGAAGAGAACCTCCACCAACTCCTTGGAGTACGTCTTTTTCTGAAGCGCCTGCTTGCAGTACTTGGTCGTGATCTGCATGAGATCCTTCATGGCGTGGATCTTGTTCCTAGTCCAAGTCGCTGTCTCCTCCACTCCGTTGAGGATGTAGAGGATCCATGGCTCCCACGCCTGCTCCCGCGTCACACCCAGAAGCAGGGAGTAGTAGTCGGATCTGTTCCGGATAATGAATCGGCTCAGGTAGAGGATCGGGAGCGTCAGCAGATCCTGTTCGATCAGGAAGAGGGAATCGAGCACACGCCCCGTCCGGCCATTGCCATCGGTGAAGGGGTGGATCGCTTCAAACTGGTAGTGCATCACCGCCATGCGGATGAGCGGATCGAGTTCCTCGTTTTCGTGAAGGAATTTTTCCCAGTTGCCCAGCAGGGACCGCAGATGATCCTCTCCGACTGGCGGGGTGTAGATCACCTCCTTGGTCCTGTCATTGGCCAAGGTAGTTCCAGGGACACGACGAACGCTCATTTCCGCGCCTTTTAGGGTACTGCAAATTCTCTCGGCCGTGGCTGTGGACAGCGGCCGGTGCTTGATAGAATTGAACCCTTCCAAGAGGGCCATCCGGTAGCGTAGGGCCTCCTTTGTTGCCGGATCCATGCTCTCACGGATCTCCTGATACTTGAAAAGCTTGTCGGTCGTGGTGACGATATTCTCGATCTCGGAGCTGGCCTGAGCCTCCAGAATCGGCAGCGTCTGTATCAGAACTGCCTGATTTGGAATAGATTTTGCAGCTTCCTTAAGTCCTGCCACAGCACTGTTTGAACGGATGCATTGCTTTAGAATAGCCTTCGTTTCCAGATCCACGGAGGGCGGAAGGAGTGGAATCTGATTATAGGGCTGATCGGGTCGCCATGCCGGACTGGACATAGTTGCGATTTCGGGATTCATCGACATGTTGCACGGGTATGTCGATTTCATCGACATGTCAACGGGATATGTCGATATATCTTTAAATGATCGACATATTTTCTCATTTTTACGGGATCTATCGTATTTGTCCGTAGACCGGACAAATCCCTGTAGTCCGCAAACCGGCTATTTGGCACCCCTCTGACTGAGCGCCATCTAGGTTATGGCATTACTCTATAGCGTACGCTATAAGAGTTCAGAATCGATGCACCCATTTGAAATGTCGATGAATGAAGCGTTCTTCGACACGTTGTCACAACATGTCGATGGCAACGACATGTTCCTGAGATATGTCGAAATAATCCAATTTCATCAGCGTTTTTCTAGTTCTTGGTAAAGAAATCGGCATTTTCTATGGATGTGCGGATCAACGCATCCAAACAATGACGATTTTTAGACATGTCGGGACAGATCTCCCTTGCCTGTCTTCGAATGAAGATATGGATGACATAAGCTCCTTTCCAACAATACAATGCACATTAAACAGAGGTGCAATTCCTCACAGATAGCCCGGAAGGCTCTAAAGGCTAGGCTGGGAGCGATCCCTAGTCGGCGATTAGGCCGCGACTTTCCCGGCGGACTTGCTGAGTCCCAGTTCGATGGCTGCTTCCACGAGGAGGGCGATCGCGGGTTTGCACGCCTTGAACACAAACTTTTCGAGCACAGGCTCCCCGTGCTGTTCCAGCAGACCGGAGATCAGGGCATTCATGAACGAGCTGTTGGCACTCCGCACTCCGGAGAAATCTAGGATCACTTTTTCGCAAAGACCGATATAAGGATCGATCTGGCGATGGCGGTATGCCAAGGCTTTGGAACCATCGGCAAGGATCGTCCCGCAGTCCTCTGCAAGATGTGCCGTGTAAGTGCCGCTCACGACTCAAACGTGGCACATCTCCTACCGGAGTACAAGAATGCAGGGAACTGCAGAGGAGGAAGAATCAACGAACTAGGACATATTCCAAGAATAGAGACGCTACAACTTTCTCCATTTTGCAATCCGATGAGAGCATTCAGTCGGAGGTAAGAAGCGGTCCATGGATATCAGATATTCTAGTTTAGACGCCGCAATCTCGCCCGATATCACACCTTTTGATACCAATAAGTCGAATATCCAAAGGGTCCCATGAACTTCTATGCCCTGTGCCTGCCCTGCATTCCTCAATGCTCGATCTCCTGATATCAGCAGAGCATCGAGTTTGATCGCCAAAAACAAGACAGAGCAATCATTGAACCCGGCTCTGCTACCGATCTGGCTTTCGAGATCAGATATTTGTTCCAATTCTTCATAAGTCAAATCATGAGCTTGAACATGTTGGCTCTTAAAATAGGCAAGAGCTTGCATGTGCCCACCGTCTTCAAGTTCTTTTCTTATAAAGCAACTTGTGTGTGTTTCGATGCCTAATTGAAACCACAGATCAAATAGACCAGCTATTTCTAGGTCTATGAGAACATTGGCATCTTGCACCGCTATTTTCATTTTAGATAGCGGTTCTACGATGCTTCTGATGCAAAACGATGATCGAATTCACGAAGGGTGATATTCAAAAATTCAGCAGCTTTTGCTCGGGTAATAAGTTCTTGTGCAGCACTCCGATACACAAGTTGAGTGAATCGATTAGCTTTTTCAGAACCCTCCCAATGCCCCGGTTCCACTTTGCGGTTGACTTGGTTTTGAAAGTAAAAGGACTTTAATTGAGCTTGGGTAATGATTCCTAGATCAGCTGAGCGCCGCATCAGTGCAGCTATTGAAATACCCCAATCTTCTTTGATGCCTATCCGCTCACGCATACTGATGCCATCAAGACGTTTATCACCCACACGAACTCGTAATGCAGAAGCCGGGATCAACATTGCCCCAGCAAAGCGATAGCATAAAGCTTCCTTCTCTTTCTTTGTCAGCCCATCAGGAAGTTTCATTACAAGATGGCCCAATTCATGGAGTGCCGTAAGGCGTTTGCGAGGCAGATCGTTATTCAGCAAGGATGCCAAGACGATTACCGGGGTTTGATGATCCGCCCAACCAGAAAACCCATCAAACCCATTTGTCGAATTCACTTCACGGACCTTCACCCCGTGCTCTTCCAGCATCTCGTGCACATTGGTGAGGGCGTCTTCTCCCAACTTCCATTTTTTGCGAAGCATTTCTGCGGTTTTTTCTGCTTCGCCGCGAAGCAACTCGAACTTTTCTTCACGGAACCCAGAAAGATCAACTTGAGGTAGCGGTTGGGACTTAATTTCCAGAATCTCCTCGATCTGCAGGTAGCGCTCGAAGAAATCAGCCGCTTCCTCGCGCAAGCGATTCACTTCCCGTTCTGGAAAATTGGTAAGCTTGCGGAACTCAATATTTCCTAGAGCTATTGATTTTAAACGAAAGAAGTATCCAGCATCTAAATTGAATGCCCGAGACAGGGCTAGTACTACTGAAGAATCAGGACCCATTACTCCCTTTTCATATTTCTGTAGTGCTGCATGGGATAGCTTTATGCCCATTTCAGAAAGTTTATCCGCCAGCTCTCGAAGAGTCAGTCCTCGCATCATTCGGGCACGCCGCAGGCGCTGTCCGATGCGTTGTTTTAGATCATCTCCTTTCATGGGTTACAGAAAACACAAAAATCATCTTTTTGTCAACCTGGGCAGATCTTAGCATGAGGCATTGCATTTCCTTACAGATTGCCGCTGAAGGCTCGCTGGAGGAGGGATTTCTTCAACTCGTCGAGGGCATCCAGCTTGCTCTGGTAAAGGGATTTAAGCCGTTACCAACCTCATCGGGAACGCTGTGAAGACCGTCGGATGGCCGTTGATCCCGCCAAGGCTGTTAGCCGTTTAGACTTTTCGACTATTAGGTCGGCGGGGATCGGGAAAAAGTAGAAAGCTTAGGGTGTAGGACGCACTGTGTCTTGAGCTTGTGATACGTTGACCGCAAGAAACTCATCCATCACACCCTTCTTGAGAAGCCTTCATCCCTTCGGAAAGGAACCAAGACCATCCCGAAGGAGCAACACCTCTGACGCCCGCAGAGGAGGAAGGATTGATCCCGAGCCATATTACTCTGCGTAGCGAACTAAACGAGTTCGAGCAGGCCAACATCCTCGAAGCTGAAACATGGCTCCAGACTAGGGAGCGTAGGAAAAGGCCGAGATAGCCAACTTTGGAAGCGGTGGCCTTTAGGAAAAGGCGTCAAAACTAGGGACTGACCCCTTTTCCGCCGCTTTGCCCCCATCATCTTGCACTTCCACTTGCGTGCCTCAACAAGAGGAGCCATGTCGATCTTACCGTTGGTTGCCTCTGTTTTCATTTCGGGAATTTTCCATACGATGAATCTTCCTGCTAAGGAAGTTTTGAGGGAGATTGTTAGGCTCAATGCTTTTAGGTCAGAAGGGAGCAGGGGGTGGTAGCATCTGTGGGCAATAGCCTCCGTGAACCATAGTAATCATTGGCTTTTGCAGTCATGATAAAATCCACTTCTTTCCCTAAAATCTCTTCAATTGCGTTTTGGATTTCCTGAAGAGATGCGCGAAAGAATTCCTTCCTAATATTAACGGCATTTACACGCTTGTCCTTAAAACGTTGATGCAACTTGTATTCTAAACCTGGAGCATCATCGGTTAATATTTTGGCATGAATATCGAAAGGGAATGGAACGGAAGCTCCACTCAGTTCATCGACTCTTTCATTTGGGTCAGCTCTTCGAGTCAGACCTATTTTGTAAACTCCTTCACCAAATGAACCTATATTAGATATGATATAAACGTACCCAGCTCTAGTTTGCTCAGCAAGACTTTTAGCTCGACGTCCTTTTTCTTCTGCGTCAGCCAGCCTTATTTCGAGTTCTGAGATTTTAGCTTGGGTAAGTCCTTTATCCATATCACTCGCCGAGGATAGCTCCAACTTAGCCTTTTCAATAAGTCTCCGAAATAATAACTCCTCTTCCTCCGCTTTTTTTATAGCAACCTCACATTGCTTTTGTATCCTAGTTTCTTCTCGAATTTGTTCTCGAATTAGGCTCTGCTCTTCGTCTTCTTGCTGTTGTTTTAGCTTATACTCATATCGCAAAGTACATTCATCAAATTTAGATTTGATGTATTCTTGTGAGAATCCGCACTTAAGCGTGGCGCAACACTTCTCTAACTGCTCTGCCTTTTTTTCGATTTGTTCGAGTGTTCGAGGATAGTTGCTGGGACCAACTCTTTCAATTAGAAGATCACATTCTATATTAAAGGCATCAAGAAGCAGTTTGACTTGACCCTCAAGGACTTTTTTATTGAGAGACTCATCAACACATAACAAAAAATCACTTGGATAAATAACAGCCACCCTGTCATCTATAAGTTTCTTTTGCATATCCCTGTTATGTTTAATCTCTTCAACATACCGATGGGAGGTATTATACATATATTCTGGGGTCTCAAAGTGGCCAACTGATGTGAATTCATCAACCCGTGAATATAAATCAACTCTTTGCATCAGATTTTTCAACTTGTCGGAACCATCTGCAAGTGCAGTTTCTTTTTTCCTTAGAATTTCTTCTAAAACTTCTATTTTCTTCGAAAGATTCGTTTTTTCTTTTTCGATGTTAGTAACGTTCTTCTCTAGCTCAAGTATATGTTGGGTGCGCTTTTCGAGTGAAACTAATTCATTTGAAGTTGCATGAAGTCTTTTAGTTTCCTCACTTAATTTTACATTTGCTTCAGCAAGCATTTGGCTGTTGGACGACAATTCAGCTTTTTTACTTAAAATTTCGCTTCCGAGATTCTTCAAATTCTCCGTTTCAGATCTGTTTTTCTCAACTAATTCTAAATGAAGTGACTGTGTAGAAATTAGCTCTTTTTTGGCCGCCTCTGTTTCTTCCTCAAGATTTATTAACTTTCCTCTCCATACCAGCGCATCTTTTAATGCCGCATTTTTTTGAAAATACAGTTTTGTAATCAAAATAAAGGCTGCCAATCCAATTAATATAATAACTTCCATAATACCCATTTAGTTTAAATGCTTGCGCACATATGCCATCCTAAGTTGCTTTCTTTCCTCAGTCCGTTGGGTTAATGCCTGTTTCCCGGCTTCAATTTCTGAAGCGATAACCGCCTTGAATTTTTGAATTGCCGTCTTCTTTTCAAGTTGCTCCTTTTTAATTCGGTCCTTTTTTTGCTGAGTTTTCAGTCTAGCCTGCTCAGCACGTGACTTTTCTTCCTCTCTCGCCTGCCATGCCTGATGTCTAAAATTCTCTAGCTTTTGCCACTCGCGATGTTTTTGTTCTGCATGAAGCCTCCGTTCTGTTTCTTTTTGCTGAACTTTTTTTAGTCTTTCTTGTTCTTTAGCATGCTGTCTCCCGGCCTTAGCACTAGCGCGTAAAATAGCACCAATTATCTTAACGCCCGTGCTTTTTGCCATAGTGGCTATCTATTTACTGTTTTTCTTCCTGCAAGGAAAAACTGTTTTGTGGACATAATGAAAAATCAGCTTCTTTCAAGGCTTGGAAGATCGGATGGAGAGCAAGGCGGACAAGGGAAGCCGTAGTAGTCCTACGGCGACAGCAGGCCAACGCAGCAAACCTACGACTGGCGGGAGTAGGTTGTAGTGCCGCAGGCAACCCCCTCAGGGGCGAGCGGCGTGGGCACGCCCGAGTACAATCTCCGCCGATATCCCAAGCCTCCTCCTACAGGAGTAGGAGGGCGGGAGACTCTAGCAACTTGCGGAGGCTCGTCATATACTCCGCCGCCACCGCTCCATCGACAACGCGATGGTCGCCGCTGAGGGTGATGCTCATGCGATGGCCGATCTCTATCTCGTCACGGCTGTTGACCACGGGCTTCTTGACGATGGCTCCGATGGCAAGAATGGCGGCCTGGGGAGGATTCACGATGGCGCAGAACTGCTCGATGCCGTAGGAGCCGAGGTTGGAGACGGTGATCGTCCCGCCCGCGTATTCGTCGGGCTTGAGCTTCTTGTCGCGGGCACGGAGAGCGAGGTCCTTTACTGCGGCGCTGATCTCCTTGAGAGAAAGCTTCTGGGCGTCGCGGATGACGGGGGTGACAAGGCCATCCTCGACGGCGATCGCCACGGAGAGATTCACACTGCCGTACTCGATGATGGCGTCACCGGCGAAGGCGGCGTTGACCTTCGGTTT
>CANKWU010000024.1 GCA_947487385.1 Spartobacteria bacterium
CACAGCAAATCCTCCCTGTCCCCGGCTTGCTCCAGCTGCCTGACCCCAGACACGGAGGCCCTGACAACTGACAGTTCTGTAAACTTGCATCTCCGATTGAAATGGAGATGATCCTTTTTTTCTCACACAACCCCCACCCCCCTAAAAAAATATGAACCCATTCCTCGGCGTCTTCTTCCACTGGCTCGGCGGCTTTGCCTCAGGCAGCTTCTACGTTCCCTACCGCTTTGTGAAGAAGTGGGCCTGGGAGACCGCCTGGATGGTCGGTGGTTTCTTCTCCTGGATCATCATGCCCTCCCTTCTTGCGCTCATAATGACCCATGATCTCCATGGAGTCCTAATGAGACAGACTGGGACCACGCTCGGGTGGACCTACTTCTTTGGAGCGCTCTGGGGTCTCGGCGGCCTGACATTCGGCCTGACCATGCGCTATCTGGGAATGTCGCTCGGCATGGGAGTCGCCCTCGGCTACTGCGCAGCCTTCGGCACCCTGCTTCCTCCTATCGCCAAGCTTTTCATTCCCAGTATTCCCTGTGACGAGACCATCGTCCAGATTGCCTCCACACTCCCAGGTCAGATCACCCTCCTCGGTGTGATTGCCTGCTTGGTTGGTATCGCCCTTGCCGCATTGGCTGGACTGAATAAGGAACGCGAGATGGATCAGGCCGCCAAGACCGAGGCCATCAAGGAGTTCAATTTCCCCAAGGGAATCGCCGTCGCCACCTTCTCCGGCATCATGAGTGCCTGCTTTGCCTTTGCTCTCACCGCAGGCAAGCCGATCGGGGAGGCCTCCCTGCTGGTTGGAACCGATCAGATCTGGACTGGTCTTCCGAAGCTTGTCGTCGTGCTTCTCGGCGGTTTCACGACCAATTTCCTCTGGTGCGCCTACCTTCACTTCAAGAACGGCACGGCCTACCAGTATTTGAGCGGCTCCGTGCGTGAGGAGCATGCCGAACTCGCCGGTGCCGGGGGAGGGGAGCATGGTGGGGCGGCTCCGGTCGCTGAAAAGAGTGCTGATCTCAAGGTTCCAGTGCTCAACAACTACGTTTTCTCAGCGCTGGCCGGGACGATCTGGTACCTCCAGTTTTTCTTCTACACGATGGGCGAGACGCAGATGGGCAAGTTTGGCTTCGCCAGTTGGACGCTCCACATGGCCAGCATCATCATCTTCAGCACCATGTGGGGATGGGTCTTCCATGAGTGGAAGGGATCGAGCAAGAAGACCCACACACTCATCGCTCTAGGTATCGGCACGCTGATCGTCTCCACCATCATCATCGGCATTGGAACCTGGATGAAGGGACAGTCCTGATAGTTCAGGATCCCTCCGAGACTTTGACTGCCTGCTCCCTCTTCATCGATAATCCCCAAGGAACCCCTGGGAAACGCTTAGGATTCGCTGAGAGGCTATTGAGAGAAAGGAATGGTCGCGGCAAGGCGGTTCCGGTAGTTACTGGATTTACGTCCGCGGGGCTCGCCCTGTCGGGTTTGCTTCCGGCAAATCTACCCGAGCTGTTCCCACAGCCGCGTGTTGCCCAGTGCTCGCGCCTTCAACCAAGCCTCTGGGAAGAGGCGCGGAGAAGCATGCCGAAGGCATGATCCCCCATCCCGATAGGGAGGACGGCACCGCTTCTCGGCAGAGAAGTACCATTCAAAAATCAACAACTTTTCTTCAGGGGCTATCATGTGATTTAATCAGCATTTCCCTAAGCTGCTCCCATAGCGATGTGATGAAATCAGCGGTTCCCTAGCGCTCGCCCCTAGAATCAGGGTGCTTTGCTAAATTGAGGGGGTTGCTGAAGCGGGGGAGACAGACTTGACTTAGCGGCTCTCCTGCATTTTGTGGTTCTGCTCGTAGGCGCTCCGTACTGCGGAATAACGATCGATTGATCCATGGGTGAGGGTATCGTAATTATCCATTTGGTCGGAACCCTTGCTGGTAACCCTTGGGACTGTCGTGGCGATAGAGAGTGTTCCGAAGGTTCCCGCACCCATCGTGATCCAGGTGATCGGGTCCATGGCGATGTCACCGGCAAATCCTACAAAATCACGGATGGAATAGGGTCCAAGAATTGGCCAGACAGCATAGCACCCATTAGGGATTCCCCACTTTGCAAAGGTGATTGAGGTGTCTGTGGAGGGAACATTGTTAAGCGATGGGATCTTGTCGCTGACCTTGAAAAGTCCGCCAACTCCAGCGGTGGTGTTCACAAGGAACTTTTCTGTCTCGAGGCCGGCTGTCTGAGGTTTCCACTGGAGCATGTCGTTGATGACACGGCAGGGGTATTGGGCATTGTAGACGACATTGGAAATACCGGTACGTACCTGATGGGGGAAGATAGATTTATAGACTTTGACTAGTGGGTGAAAGACGTAGTGATAGATTTGGTGATTGAACCAGAAGATGCCACGATTCACCGGCTCAACAGGATCGGGGATGTGTTTGAAATTGGCGTAATCATCACCAGTGTCTTCCAGAGAGCTGGAAGGCGACACAATCTCTTTGCTTGAATTAGCCCATTTGGAGGCCTTGACGGTGATGTTCGATTTGCTTTGCTCCGTTGCTTGAACATGCCCTTCAACAAGGGCCAACCCTGAAATGATCAAAAGTGTTGGCCAGATGAACCGGCGGGATCTGTTGATGCTCATGGGTAGTAACGGGAAATGTTATTTGGTATTGGCGACTGAGCGGCGCAATGCGGAGAGGAGAGCATCGGCTCCACCTCGCTTCAATTCGACATCAAACTGGGTGCGGTAGTCGGCAACCAGGCTGACGCCCTCAATGACCACATCGGTGATCGTCCAATTGCCGTTCTGATCCTCCATGCGGTAGACTGTATCGTAGCGGCTCCCCCTGTACATTGCCGTGGTGGGTGCTTCAACGCGACCCGGGGCGGTGCAACTCGAGGGCTTGTACTCTACCAATGGGAATTCACCAGGGGTGAACTTCGCTGTGTAGGTTCGCAGGATCATCACGGTGAAAAGCTTGATCGCTTCCTGCTGCTGAGCCGGGGTGAACTGTTTCCAAGCAGGGCCGATCGATCGGCGGGTCATGACGCTGAAGTTCAGAACCCTCTCCAGTGGAGGTTTGACATCAATGATTAGTTCCTCGCGGGTCTTGGCTTTCTTGACGATGTCGACAACCTCGGCGACCGATGTTTTCAGGCGATTCTCAGCCGCATCATTTGCCGCGTGAGCGAAGCCAATTAGTGAGGCGATGAAAAGTGATGTCAGAAGTAAGGTCTTCACTGGTTAGTGCCTTTATTTTTTTCCTTGGAATTTTCCCCTTTGTCAACAGATCCGAACGCCATCTTACCAATCAGGGACTCAAGGTCTACAGCAGACTCGGTGAGGGTAATCCGTTCCCCGGGTTTCATGGTCGTTTCATCAGCCCCGGGAGATATGGCGACATACTTATCCCCGATCAGTCCGGAGGTTTTGACGGATGCCATGGAGTCGGTCGGCAGATGGAGCGCCGATAAGATCCGGAGGGTAACAATGGCGCTAAAGTCCGATGGCTCCATGCGTACGGTCTCTACTCGACCCACGGTCACGCCTGACATCATGACGCTGCTGCCATCGTGGAGGCCTCCCGCATTCGCAAATCGCGATTCGACGACATAGGTGTCTCCGTGGAGAAGAGATCCTGAGCCTATCTTGAGGGTCAGGCAGGCGATTGCGGCAATTCCGAGAAGAACGAAGAGGCCGACCAGTAATTCAAGTTTTGTGTTTTTCATGGGAAGTTCAGGCAGCGTGGATTTCCTCACGGATGGAGGCAAGCGAGTCACGCAGTGCATCGCTGCTGTCGCGGAATGCGCTGACCACGGGAATGGATGACGTGGAAAACTCAGAGGGTGTCCCCTCGAAGCAAATCTTTCCCCGGTTTAGGAGGGCGACACGGTTGCTTGCTACCAGTGCCTCCGGAACGTCGTGGGTGACGATCAGGGCGGTGAAGTTGAAGCGGCGCTGGTATTTCACGATCATGGAGAAAACGGCATTGCGTCGTAGCGGGTCAAGCCCGGCCGTCGGTTCATCAAAAAGAACAAGTTCGGGGCGCGTTACAATAGCGCGGGCCAGGGCGAGTCTCTTCTGCATGCCGCCAGAGAGTTGGCTCGGGTAGCGGTCGCGATAGGTCTCTAATTCCAACTGAGCCAGGGCTTCCATGCTGCGCTTCATGATTTCGAGGGCATCGAGATCGCTGGTCTGCTCAAGCGGTAGGGCGACATTCTCCAAGGCCGTCAGTGAGTCGAAGAGGGCATTGCTCTGAAAGAGGAAGCTGCAGCGCTTGCGAAAATCAGTACGGGTTTCCTTGTCCGTCGCGACAAGGGGGCGTCCTTCGAACCTGATCAGTCCAGAATCTTGCTCCATGACGCCGGCAAGACATTTCAGGAAAACCGACTTGCCCGTGCCGCTGGGCCCGAGCACGGTAAAAATGCTTCCGCGAGTGACACTGAGATCCACTCCATCCAAGACGGGGCGATCGTTGAAACTCTTCACGAGTTGCTCGACTTTCAGAAGAGGTGTGTCTGTCGAGGAGGGATTCATCAGATGAAAAAAGAGCTCACCACGTAGTCGGTGATCAGGACCATGATGCTGGAAATCACCACGGCTCGGGTGGTGGCTGCGCTAACGGCTCGGGCACCTGTCTCCGAATGGTTCCTGTCGGCATGGAAGCCTTGGTAGGCGCAGATCGTGACGGAGAGAAGACCGAAGACAGCTGCCTTGATAAAGCATTCCCGGAGATCCCGCGATTCGATCGCCCTGTCGATGGATGACCAATAGACACCGGAATCGACTCCAAGAAGGGCTGACCCTGAGAGACTCCCTCCCCAAAAGCCAATGACCACGAAGAGCGCTGTCTGAAAGGGGTAGACTAGCAGGGCAGCAAGCAGGCGCGGGGTTACCAGGTAGCCGTGGCTTTCCACCCCCATCGTCTCCAGGGCAACGATTTGCTCCGTATTGCGCTGAATGCCGAGTTCTGCTGCCAGGGCTGAGCCTGATTGGCCAATAAGCATTAGCGCCGCAAGGACAGGACCCATTTCCCTCACAAGACTCAAGGACACCATGGCACCAAGCAACCCCTCGGATCCGAAGCGGCTCAGAATATGGTAGCCTTGCAGACCAAGCACGAGGCCGGTGAAGAGTCCAACGATTAGGATCACCGGAAGGCAAACCGTTCCTTGCTCGTAAATGGCGCGGGCGGTACGGCGCAATAATTTACGCGACGTGACCACAGCGCTGAAGGATTGAGCGGTGAAAATCGCAAGATCGCCGAATCCCGAAACAATCCGTAGTGTTTCTTTTCCGAGTAAGGTGATCATTCGCAAGGAATTTGCCAGAAAGATTCCGGTCATGCAACGCCCTGACTTCCCCGGGCAGTCTTACTCAAAAAGGCTCCGATCACCTCAAAGGCCCGGTCGATCTGCTCATCCGTGGTGCAGTAAGGGGGCATGAGGTAGAGGACATTCCCGAGCGGCCTGAGAAGAACTCCCTGTTCTAGGGCAAAGGATGAAAGACTGCGTCCCGACTCTGCGGTATATTCTCTTTCCGCACCTGCCAGGTCGAAGGCAGCGATTCCTCCGAGCAGACGTGTCCGTTCGATCCTAGGATGGGCTGCAAGGGCATCAAGATGGGATCTCATGCGGGCATGGATGCGGTTGATTTGCATCGAGGAATCCGTGGATTCATGAAGGTGGAGGCTGGCAAGGGCCGCCGCGCAGGCTACGGGATTGGCCGTGTAGCTGTGACCATGCGCCAGGGCCGTGGAAAAGTCATTGCCGAGGAAAGACTCGAAGAGATCATCCGAGGCGATGGTGACGGCAAGTGGCAGAATCCCTCCAGTGATCCCCTTGGACAGGCAGATCAGATCGGGAATAAAGCCGGTTTGCTGATAGGCAAAGAAGCTGCCAGTCCGTCCGAAGCCGGTCATGACCTCGTCGAAGATCACCGGGATGCCCCGCTCACGAAAGAGGTGGCAAAGTGACGCAAGGAAGCTGACAGAGTGGAAACGCATCCCCCCCGCACCCTGCACTAGCGGCTCCACAATGAGTGCGGCCATACTCTCACCGTCGGTTTCGAGCGTCCGACGGATTTCGTTCAAGGCAGTCTCTTCCCCTTCCTTATTTAAAAATCCATCGAAGACCAGTGGGACGGGAAGGGAAATGGTCTCAAAGAGCATTCCATGGAAGGCATTGAAGAAGCCGGAACTCCTTCCCACGCTCATTGCCCCGACGGTGTCCCCATGATAGCTCCCTCGCAGCGTGGCGAAGAGGCGTCTCGGAGTCCCTGTGTTTGCCCAGTGCTGATGGGCGATCTTGAGCGCTGCCTCGACGGCAGTGGAGCCGTTGTCGGAGTAGAAGACCTTGGCACTTCCCGTGAGCCCCGCTTTTTCCAGCAGACCCTCAGCGAGGCAAACTGCCGGTTCATGGGTGGCCCCGGCAAACTGGACATGGTCCAGTTTGAGAATCTGATCGGAGACGGCTTTCGCCAACTCCGGGCGACCGTGGCCATGGAGATTCACCCACCAGGAAGAGATCATGTCGAGGTACTCGCGGCCTCCGGAATCCCGAAGAACGGCCCCGGCTCCGGAAGCCATCGGGATCGGCTCCCGTCCAAGTCCGTGCTGGGTGAAGGGATGCCAGACCGCTGCGGCATCACGGGTTAATAGAGTATCCGAATGATCCATGAAAGAAGTGACATCACAACGGAATCAGGCTCGATTTGAAATGGATAAATCATGTTTTGAGAGTCTGTTTTATTCGATTCTAACTGGAAAAATAGCCTCGCGCAGAGACGCAGAGACGCAGAGATTGCTCTGCAGATGTGTGGAATTCTCTCAAATTCGGCCTCTCCGGTTTCGTCAGTGGATTCTAAAAGAGTGGTTCTTCTCGCCTCCACGATTGCTTTACCGGCTGTTGCTATGCAGCCGTTACGGCTGCGTGATCAGGCATTTTAAAGAAGGCTGATGATCAATTCGTGATGGTATGAGGACAAAGACGCCAATCAACCGTGAAAAATGGATCGTTCTCGGTCTTCTCTGGCTTGTCTGCATGCTGAACTACGCGGACCGTCAGGCGATCAGCAGTCTATTTCCCCTGCTGGAGCACGATTTCGGATTCTCGAAGGTCCAACTGGGGTTAATCGGGAGTGCCTTCATGTGGGTCTATGCGCTCTCGGCTCCCTTCGCTGGGTTCGCTGGCGACCGCCTCTCACGCAAGGGGCTGATCATGGGGGGGTGTCTATTCTGGAGCTTGATGACGGTAATGACAGGATGGTGTGGCAAGTTCTGGCAGTTCGTGACGGCGCGCGCACTGATCGGTCTCGGTGAATCCGTTTATTTCCCGGCGGCCGTCTCCATGCTTTCGGGATACCACGACGGCAGGACACGCTCGACAGCCCTCTCGCTTCACCAATCCGCCGTCTACATCGGTACGATTGTAGGCGGAGTTATTGGCGCGGTGATTGCGGAACGCTACGGATGGCGCTGGGCCTTCTACCTATTCGGGGGTGTGGGCGTCCTGGTTTTCCTGATTCTTCTGCTACGGCTTAGGGAACCGCATCGAGGCTCCTCTGAGGATCCCTCATTCCCGAAAAAGACCGAACCTCAGGGTTTTTTTAGAACACTCCGAATGCTGCTCGGTCAGCCTGGCGTGTTCCTGCTGATGCTGGCCTTCTCTTGTGCGAACGGGGTTGCTGCGATCTTCCTGATCTGGGCACCCACGTTCCTTTTTGATAAGTTCCATCTCGGTCTGGTAGCGGCAGGATTCTCGGCGGTGGCAGCGATCCAATTGGCGAGCGCGGTGAGCGCGCCTCTCTCGGGAATTATTGCCGACAGGCTTGCAATGAATTTTTGCGGGGCCCGGATGATCGTCCAGGCCGCTGGTTTGATCGTCGGATCGTTCTGCGTGGTTGCCGTGGCATGGGCTCCATCGATGGAGTCACTGCTCGCTGCCATGATCGGATTAGGACTCTGCAAGGGGGTGTACGACGGCGGGATCTTTGCCTCGGTCTTCGAGTTTGTGGAGCCGGACCAACGCGCCTCGGCGGCGGGTCTGATGAATTTCATCGGATGGGGTGGCGGCGCTCTCGGCCCCTTGATGGTGGGACTCCTTTCAACCTATGGTTCCGGAACAGCCATAGAGCGCATGAGTGGGGCAATCGCAGGGAGTGGAGTTGCCTACCTGGTGGCAGCCGGACTGATCCTAGCAAGCATCAGGTTCTACCGGAGAACGCCGCATTTTTCAGCCATTTCAGCCGGACTGGAGGAGCGACGTTCCAGGGAGGAGAGATAGCTGTCGGTGCGGTGAAGGGATCGATTGATATTCTCGGGGTGCTCGATTCGTGAAAAAAGAAGCCGATGGATGCGGCTTAGTGGAACGGATTTCTCACCGTAGCCGCCGGGTGTATTGCTGGACCAAAATTTAAGGTATTTTATACCGTTTTTCTCCTCGGTTCCGAGGAAAATGACCGAGTGTCCGCGCTCGGTCGCCCCGATCCTGTCATTCCAGAAGATCTTCAGAAAGTCTCCAGGGAGGGCTAGCGACAGCTCGCTGAAGTTCCGGCCAAGCCCAAGTTCGTAAAAGAGGCATGCCGTACCCGGGCCATTGGCATTCCAGCGTCCCCAGATCCCGGTGCCGTCGGGTTGTCCTGTTGGCTTCAGAGCGTTCATGGTCTCCGGGCTAAGGGAGAGTTGGTAGTTTGATTGAAGGGCTGAAAGAGTCTTCAGAAAAACCAAGTAGGTGCCTTCGGAACAATAGCTGGGTATCGCATGGGAGGCATCCACCCGTAGCATCTCAAAGGGAGTGGTGACCGCAGAATGGAGTGCATGATTTGCAGCGGTGGAGGTGGAATATCCTCCGCCAGACGGCATCGAGGAGACCTCCTTCAGGATGAGCCGGTTGACGGGGGGAAGAGAGTTATTGTCTTCTGCACTCACGGGAGTCATGGAAAGAAGGAGTCCATAAAAAAAACAGAACAGAAGTCGTGACATCATTGCCTCCAACCAAGGTCAAAAATCCCCTCTTCGCAAGGGGGATCATCGCAGCCGGAACTATCCTGCTGCTCTTGCTTACCTGCTGGTGTTGGCGACGGCCGATTGGAGGAGTCGGCGGGCTACCCATCCTCGGGGAGGTCGTGATCTCGGTGCCACAGTTTTTCCAAGCAGATCCCGGATGGGGGAACGATAAGCTGGGAGACACTCCCGGGACACTTGGTGGGGAGGGATGCGCGGTCTCTTCAGCGGCAATGGTGCTCTCTCACTACGGCATGGATATCGACCCTGGCAAGCTGAACAGTTTTTTAAAACAACATGACGGCTATGAGGGCGCCGGATGGCTTCGCTGGGAATCTGCCGCAGAATACTCCACAGGACTGATCGAAAAGGCTTACGAAGATCTCCCCTCCTACGGCTTGATCGATTGGAATCTTATCCACGGGAATCCCGTCATCGTGCGCCTTAGGTTACCCAGCGGTATCACTCACTTTGTCGTGATCGTGGGGAAGAGGGGGTGCAACTACCTGATCCGGGATTCCTCATCGCATGGCGAGGGGAAGATCTATCCCCTGAAGGAACTAGGAGTTCCTATCGAGGCCCTGCGCTACTACCGGAGGATCAGGGGGGGGTGAATCGAGAGAGCGGCCTTACTTAGCCGCGGCTTTTTCAGAAGCTTTTTCTCTAAGCGGCATCACCAGCTGGGGGCCGGCATTCAGCGGAACATAGACGCGATCTGCTCCCTTGATGTTCTCGGCCTGCAGATACTGGATGTAGGAAGGCGAGAGGACAGCACTGATGGAGGTGATCGCCTTGGCTCGTTCGACTGCCTCGGCAGCGGAGCGCGCGCCGGCTGCTTCGCCGTTCTTACGCTCGATATCAATGTTCTTCTGCGCGATTTGCTCTTCGATGGCCTTCTGTTCGAGAGTTTGGTTGAGGGCTACCTTGGTGGCGATGGCCACGATGACCTGCTGGGGAGGTGAGGCATTTCCCATCACGACAGACATGACTTCGAAGGGTGTGTTCTTCAATAAATCTCTGACTTGGTCGCTGATATCTTTGGAGATCGCCGGGAGCGATTCATTGACGGAGAGGCCATCGTATTTAGCCACCACAGAGCGTGTGATAGTTCGGAAGGGTTCGCGAATGAACTGGTCGTAGGCAGCCTTGGCAATCCTTTCGGGATCTCCCGTGCTCTCCCATCCGCCGAATTCCTCCATAAAGCGGCGCACTGATTTCTCATCGGGCTTCAGGCGCCAGACGATATGGGCCTGGCTTGCCAGTGGGAGCTTGTCCTTGGCCAGGATGGCGCTGTCAGCATCGAAGGCCTCTGAATAGGTGAAGGGCGTGATCGAAACGGGCTGTCCCCAGAGGCGCCAGCGCATTCCTGTCGAGGCGGGCCCGAAGATCACCTCCTTAAACTCGCCTTTGCCAAGGATCGGTTTGGAGTAGATGTAGCTCGCGTAGCCTGCGGTGACGCGGACATTGGAGACGTTCGGAGCAAGGAAAAAGATAAGGAATGCCACGACGGCTGCAATTCCGATCAAAGGGAGAGGAGCTTTCTGCATAAGGAATGAGTGAGTCAGATTGGGAGTTGAAGCAAGTGCCATCTTGCCACGATGAAACGGGGTGCGGGGCATCTATGCTGGTTCCATGTCGTTGCCGGCAAACAGAAGTGCGATCAGACTGATGAGGGCCATGGCGGCGAGATAGAATCCGACAGATCCTAATCCGTGATTCATGGCGAGAGAGGTCGACAGATAGGGAGTCAGCGAGGCGCCGAGAATCCCGGCGAGGTTGAAGGTGATCGAGGCTCCGGTATAGCGTACCTCAACAGGGAAGAGTTCTGAGAGGAAGGTCCCGAGAGGTGCATAAGTGACCCCCATGAGCAGAAAGCCGATCACGAGGGTCGTCACCACTCCCGGAGTTCCGGCCGAGAAGAGGCGTCCGAAGAGGAGTCCGAAAATCAAGATAGCCACGGTAGCCAGAAGGAGCATATGCCGGCGTCCGATCCGTGAGGCGATCCATGCCGCGCAGGGAATCGAAAGAGCGAAGAAGAGGACGCCGACAAGTTGGATGATCAGGAAGGTTTCCCTAGAATATCCAAGCCGGGTGGTGCCCCAGGAGAGGGAGAAGACAATCAGGATGTAAAAAATCACAAAGGTCGCGACCGCTGCAAATGTTCCCAGGATCACAAGCCGGAGATGATTTCGTAACAGATCGATCATCGGCATGGCGACATGGCTTCCACGGGACGATGCTTCAAGAAAGGCGGGTGTCTCAGTGATGTTAAGACGGACATAGAGTCCGACGAGCACCAGCACACTGCTTGCGAGAAAGGGTACCCTCCAGCCCCAGGTCAGGAAGCTTCCAGCATCGAGGTATTTGCTTAGCAGGAGGAAAATGGCCCCTGAGAAGAGGAAGCCGATGGGCGCGCCAAGCTGGGGAAACATTCCATACCAGTCACGTTTTCGGGGGGGAGCATTCTCGGTAGCAAGCAACACCGCTCCGCCCCATTCTCCGCCGAGGCCGAAGCCCTGTCCAAAACGGCAGAGGGCGAGCAAGGCTGGTGCCGCCAAACCAATCGAGGAGTAGGTCGGCAGAAGGCCGATCAAGACGGTGGAAAGTCCCATCGTCAGGAGGGCGGCAACCAAGGTCGTTTTCCTTCCGATCCGGTCGCCAAAATGGCCGAAAAAGATCGATCCGAAGGGTCTTGCGAAGAAGGCCAGGGAGAAGGTCGCAAGGGATTGAAGGGTGGCTGCTGTGGAATCACCCTGTGGGAAAAAAAGTTTTGGAAACACGAGAACCGCTGCCGTGGCGTAGATGTAGAAGTCAAAGAATTCGATGGCCGTTCCCGCGAGGCTTGCGAGAAGGATTCTGGTCGGGGAATTTACGGAACGTTCAGTCATTGTGAGTTCCGCTGGCAGGCTTGAAGTTGAGTGATGGGCGCAGGATGAGAATGCAGCGCATGAAAAGGATCTCGGTGTGGATAAGATTTCATGGGAGAAACAAACTGGAGAGTGATGGGACGCCTCTTGATTTTTTTTGGTCCTTCTCAGACTAAGGTCTTCGGAATGGTCTAAAATTTCTTCTGCTGCGCCTGGGAGAACCAGTCCCCACCGGTTCCGGGCTTGCCTGAGTCTGTGCGCATGTAGCGGCTGAGGTCTTCGCTCCGTCCTTGGCCCCGGCGATCGCCACCCATGCCGACCCCACGCTTAGGGTCGCGAGGGGTCAGATCGACCTTGGTCTTAAGCGAGAGGGCGATGCGCTTGCGCGGCAGATCAATCTCCATGACGGTCGTCTGGACTTTCTGTCCAACCTTGAGGAATTCGGCGGGGTTCTTCACGAAGTCGTCGCTGATCTGGCTGATGTGAACTAAACCGTCCTGATGGACTCCGATGTCGACGAAAGCCCCGAAGGCGGTGACGTTCGTGACGATACCGGGAAGCTTCATCCCCAGTTGGAGATCCTCCATCTTCTGGACGCCATCGGCAAAGCTGAAGGCCTCGAACTGCTCGCGCGGGTCACGACCTGGCTTGGCCAATTCAGCCACGATGTCCTTGAGGGTCGGGAGTCCGACTTCGGGAGTGACGTAGCGGTCGAGCTTGATCGCGGAGCGCTTGGCCGGATCACGCAGGAGATCCGCCACCGTACAGCCCAGATCCGTGGCCATGCGGTCGACGAGTTCATAGCGTTCCGGATGAACGGAACTGGCATCGAGGGGATGTGCCCCGTCGCGAATGCGCAGGAATCCCGCAGCTTGCTCGAAGGCCTTCGGTCCGAGGCCGCTGATTTTGAGAAGTTCGGCGCGTGATTTGAAGGGGCCGCTGGCATCCCGGTGACTGACAAGACTTGCAGCTGTGCGGGAGTTGAGACCCGAGACATAGGCCAGCAAGTGTCGGGAGGCTGTGTTGAGTTCGACTCCCACCTTGTTCACGCAGGAGACGACGACATCGTCGAGTGAGCGCTTCAGGGCAGCCTGATCAACATCGTGCTGGTACTGGCCGACGCCGATCGATTTCGGATCGAGCTTGACGAGCTCCGCTAGAGGATCCATGAGGCGTCGTCCTATGGAGACCGCTCCCCGGACGGTGAGATCGAGATCGGGGAATTCCTCGCGGGCGATTTCACTCGCCGAGTAGATCGAGGCACCGCTCTCGCTGACCACAACGATCTGGATGGAGGAGGGAAGTTTCAGCTTCTTCACAAAGGACTCTGTCTCGCGCGAGGCGGTGCCGTTGCCGATGGCGATGGCCTCCACCTTGTGAAGGCGGACCATGTTCAGGATGGCCTCGGCGGCCTCGAGTTCCTCGCCCCGGCTCCGACCGGGATAGATCACCTCGTTAGCAAGAAGCTTTCCCTGACGATCAAGCAGGACGATCTTGCAGCCGGTGCGGAATCCGGGATCGATACCGAGAATTATCTTCTGACCTAGCGGGGATGCCAGCAAGAGCTCGCGGAGATTGTCCGCAAAGACGCGGATCGCCTCCTCATCGGCCTTCTTCTTATAGAAGCCGCGGGCTTCGACCTCCATGGCGAATCCAAGCAGACGCTTGAGGCAGTCATCACAGGCGAGTTTCACCTGATCCGCAGCCTTGGAATTACCTCGTACGAAGAGACTGTAGAGCGTTCCCAGGGCCTCGCTCTCGGGAGGAGTGAGGCGGAAGTAAAGGAAGCCCTCTGTCTCGCCGCGCCGCATGGCAAGGATCCGGTGAGAAGGCGCGGTGGTGGCCGGTTCACTCCAGTCGAAGTAGTCCTTGAATTTCGACCCTTCCTCTTCCTTGCCGGAGATCAGGGTTGATTTGATGACTCCCTTGTTCAGGTAGAGACTGCGGAGTTGGGCGCGGGCTGTGGCGTCATCATTGATTCGCTCGGCAAGGATGTCGCGCGCTCCTGCAAGGACGGCGGTCACTGTATCGACCGTCGAGGTCTTTGCATCGACGGTAACGGAGTTGCCGACATAGGGGGCGGCGAGTGTCTCGGGATCCGTTGCGGGATCTTGGGCCCAGAGGATCTCTGAGAGCGGTTCCAGACCGAGTTCCTTCGCGATGGTCGCACGGGTACGCTTGCGTGGCTTGAAGGGAAGGTAGATGTCTTCGAGCGAATTCAGCGTGGCGGCTGATTCCACCTTCTCGCGGAGTTCCTCCGTGAGGATCTTGCGCTCCTCCAGCGAGGAGATGATCGATTCACGACGTTTGTCGAGTGCCTCAAGTTGCTCAATGCGATCACGGATTGCGGTGATTTTTACCTCGTCGAGTTCCCCAGTGCGTTCTTTGCGGTAGCGGGCGATGAAGGGAACGGTGGCCCCCTCTTCTAGCAAGACGGCCGTAGCGGCGACTTGTCGTGGTTGGAGGCCGAGTTCCTTGGTGATTTGGACGAGATGTTTTTCGATCATGGGTAAAAAAAGACGCGGAGCCTAAACGCTTACAGGGATAAAGGGGGTGACAGTGAAGGGATGCTGAAATAGGAGTTTTATTCTTTAGCTGTTCAGTATTTTTTCCCCCGGTGATTAAAAATACGGAACCAGTTACCGAAGTTTTTCTTCATGCTCTCCGAGAAGGAGAGGTAGTTTTCCGTTCGCTCTCCGCCTCTTGGAATGGCTTCGAGGACGGCAGTGACCGAGAGTTCGGGCAGATCGTAAGCGGTGGAACAGGTGCCGGCTGCCGAGGCGTGATGCGCGTCGCTGGCTGATGTGCCGGCAAGACCACGGCGGGCCGCATAGGCGGCAGCCTTGGCGTTGAAGCCACGGAGAGTGACGGCAGCATTGAAGGTCTCAAGAGCAGCCAGATCGAGCTGATCGAGAATCTCCTCGCGGATGCCGGCGCGGAATGAGTCATAGGGATGTGGGGCGATGCAGACACCGCCCCGTTCTTTCACGGCTGATAGGACTTCGAGGGCCGGGGCTCCCTTCATGCAGGGGAGTGTGGTGCCAAGGCAGAGGAGATGACCATCGGCTGTGGAGACCTCGACGCCGGGAATAATGAGAAAGCCATCGACGGGAAGGCCATCCTCGCGCATCAGCCCTGCATGGGTGAGATGGGCGACAGCATTGCAGGTGTTGTGATCAGTGACCGCGATCCCGCTCAGTCCGCGTGCCTTTCCCGCCGCGACCATGGCCTCAGGGGAACCGCACGCATCCGCTGAGTAGTGGGTATGAAGATGCAGATCGAAGGCGTGGAGCATCATGATATTTTGCCGGCTCGGGGTATCCGATGCCAAGGCAAAGAAATTCTCGGACCGTTTTTACTTTTTGAAATAATGTACGATGCTTATTTGTAAGCAATGGCGATTGCGTTCAAAGAGTGGGCCCTTGTCTGTGAGGCCCTCGGTAGCGGTGAGCAGAGTGTCCTTTTACGGAAGGGAGGCATTGCCGAGGGAAAGGGGGGATTTGGATTCGATCATACTGAGTTCTATCTCTTTCCGACTTGGTTCCACGGTCAGGTGGAGAAAATCCGTAAAGCTGATGTGGCATTACCAGAGCAGGCCCCAGAACTGGTGACCCTGAGTTATGCCGCAGTCCTGGAATGGAGTGGCCGCATCTCCGACAAAGAGGCCGCCCATCGTCTGAGCGAGTTTCATGTTCTCGACGCCTCGGTTATCGAGGAGCGCTTTGTTTACGATACCAAGACCGGATCTCTCGGGGGGAATGGAATTAATGTGGCTTTTGTTCGGGTTTATCGGCTGGAACCTGTTGCCACGCTTCCCATGAGTAAGGAATTTGGCGGTTGCCGCTCCTGGGTGGAGCTTCCGGAGGGGGATTTCGGAACCATGGTTTCTGTTCTCAGCGAGGAGGCGCATCAGCGCCGGAAGGAGCGCTTTGCTGGGTTACTCGGCGTGATGTTCTGATTGGCTACCCTCTACGCTAGCGGTTCCGTGGAGAATTTCTCAGTGTGCCGATGGCCGAGCTGGATTTTCCAAAAGCTCTCCCTATGATTCATAGTTCATGAAGTACATTTTCGTCACAGGTGGTGTGGTAAGTTCTCTGGGAAAGGGCCTCGCGGCCGCTTCCCTAGGGACTCTTTTGGAGCATCGCGGGCTCCGCGTGACGTTGCAGAAGCTCGACCCCTACTTGAATGTCGACCCCGGCACAATGAATCCTCTCCAGCATGGAGAGGTTTATGTCCTTGCCGACGGAGCGGAGACGGATCTCGATCTCGGGCACTACGAGCGCTTCACGAAATGCGAGCTGACTCGTGATAATAACCTCACCAGCGGCCAGGTCTACGAGACGGTCCTAGCGAAGGAACGCCGCGGCGACTATCTCGGCAAGACGGTCCAGGTCATTCCCCACATCACCGATGAGATTAAAAGACGTATTCGCAGCTTTGAGCAGGCCGGTAATGCTGACATCCTGATCACGGAAATAGGCGGCACCACCGGTGACATCGAGGGACTGCCATTCCTCGAGGCGATCCGTCAATTCATCCTGCAGGTGGGTCATGAGAATGCGATCCTGCTTCATGTGACCCTCGTCCCTTACATCAAGGCCGCCGGTGAGCTGAAGACTAAGCCGACCCAGCAGAGTGTGGCCAAGCTGCGCGAGATCGGGCTTCAGCCCGAGGTGCTGATCTGCCGCACCGAGAAGCCTCTGGAATCGGATGTCCGCGAAAAGCTCTCCCTCTACTGCAATGTTCCCATCAGCTCGGTGATTGAGGCGAGGGATGTCGAGAACTCCATCTACGAATTCCCGCTGATGCTTCAAACCGAGGGACTGGACGAGAAGGTCTGCCAGCTCCTTCATCTTGATATGCGGCCAGCAGACATGGAGCGATGGAAGATGGTGGTGCATTCGATCGTGAATCCGTCACGCCGGATTAAGATTGCCGTGGTGGGCAAATACGTGGAGTTGCAGGACGCTTATAAGAGCATCTACGAGTCGCTCTGCCACGCAGGAGGTGCCAACGATTGCGGCGTCGAGCTGGAGATCGTGGATGCCGAGCAGATCGAGGCCGAGGGTGCTGAGATTTTCCTCAGCGGCGTCTCCGGCATCCTTGTTCCCGGTGGCTTCGGTGATCGTGGGACCGAGGGTAAGATCGCCGCCGCCCGTTATGCCCGGGAGAGCAAGATTCCTTTCCTTGGCATCTGTCTCGGCATGCAGATCGCAACGATCGAGTTCGCTAGGAATGTTTGCGGTCTGGACCAGGCCAACAGCACGGAGTTCGACTCCTCGAGCCCACACCCTGTTATTGCACTGCTCGACGACCAGAGGGAGGTAACCGGTAAGGGGGGCTCGATGCGCCTCGGTTCCTGGCCTGCAACACTGAAGTCGGGATCGCTGGCTCATCAGATTTACGGACAGACTGAGATCGCTGAGCGTCACCGTCACCGCTACGAGTTCAATAATGATTACCGTGAGCGCATGGAGGAGAAGGGCTTTGTCATTTCCGGGACTTCTCCGGATGGTTCACTTGTCGAGATCATCGAATACCATGATCATCCTTGGTTCATCGCCGTGCAGTTCCATCCTGAGTTCCTAAGCAAGCCTGAGGCTCCTCATCCCCTCTTCGACGAGTTTATCCGCGCCTCACTGGCCAACTCCTGAAGATTTCAAGCCACGGAAAAACATTATGAGTATAACGAATGATCTTGAGCGGATGGTCGAATTTGAGTTCGTCCGCGCCACCGAAAATGCGGCCCTCCACTCCATGCAATGGATGGGAAGAGGTGACAAGGAGGCCGCTGATGAAGCTGCTTGCGACGCGATCAAGGGAATGTTCGATCTGGTCGACATCCGCGGAGAGGTGGTGATCGGTGAGGGGATCAAGGACCAGGCACCGGGCATTTTTCTTGGTGACAAGTTGGGCCGCTGGGGTGAAGGCGATCCCCGCTTCGACATCGCCCTTGATCCGATCGACGGCACCAGCAACATCTCCAAGGGAATGCCCAATTCGATTTCCGTCATGTCCGCCGTTCTTGTCCCCGATGGCAAGAAGAGCAGTATGGTTAATATTCCCAGCTTCTATGTTGAGAAACTTGCCTATGGTGCCCGCGTGGAACGTTGTATCCTCAATGGAACCATTGCGCCGATCACACTGGACGATCCATTCGAGCACACGTTGGAACAGGTAGCTAAGGCTCTTGGAAAGAGGATAGGCGAGCTGGTTGTGACCATTCTGGACCGCCCCCGCAATCATCCGTACACCGATGCAGTGCGTCGTGCTGGCGCTTCGCTGCGCCTGATTGCCGATGGAGATATCACGGCTGCCGTGGCTCCCTCCCTGCATGATTCCGGAATCGATCTCTATGTGGGAATGGGGGGTGCCCCGGAGGGTATTCTTACAGCGGCGGCGCTGAAGGCTCTGGGGGGGAATATCCTGCTGCGCATGTGGCCCCGCGATGAGGAGGAGAGGGCTGAGTTATTGAAGACCCTAACCCCTGCCGATCTCGAGCGCGTCTATCACCGGGATGATCTTGTCCATGGTGACAGCGCCATTTTCTGCGCCACGGGCATCAGTGACAGTCCCATGCTGCCCGGGGTGAAGCTGATCGGGAAGACCGCCATCACTCACTCCATCCTGATGCGCTCCCGAAGCAAGACGGTCCGGTATATCAGGGCCGTGCATGATCTTGAGGTGAAGACCATCCATCTGCGCAGCCTGCGGGGTGAAGAGCATCTCTAGAGAGATGGGGGGAGATTTTCTCCGGAAAGCATCTTTTCTGAAACAATTCAGGAATTGCTTTCCGCGATGATAAAGTCCATCAATTGTCTGATATGAGCACGAACCAACTCCAGGAACTCAAGCAATTCACCACGGTCGTCGCCGACACGGGCAATTTCGAGGATATCAAGAAATTTCAGCCTCAGGATGCCACGACGAACCCTTCGCTCATCCTCAAGGCGGTTCTGAGTCCCCAATACCGTACGCTTCTGGACAAGGCGATCGCTGATAACAAGGGATCCAACCTTTCCGGCTCTGATCTCTGGAAGAAGATCATCGATGATACCCTCATTCTGTTTGGCTGCGAGATCCTCAAGATTGTCCCTGGTCGCGTCAGCACCGAAGTGGATGCCCGCCTCTCCTTTGACACCGAGGCAACCCTCGATAAGGCCCGCTACCTAATCGGTCTTTACAAGAGTGTCGGCATTGACCACGAGCGCGTTCTTATCAAGATCGCCTCCACCTGGGAGGGCATTCGTGCCGCCGAAATCCTTCAGAAGGAAGGCATCAACTGCAACCTGACCCTTATGTTTTCGATGCCCCAGGCCGTTGCTTGCGCCGAGGCCAAGGCCCGTCTCATCTCCCCCTTCGTGGGACGTATCTACGACTATTATAAGGCGACCACCGGCAAGGAATATGCCGGCATGGAAGACCCTGGTGTCCAGTCGGTCCACAAGATCTACAACTACTTCAAGAAGTTCGGCTACGAGACCCAGGTCATGGGCGCCAGCTTCCGCAATACCGGTGAAATTGTCGCCTTGGCTGGCTGCGACCTCCTCACGATAAGCCCCGACATTCTCGAGAAGTTGGAGCAGTCTTCGGAGCCAATGCCTCGCGTTCTCAGCCCTGAGGCTGCCAAAGGAATGGAGATCGAGCAGATCCCAGTTGATGAGAAGAGCTTCCGCTGGCTCCTCAACGAGGATGCTATGGCCACCGACAAGCTGGCCGAGGGTATTCGTAAGTTTGCTGCTGATATCGTCAAGCTTGAAGGCATGATCGCCCAGGCTTGCTGATAGCGTACCAGACAACTCTCTTTCGAGATCCCAACTGCCCGCGATGATGAAAAGATTCCTTCCACTTCTACTGGCCGCAGCGCTTACCAGTTGCTCCACGGCACAGATTCCCACCACGGTAACGGCGGGGAGTACGGGCGATGATCATCCGGGCTCGGTACCCGTACTCCTGGGACTGGATCCTGTCCGTCAGGACTTGAAACTCTCCTCCTTGCAGTGCGCCCTGCTTGACTCCCTCAGGACCGAGTACAAGTCGCGTGCGAAGCAGATCACTGCCATCGGCATGGCTGACGAGGATGCCAGTTTGAGAGCTAGCTGGGATCTCAGTACGCTTCGCAAGCAGTTCAACCAGCGTGCCCTTCAGGTCCTCAGTTCCTCCCAACAGGATCGCCTTCGCCAGATCGAGCGACAGATGCTCAAGGGCAATCTCCTGACCTCGCCCTCCGAGCAGCAGTTGCTCGGTCTTACTCCACAGCAGCAGCAGCAGCTTGCCGGGATCGCCCAATCCTCGATGGTAAAGGTCACCGCTCTCAATGCTCAATCGGCCTCTGGAAAGCTTTCTCCTTTCTGGGCCGACATCAAGCGCCACCAGATCCAGGGTAGCACCTCCAATCAGATGCTTTCTGTGCTGACCGCGAGTCAAAAAAAGCAGTGGCTTGTTCTGAGTGGTCAGAAGATGGGACTGCCCGAGTTTAGTGATCCAAACGCAGACACAAAATCCCTCTTCGAGGGTTATTAATCCCCAGTCGCGGCATCTTTGGAACGATATCCCTTGCTGTACTTTCCCAAGCTAGCAACCCCAACTTTTCAGATATCCCATGAGACGTCTCCTTTTCCTTCCTCTACTGGCCCTGACTCTGGCATCAGCCTCGGCAGCCCCAATCCCCGCCGCCTCGACATCCGACAGCATCTCCTACATGCCTGTCCTGCTAAACCAACCGGCCGTCTGCAATGATCTGAAACTCACCCCCATCCAGAAGGCCCGCATCGATGCGATTCGCGCCGAGTACAGGGCCAAGGTTGGAGTTGTCTCAGCAACAGGGCTCTTCGATTTATCGTTCGATAAGACAGCTGATAAGAAACTCGCCGCCTACCAAGCCTCCTGCAATCGGCGTGTGATCGCTGTAATGACTCCCACTCAACGGATTCGCTTCCGTGAGATTGAACGTCAGTTCCATGGAGGTCTTTTTCTGCTCTCCCCGAGCGAACAGAATCTTCTCAAACTGACACCCGATCAGTGCCATAAGTTCGCTGAAATCCGCTCCGTTGATTCCGCCAAGGCCTCTGAGGTTCAGAAGGCCTTTCTGGCCGGCAAGAAATCCGCTCTTCGCAAGGAGATCGATCTGCACCGTATCCAGCGCACGACGGCACGGAGTTTGCTGCATCTGCTGACGCCCGAGCAGAAGACCGAGTGGCTGGCTTCCCTCGGTACTCCCGTCAAGAAATAAGGGCTCGGTCTTTACTCGCTAGGCAGCGTTTAATCAGCGCTTACTTAGTTCCAAACATGCTTCTTTTGCTTGAGCATAGTTATTTTTTCTGGAAATATAACCAACTTGAACGAAGAGCCATCACAGTCTACTACTCCTAAGGAGGAGGAAGTTACGCAAAGGAGAAAGAAGCGTAAAAATATCCTCATTGCTCTGGGTGTGATAGTAACTTTGGGGATCCTTGCCTATCTGATCATCAACTCTTATTGCATCGTTACAACAAATGATGCCTACGTGGAAAGCCATGTCACCTTCGTTGCGCCGCAAGTGGCGGGCAAAGTCGACAAGGTGCTAGTGGAAGACAATAACAAGGTTCACAAGGGCGATATCTTGGTGGTAATCGATAAGCGTCCCTTTCAGGTCCAGGTCGACATTTACACTGCCGCGCTTGAAAGTGCGAAGGCAGATCTTCTGGTCACAAAAGCACAGGTCAAGAGTGATGAAATTAATGCACTTAGTCTCTTTTATAAGCTAAACAACGCTATTGAGAACGTGAACTCGCAGGTGGCGCAGCTTCGTCAAAACATTGCTGCCTTGAATCAGGCAGAGGCAACCTTGAACTTCGCCAAGTCCGATTACGTTCGCGCACAGCAGCTCTTCAAGGGCGATGTGACCAGCCGTCAATCGTTCGACACCTCCAAGGAACAATCTAATGTTGCGGAGTCCAAGTACAATCAAGCTCTTCAGGCAGTGAATTCAGTCCGGCAGGGTCTTGGACTTCCACCAGCCGATGCAAACAGCCCTGAACTTGGGAAGATCCCTGGGGGCCTGAACCGTACTTTTTCCGGAGTTCAAGAAGCGGAGGCACTGCTCATGTCTGCCTGCGAAAAACTCGGCATCACGTTCCCGCAAGCTTACCTTGAACCTGATCAGCTTCTGAATTTCTTCAAAGAAAGTTCTCATGGCGATGAAAATGCCTTTTTCGCGCAAGTCCTAACGAATGCCCCCTCCATCAAGGAATCTCAGGCCAAGTTGGAGCAAGCACAGGGGAATCTCGAACAGGCTGTCCTGAATCTCTCCTACTGCGATGTCAGGGCGGCTATCGATGGTGTGATCACCAGTCGCAATCTCAATCCGGGTAACTATGTCCAGGCCGGCCAGCAACTCATGGCAATCCGTTCGCTCACGGATATATGGATCAATGCAAATTTCAAGGAAACCCAGCTTTCATACCTCCGTATCGGCCAACCGGTCGATCTGATCACCGACATGTACGGAGGTCGTCATGTTTTCAAAGGGCGGATCTCCGGTTTTACTATGGGAACGGGTTCGACGCTAGCTCTCCTCCCTCCCGAAAACGCCACCGGCAATTTTGTCAAAGTAGTTCAACGTCTTCCCGTCCGTGTTGAGATCCTGAACTATGATCCTTACAAGGTTCCTCTTTTTGTCGGCTTGTCGGTAACTCCCAATGTTCATATCAGAGAGACACCGATTGGTCCGGATGCGGGTCAGTTCCTGCAAGGTGCACCCACCCTTCCTCCTGTCGGGAAAACTGAAACCCCTGCCAAGTGATGAGTCAGGGGGCCGTCGTCCCGGTGGAGACAAGCTCCTTTCAGCCAATCAGCCGGCCTGCGATCAGCATCTGGTTCATGGCGCTGATCGTTGTCATTCCCACATTTATGGAGGTTCTGGACTCCACGATCGTGAATGTGGCTCTT
>CANKWU010000025.1 GCA_947487385.1 Spartobacteria bacterium
TTTTCACAGGCTTTCAATGCGGATGTGGCAACCACTTCGGCGGCTATCGCCAGCAAAAGAATGAGGTAGGTTTTCATGAGGCAGCTTTGTTTTCCTAATGGGATTTCCCGAACGTGGCATGGAGCCAACTGTAAGGAAAGTGCTCTCCGGGGCAGTCGGTGGGCCTGGGGTTAATCTCCTTGTGAGCATAGACGATGGCTTTATGGCCCTGGGATTTGCCGACTCGACCCCTCAGATAAGCCACGAGCTCCTCTAGCGCCCCGATCTGGGCTTTGGTGGGTTGTTCTCTGTTGAAGTCTCCAACGAGGCAGACGCCTAGGGCGATGTCGTTGAGGTAGTCGCTTGCCACATGGCCGCCGTTGAGTTGCTTGGTCCAGCGATTGCCAATCTCGATCTTTCCGTCGCCTGAGCCGTGCCCGTCGCCGATCACGAAATGATAAGCCAGGCCGTTCTTCATATGGCGAACACGGAGGTGGTAGATGTCAAAGACCCGCGCGTTCCCCTCGCGGGTGCCGCTGTTGTGAACGACGATATACTTCCAGCGACCGCGACGCACCGGGGCACGGTCGATGGCAGCGCGCGAGGAAGCGCTCAGGTAGTTGTAAGTCCGATGCGAACCGAACACCCTGCTCCAGAAACCTTCTTCCTTCTGAGGTGTGGGCACGGGCTCCATTCCCACGGAGGATTCGACGCCTGATTTTTCTATCGTGATAGGGGCAGAAGGTGTTGCACCATGGGGAAGAGGAAGAGCGAGGGTCACTGGCAGTGGAGAAGGCGCTGGCAGTGGTAGAGGCGCTTGCGGTGGAAGAGGGGAGGATTGGGAGGTCGCTGGAGCACCATGCTCGGGTGAAGACAGAACTGCAGCTGCATGAGATGGCTGATCATGCCGAGGGGTGGGTGAAGGACTTGAATGGTGATGGGCGGACTTTTTCTTCCCGTTCTTATAGTGCGCAGGCTTGTGGGAAGAGGGATGCGGAGCTGGAGAGGCGGATGACGACGAGTGCTTGTGCGATTGGGAGTGCGAATGCGCATGCGAATGGGAGTTGGAGTGGGAGTTGGAGTGGGAAGCTGACTTAGTACCTCCAGAGCTGGATTTCAGAAAAAGTGCTTTTTTCTCCTCATTGGAAAGCTCACCCCTCAGTGGCGATGGGAGAGTCAGCAACAACTGCACCGCAAGAAGAGGAATCAGCAGAGTTCTGATGGATGTGACGACGGGAAGCACTGCTTCGAGGCTATCACTCCACAAGTCGCGATCAAGCCGTGCGAGTCTTTCTCGGCGGATAGAGTGCTTTCACAAGATAGAGTCCGTGGGCTGGAGCCATCGCCGGAGTCGGCCATGGCTGCCCTTTGGCAAGACGTTTGAGAAAAACGTCCGGATCCTCTTTCTCCTGAGCGACCCGGACCATCCCGCCGACAATCATCCGGACCATTCGGTAGAGAAAGCCATCTCCTTCGAGTGTGATCGAGATCGAGGAGCCACGCTCTTTCATGATGACCCGCCTGATGGTCCGCACTGTACTCTCAGGCAGCGATCCCGAGTCGGCGCAGAATCCCCGGAAGTCATGGGTTCCCTCGACGCATCTCGCCAGATCCCTGATCACAGAGCGGTCGAGTGAACCGAAGAGATGCCAGGAGCGGTTGACGAGATGTGGTGGCAACACGGAATCGTGCCAGATATCATACCGATAGATCTTACCTCGGGTGGAGAAACGGGCATGAAAGTCCTTGGGGGCCTGCGAGGCCTTCAGGACACGGAGCTGAGGAGGGAGCGACGAATTCAAGGCCGCCACCCAGCGATCCGATTTTCCCATACGACCGATCCTCGTCACCTGCTCAGGCGTCAGATCGAAATGAACTGTCTGGCCGAGTGCGTGCACTCCCGCATCAGTTCTCCCAGAGGCATGCAGAATGACCCGCTCTCCCACGATGACGGCTATCACTTTTTCCAATGTATCCTGGACCGTGCGGCCATGCTTCTGGCTCTGAAATCCCCTGAATGAGGTTCCGTCGTAGGCAACCAAGAGACGCAGTTTCATATGTTAGATTGCTACCTGCGAATCGAGCCAGCTCTGCAGGATCTGGACGGCGGCCGCCTGGTCGATCACCTGACGCTGGGCCCTGCTATCCATACCCGTCTCTTGCAGACTCCGTGTGGCGGCGACAGTCGTGAGGCGCTCATCCCAGAGAATCACGCGGGCTGATGAGAGCTGTTTGACTGCTTCTGCCAAGGCCCGGCTTTTCTCGGCGGCAGGGCCGTAGGTTCCGTTCATGTTGCGGGGAAGGCCGATCACGATGATGCCTGCCTCCTTGTCGCGCGCCGTGGCGGCGATCTCCGGCGCACCCGTGAGGCAGTCTCCTCCCTTCACCTTGATGGTGCAATAGGGATGGGCCATGAAGCCCATTTCGTCGCTCAGCGCCAGGCCGATGCGGACCGATCCAGGGTCAACGCCAAGTACGCGGGAAGTCGAAGTCACCTTCCCATGACATCGGAGTGCAGCCATGGAGGCAAGCCATGGAAAGTCCGGTGAATCACCAGCGTATCCCTTTGTTATTACGGATTCCGGATTGCGAACAGTGATGAAGAAGAGTAATGATGCAATTATGTCACAGCTTTCCCTCAATAAATTTTCAGAAAATCTTCCTGTCAGCGGGACAATCGGTCTCACCCAGGCCGTGGCTGGCCTTGGTCTTGGCCTACTTATCGCGGACAAGTTATCGGGTGAAACCCGTCGCCGAGCCGGTAGTGTTCTACTCGTGGCAGGGGCCCTAGCCTTAGCTCCGGTGATCGCCAGTGTCGTGAGCCGTGTGAGAAATCGTCCCCACTCGACACGTCGTGCCCAGCGTCAGCTGGATTCCATCCGCGAGGATGTTGGATTTCACGACTCCGAACATCTCATTTAGTCCGATCGGTTCTGCGAATGCCTAGGAGAGGGCTGGTTCCGCGGCGTGTTGTGCTGGCCTCGGCATCGCCTCGGCGACGCGATCTTCTGGAAGCCGCGGGATTCGAGGTCATCGTCCGTCCAGCTGGTGTCGAGGAACTTTCAGAAGGACTTGCTCCGCGTGCCTTGGTTATTGCCAATGCGGAGATGAAGGCCCTGGAGCTTGCGACCATAACTTCCGGCGATGTGGTGCTCGGAGCCGATACGGTGGTGGTCCTCGACGGTCACATTCTCGGCAAGCCTCGTGATCTTGAAGATGCCACACGGATGCTGCGATTACTTGCCGGTAGAACTCATGAGGTCCTGACCGGCGTCTGCATGCTCCGCGGTGGGACGGTGGTTCGATGTAGCTTTGTTGAGTCTACCCTGGTTGCCTTTCGCCCTTTTGACGAGGCCATGATTGCTGACTATCTGAAGGATATTAACCCCCTCGATAAAGCCGGCTCCTACGCAGCTCAGGATGATCGCGGTCGACTGATCGAGCGCATCGAGGGATCGATGGATAACGTGATCGGCCTTCCAATAGCCCGAGTCATCGAAGCACTAGAGCTTCACTTTGCCGAATCAGAAGCGGGGTAGAGTAAATCCTGATCCATGAGGAGTGGTGGTAAGAAGTCTTTTTGGAACATTTTCGAGAGCCTTATTTAAGGCTTCGCAGAAGAGTATAAGAGAAAATTCCCGTCGCGTGGCCGTCCGCCCAACTCAGCTTGAGCCCATAGCCGCCAATAAATTCATAACCCTTCAACTCAAAGCTCCCGGGCTTGTACTTCCTAGAGGGAGCATCTCCGCGGCCCATCACATCGGGCTCGCCACAGCAGACAGCACAGGGGCAGGCGCGGCGCAGCATTTCTAGGGAGAGGAACTGCTCAAGACTATCGGACCATGAGAGGGCGAGTTCACTCCCAAAAGGGGCGACGGCTTTAAGAGAAAGAGGTTGAAGCAAATTCTCCCACTGGGGCGCAGAGGTGCTGGGGGGAATGGAGTCACTCATTTTGTTTTTGTAGTCATCTTCTCTGCGATCTCCGCGCCTCCGCGCGAGAATTTTCTCTATGCTCCTCAACTCTTCAGCAGCGTCATCACAGCCTTCTGGGCGTGGAGGCGGTTCTCGGCCTGCTGGAAGATGGCATCGGCGTGGCGCTCGAAGACCTCCGCGGTGATCTCCTTGCCACGGTAGGCAGGTAGGCAGTGGAGGACATGGGCACCGGGAGCGGCGGCGGCTACGACGCTGTCATTGATCTGGTAAGGGCCGAACTGGGCGGCACGATACTCTGCCTCCTCCTCCTTGCCCATGCTGACCCAGACATCTGTGTAGAGGATATCGGCTCCCTGAGCGGCCTCCTCGGGACTCTCGGTAATCATGATTGAAGCGCCAGCAGCTCGGGCACGTGCAATCAGCTCCGCAGGCGGGCAATAGAGTTCGGGGCAGGCGAGCCGGAGCTCAAATCCCAGACGTGCCGCAGCCCAGATCCAGGAACGACCCATATTACAATCTGCGTCCCCGATAAAGGCGATCTTCAAGCCATCAAGCGTTCCGCGCAGTTCTTTGATTGTCTGGAGGTCAGCCAGGATCTGGCAGGGATGCTCCTCGTCGGTGAGTGCATTGATGGTCGGAATGCCGGAGAGCGCGGCGAAGGTCTCGATATCAGACTGCTTGAAAGTGCGTATCACAGCCCCATGGATCATGCGCCCGAGCACACGGGCCGTATCCTCGATCGGCTCGCCCCGTCCAAGCTGAATCTCGTTTGAAGAGAGGAAGAGGGAGTCGCCTCCAAGTTCCCGGATGCCGACTTCGAAACTGACACGAGTCCTGGTCGATGACTTGGAGAAGAGGAGCCCCCAGCATTCCCCAGCCAAGGGTTGCTGGGGTTGATGTTTTTCATGACCCCGGGTTGCCTTGAGCGTGGCGGCGAGATTGAGGATTTCCAAGATCTCAGGAGCTGTCAGCGACTCGATGGAGAGGAGATGTTTCATAAAAAAAGGATACGAGGAAAAGGAATGAGGGGAGAGGTGATCTATGGATGAAGTCGTAAAGAATGCCAAGCGCGATCAGAGGAGGGATCGATAGCGTAACTCGCCTGGAGGTGCAGGGGCGCAGAGTTTTTTAGAATTGAAATGCCAAATTTTTCCGAAGCACCCAGATACAACTCATGGAATTGGTGTTCGCTAGGCGTCTCAACACACCCTCTTTCAGCGATGTATTTTATCTCTGCGTCTCTGAGCCTTTGCGTGAGATCATTTAGGGATCAAACCCCCTTGAGAGACCGACGCCGTGACGACAGAAAGGATGCCAGTGAAGCTGCGATGGTGAGGGCTAGGCAGGCATGGGCAAAGAGATCTCCATGGAGCGTGTAGAAGGTCGGCTCGGGAGTAAGGGGAACCTGCACATCTGCCTGTAAAATCCCCTCGATAAAGGGACTACCATCCTTACCCCGAAGCTCCTGCCGAATCCGACCGAAACGGTCGATCACGCAACTGATCCCGGTATCAGCCACGCGAACCATCGGCAGTCCAGTCTCCACAGTGCGAAGCTGGGCGTTGGCGAGATGCTGACGGGTTGCCACGGAATGCTCGAACCATCCGTCATTCGTCAGGGTCATGAGAAGTTGGGCACCAAGCTTGGCCGAGCGGCGGGTCAGATCGCCCAGCGTGTCTTCAAAGCAAATTAGGGGCCCAAGTTTGATGGGCTTCACCGAGAGGTTGAGTAGGGCTGGCCCCTTACCCGGGTCGAAGTCGTAGGGGACCTTGTTCCCCACGATCCAACTGAAAAGAGGAAAACCATGCCGGAAGGGGACATATTCCCCAAAAGGAACAAGATGCACCTTGTTATAGATCTGTGCTGAGGCGGCGTGCTCGGTGAGAAGGATGGCGGCGTTGTGATCCCCTCGCGGCTCCTGCTCGTAGTTGACGCTCCCGATCAGGAAGTCGGCTTGGGTGCCGGAAGCCAGATCCTTCACCTGATTGAAGATGATTTCATCCATCAGAAGCGGGCGCGGTGTGGCTGCCTCGGGCCAGACCACGAGGTCGGGGTCCGCGGCAAGGGCCTTCCGACTCCCACTCAGATAGCTCTCCATGATCCGTCCCTCGCACTTCACATCCCAGTAGTCGTAAACTGGCACGTTTCCCTGGATGCCTGCTACCTTTAGAGAAATGCTTGCTGGTGGATGGATGCTGATTTTCTTCACCCCATAGCCAAAGAGCAGCACGACGAGGAAGATTGTGGCAAAGAAATCGACATGCGGACGCGGTCTGCCGGATCGGATCTCCCGACGCAATCGCTCCACGGTGATTGCGGTGATCGTTGAACCAAGCACGCAGAGGAACGTGAGACCTGCCGTTCCTGTGATCGAGGTGATCTGGATCAGAGGAATACAGTTGCGCAGGGCAACACCGAGCGGATTCCACCCGAAGCCGGAGAAGAGCGTGCCTCGGAGCCACTCCACGGCCACCCAAGCGGCGGCAGCGAGCAGGGCGACAACGAGATTACGCAGATTTCCGAGCCAGGCCTGGGAGGGATCCTTGCCCTCACCCACGCTTCTGAGAACAAGTCCAGCAAAGAGCCCCCAAAGACCGTGGTAGAGTCCAACCACGAGTGAGAGCAGGATCCAGCCCGGACCGGTTACCGTCGTGATCCAAAAAAGAGAGATCAGGAAAGAGAGAGTTCCGCAAAGCCAACCGAGCAGGAACGCTCGGCGCGTCCAGAGCTTCAGCGAGACAGGCCGTGGAGAAACCCAGAGTGCCCAGCAGAGGGGGGCAAGCGCCACCCAGGGGAGCCAGGAAAGATGAAGGTACTCAAACGGGGGAAAGCAGATCCCGACAAGAATCCCGGAAATAAGCGCGAGCACCCAAGGGAGCGCACTCTTCACAAAATCTCCCCTGTCAGCTATTGCCCCAGTCATTTCGAAACAGGGCTTCCCGGCGCGATCACCTCGGGAGGAATCGTCGTGTCGATCGTCACGCTACAGGTGGCGCCGATAGGAAGAACATGGTGGGGTGTCGGCGAGAGCGACGCGCCGCTTGCATCCGAGACGACCGCTTCACCTACGAGACGCACGACCACCATTGTATCGCCAGTAGCATGGCCATCGCCCTTTCCGGGAGTGACGGAAACGACAGCTCCCTTCAGCAAATGCTTATCATCGCCCATGGTGATGTTGGCAATCTGTCCGGGATAGATCGCACGGGCTTCACTTTCAGGAAAGGAAACGGAGATCCTGCTCTCCGGCCATTGATTCTCAAGGACAACGCCGCGCGCGCTAGAGAAGACGCGCTGCCTGTAATTGTGCGCCGTGAGCCAAGTGCCAACACCACAGAACAGGAGAAGTCCCGTGACGAGAATCCATCCGGATGCGAGACCCGAGGTCTTGGCCGAGCGCGCTTTACCTTCCATCACTGGGCTGGAGCGGATGCTCCGCTAAGATCGGTTGCCTTCGGAGGGAGCATGATATTGGCAGGAGAGAAGGGTTGTTTCTTCTTTTTCTGACTCTTGCTGTTCTCCTGACCCATGATGGGGAAGGCATTTACCAAGCGCGCTTCCTCGGCCATCGTCATGCCCGAGGGGATCACGAAGATGCCGTCGCGAATTGCTTTGTCCACGACCAGATCTGTTACCTGACGGCCATTCACCATGACAGCCAGGATATTGCCGCGCCCCATCCTCTCGATGGAATACTCGGTAAGCAGGTTTGACCCATGACCATCCAGTCGTAGGTAGGCACCACCTGTGCCATCGGGATTCTTGAACGGATAGACCGACTTGATATCGTGCTCGTTCAGGAGAGGCATGATCGAGAGTGAGGTTTTTCTCCCATCGAGCAGGATGACGGGAACCGAGAACTTCTCTCCATCCTCAGGACTCGCCTCGCCGTGGATGCGAATCGTGAAGACATCCTTTTTCTTGTTCGATGCGCCTGCATGGACCGGACTCATGGCAATTAGCGTCAGGGCAGTAATTCCGAGCAGAAGGAGGATCCGTTTCATGAATGAAGATCCTATCCCGCTGGGATAACATTTGCAACTGATGGCCCTGTCGGGTTACGCCTCATGGGATGACATCGAATGCCCTAACCCGTTTTCTCATGGCAAGCCTGATGCTGGGATTCCTCGAAGGAAATCTTGGGGCCCAGAGCACGAACTCTTCTGCCTCTAGCGATGACTCGGCATTCCTGAACCAGGCACCTGCCACAAACATTGAGATTGCCCCTAAGTCACCCAGCGACGACACAGTCAGCGAGGCAGAGATCAAGGACATGTCACTGAAAGGCCCCGATGCTGAAAGCCCCTTCTTCACGGAACGCCAGGAGGCCAAGGCCGCAAGGGCCGACGCAGGACGCTCCGGCTTTGGCATGTATGTCCCCAAGCCACCTCACCCTCCGGTCCAGCAGCAGATCAAGAAATTCTTCCACGGGATGTTCGGATCGAAGTCCACAAAGCCGGGTCCAAACCCGCTGACAATAACCCTCTCCCCCGCCTCGCTTTCCCTATCCCAGAACAGTGAGATGGACGTCACCCTAAAGATTTCCAACGCCCGCAAACAGGAGTTGGAAATTCTCTACCCCGATAACCAGCGTCTCGAGATCCTGACCAAGGACTCCTCCGGAACCATCATCAACCGCTGGTCTCAGGATCACTCCTTCGAGCACACCGCGGGATTCGTCGCTGTCAATCCGAAGGAGTTCATCAGCTACACGGAAAAAATCGCAACCACCGGAATGAAAGCAGGCGAGACCTACATCATCGAGGTATCCCTAGCAAATCAGCAGGGATTTGTAGCCAGCACCAAAGTCACGCCGGAGCCGTAGGAAAACAGCTGGAGGGTGAAGCGTTAATGGGCTGAAGAGTTGAAAGGTTTCGGAGGGATGCTTTCGGCTCGATCCACCCCTTGTTAACCATTCAACTTTTTAACCCGCTTATCCGGCCTTGTTTGCTTTCTTGGCAAAGAAGGCCTTTGTCGCCCGATGCCGCGCGATGAACATGGCGGTGAAGACCAACCGCATTACCGTCAGGTCAAGCAGCAGGCCAAGGACACCGAATGGGAGTGCATACTCGACCCGGTCTGTCATGACCGTCCCCTCACCCCCGCCGCTGACATCGGGCTGGAAGAGATGATGATGGCGCCAATGCCGGAAGGGACTCTTCTTCGCTCCATCCACGAGCCGCTCATGCGGCACAGCTTCCACCCAGAAGCCGATCCACTCCAGAGGAAGGCCGAATTGTCTGATACGCAGTAGGAATTCGTCGCCCGCGCAAGCAGGAACCTTGCACTCGACCCGCTCGACCTTCAGCGATGGTGGCGAGATCTTAGAGATATTGCGGGGATCCTCGTGGAAGTCATAGACCTCAGCAGGAGAAGCATCGAGCCGGACACTACGTTCAAAGAGCGAAAAATCAGCCATGATTCATGAAGAGGATCACAACCAAAGCGGATTGGGTAGGTAGAAAATTATTGCAAAGACTCTCTACGCTCTTTACTCGTGCACAAGTATCCGTTAACCAAATCACCATGTCTGAAAAAACCATCGAAGAAAAAGTCCGCGACATCATTGTCGAACAGCTCGGTGTGACCGCTGAACAGGTCACCATTAACGCCTCCTTCATCGAAGATCTCGGAGCCGACTCACTCGACACCGTCGAGCTCGTCATGGCCTTCGAGGAAGAATTCGGAGTCGAGGTTCCCGATGAGGATGCTGAGAAGCTCCAGAAGGTTGGAGATGTCGTGAAGTACATCGAGGAGAAGCAGGCCAAGTAAGCCGCTTTTTTCAAAAAACTTTTTCAAAAAACTTTAACACGTCGCATCCCTAGGGATGCGGCGTGTTTTTTTTAGGATTCTCTGCGAAACCCCGAAGAAGAGACTTGCCCATCAGCGCCGAATAAGGGATTTTCACTAACCCGCATTAGAAACGGGTTTTGGATTTCATGGCTAAGTAGCTCAGTCGGTAGAGCAGAGGACTGAAAATCCTCGTGTCGGGGGTTCGATTCCCTCCTTAGCCACATCCCCTTTTTGATCTCTTCTCGAGAAGAGATTCCTCCGTGACTTCCTAAAGTCTCGTGGTTCAACTTGGGAAACTTCTCACCCTTCCATGAATCGTTGCTTTGTGAAGAACATCCTTTTCCTAGCGTTGGCATTGCTTCCCACCGTGAAGGCCCAGGCATCCAGTCAGGGCACCTTAGTGAAGGAGGCCAAAATGGATCTCCTTGCGGATGGACATGTGATCGGGTTTGCCAAGATCCCTGCGGGCACGAGGGTTTTGGTTCTCTCGACGAATGCCCAGGGAGAACTCGTGGTCAAGCGCTCACCGGCGGAGAGTCCTTTTGTCGTGCCACAAGATGTCGTCGCCATCGATACACCGCCATCAGCTCCGTTATCTCCATTATCTTCTGAGGCCTCCGCGACTCCGCCCCCATCACCGACTCCCCAGTCCTCATCGACTCCTCAATCCGCTCCTGCTCCCACCGTCGCGCCATCAGCTTCACCTGCGATTTCCGGAACCAAAGTGCCGACAGCGCAGGAAGTGAACAAAGCCCTTGGCATTTCCCTCTTCAGCAGTCGTCCTCTCTGGGAGGAGAGTGACGCTGTGGTTGCGGGACGACTCGATTGGCCTGCGGAATCCAGAACGTCTTATGAGACTGGTTACAGATGGTATCCTTACACGGACAATTCCTCGACGACGGTGCTGGGAGCCCGCGCGCTGAGCCTTTTTCTCCAGGGAATCAATGATAAGACAGCCAAGGTCTCCGTGCTCTTTGCCAACAAGGGTGATGTCGAGTTCTACAGCTCCGCACAGGAAGCCAAGCAGCAGGCAGCCAATACCAATCAACCGCTGCTTGTGACCGATAATATGCTCAAGGGGTGCCAGGACGCCATGCGCCATGACAAGGCCTCCGTGGAATCGGCATTGAAAGCCCTCTTTGGAGCATCAAAACCGGCCAGAATGGGACGCTTTGCCTCCACCACGGAGTCAGGCCAGCGGTGGGACTGGAATGGCCACACCTTCGTGTTAGTTGCCCCTCCCAATGAGTATGTCGCGTTACGGATCCTTCCCACGGCATCGTTCGAGGATACTGATGCGGAAAGGAAGTCCTTCGCAGCAGCCAAGGCAAACCTTTCCCAGCGAGTGAAGCACAAGGAAAACGGTGATGTGATCATCACTGATCTCCCGATGATCGATCAGGGCCGCAAGGGATACTGCGTCCCGGCGACCTTCGAGAGAGTCCTCCGCTACTACGGGCTCTCGGAGGACATGAATATCCTCGCCATGGCGGGGCAGACTCAGGCGGGCGGCGGGACCAGCATGAGCGCCATCGAGGGGGCTACCTACGGCATGCTTCGGGATGCGGGAGCCACGATCAGTAAGCGAAACTTTTCCGGAAGCATCCAGGAGATCAAATCGTCCATCGATGCAGGCAAGCCGATCCTTTTTACTCACTACACCACACCTGAGTTCAATAAACGGGTCGATGAGCGGATGGCGCGTCGCATCGCGGTGACCAACTGGGAGGACTGGAGCACCCGGTTCCTTCCCTCCCTCAAAAAGACCATTCCTCTGGTTCCGGATTCCAATTATGGCCACATCTGCCTGATCATCGGCTACAATGAGAAGACCCGTGAACTTGCCATCTCGGACTCCTGGGGACGTGCGGCAAAAGAGCGCTGGATGACGGAGGAGGAAGCCAAGCAGATCAAGCAACCCGGCGCGCTCTCGATCATCGAATGACCCGCGGGCGACTCGGTCAGCGCTGGACTTGATCGAGGGCCGATACCTTCCCCCACGTGAGGGAATCGGCTATGGCACGGGTGACGAATTTCTTGGCCAGGCCGATAGCCTTCGGAAGCGGTAAGCCTTTGGCCAATCCGGCAGCAATCGCCGCGGAGTAGGTGCAGCCGGTACCATGCGTCTCCACCCCCTTGATAAAGGGAACGCTGTATTCCTTCTCCTCCCAATCAGGGGTCAGGAGGATGTCTGTGGCCGTGAGGCCCTTCAGGTGCCCTCCCTTGAGCAAGACGGCTGAACCTGTCGCGGCCGTGAGCCTTTTTCCTGCGGCCCTCATCTCCGGCTGAGATTCTGGCCTCATCCCAGTGAGTAAGCCGAGCTCATCAAGATTTGGCGTGGTAAGCGTCGCCAAAGGAAAGAGAAGCTTCTCGTAGGCAATGAGTGCGCCCGGTTTGAGCAAAGATGCACCGCTTGAAGCCACCATCACCGGATCAATCACCAGCGGCGGCAGGTTCTTCAGCGACGCCAGCACCTCGGCAACAACACGGATGATCGGCGTGGAGAATAGCATGCCCGTCTTGATCGCGGCGACAGGGTAGGCCTCCAGAAGAAGCTCCAATTGATCCCGGACAATTTCCGGCTTCACCGCCTGGATCGAGCAGACATTGCCGGGTATTTCCGCGACGATACAAGTGATCGCCGTGAGACCATGGCAACCGAGCGAGGAAAACGTTTTTAGATCAGCTTGGGCCCCGGCGCCGCAGGAGGAATCGGATCCGGCTATAGTAAGGACGACGGGGAGAGGCATGGATGAAAAGATGAAATCAGAATGATGAGGGATGAAAAGGGGGGTGGGAAGACGGCTTTTCTTGCCGATGCTTCATCACCGTTATTCCACGCGCCCGGATGGTGGCCTTCATGGGATTTAATCAGCGGTTCCCTAGATGCAGAGCAAGGCGTGAGCGCGAACCTGTATCTAAGAATACGCCGAGCAGGCAACAACTAAGCTCTGCGCTAAAATCCTAAGCCTTACCCAAGGAGGGCAACCATTTCACGGGTAGCCTGTTCCATACCGACAAAAAGTGAACGGGAGACAATAGAGTGGCCGATATTCAGCTCCACGAGCTTTGGAATGGTGAGGATCGGACCGACATTGGTGTAGTTGAGACCATGACCTGCGTTGACCTGGATTCCAGCTTCAGCTGCAAGACGTGCAGCCTCGATCAGTCGCGCAAGCTCGGCTTCACGGGCTTCACCAGATGCCTCTGCATAGGCTCCAGTATGGAGTTCCACGACGGGAGCTCCAATCGCAGCCGCAGCGGCAATCTGATCTGGTTCGGGATCAATAAAGAGGCTGACGCGGATGCCCGCATCGCGCATGACTTTCAAGGTTGGCTCCAAGGAGTGCCGATGAATGACGCAGTCGAGCCCTCCCTCGGTCGTCACCTCCTCCCGACTCTCTGGGACAAGGCAGACGTCAGCAGGCAGAACCTTCAGGGCAATGGCCACGATCTCGGGGGAATTCCCCATCTCGAAGTTGAGCTTCGTGCCGATCGCTTCTTTCAGACGGAAGATATCGCGGTCGACGACATGACGGCGGTCCAGACGCAGATGGGCGGTGATTCCAATAGCCCCTCCCCGCTCGGCGGCCAGAGCCGCTTCGACAGGATCAGGTTCGACGTTAATAGAGCTAGCGTTTTTCGCGTAGCGGGCCTGTCGCACGGTGGCGACATGGTCGATATTAACGCCGAGCAGAGCTCCCACGGTTCTTAAAAAATGCGGATTAGTGACGGAAGTGGCGGGTGCCGGTGAAGACCATGGCGACGCCACGCTCGTTGGCTGCGGCGATCACCTCGGGATCACGGACGGAACCGCCTGGCTGAATGGCCGCTGTGGCTCCCGCCTCGGCTGCGGCGATCAAGCCGTCCGGGAATGGGAAGAAGGCATCGGAGCAGACAACACTTCCCTTCAGGGAGAGACCGGCCTCGCCGGCCTTCCAGACGGCTATACGCGAGGAATCGACACGCGACATCTGACCGGCACCGATCCCGAGGGTACGGTCTTTACCGGCATAGACGATGGCGTTGCTCTTCACATGCTTGACGACCTTCCAGCCGAATTCCATAGCCTCGATTTCATCCTTGGTTGGAGGACGGCTGGAGACGACATGATGCTCAATGCTCCCGGGTCCTTCTTTAGGAGCGACATCGGCATCTTGGACAAGCATACCCCCGATGACCGAACGAATATCGCGATCCATAGCCGGAATCTCCTGCAGAAGACGCATGAGTCGCAGGTTCTTCTTTTTTTGAAGCAACGCGCGGGCATCGACCGTGAATTCAGGTGCGATGATCACCTCGCTGAAGATCTCTGAGATGGCGCGGGCCAGTGCCTCATCAACCGGGCGGTTCGCGATGATGATCCCACCGAATGGGGCGGAACGATCGGTCGCAAAGGCCTTCTCCCAGGCCTCCGCGAGATTCTCATCGCTGCCAACACCACAGGGATTGGTGTGCTTCAGGATGGCGACGGTCGGCTTCTCAAACTCGCTGATCAGACGGGTGGCCGCCGTGATATCCAGGATGTTGTTAAAGGAGAGTTCCTTGCCATGGAGCTTCTCGAAATAATCGAAAAAGCTGCCATAGAGCTCCGCCTCCTGATGAGGGTTCTCACCATAACGAAGGCGTCCGGCCAGAGGGAACTCCAGCGAGAGCGTCTCGCCGGGGGCGCTCTCATTATCCAGGTAGGAGCTGATTGCTCGATCGTAGGCACCGGTAGTGGCAAAGGCCTTCACCGCTAGGCGAGCCCGGAGTTCTGGAGTGGTTTCGCCATTGCCGGCCTTCATCGCCTCAAGGACACGGGGGTAGTCATCAGGATCGACGACGACGGTCACAGAGCGATGGTTCTTCGACCCGCTACGAATCATCGAGGGGCCACCGATATCGATCTGCTCGATGGCCTCCTCCAGCGTCACTCCCTTCTTGGCGACTGTCTCCTCAAAGGGGTAGAGATTCACGCAGACAAGGTCGATCGGCAGAATGCCATGCTCCGAAGCCTGTGCCTGGTGCTTCGCGTCGTCGCGCAGGAAGAGTAGCCCACCGTGGACTTTCGGGATGAGGGTCTTCACGCGACCATCCATCATCTCGGGGAATCCGGTGTAGTCGGAGATCTCTCGGACTGGGATACCCGCAGTGGCGATCGCCTTGGCGGTACCACCCGTGGAGAGGAGCTCGACCCCCTGCTCGTGCAGGCCTCGGGCGAAGTCGATGAGTCCCGTCTTGTCGGAGACGGAGAGTAGGGCGCGTTGGATTTTCATGCTTAAGAAATTAGAGTGCCGTCAGCCCGTTAATCCGTAAGCCCGTCAGGCGTGGGTGAACTGAAGACGATACAGATTGGAATAAAGCTCGGAGGAGTTCAATAACTCGGCATGGGTGCCGGTCGCCACGATACGCCCCTGATCCATGACGACGATCATGTCACTGCCGAGTACTGTCGAGAGTCGATGGGCGATCGCAATCACCGTGCGTCCCTCGGAGAGACTCTCTAGGGCCGACTGAATCATCTTTTCCGATTCGGAATCAAGCGCCGAAGTCGCCTCATCGAGCAAGAGAACAGGGGCGGCCTTCAGCAGGGCGCGAGCAATGGCCAGACGTTGCTGCTGGCCGCCGGAGAGAAGACATCCCTTGTCTCCCACCACGGTCTCGTAGCCGTGGGGCTGGGCCATGATGAAGTCGTGGGCATACGCAAGCCGGGCAGCCTGCTCGATCTCTTCCTTCGTGGCATCCAGTCGGCCGAAGCGGATGTTCTCATAAATGGAATCGTGGAAGAGGAAACTCTCCTGAGTCACGATACCGATCTGCTCGCGCAACGAGTCGAGAGTCAAGTCGCGTAGATCATTTCCGTCGATCAAGACGCGCCCCTGCTGCGGATCGTAGAAACGGAGTAGCAGTGAGAGGATCGTGCTCTTACCCGCGCCACTGGCTCCGACCAGAGCGACCTTCTGGCCAGGTTCGATGACGAGATTAAGGCCTGTCACGGCATTCTCCGCCATGCCCCCCCCGGCATTGGAGATGCCGTAGGAAAAGTTCACCCCCTCGAGGGCCAGGTGGCCGCGCACGGCGCCGAGTGGTCGAGCTCCGGGGAGGTCATGAATCGTCGGCTTGGTGGCGAGCAGTTCGATGATGCTCGTAGCCGCACCGAGGCAGTTCTGGATGGTCACATGGATCTTACTGATGTTCTTGATCGGATCGTAGAGAAGGAACATGCCACCGAGCAGGGCCAGGAAGCTCCCGATGGTCAGGTGAGAGAAGTAGACATAGAAAAGGGCCAGTGAGACGCCAAAGGCGGAGACGGTCTCGATCATCGGCTGGACGATGGCACCACTCTTGCTGGCCTTCATGCTGGAGCGGAACTGCTCCTCGCTCGACTTGTCAAAAAGATGCTGCTGGAAGACCTCTCGGGCAAAGGACTTGATGATGCGCACACCGGCGAAGGACTCCTGCAGGATCACGGCCATGACACCGGCCTCGTTCTGCATGGCGCGGGAGGCCTTGCGAACACGTCTCCCATAGACGATCACCGGCACGAGGCAGATCGGGAAAAGAACCAGTGAAAAGAGGGTAAACTTCCAGTCGATGTGTAGTAGTACAAGGATGGCCCCGATGGCAGTGAGGGGCTGCTTCACCAGATCACCGACGATCGTGACCATCGATTGCTGGGCGACCATTGTGTCGTTCAGGACGCGGGAGAGAAGGCGACCGGACTGGGACTTGTTGAAGAAATCAAGCGACTGCCCCATGAGATGACCGAAAACCCGGCGGCGCATATCGCGCAGTGCCCTCAGACTCACCCAGGTAAGGCAGTAGACATTCGCATAGGCGAGCAGGCTGCGGAGGATCATCACCCCCGGAATCAGCAGGGCCATCCAGAGGAAGGCATCGATTTTCGGCCCCTGACCCAGGGTCGCCCCCTTCATCATGTCTGCTTGGCTAAATTTCCCCTGGAAAGCCGTGTCGCCGATCCAGCGAATCAGTAGCAGCATAGAGCTATTGACCGCCGCAAATCCAATCCCGGCCAGCAGGCCGAGCGCAATACGCTGTTTGTAGGGGGCAAGATAGCCCACCAGCTCGCGAAACGGACCCCAGCTCTTGGGGAGATACTTAAAAAGAAGAGGGATGGGCTTCTCTTCCCTCTGCGGGTGCTGCGACTGATGCGACTGCCTGTGTTGAGTCATGAATCAATGAGATTACATCGAGGATTGGTGCAGCAGGAGAAAAAAACCGCCCCCCGTGACACAGTTTGCATAGAAGTCCAAACATTCCGATCCGACAAAAACCCAGAGCAAGGCACCAAGAGCCAGATAGGGACCGAAGGGAATACGACCTCCGGAGCGCCCCCGGGTGACAGCCATCATCATGATGCCAATCAGGGCTCCGACAATTGATCCGGCGAAGAGAGAAAAGAGCACTCCTTTCCATCCCAGAAAGGCTCCGATGCAGGCTAGGAACTTCACATCTCCGAAGCCCATTGCCTCGCGTGGCAACGTGATCGAGGTAACCTCAGTCCGAAGCGGCATGAGCTCGGATATTCCTTCATAGCCCCAAGAGCGTGAGCCAAAGATTACCCCCCGCGGATTAAGCATCAAGGAGTCGCCCTCAAGACCATGGAGGCGCTCACCATCGATCTCAAGCCATGCACAGGGTGCTTCTACTTGGTCTTTCTCTCGATAGAAAAGATCAGCCAGAGGGATCCTCTCCTCACCGAAAATCAGCAGAGGCTCGGCATCAGACCCCGTGATCTCGAGCAGTGTCGGTACTTCTGTCCTAATCCTACGGCGACCAAAGGCGAGCTTCCCCAGTTCCACAACACCCCAGAGAAGGAAGAAGCCGAGCGCGGCTCCCGTCAAAGAGAGCATAAGCCCCTGCCACCAAGCGACCCTCCCCATCATCCCCGGAACCAGCAGAGAGCAGAGAAGGCCGGCAATGACGCCTCCCTTGGTAATCTCATCCGGGATGATCAGGTGGTCGAAATCGATGAAAGTCGCTGCTACGAGCAGCGAAAGGAAGAGCCAGAAGACCGGAGCCAGCGGCAGACCGAAGCGAGCATAGGCCAGCAGGTAGAGCCCTCCGGTCAAAAGCTCGACAAGGGGATAGCGGATCGAGATCGGCATTTCGCACCCTGAGCAGCGACCTTGCAAAAGCACCCAGCTGGCCACCGGCAGGTTCTCATGCCAAGGGATCATTTTGCCACAGCCTGGACAAAAGGATCGCTTGGGATGGAGCAGTGAGATACCGCGGGGAAGACGGTGGATAACCGCATTAAGAAAGGATCCGTTGATCAGGCCGAGCAGGCCGACAGCGATCCAGGTGACCATGGAAAGCAGCGAGCTGTTCAAGCGAGGCGGCTCTTAGCACACATCAAGGCTCATCAACATTCAACTACCGGGGAAGCCTCGCCTCGATAATCTCGCAAAAGACATGGAGCAAAAACTGGTGCACCTCTTGGATCCGGGCAGTCTCGCTGCCAGGTACGATCAGTTCCACATCGGCGGCGCCCTTCGTAAAGCCCCCCCCTTTTCCAAGGAGGGCAACCGTGTGCACCCCTTGCCTACGTGCCTCCTCGAGTGCCGCCAAAATATTCCTAGACTTGCCGCTCGAGGTGATCACGATCAGGACATCACCCGGCTTCCCGAAGGCCGCGACCTGACGCGCGAAGACCTCGGTGAAGTCATAGTCGTTTCCTATCGCCGTCAGCAGACCGGCATCGACGGTGAAGGCCATAGCCGGATAAGGCCGGCGATCCTCCTTGAACCGGCAAGTGAATTCCGTCGCCATATGGGCGGCTTCGCTGGCACTGCCGCCATTGCCGCAAAACATCAGCTTGTTGCCTGCCAGCAGCGCATCGCCGGCCATGGAGGCTGCTTTTTCCAGATCGTCTTGCAAAGGAGACACTGCCTGAAGGACTTCTTGAAGGGATTGTAAGGAACTTTGGAACTGGCTCATGAAAGGGACATTGGAGGGCAGGTTGAAAAGCGTCAAGAGTCTGCTTGCAACCCAACCTATCTCTCAATTTGCAGATCCCGAGGTGGGTTGACAGCTTGCAACCCAACCGCTTTGATCATCGTTCTATGGGCTTTCTCTTCGAAGACCACCGCACCCGTTACCCATACGGGCATCGGATGCTCTCAATTCTTGCGCTATTGCCACTCCTTACCCTTCTTGTTCTTGGAGGATGCGCTATGCAGGAGCCTCCCCAAGTGAAGCTGGATCATGCCAATGTCCTGCCGCTCGCCATGAATTCCGCCTTCGCTTTCAGGAAAAAGACCCAGTTCCTTAACGATCCCAAGACCTTTATCACGAGCGGACCTCCGAATGAAGCCATCAGCTTTGAGCGTCTCTACTATATGTGGCCAGCCACCACCTCACTTGACAAGGATGAGCTCAAGGGGAATTACTTCAACTTCTTCTGGTGGAACCACGGCTCTCCAGCCGACGTGACTATCCGCCTCGAGTACCGCCAGGCCAACCTCGGCAACTTTGTGATGGCTCGTGAAAAGAGCTACACCTCCGCGAAGGGCTCTATCGGCACCCGCTTTTCTATCATCGGCGACGATTACCTTGAGAACGGCCGGGTCACCAACTGGCGCTGCATCCTGATCGTCGATAACAAGATCGTCGCACTCACCCAGTCCTACCTCTGGAAATAGAGCTCCTAAAAGAGGTCTTATCTCACTTCCCTACTACCCTGCTTTATGCTCCCCTCCGTCGAAAAACTCCTCATCCTGCAGGATCGCGATCAGAAGCTCCGTGCCGTCTTGACCGAGCTCGCTGCACTTCCTGGGGAAAAAGCGGCGCGCGACCGTGAACTCAAGGCTGCCGATGTCCGCCTCGAGGCAGCCCGTGAGCGCCAGAAGGAAATCGAGATCGAACGCAAGAAGCTCGAGGTCGACGTGAAGGCGAAGCAGGACCAGATTTCCCGCTACAAAAACCAGCAGCTCGAGACCCGAAAGAACGAGGAGTTCTCCGCCCTACGCCACGAGATCGAGATGGCCGAGAAATCTATCGTGGAGATCGAGGACCGTGAGCTGCTTCTCATGGAAGATGCCGAGAGCCTGAAACCCTCCCTGCAGGCGGCTCAGGAAGCCCATATCGCCGAGAAGAGGAAAGTGGAAACCCACATGGCCTCACTCATTTCCCGGAAAGAGAATCTGGAGACCAGGCAGAAGGAGCTCGAGTCGGAGCGCCCCACCTTCACCGAGGGCATCGAGGAGGATTTGCTCGACCGCTACAACCGCCTCTTCAAGAGCAAGAACGGCATCGCCCTCGTCACCGTCGAGCATGGAGTCTGCGCGGGTTGCAACATGCAAGTCACCCACCAAACGATCCTCGAAGTCAGAGGAGAGAAGGGCATCATCGGCTGCCCCCAGTGTGGGAGGATTCTCTACGAGCCTCAGTAGGCGCCCCGCCGCTGAGTGGAGTGTTGAGAGGTTCAGGGTAAAAGAGAAGTCTCCTCGTGACGCTTAAGCTGAATTGACAGACTGAAACAGGATTTTTTCTTGGTGAGTCCGGTAGTGGTTCGGTTGAGCATTTAAAGAATCGATGCCGCGACTTTTCGAAAGCACACCACGATCAGGGCCAAGGCTCCTAGACCTAAGAGAGCGTAGGTAGAGGGCTCAGGGACTGCCTGATGTACCGTGTGATATACCGTGAGTTGACGCGTTGAGTCCTTGAACTGATAAAGGTAAGAGCCATTGGTGGCACTCCAAGTCCCTGCAGCATCATTAGTAAACTGGAGGCTTCCTGCTGAAACGCTGCTAAAATCACCATTCTCAGTCGCTTCTCCGGTCCTATTGAAAAGAGTGAAGGCATCCCCATCGGCAGGAGTGTAGCTTGCGATGTTGAAGACGAGGCTCCCTCCGTAGGTGAGCGTCGAACCAATCAAGTTGATCGAGGTGAAATTGTTGGTCGAAGTAATCTGAAAGGTCGTTGTGGATCCTGACAGCAGTGTCAGACTATTGGTGAAGCTCAGTGAGCCGACTCCATTAGTGCCGGGGGTGAGAGAGCCTCCACTCTCTATGGTCGTAGCTCCCCCGATCGATCCAGTACCGCCAAGAGTACCGGCATCGGTCACAAGTACCGTGGAGGTGCCCACAGCCGATCCCGCTGTGTTATTGGCCAACAGGGTTCCAGCTTGCACGAGGGTCAAGCCGCTGTAGGTGTTGCTCCCGGTCAGGATCGTCGTGCCGCTACCGAGTTGCTGGATGGTGCCGAATCCTGAGATCGATGAAGTGAGCGTTGCTGTGTCGATCTGGTTGAAGTTGATCGTGCCGGTTCCTAAGCCGAATCCGATCGTCGGTGTGATGATCGTTCCGGCCGTATCGCTGCCGCCAAGAGTGCCGATATTCAGCGTGCCAATCGAGCCACTGTTGGAGGCAATTACCATACTCTGAGCTCGCACGATGCCCCCATTGGCCACCGTCAGGGTACCGCTGCCGCCTTCGCCAACAACTAGATACCCACTATTGCTCCAGAGAGAATTACTACCTGTCACCAACACGCTGTTATTCGAGGAGGTTGTTTGATTGCCAAT
>CANKWU010000026.1 GCA_947487385.1 Spartobacteria bacterium
CTCTACGGTAACTATCCAAGTCTGACCGATCTTCACGATGGCGATCTCAAGTTCAGCACGGACTTCCGATCCGTCTACGCCACGGCTCTCGAGAAATGGCTTGGTGCCCCGAGTGAGATGGTCCTTGGGAAAAAGTATCCGCTGCTACCTTTTATTTAGAACGGGTTAATCTGAGTCATGGCCACAAGATGCACAGAATGCACAGGGGACCAGATTGCTCTGATGCACACTCCCCTTTTGTGATTCAAAGATGATCCGGTCAGGCCCGAGTGTTTCACCGATCTTCATGATTGAAAAATACTCCTTCCTAAGTTCATCGCTGTAAACGCATCTGGACCATGCAGAGTGCACCGATTCCAACAATCGGAATAGTTAGGTCTCAGTAGCTGGCGAGGCTGAGTCACTTGTCCCAAGTGATCCAGAGCCAAATGCAAATGATGACAAAGGAAATTATCGGGAGAAGGGGAACGACGAACCACCACAGCAGGAAAAGAATCTCCATAGCCGAAACATATGGCTCCTGAAGTAAAAATCAAGATCACGGCTGCTGACGCCACTGATGGCACCGAATGCGCCGGGACTGACTACCGCGACAGGGAGATCTCAGACCTTGTTCCAATTCAGCCCAGCCAAGATCAACACAATGGGGATGGATATAGATGGGAAAAAGACACAGGCAAAGACGACGACGGTAAGCAGGATTGTCTCACCCGTCTTGGTAGTTAAAAAACTACTCCTCCTGAAGTTAAGATCAACTTCACAGCTGCCGACGCCTCTGATGGCACGGAATGCACAAAATCCAATCAGCACGATAGGAAGGGTAAAATACGGGCAACAGACGCACGCAGATGCGATCAGAAAAATCCCGATAGTTTCACTGGTCTTCATAGCTAGAGCGTGTGGCTGTGGGACTTTGGATCAAGATTTCTGCTGTTGGAGAGAAGTGGAAAGACGGAGCGCACTCCGGTAGCAGAGGAATAAGGCGATCGGAATGGGGAAAACGAAGGGGATGAGGAAGAGGACCAAGATGACCCAGAAGAACGCCTCCTTAATGCGCCCCTGCATGCAATGGTAGAGCCCGGGTATGAACCAGCTCCACGCAGGAGTCACAATATTAGCGTAACAATTCTGTGGTTCATGCGGCATAACAGTCTCCTGATTGCTGGATGCGACCGAGGGTGACGAGGGTGTCGAGGATTTCCTTGATGTCTGTGGCGCTAGCGCGGGCGAAGGTCTTGGAGAGAGCTTCCGCTGTGACGGGGGTGCTGGCGGATCGGAGGGCTTCCTCGACGGCGCGGACTCGTTCGGCGAGTGGCTTCGGCCACGGAGTTTTTGCGGCGGAGACTTTCGATGCTTTGGCTTTCGCGGTCTTTTCTTTCGTGAGCTTGAGACCGCTTTGAGTCGCTGTGGTACCCGAGGGGTTTTGATACTCGGGGCGGAGGTAGCGAATCACTCCTTGGGATTCCTCAGTGGCACGCTCGGCATTGAGCGCCACGAGGCGGGTGAGGATCTCCTCGTCGGTCAGATCTTTGCCATCTCCCCATCCGTAGGCTTCAGCCACGGCGGCATCGAGGTCGTCGTGGAGTTGGCGCAGGACGGAGACGAGTCCCTGATCGTGAATCACCTTTTCCTTGGCGCTCAGAGTTCGTCCTAAGCGGAGTGCCTCAAGAACGTTGTAGATTCCGGTGAGGGTGAGTGTGGGATGCGCGGCCTGAAACCGCTTCCGATGGGCATCGAGTTCCTCGGCGAGGGAGCGGATGCGAGCCTTCTGCGACTCGTCGCAGTAAGGAAAGGGGAAGGGGTCGAAGCAGCGGGATTTATTGAAAACTGGTGTTGGCCCCAAATCTCCACCTGCTGCCAGAGCATAAGCGACATGAATTCGGCTACTGAGCACTCCAAGATGAAAGGCATCCTTACTCGCAATTATTATAAGCCTATTGTCAGGCAGAATTTCCTCTCCAAGAAACTGAAAGTGTCGATGCTTTGATGTTTCTACTGTGGCGATGTAACGAGAGAGGCCAACTTGTGCCGGTCGAAAGTCTCGGCGAGGTTCTCCAAAGATCCACCAGTTATCCCGGTAGGTCGCGCGATTGTTGGTATCACGTTCCGGCTTAACTCGCGTGAGAACATGCTGATAGAGGGCAGGGAAGCGCTCTCGTACCTCCTCGGCAGAGAGACCGAAGAGATCGATGACCATCACCCTACGAGGGGAATCGGTAAGATCCTTGCCATTTCGATAGGGGCGGATGTGCTGCTCGATTCCGGGAACCGAGCCAAGACCGAGGTCTCTTGCTACCTCTTCCGTGATGATAAACCCGGAGCCGTGGAGTTTTACACCGGGGCAAGAAAGTCCTTCATTAGCCCGAAGAGACTGAGTTTCCGAGACCTTGGCCCCGATGGTGAGATCGGAAGCAATCTCATCCTTGGTTTCGGTGAAGGTGACCAAGGCAGAGCCGTCATCTTGGAATTTCTCCGTTGCAAGCAGCAACAGTCGGCCGGGTAGATCGGACTTGCCCGCAACAGTCATGGCAATCCGGACGGCGGCTCCCTCCTGCGTATCGACCCACGGGTGATCGGGAATGGCGAAGCGGAGGGAGATTTGATCCAGATGGCGCTCGAGCACGCGGCGGTTGAAGGTCTGGCGCAGGCTATTGGTCGTGATGAATCCGAAGCGCTTGGTGGTGTCTGCCTCAACAGCCATGGCAGCTTTCTCCCACCAATACATGACGAAGTCGGCGCTCTCGGGAACCTCGGGGTAAGCTTTTCTCAGTGTCTCGGTGTAGCCGTCGCCGAGATCCTCGCGCATCCGAGCGGGACCGAGGAAAGGAGGATTCCCCACGATGTAGTCGGCCTTGGGCCACTCGGCAGGGCGGGGATTCGAATAGCTCAGGAGTGTCGTCCGCTTGCTCTCATCCGGGACGTCGCGGCCGGTGACTGGATCAATCTTCTTGGACTTCCGATCCCAGACGGTGACGGGCTGATCCGTTTCATCAAGGACGGGTTGCGGTTCCCCATCCCAGGCAAGCACGGCATCGCGGCACTCGATATTGTGAAATCTTCGCAGGACGGGCTCTGCGGGTAGCGTCTGACCGCGGGTGCGGAAGTGCCACTGAAGGTAGCCGATCCAGAGGACCATCTCGGCGATCGAGGCGGCGCGGGGATTCAACTCGATCCCAAGGAACTGGTGTGGATCGACGCTGTGGGTTGAGAGGTCGAGGAGGAGGTTCTCCCCGAGGTCGGCGGAGGCGTCGAGGACTTCTCCCTCGAGGCGCTTCATGTGCTCAAGGGCGACGTAGAGGAAGTTCCCGGAGCCGCAGGCGGGGTCGAGCACGCGCACGGCGCAGAGCTGGTCGTGGAAGGTGCGGATCTCCTCGCGCGCCTCCTCCATGCGTCCTGCCTGAGCGTGGACGACGGCAGCAGTCCGCACACTCTCCCATGTGGACCGCAGGGGCTCAACGATGGTCGGTAGGATGAGCCGCTCGACGTAGGCGCGCGGGGTGTAGTGGGCACCGAGGGCGTGGCGCTCAATGGGATCAAGGGCTCGCTCAAGCAGGGTGCCGAAGATGGCAGGTTCGACGTTCTTCCAGTCTGCTGCTGCGGCCTGGAGGAGGATGGTAATCTGAGCGGAATCGAGAGGGAGGACGCTTGCCTCCTCGAAGAGGCCTCCATTGAAGCGGAGGAGCTTCTGATTGAGGATGACGGAATACTCCGTTCCGGTCTGCATCTCGGAGAAGAGCTGCCGGAGCTTGGGAACGAATCCTTCGGGCTGGGAGCGGAGGGATTCCAAGAGTCCACGGAAGCCATCTTTCGGCAGGAGTCCGACATCCTCGGCAAACATGCAGAAGAGGCAGCGGGTAAGGAACTCGCCGACGAGCTTCGGAGAATGGCCGCTGCGCTCTAGGGAGGCGGCGAGTGTGGCGAGCAGATCGGCGATCTCACGGGTGACGGCGGCGCTGATCTTTGCAGGATCAAGCGAGAGAGGATCGATCCAGACGCGGCGGAGTCGATCGCGCACGCTCTCCTCGGCAAGGTCAGAGAGGCGGATGCGGAACGTGCGCGGATCGGGGTAGGGGAGGAAGGCCTTCCCCGCCTGAGTGAAGTCGGCGTAAAGCTCGATGGAGTGGCCGATATCGGCGACGAGCAGGAAGGGTGGGGTCGCATGGCCCTCGGGGAGTGATCGGGCGTAGCGCTCGGCCTGACCGCGGGCCTTCATCATGGCATCGTCCCAGGCCCCGCTGCCACGAATAGGACCGTTCTTTGGGCCGCTCTTCCTTGCAGGGAGATAGACGCCAGCCTGCTCCATGACGCGGGCAGAGTCGGATTTCGGACCCTCCTTGTTCTGAGCATCGGCGTATTGCTTTGCCTCCAGAACGAAAGCATCGCGTCGGTAGAGGTCGATGCGGCCGTCGCCGAGGGACCCATCCCCGAGGGGAATCTTCACCGGAAACTCGAAGGTGTAGCCGTCGGCGTGGGTATTCGAGGGACGGGGAACCTCCAGGAGGTCACTCAGCTCGCTCAGGAAGAGCTGGGCATTCGCCCGCTCCGAAGCCTCGGCACGAGACCACCTATGGATGAAGGCTTCGACGGTGGCTGGAGAGTCATTGGAGGAGGGAGCCATGGATAAGATGCAAGACAACTAACGCTTAAGAGAATGCCTGACGAGCTTGTTCATTCAATGAAGCTATCATGGCAAGGCGACACAGAGTGTCCTAGCCCTTCTATTCATTCCTTTCTTCCTCTGCGCCTCTGCGGGAAAAACCCACAATCTCAGTAATGCAAAAGAGCCGTACCTTTCCAGGTACGGCTCTCTGTGATTGTTATCGAGAAAACCTCAGAGGTTCATCTTGATTCCTTGGCCTTGGCCTAGGCCCTGAGCCATGGCGGCGTGTTCAGCATCCGAGCAGGCGGCATTCAGGGGAACGTCGGTCTTCACCTCGTTCGCCGCGACAATTCCCTTCTCGAGCATGTAACGCTCCACTTCCTCACCACTGATGTCAGGCAGCATGACTCCGTTGATCTCCACGCAGGGAGAGAGGGGTTGTCCGCTACGCTGCTCCATCTCGAACCGGAAGGCCGGATTCTGGATGATGTCCTTCTCGGTGTAGGAGAGGGAGTACTTGTCCATGATGGCGCGTACACCCTTGCTCCAACCGCAAGAGGTCTTGAGGTAAGCTGTGATTGCTGGCTGTGACATGATAGAGATAATGAAAGGTTACTTGCTGCCTTGGCCGGGACGATACTCTTCCTCGGCTGCCATGAGGGCTGCTCCGAAGCTGACCATATCCTCGCCGCTCTTGACGGAATCAAGTGCCTCGCTCTCCTTGCGGAGTGCTTCCTCGCTGTACCCTGTTGCCTTGATGGAGAGGCCGAGACGACGCTCGGTCTTGTCGATCTTGATGACGCGGGCCTCGACTTCCTGGCCGACCTTGAGGACATCCTTGACCTTCTCGACACGGTCCTCGCTGATCTGCGAGATGTGAACGAGTCCGTCGATGGCTCCGGGGAGCTCGATGAAGGCGCCGAAGTTGGCGATCTTGGAGACGGTTCCCTTGACGACGTCGCCAACCTTGAACTTGCTCTCGATCTCCTTCCAAGGATCGGTCTCGAGCTGTTTGACGCCGAGACTGATACGCTGGTTGGCCTTGTCGATGTCGATGACGACTGCATCCACTTCGTCGCCCTTCTTGAGGACTTCGCTTGGGTGGTTGATCTTCTTGTTCCAGCTGAGATCGGAGACGTGCACCATGCCGTCGATTCCTTCCTCAAGCTCCACAAAGGCGCCGTAGGCGGTCATGTTGCGGACCTGGCCACGCACTTGCTTTCCGATGACGTAGCGCTGTTCGATCTCGTCCCAAGGATTTGGCTCCAGTTGACGGACGCCGAGGGAGATCTTCTGATCCTCCTTGTTGACGCCAAGAACCACGGCCTCGATGTCCTGACCCAAGGTGAGGACGTCGGAAGGACGGGTGATGCGCTTGGTCCAGGAGAGCTCCGAGACGTGGATGAGTCCCTCGATGCCTTCTTCGATCTGAATGAAGGCGCCGTAAGGCATGAGATTGGTGACCTTGCCCTTGACCTTCTGGCCGATAGGGAAGCGCTCTTCGAGTCGGTCCCAAGGATTGGACTGAAGCTGCTTGAGTCCAAGAGAGATGCGCTCCTTGTCCTTGTTGATCTCGAGAACGACAACCGTGAGGCGGTCGCCGGGCTTGACGGCCTCGCTCGGGTGAGTGAGACGGGCCCAGGACATGTCGGTGATGTGGAGTAGTCCGTCGATACCATCGAGATCAAGGAAGGCCCCGAAGTCGGTGATGTTCTTGACGGTACCCTCGACCTTGTCTCCGGCGCTCATGGTGCCGAGGAACTGCTGGCGGCGTTCGCTGCGCTCGGCCTCGATCAGTTCGCGACGGCTGAGGACGACGTTCTTACGATCTTCGTTGAGCTTGACGATCTTGAAGTCGTAGGTATTGCCGACAAATTGGGTGAGATCCTTGGGAGGATTGATGTCCACCTGGGAAGCGGGGAGGAAAGCCTCGACGCCCACATTGACGATGAGACCACCCTTGACGACAGATTTGACACGTCCCTTGATGATGCCCTCGGCCTCGAAGAGCTTGACGATCTTCGACCAGTTCTGACGCTGAGAAGCTTTCAGTCGGGAGAGGATGACCATGCCGAGGTCGTTTTCGAGACGTTCGAGGAGTACCTCGACCTCGTCACCGACCTGGATTTCCTCGGGATTGTCGAATTCCGATGCGGAAACCACACCTTCGGACTTGTAGCCGATGTCGATGAGGAATTCCTTGGGCCTCTTCTCGAGGATGTGGCCTTTTACGATGCTGCCTTCACGGTAGTTCTTAACCGAGGCTGCGATGAGTTGCTGAAGTTCAGCGATTGATGTTGTCATGGTGTGTTGAATAACTTCTGCGGAGAGATTGTTGCCAATCCATCCTACCGCGACTCCTTTTAAGTGACGGCAGAAGAGCGTAAAATAGTAGCAATCCCTGCTTGCAGAGCAATGAATTTCTCCCACTAATTAACCACTAGATATCTCAAATGACTCAACCTGCCACTATCCGCCCACTGCACTCCCTCGGCATGGATGATCTGGAGGAGAGTCTGAATGCGCTGGTTCAGCCCTCATACCGTGCCAAGCAGATTATGGAATGGGCCTATGACCGCGAGAAGCGCGTTGATTCTTGGGAGTCGATGAAGAACCTCCCGGCGTCGCTTCGCTCTGCCTTGTCGGAGATCCATCCGATCCGTTTGCCCGAGGTGGTGACCGTCAGCGGGTCGCAGGATACGACGCGGAAGTTGCTCCTGCGTCTTCACGACGGGGAATTCATCGAGACAGTCCTTATTCCGGCATCTCCCGCACTCTACGGAGAGGAGTCCGACCGGCGGACACTCTGTGTCTCATCACAGGTCGGATGTGCGTATGGCTGCAAGTTCTGCGCCAGTGGTCTGGATGGTTGGAAACGTCATCTTAGTGCCGATGAGATCGTCTCTCAGGTTTTGCTCGCCGAGAAGATCTCCGGAGAGCGCATCAATAATCTGGTCTTCATGGGGATGGGGGAACCGATGGCCAATTACAAAAACTGGCTACAAGCAGTTTCTATTCTTAATGCTCCCTGGGGAGTCGGACTGGGGGCAAGGAAAATGACTGTCTCCACCAGCGGATTGGTCCCCCGGATCCGGGACCTTGCCGATCAGCCACTCCAGATCAGACTGGCTATCTCCCTGCATGGAGCGAGTGATTCTGTCCGTAGTCAGATCATGCCGGTGAATCAGAAATATCCCGTCGCCGAGTTGATGGAGGCTTGCACCTACTATAGCGAGCGCAAGAAGCAGATGATCACCTTCGAGTACATCCTGATCGAGGGAGTCAATGACGCGTCCTCCGAGGCCAAGCTCCTTGCCGAGCGGGCGAGGGGACTGCGCGCCAAGATAAATCTCATCCCCTACAATACTGTCGAGGGGCTTCCCTGGAAGCGACCTTCGGAAGAGGTGCAGGAAGAATTCCTCTCCATTCTCCGCGACCGCGGCATTGCGGCCACCATCCGCAGGGAGAAGGGACACGATATTGACGCCGCCTGCGGGCAACTGCGCCGGAGAGTCTCGGCTGAAATTGAGTCCTCTAACTTCGCAGCTTGACTTGTCTTGATGAACAACCCGATCTCCACTTCATCAGGTCCTAGCACTGGTGGGAATCGTAGAACGATCATTATCGGCGATATCCATGGCTGCGCTTCGGAGTTGGAGAAGCTTCTCAAGGCTGCCGAGGTTGATCCAGAAGATGACCTCATTACCGTGGGCGATCTGATCTGCAAGGGGCCCGATAGTAGGTCTGTCATGCAATGGGCAATGAATACTCCCAACTTGCGCTGTGTCCTTGGAAATCACGAAGCTCGGTTACTGGATCGATGGATTTCCGGAAAGGATCCCAAACCGGGTTCTTCAGATGAGGAGACCAGTCGTCAGTTGGGAGACTGCTTTGATGAGTCGATGAATTTTATCAACTCTTGGCCACTCAGTATCGAGACCGACGGCTTTCTTGTGGTTCATGCCGGGATTGATCCCCGGGTTTCCCCTCTGGAGAATCAGTCGCGGCATGATCTCCTGAGTATTAGGATTCCCGAGGGAATGGACATTCCCTGGTACGAGGCCTATACGGACGATCAGCTGATCGTCTTTGGACACTGGTCCAGACCGGATGTGATCATCCGTCCCAATGCCATCGGCCTCGACTCGGGGTGTGTCTACGGAGGAGCTCTCTCCGCACTCATTCTGCCCGAGAGACGCCTGATCAGCGTTCCATCGGCCAATGATTACCAAAAGCACGTGACATGGAAGTGAACGAGCCAGTTCAACAGGTGCCCAACCAACAGATTCCCTTGAATGGGTTCCTTGGTGGGATTTTTCTCACGCAGTTGGTCGATAGTGCGCTGCATCTGGCCCAGCCCCTGCTTCTGGCCAAACTTTCCGGTTCCCTTGGTGGGGCGGCTTTTTTTTCAGCCTTTGACACGGGAGTGCATATGGTCGGAACGTATCTCGGTGGTTGGCCCACCGAAAGATTTGGAGCACGACGTGTTCTGATGGTCGCGACCTTTCTCCGCGGTGTGGCCTTGGCCGGAGTCCCGGTTTCGATGCTCTGCGGTTTTTTGAGCCTTTGGTGGGCGATGGGTTGCTATACGTTGGAAGCCCTGATCCGGGGCTTTGTCGACACTTCGGTTCACACCATACCTCTCGAGCTTGCACGCCATCGTGCAGATCAGCTCGACAGGATCAATTCACGCTACGAATTGACTTTTGATCTTGGTGGAGTCGCTGGGCCCCTGATCCTTGGCGGAATGATGATCTGGGGAGGGAAAGTGATTCCTCATATCGTGATTCCCGTGGGATTTGTTCTCTCCGCTGCGGCTTACTTCTTCATTCCCAGAGGACTGGGTGGTCATGCCAAGACAGATGGAAGCAAGGAGAAAGTCGCGTCGCATCGCTCGCATGGCGGCACTTGGGCGGGGGTTAAATATATCTTCACCAATCAACCTCTCCTCATCACCTGCATCGGCCTGATGTCATTCAATATCTATCCCCTGCGCAAACTCCTCAGCGCCTTCTTTGCCAAGGGACTCCTTCACAAATCTGCCACAGTGGGTCAGATCGGCGCCGCTTTTGCTCTTGGTGGGGTCGTTGGTGCGCTGATCTATGCCGTCACGAAGCATCGTGACTCGGGAGCAAAATGGGTGGCTCTTGGTGCCGTGGGTACCTTCATTCTTGCCGTTGGATGGCTTCCGGCGAATCTCTGGGTCATGTCGGCGGTCGTCTTCCTCTTTGCAGTTACCAACGTCTGCGCCCGACTCACCCTGACTAAAAAACGTCAGGAACTCACACCTCTGCAACATGCCGGCGGTGTCACCTCGGCTTCGCAGTTCGGGGTGAACGCTGTTTCGGTGGTGATCAAGACGATAGTGGGTACTGCCTTCTCTGCCGGCTTAGGACCCTACGGTGCCTTTGCCGTGGTGGGTGGCATTCTTGCTCTACTGGGTGGAGGACAGTTTTTTCTCTCCAGACACATGCCGAAACTCCGCGAGGCTTCGCACGGGGTGTCCTGAACGATTTCATCCGTTATTCGCAGGCTTGGGAAATAGCGATTTCCTGGTTGAGCCTTCTCGGGTAGGCTTTTAAGCCATTACTCTTTACCCTAATTCATGAGCATCGCTAACCTTACCAATTCCATGCAGGATCAAGTCGCCATTGTCACCGGAGCCGGACGCGGCATCGGTGAATCCATTGCCCGTCATTTTGTCAATTTGGGCGCCAAGGTTGCCATCGTCAGTCGCAGTGAAGAAAACTCATCCAAGGTGGCGGCTGCCCTCGAGGCTATCTGCCCCGGATCGGCTCGTGCCTATGCCGTCGATGTGGCTGATTTTGATGCGGTGCAAAAAGTCGGCGAGCAGATCATTGCGGACTATGGTCGTGCTGACATTCTCGTGAATAACGCGGGAATCACCCGGGACAATCTCCTCATGCGTATGTCCTCCGAGGAATGGGATGCTGTCCTCGATACCAATCTGAAGGGAGCCTTCAATTTCGTCCGCTCCGTTCTGCGCACCATGATCAAGCAGCGCTCCGGCCGCATCATCAACATCAGCTCTGTCAGTGGACTCATGGGACTCGCCGGTCAGACCAACTATGCCGCTAGCAAGGCCGGCATGATTGGCCTTACCAAGGCTCTCGCAAAGGAAGTCGCCAGCCGCGGCATCACGGTCAATGTGGTGGCTCCGGGATTCATCGAGACCGACATGACTGCCGTTCTTAACGAGGAGATCCGCAAGGGAGCTTTGGCGCAGATCCCTCTTTCGCGTTTTGGTCAGCCCGACGATATCGCCTCCACGGTTGCTTTCCTCTGCAGCCCCGCAGCTGGATATATCACCGGCCAAGTGCTGGCGGTCGATGGAGGAATGTCGATGTAGGGAAATGATGAATGATGGGGGATAAAAAGGGCGTCTGCGTTCAGACTTTTTATCACAGCTTCATACTTCGTCATTCTGACTTCATAATTTTCTCCTAATGCTTCTCCATCTTATCCGACACGCCGAGGCTGAACCCCACCGCCTTGATGACTTTTCCCGTTGTCTGACGGAAAAAGGTTTCAAACAGGCGCGACGGATTGGTTGCTTTATGAAAGAGCAGTGCCTCAGGCCGGAGATCATTCTGACCAGTCCCGTTGTTCGTGCGCGTGAGACGGCGGAGATTATTGCTAAGCTCATGGGCAAACCGCCTTTGACGGAAGTTCCGTGGGCTGCCTGCGGGATGAATCCCGAGGTAGCCCTCACTGAACTCTCAGGTTATGCAAAGCTTGATTCTGTCATGATTGTCGGGCATGAACCGGATTTAAGTTCCCTGAGTGCCGCGTTAATCGGTCTGGGACGAAGCGAGTCCATTCAGGTTGCCAAGGCCTCTCTTCTCGGAGTGAGCCTCCCGCGTCTCCAGATGGGATCGGGGATCCTCCAGTATCTCCTGCCGGTAAAGTTCTTATAAAACAGTTCCATGAAAACACTCCTTCTGACCAATGAATATCCACCGTACATCTACGGGGGTGCGGGCGTTCATGTTGATTACCTGAGTCGTGAACTGGCCAAACTTATGGAGGTAGAGGTCCGCTGCTTCGGTGATCAGAAAGAGAAAATTGGGAATATCGAAGTCGAAGGGTTCGGGATGGGGACTCCGGAAATGACGTGTCCCAAGCAGCTTCAGAGTCCGCTCGGAGCGTCTCGCCGATGCGTTGATTTCAACGGTGCTGGAATTACTACCGACCTCGTTCATTGCCACACCTGGTACACCCATCTTGGGGGCATCATGGCCAAGCTGAACTACGGGATACCGCTCGTCATCACCGTCCATTCGCTGGAGCCCCTGCGTCCCTGGAAGCGCGAACAGCTTGGAGGCGGTTATGATTTCAGCCTCTGGGTTGAAAAAACAGCCCTTGAGATGGCTGACTCTGTGATCGCTGTTTCCGAGGAAACCAAGCGTGATATTCTCTCTTTGTTCAATGTCAGCGAAGAGCGCCTCAGCGTGATCCATAACGGAATCGATCTTGAAGAATATCACTCTACGGAGGATCCGGAGATGCTTCGCTCCCTCGGAGTTGATCCCGAGCGACCCTATGTCCTCTTCGTTGGTCGTATCACTCGTCAGAAAGGGATTATTCACTTGGTGCGTGCCATCCGTCATTTGAATCCGGGATTCCAAGTCGTTCTATGCGCCGGTGCCCCTGACACCCCTGAGATCGCAGCGGAAATGAATGCGGCCATCTCCTCGGCACGTGAGCACCATGACTCCATTGTCTGGATCGAGAAGATGGTGACTCGTCCTGAAGCGATCGTCCTCTACTCCGGCGCTTCCGTCTTTGTCTGCCCATCGATTTACGAACCCTTCGGCATTATCAATCTCGAAGCCATGGCCTGTGGCACGCCCGTCGTTGCCAGCGCTGTCGGGGGCATCAAGGAGGTAGTGGTGGATGGCGAGACCGGATTTCTTGTTCCCCTTGAGCAAATGAAAGAGAGCCCCTTCGAGGCGACAGATCCTGCCGCCTTTGCCCTAGACCTTGCTTCTAAGATCAATCTCCTGATGGCCGATCCCGAGCTTGCTTCGCGAATGGGCGCTGCCGGTCGGAAGCGTGCTGAGGAGTTCTTTGGGTGGGATGCGATTGCCCGCAAAACTGAGCGACTTTACGCCAAGCTTCTGCAAAGGTAACGGAATGTTCATCGATCGAGTCAGGGTTCATGCGAAGGCGGGCGACGGAGGGGATGGTTCCGCCAGCTTCCGGCGTGAAAAATTCATTCCGAAAGGGGGGCCGGACGGTGGTGATGGGGGTGACGGAGGCGATGTGATTCTCCGTGCTGACAACCATGTCGATCAGTTGGCCAATCTCTTCTTTGAACCGATCCTGAAGGCCAAGCCGGGAGGCAAGGGCTCCTTCCGTCAACGCCATGGAAAGTCAGCCCCTGATCTCGTGGTGCCTGTTCCGGTCGGCACCCTGATCTATCGTTTTCCGACACCGGCTCCGCACGATCCCTTTGCCGAGGCTGAGTTGATCGACGGGGAGGAACACCCTTCCGAGGAGCCACGAGCTAAGAAAGGACTCGCGGATCCCATGCCTGAGGATCTTGTTGCCGATCTGGATGAGGTGGGCAAAGAGTTCGTTATCTGTCACGGAGGAAAGGGTGGGCGTGGCAACATTCATTTCAAGAGTTCACGCAATCAGGCTCCCAGGCGTTTTACCGAAGGTACCGAGGGTGATGAAGGATGGTTCCTGCTGGAGATGCGCTCGATCGCCTTTGCCGGTCTGGTTGGTTATCCGAATGCTGGAAAATCAACACTCCTGCGTGCGATCTCCCGTGCCCATCCAAAAGTCGGATCGTATGCCTTCACAACACGTCATCCTCAGGTTGGAGTTGTGGATCTGGAGGATTATCACAAGACGACCGTTGCCGACATTCCCGGATTGATCGAGGGGGCTCATGAGAATAAGGGTCTTGGCCATCAGTTCCTGCGCCATGTCATGCGCTGCGCCTATCTGCTCATGGTGCTCGACATGGCAGGTTCCGAGGGACGAAGCCCCTTGTACGACCTGAAGGCTCTTCGCAAGGAACTGGAACTCTACAATCCTGAACTTGCAGAACGTCCCTGGTGCATCATCGCCAACAAGATGGATATGCCTGAGGCTACGGACAACCTGAAGCTATTCAAAAAGAAATTCAAAGGAGTCACGATTCTTCCAATCTGTGCCGAGTTGGGTGAGGGGATTCCGGCGCTGAAAGCCTTTCTCCAAGAAAAGGTCGTGGAGCAAGAGGCAAGACTCGATGAGGAAAAGGCAGCCAAGCTGCAAGAGGAGGGTGAGAATCCTCGCTTGGTATACTAGAGCATCAAGGGAAAAACATCGCGCAGAGGCGCGGAGGCGCGGAGGGTAAAGAGACAAAGGCGTTCGGAGTTGGGCGTATGGCGGCCATTCAAACACCCAATTCAAAAGGCACGTTTTTCTTAAAACGTTTCTTGGAATGCGGTTGCCTCGAGGCTTAAAAACTCTGCGCCTCTGCGCCTCCGCGCGAGTTCTTTCTTTTTAGTTCTCAGTTCTACTGGCTCTTCTTGAAGCGCTTGGGCGTTGCAGTAGGGTTAGGTGATGACGCTTGGGTGGCTTGAGATTGAGCTGGAGCAGATGGCTGAATGGCTTGCTGGAAGGCTGGATCCTGTGACACCTGTTGGAAGATCTGCTCACGGCTGATTTGTTGAAGTGCGGTGTTTCCACCTAGCTGAACCGCACGATGCAGGCTTGTGAAGGCCTCTTCCCGCTGTCCCGTAACAAGATCATACTTTGCTATGGTAAATGGTACGTCCCATTGGTTCGGCTGTGCCTTCTCCAATATTTTGGCTATTTCAAGCGCCTGGGGAATACGCCCCTGGGTTGCATAGAAGTTAATCATGTCCCTGAGGAAAGGGATGTCATTTGGAGTTGCGGCGACCGCATTGGAGATGATCGCGTCAACATCGCCCGTGCGTCCCAGGATCATGAAGCTCTGAATAACCGGACCTAGGACCTGCCTGTTGGTGGGGTTGAGCTGTAGTGCTGCGAGTTGCATCGGGAGATCTTTGGAAGCCTTCAGTCTAGCTTCCGTGGCAGCATTTAAGCGTTGCAGCACCTTACTGTTGGGATCCATCGGTAGGAATCCCGCCACGAGATCACGGGCATCCTGGAGTCGCCCCTCCTGCCAAAGTAAATTGACGAGATTGCTTGTGGTCTCGGTATTTGCCGGCCAGAGGGAAAGAGCCTGCCTGTAAGCACGTTCCGCTTCCGGACGCAAATTACGGAAGGCATAGATATTACCACCGGTATTGCGCAGTTTGGCAAAGGAGTGAAGGGCAAGATCGTCGTCTCGGAAACCAGGCACGGCGTCGAGCTTCTTGATGTAATCATCCCACCAAGCCAGATCCTTCTCAGCAGTTCCGGGAGGCAGAGCATCCATTTTATTATGGGCAATCTCGTAGCAAAGACCGTGTGGGATTGCGTAGGGGTAGGACCACTGCATGGGGAAACTCTCCTCAACATAGAAGTGCCGGGGAGTTCCATCCTTCTTGTCGCGGTTATGCAGGAAGATCCATTCTGCCACGGCAGAGTTCAGGGCAACGGGATCGCTCTGAGGGTTGGGTAATCCCTGAGGGTTTTTCTGATACTTATTCATCAGCACCTCGAAGAGAGCCATGATATCCTCACGATGGGGGAGGGTGAGGGTCTCGTTCGGATAGGTATGATCGCGACCGAGGAGTTTCTCAAACCAACCGAAGGTTGTCGGGCGCTCCGTAGTATAATGGGAGCGGATGTAACGATTATAGAATGTGTCGGCTAGGGCGTTCTGGGTCACGATATAGAGATCCCTGCGGTCGAAATTGGGGTCCCGCTTCGTTTTCTCGAAGCTTTCGCCAAAGACCATGTAGGTAGGAACAAAGCGACCAGGATCGGTCCCCCCGAAAACAAAGCTGTCCTTCGGCAGATCAACGAGCATGTCGTGCCCGTACATCCATCCGAACCAGTGACCACGCTGGGTGCTTTTCGGATAGCAAACGATGAGGGTGTAGAGTGCTGTCGCTGCTGCAAGGGCCGGAATTGTCCATGCAAAGGGTCGGGATTTCCCGTGATTGAGTGAAGCGAAGATCATGGCGGCCCCGTAACTCGCCAACATGATGAAGAAGCCATAGCAGAGGCTCTGATACTGGTACTGCATGTCCCACCCGGCATTGTCATAGCCGTTTGGTGCCTGAATGGGCTCAAGGAATGCCGCGAGACAAAAGCCGATGACCAGCAAGTAAAACCAAATCCGCTGCTCTCGTGACAATCGCCAAAAAAGAGCAAAACCAAGAAGGGCAAAGATCAACGGAATCGGGGAGATGTTCCTAGCTAGAACTTTCCAGTAGACCTTGCAGTATCCAGCAAATTGCTGCATAGCACTGTCATCATCCGGGTTTTTCGGTCCTTTCTGTTTTTCGGCAGGCGCAACGCCGACGAGTTTGCCAACAGTTCCCTGGAGTTGATCCGCCAAGGTTCCCCAATACTGGGAACGGTTGATGGCGTAGAAGAATCCCTCGGGTGTGCTGCAATAACTCCAGTTCATCGGGGGATTAGTCGACGAAGCAAAGGGCATGTAGGCGTAGGGGATGAGTCCGACAAAGACCGCGACAAAAAGCAGCAACCCCTGCCGCCACTCAGTGAGTTTGCGTCGGACGATGACCAGGAGGAGGAACCCTGCCCAGACTGTGTAGAAGAGCCGAACGGCCGCCTTCATCGCCATGAGATGATATTGATCCGTGGAGAGGTAAGCAAAGCCGAGGTAGAGAAGGCTTGCTACCAGCATGCTGTAGACGGTGTATTCCCAAAAGAGCTCCGCATGCAGCAGCAGGATGACCATCAGGGGCATAAAGGCCATGGCCAAGGTCATGTGGTGATTGCTCATCCCGAGACAGAAAATGAAGACCAGCCAGACAAAGGCATTTTTCCATTGAGGCCTCCTGATCCATACATAAGTAATCATCAGGTAGATCATCATCAGGCAGACGTGGAGGGCGTAGAGTCCCTTTCCAACGACCGCATGGGACCAGATCGGGGTCACCCAGATGAAGGTCAGGGTTGAGGCGACCGAGAGAATGGTCGCAGTCATCTTCTTGACACCCAACCAACGCGTTGCATTCAGCGAGACCAGGGAAAAAACCGCAGCCCCGATCGCCGTGCAGAGTCCGGAGAAGAGATTGATTTTCCAAGATCCGTTACCAAATGGAAAAATGTGACTGAAAAGGCCGGCGAGAATTGTCCAGAGAGGATAGCCGGAGGGGTGCATCACGCCGAAATGAAGCGCAGCGGTCGCCATCTCGCCGTCGTCGTTGAGGCCGATGTTCGGCATCACGGTGGCCCAGTAAGTGACTAGCGCAATGAGAAAACAGATCAGCGCGGTCAGGCGCTCATGCTTGTCGAAGATCCGGAATGGATGAGCTCCGTTCAAACTACTTTCTGGCGCGATGCTGGATTCAGGAAGAGAGTGGGAGGTGGTGACCTTAGAGCTCATTGGGATTGGTTGGGATAAGTTAGGAAGGTCAAAAAGAGAGGCAAGGTTCAGGATTGCTAGGCGAGGGGGGATCTGCGAAATCCGCTTTTAATCAGGAGTCCCCAGACCATGAGGAGGGCCTCGACGACGATCTTCTTCGACATTTTGGAAACCCCCTCGATGCGATCCGCGAAGATGATCGGCACCTCGGTAATCTTGAAATTGCGCATCCAGGTTCGGTGATTCATCTCGATCTGGAAGCCGTAGCCATTCGATTTCACGGAGGGAAGGTCGATAGCTTCCAGGGTCTTGTATCGCCAGCACTTGAAGCCCCCTGTGGGATCCCAGACTGGAAGCCCTGTGATCCATTTGACGTAGTAAGAGGCCCCGACGCTTAGCACGAGACGCTTGAGGGGCCAGTTGATCACACGGATACCGCCTGCATATCGGGAACCGATGGCCAGATCAGCACCTGTTGTCCGGATACCCTCTAGGAGTTTCGGTACATCCTCGGGACTGTGTGAAAAATCCGCATCCATCTGGATGACCAAGTCGTAGCGGTGTTCGAGCGCCCATTGAAATCCTGCAACGTAGGCACGACCCAAGCCGTTTTTAGCGGTGCGAGAGAGAAGGTGAAGGCGAGGATCGTGTGCTGCAGTATCTGCTACCCATTGACCCGTTCCATCTGGCGAACCATCATCCACCACAAGGATTTCGACAGCCTCAGGTAACGCAAAGAGGCGCTCGACCAGTTTAGGCAGGTTCTCTCTCTCGTTATAGGTGGGGACGACGACAAGTGTACGTTCGGACATGGTTAAGATAGAAGATTGGTTAAATTAGCCGCTCATCCTATGGCGTCGAGCGTCAAAAGAAACGATAGCATGGTTCGTTTCTCACCTGTTCTCACGATTTTATCGAGGATCAGCCATGGTGCTCCCCTTGGCAGGGATTCCGTATTCGTTCCTGAGTTGAGCCTCTTCTGATGCTAGTGTTGTGGCATCGAGAAAGATCGGGCCTGCCGAACCCTCGAGATCAATGCGCTGAAAGCCGTTTTCCGGATGTTTTGCCGCCTCGATCACATCAGCGAGGCCATGAATCGGTCTTCCGTTGATCGTTGCCACCACCTTGTTAGCCAGTTCCTGGAGGCCGATGGTCTGCGAGGAGGGGAGAACCGCTGAGAGGATGACTAGTCTCTTCTGATCCTTTGGTAAATCTTCTTGAAATGCATCAAGGGCGACAAGGTTCTGAGGGGCGTCACTCCTCCAGTTTACACCCCACTCTCGAAGGTAGGGCCTGGTCAGTTCCTGAAAGAGAAGCCCCCCCAGAAAGGTGTAAGGAACAGAGTTGCCTTGCAGTCGCGCCGGACTGATTTCGGCCAAGGGATTCCTTCCGCCGAGCGTCAGAGTAGCTGTTCCGAGAGTCCCTGTACCTTCGCCGGTGCTTCGGAAGTACACAATTTCCCCCTTATCGCCGGGTGCAGATTCAAGTGTGGCTAGGTTACTAAAGTTGATTTTTCCAAGCAGTGGATCTGTGTAGTTTCCCTCGCCATCGATCGGTTTACCGCCGGCGCGTACGATAAGATCCCCCTTTCGGAGTCCTGCTTGTTCAGCTGGGCCACCTGCGTCCAGTGAGATGATCGTGACGCCGGTGAGATCTTTTCCTGCCCCCATCCATTCGCGCAATGTGCTTCCACGGGCCTCCCCATACGTCAATCCGGCGCGAGCCAGCCCTGAGTAACCGGGTTTGCCACATTCCTTCAGGAAGCGCCCGATCAGGGGGGAGGGAATAATGTCCGCTGATTGCGTGCGGGGATCGTATCGAATCACTAATCCGGCTAGTTTCCCCTCGTGTAATACCGGGATGACAAAGCTTCCCTCCCGTTGCGGGATGGTCGTGGAAACACGATAGAGCAGGTAGGCCCCTGCATCCTGACCATAAGGCATCACCGCGACCGTGGTCAGACTGGCAGGGCTTAGGGCAGGTGCTCCATTTGGCTCGAGTTGAAGGATCTGAACCGTGCTTCCCGGAGTGAGCAATGTGTCGAGGGTAAGCGGATGGGTTCCCTTGAGGAGTTCTGGCTCAGCAGGCTTCAGGATTGCCAGATTGCATTCCTCGTCGATCACTTCGACGGAGGCGGTTCCCTTGGGGCCATCCTCCGGCTTCTCCAGACCGATGTAGCTAGCATGGGCTACCATATCTGCCGTGACCAGGAGGCGTCCCCCTTCGATGATTGTGCCAAGCCCGATGCGTGAGAATGGTTGTTTCTTGAGCCAAGGGCGCCTGTTATCAGGATACTGGATAGTCGCTGTAACGCGGAGGACGGAAGCGCCCAACGCTTGGGGAGACACAGTCTTTTCCCTGCAACCCGGCAGGAGTAGCAGAAATGCATAAAGAGAGATCCGGATCATGGGAAGGTATCTTTTCATCAGCGTTTTCTATGATGCCTTGACCTTAAAGGTTCCGGGGTGTGGTGATGCCATAGGCTTTCATAATACGGGGATTCGCTTTCAGCACCTCACCACGGTTCAAGACAATCGGTTCACCGACACCATCCTCGATCACGACATCATAGCGGACCGGTTGATCGAAAGCAGCAGCGACATCGGCAAGCGAACGGATTTTCCTTCCATTGATGCTGTCGACGATGCCAGGACGCAGGCCATCACATTCCTTGTTCACCGGATCGGCCAGCACGCGGCTCAGCACAACGATCTCAGGACGTTCCAAGTAGAGATGTTTTTCCACGAAGTCCTGGAAAGTCCGTTTGATCCTCAGGTCGGAGATTCTATCCGCATTCATGAAATTTCTGTCGAGGGGCTGAAAAAGCAGACCCCCGTGGAGAAGAAATCGGGGCTTCTCATCATAGGTGTTTGCCTGCATCCGAAAGGGCCGGCTTCCACGGAGAGGAAACTCCACGGCCATGGTGTTTCCTTTGCGCAGGACAGAGAATCGGATTTTATCTCCCTCGAATTTCTGCTCCACCACCTCTGTCATATCGACCGACTGACCGTCGAGTTCGACGCGTCCATTGCTTGCAATGGGATGATCATCGATTGAGAGAAGCACATCTCCTTTTTGTAGGAATCCATGCGAGGAACCCTTTTCCTGCACATCAGTGACGAGAATTCCCCGGTCATCATCGGTTAATGAGAGTGCCTTGCGGGAGGGTGCACTGAGAAGAGGGTGGAAGGTAATCGAGAGATCGGTGTAGCCGGTGTAGAATCCCTTGGAGAGATCCTTGAGGAATCGGGAGATGACCGGTATGGGAATCATGAATCCGATATTCTGGGCAACTTCCCCCGAATATCCCTGGAAGGCTACCCCGACCACCTTTCCATCCTGAAGGACCGGACCGCCACTATTGCCTGGATTAATCGCTGCATCGATCTGGATGACCAGGTGGGAATCGACCCCGGAGTGTGTGTAGAGATCGAAATCGATCTTAGAGACCACGCCTCTGGTCACGCTGAGGCGCTCTCCCCCGAGCGGATATCCATAGACACTGACGCCACTCTCAATGAGCGGGATCCCACCGAATTCTAGCGGAACGGTTCCCTCGAAGAACGTAGGGTCATCGACGCTTAGGAGGGCAAGGTCGCAATCGTGGGCGATGAATTCCACATGAGCAGTGTAGGGATGACTCACCCGCTCGCGGGTCAGCGTTATGAAGCGCGCATTGCTGACGACATGGGCATTGGTCAGGATCCGTTTCTTTCCACCGGGGGCGATGATCACGAATCCCGAACCGATGCCTCCTCCGATATGACCCGCATTCCACGGGGAGGCATAGTCCGCTTCCTGATCCGTCACTTCAATCCTCACCACGCTTGTAGAGAGG
>CANKWU010000027.1 GCA_947487385.1 Spartobacteria bacterium
AGTCCCGCCACTATCTGGGAAAAAGCAGAGGTATCGGATTTCCCGGCCAAACCTAGGGTAGGTCAGAACATGGCGATTGCCGTGGCTGTTGGATTAGCTCTAGGAGTTGGATTGGCCTTTCTGATCGAGTACCTCGACACAAGTGTCAAAACGATTTCCGATTTGGAACATGCATTTGGCGTGCCGGTCCTCGCAGTAATTCCCCGAGGTGCTCAATCCTTGATTCAATTGCCTTCCAACGTTCCTATTGCCGAGGGGTATCGTATCATGCGTGCAAATATTATCCTCCGCACAGAAGGTTTATCAAAGGCACTCACCGTAGTCAGTGGAGGTCAAGGAGAGGGTAAATCCACAACTATAAATAACCTTGCCTATGTTTTTGCAAAAGGTGGATATAAAACTTTGATCATTGATGCAGATATTAGGCGCCCCTCTCAACATGAATTCTTCGGTATTAAAAAAGATTTTGGCTTAGCAGATTATCTCCTAAATGGGTCGCCCTATAATGAATTGATTAAGGACAGCGGGGTGACTAATCTTTCCATTCTTACTAGCGGTATCTGCGACTTGGAAGATATTGATATATTAGACTCACCAAAAATAATGGAGCTAATAAGGGATTCAAAATCATCCTATGATATTGTTTTTATTGATTCACCTCCGATTCTCGCCATTGGTGACGCTTCGGTCATTGCAAATGCTGTGGACATGGTCATTGTCGTCGTTCAACATTGTAGGTTTCCAAAAGCGATGTTAGAAAGATTGAAGCAGCGACTTAATGACATGCGAGCTAATGTTATTGGTTGTGTCCTTAACAACACGGATGTTCGTCACGACCAATCTTACGCATATTACGGGGGCTACTACGAATACTATGGCCCGCAAGAGTCGAAGAATACTGCTATCCAAGCCTCTAGAAAGATCGATTCTTCCAAGATGGGGAAGCATGGCGAATATTAGATCGATGATGAATTCTCCGATTTATCATGCCCTCTTTCTGATTCTCTTACTCTTCGGGGGAATTTCAATAAGAGCTAGTGACGTGGCACTGCACTCTGGTGACATATTGAACGTACGTTTAGCCGGCGTTCCAGCTGAGGATATCAGTCAGGTTTCGGGACCCTATACAATCGATGGCTCAGGCAATATTAACATACCGTATCTTGGAAAGATTCATGCTGCAGGCCTCAAACAGGCTGAAGTTCAGAATAGTATCGAGACGACGTTTAAATCCAGAGGCATCTACTCCTCGCCGATTGTTTCGGTCTCTGTGCAATTCGACAGGTTTGTTGATGTTGAGGGTGATGTTCGATCTCCCCAGCGTGTGAAGTATACATCAGATCTCACGGTCCTCGGCGCTATCACTGCCTGTGGAGGATTCACCGATTATGCCGACCAAAGTAAGGTTACAATTTCTAGAAGCGGCAGCATGAGCTTTGTGAATGTGAAAAAGGTCCGCCAAAATATCGAAAAGGACCCAAACGTGGAGCCCGGTGACAAGATCTCTGTTCCGAGAAGTTTCTGGTAGGATCGTATCTTGGTTAGGAAGGCTTTAGTCCTTCTCCGCCTCAAGAGCTGCCACCTGTTGCACATCCTTGTCACCCCTGCCGGATAAATTGACCACGATAAGCTGATCGGGGCCCATGGTCGGAGCGACTTTAATCACCTCAGCCACCGCGTGAGCGGTCTCGAGTGCGGGTATGATCCCTTCGATAGAAGCAAGCTTGTGGAAGGCAGCAAGCGCTTCATCATCGGTGGCGTACGAATAGTCGATGCGACCGGCATCCTTCAGGAAGCTATGCTCAGGCCCGATCGCGGCATAATCGAGTCCCGCGGAGACCGAGTGGGTTAGTTCGATTTGTCCATCGTCATCAGCGAGAAGCCAGGTCTTGGTTCCTTGTAGAACCCCCAACTTGCCCCCTTGGAAGCGAGCAGCATGCTTGCCTCGGATGATGCCACCTCCACCGGCCTCAACGCCCGTCATTCTGACATTCTCATCATTTAGGAAGGCATAGAAGAGTCCGATGGCGTTACTTCCGCCACCGACGCAAGCCACCAGGAGGTTCGGCAGGCACTCCTCACGCTGGAGGATCTGCTTCCGTGTTTCATCTCCGATGATCCGGTGAAAATCACGCACGATCATCGGATAGGGATGAGCACCTAAAGCTGAACCGAGAATATAGTGGGTGTTGCGCACATTGGTGACCCAGTCACGCATCGCCTCGTTGATCGCTTCCTTGAGTGTAGCCTGACCGGCGGTGACACCGATCACCTCAGCTCCAAGAAAGCGCATCCGCGCGACATTCAGAGCCTGACGCTCCATGTCGACCGCGCCCATGTAGATACGGCATTGGAATCCAAAGCGCGCCGCAGCCGTAGCCGTCGCTACGCCATGCTGGCCAGCTCCGGTCTCGGCAATGATGCGCTTCTTGCCCATGCGTCGGGCAAGCAAGATTTGGCCGAGCGCGTTATTGATCTTGTGAGCACCCGTATGAAGGAGGTCTTCGCGCTTTAAGTAGATCTTGGCTCCGCCAAGTTCCTTGGTCAGGCGCTCGGCAAAATAAAGTGGTGTTGGACGGCCCGCAAATTCGTGGAGCAGCGATGCCAGCTCATTCCGGAAGAAAGCATCTTTCTTGGCCTCATCATATTGGCGCTCGAGCTCCAGCAGGGCAGTCATCAAGGTCTCCGGGACAAAACGACCCCCGTACGGACCGAAGTGGCCGTATTGGTCTGGAAAGCTGGTAAGTGCCGCTGATGCCATCATACCTACTATGACTTGGAAGCCGTTCCACCGCAATCACCCATCACCAAAAAGGAGCCGCACGATGACTTTGCGGAAGGGAGAGGGCATTGGCAGGAGCCCCAGCTCTGGAAGGGAGAACCCCTTGAGCTCAGGCGGGATAGGTCCGTTCACCCGATGAAGCTTCATCGTGATTCTATAGCGTGTTATCGGATAGGTGATCTCCGAGAGCGTCCGTTCGCTCGATTTCAAGTTTCCCATTTTTGGAAAAATCCAGAGTCCCCGCCAGCGAGGTCCTGGAGAATGCTCAAGATAGAGCCGACCCTCCTTCCAGAACCAGGCTCGGTGTTCGACCAGTTTGGTTGTGACGGAGCGGGGGGGTTTCCTGGGTAGCTTTTTGGGATCACTTGCAGTGCATGTTTTCTGAAGAGGGCATGAGGTGCAGTCGGGTTCATCCGACTTGCAGATCGTTGCTCCCAAGTCCATCAGGGCGGACGCCATGGTGCGGGATCCGGTTGTGGAGAAAAACCCGCCTGCGATTGAGATGAGATTCTTTCTCCCAAGAGCCGTGTCGATCGGGTCGCTCATGTTTCCCCATCGGGCAATGACCCGACAGATATTCGTGTCCAGCACCACAGAGTGTTGATCATGGGCAAAGGCCCGGATCGCTGCCGCCGTGTAGACTCCAATACCTGGAAGAGAGAGCAGCACTGATTCCTCCACCGGGATAGTTCCTCCATGCATCTCCATCACGGTTCTAGCAACTGCATGAAGCCTTCTTGCCCGGGAGTAGTAACCGAGGCCTTCCCAAGCTGCGAGGACCTCCTGCTCCCCTGCCTCCGCCAGGTCGTTGATCGTTGGGAAGCGACGCATCCAGCCATGGAAACGTGGAATCACCGTGGTAACGGAGGTTTGTTGCAGCATGAACTCGGAGACGAGAACAGCATAGGGATTGTGATCGTTTCGCCATGGAAGTTCGTGCCGACCATGGAGTTCATGCCACTCCAGAAGCTCTTCACACGCATTGCCGAACCGTTTAGTTAATCGCAATGATTTCGAGTTGCCTTGGGCTCTCTTCTGCTTGTCCACAGAAGGCTCGTAAGGCACGGTGAGAAAAACATCAAGCCGTTCAACCTGACTTTTTTTCATTTTTCATGCCCCCACTCCATTCACAGACCTATCCGTTGACACAAGAGCAGGCGGAAAAGTTACTCGCTCTCTTGCGTCAGCGAGGATTCGCCTTTGTTGAAAAGCCATACTCTCTCTACTCAGCAACCAAAGAGAAGCTCAACATCACGGTCTATGAGAAGGGGCCGAAGGTTCTTTTGCAGGGGCGAGGACTGGAGGATTTCATTGCCTTCGTGATGGAGCCCGAAATTCTTGGTGAGGCACGCCTGGGCTATGAAGAGGTGCATGATCCCGAGTTATTCGCCCCACACTTCGGTATCGATGAGAGTGGAAAAGGGGATCTGTTCGGACCGCTGGTGATTGCGGGTGTCTATGTTAACGGGGATCTGGCAAGGCATCTGCGCGATGCGGGAGTCCGCGACAGCAAGGGAATCGGAACAGATAAGAAGATTCGGGAACTTGCTCAGGTAATCCGTCATTCGGGAGCGCCCTCCGAAATCATTGTGATCGGGCCCGAGAAGTACAACCAACTCTACGCCAAGATCGGCAACCTGAACCGCCTGCTCGCCTGGGGACACGCCCGTATCATCGAGAATCTCTGCGGCAGGGTGCCTTCCTGTCCGCGTGCACTCTCTGATAAATTCGCCGATGCCCGAGTATTGCAGAAAGCATTGTTGGAAAACGGGCGCAAGATCCAGCTCGACCAGCGGACCAAGGCTGAGAGCGATTATGCTGTGGCGGCTGCCTCGATTCTTGCTCGTGAAGGGTTCATCGATTGGCTCGACAAGCACGGCAAGGAACTCGGTATTACCTTTGCCAAAGGAGTATCCGCAAAGGTCAAGGGAGGCGCCACCGAGGTGATCGCGATGTATGGAGCCGGGATGCTCTCCAAGGTTGCCAAGATGCACTTCAAGACCGCGGGTGAAATTCTCGCAACCTTCAAACAACCGTGAGCACTACCATCGTCCATGATGTCGCCATTCTTGGCGCCGGCATCAGCGGACTTGCTGCTGCAACACGCATCACGAAGGAAGGGCTTGATGTGGTCGTCGTGGAAAAAAGCCAGGGCCTCGGGGGACGAGCGGCCACGCGCAGGATGGCATCACTTGCCGAAGGGGATGAGATTCCGGTCGATCACGGCGCTCAGTTCTTCACAGCCCGAGATCTTAGGTTTCAGGATCAGGTTGCGCGTTGGCAGGAACATAGGATCTGTTTTCCTTGGTCGGAAGGCTTCATGACGTGGCAAGACGGTTCACTTCATCAGCCCGAAGCGCAATGGAAGGATACCCGTTATGCCTGCCGTGGTGGGATGAGTCAGCTTGGCAAGTTCCTCGCGGAGGGGCTGGATATTGTGAGGGGGTTTCAGGTGGATTCCGTGACGTTGGAAAAGCAAATCTGGCACCTGCATGCCGATCCGACCCACCCCTCCTCGTCGATAAGTGCCCGAGCTCTCTTGGTTTCCGCACCGCTTCCCCAGGCGATGAAACTCGTCGGCGAGCGCCTCTCTCCTGATCAGCAGGAGCTTGCCTCTACGATCACCTACGACCCCTGCATTGCTGTGATTGCCCGCTATCCAGATTCCATCGACTCTCCGCACTGGCGTGGGATCCAGGTGAGGGATCTGATTTCGCCGATTTCCTGGATGGCTTGGGACTCCTCCAAGAGAGACCGAGGATCCCCTGGTGCCTTCGCCGTCGTTCATGCATCTCCCAAATATAGTTTGCCATGGCTTCAGGCCTCCAAAGAAGAGCTCAGAAAAGCTGGGAAGGAGTTACTGAAGCAGGCGGCTTTGATCGGAGGAGGCTGGATGAATCATCCCACTGATCTTGTGGTGCATCGCTGGCGTTACGCCCATCCTAAGGGGCCGAAAGTGCCGAGCGGCTTCTTGAAGGCCCCTTGCCAAGAACCCCTGTATCTCATAGGAGATGGTCTCACTGGAGGTCGCATCGAGGGTGCGTGGCTTTCAGGGTTCTTGGCAGCTGAGAGCTTTCTTCTCAAGAGGATCATGGGTTAGACACACAATGGCCTCCATGCGATTTATTCAGCGCTTCACTAGGCAATCTTGATTCATTCCACGGGGTACGTTTACTTGAACGGAGTGCAGATTCGCCAAAGTGATTACAGCTTCAGGAGACTCCTTACTTTTGTGGGCAGGGGAGTTCTTCTGGAGAGTGCCATTCTTCTTTTGGCAACTCTCCTGAGATTCTTTGCGTTAGATCTCAAGCCGGCCCACTTCGACGAAGGGATCAATGGCTGGTTTATTGATCAGATGAGGGCTGCGGGATTCTACCGCTACGATCCCGAGAACTACCATGGTCCTCTTTATTTTTATGCCTTGTTCGTTCCCTTGTCAGTTTTAGGTAGGAATCTCTGGGCCCTCCGCCTGCCGGCTGTTCTCGCGAGTATTGCTTCGGTCTGGATGGCGTTACGATTCGGCCACTTCTTGGGATCGAGTGCTGCAAGACTGGGAGCGCTAGCCCTCGCAGTCTCTCCCGCGGCCGTTTTCTACGGACGCTACGCGATCCATGAATCGTTCTTCGTTCTTTCCTTGATGATCACGGCTCTGGGGCTTCTCGGTCTTTGGAAGGATGGTTGCTGGAGATATCTCACGATCACAATTTCCGGAATGACTATGATGCTGCTACTAAAGGAGACCGCAGTGATTCATCTGGTTAGTTTTGGTCTTGCAGCAGGATGTCTTGCGCTTTGGCAGCGCGTTGTCCCTTCGCATCCGGCAATGCCCCTTGCCAGGCAGCGATGGAACCAACGGGATTTGCTCACGTGTTGCACGACTGCGGTTCTGGTTTTGGTTTTTTTCTATTCGGGCACGTTCATGAACTGGCATGGAGTCATCGATTTTTTCAATGCCTACCTCAAGTGGTTCCAGACGGGGACCGGTACTGGCGGCCATGTGAAGACAGACTACCAGATCGGCCATTTCGCTTTCCTGAACTGGTACTGGCTTGCCTTGGTGGCCCGTTACGAGTGGCTGACTTTGTTGGGATTGCTGTATGCGCTTCGTCTTGTCTGGCCAGCTCCTGCCCAACAGCGTTATCTGGCAATCTATGGTCTGGCAGTTCTGATTGCTTACTCGATCGTCCCCTACAAGACCCCTTGGTGTATTCTTTCAATCCTCTGGCCCTTTCTGCTGCTTTTTGGATCTTTCATTGATGAACTTTGGAAGAAAAAGCGGTTCCGCCCATTGGTGTTTTTGGCTTCCGCACTGCTGCTTTCGGCATCGCTCTTCGTGACCCTGAAATTGAACTTCCGTCACTTTGCCGATCCCTCCGAGCCTTATGTCTATGTGCAGACAATGCCCGAAATTGCCGTGGTGACAGAACCTGTTCTCGGCCTGGCCGCACAGGACTCCCGAAACCATGCCATGAGTGGTCAGATAGCACTTGAGAGCTATTACCCGCTACCTTGGATCTTCGGTGATTTCAACCGCATCGGCTATTACGGCAGAGCGGATATGCCAGCCGTTCTTGACGGGGATTTTATCGTGGCGCTCACATCCGATCAGACGGTCATCGAGGGACGGCTTGGGGAGCCCTATCTTAGGCAGCGTTTTCATCTCCGTGATTCCATGGATGAGTGCACCGTCTGGTTTAGGGAGAAGCTCTTTGCTCCTTGGTTCTCCAAGGATGTGCATGGAAAACCGGACCGATTCGTTCCGTCAGTGGCCAAGTTGATGCCTGCTACCCCTACTTCCTCACCCACCCTCCCTCCCAGCCATTGAAAGCTCCTGCGGCGATCCTTTCGGGCGTGGCCACCTCGGTAATCACGGCGATTTCCCTGGCATGGATGAATGAGGGGCTTCACGGAGCAGTGCCTTGGTGCGCTCTTCTGGCAGGCATTCTCGTGGCGGCCATGGTTTTCAGAGGAGTTTCATCTTCCTCCGCCTCCTCTCTCGCGTTTTGGGATTGGGTAATGATCGTCGTTTTTTCCTGTGCATCGGCTAGGGCATTTCTCTGGCTTCTCTACGCTGATGGAGACACCTGGAAGGTGCTTTCGCCGAATAACCTCGGTGATCTTTCGCTTCATCTCGCCTTCATCCATCATTTGGCTGAAACCACCCATTGGTGGCCCCAGAGCCCTATCCTTGCAGGGGATCCCCTCCGCTATCCCCTCGGGGCGGATCTCTTTAATGCCTTGCTGGACCGAGTCGGGGTGCATCCCGTGATGGGATTGCTTTGGTGCGGAATCCTTGGCTCAACACTCACCGGTTATGCCCTGTGGCGCTGGGGAGGTGCCGTAGCGTTTGCCGCATTGCTCTTCAATGGAGGATTTGCAGGAGTTGTGCTTTTGCGGGGCGTGGATCCGGATGCTGTCAGTGAATGGAAGAATCTTTTCCTAACCCTGTTTGTTACCCAGAGGGGGTTTCTTTTTTCCCTACCTGCCGGCTTACTCCTTCTTGCAACATGGCGGGAGGAGACATTCGGTAAGTCCGGAAATCTAATCCTTCCTTTGCCCGTGCAGGCTCTGCTTCTCGCTTCCATCCCGCTCTTCAGCGTCCATACTGGCTTATTTCTGGGCATTGCCATGACGGGGCTTGCACTTCTCACCCCGATCTCGCGTACAAGAATGCTCCCGCTGGCTCTGCTCGCATGGCCCTTTATGGCATTCTTTGGATGGCTTGTCTCAAGCGGAGCCGGAGGCCCCTCGGCGGTCCTCTCACTTGGATGGGCCCCGGGATGGATGGGAGACGGAACCATCGGATTCTGGTTTTGGAACTTCGGAATCACTCTGCCACTCTGTCTCTTCCTTTCGATCATACAGGTAAAGAGGGGTGGAAATGACGAGTCGAGAGCCTTTGTCTGGCCCGCGACTTTTGTCTTCCTGCTCTGCATGATTATGCGGTTCGCACCGTGGCCCTGGGACAACATGAAGTTGATGCTCTGGTCCTGGCTTGTGATTATTCCCTATCTCTGGAGTGGATTAATTCGTCCAAGACCTCTTTGGCTGCGACTACCTGCGTTAGTACTTTTGTTTGGATCGGGTGCCGCGTCGCTCCTTGCAGGACTGGATGGCCGGCACGGCTACGAACTCATCAAGCGAAGCACCTTGGATCAGACTGCGTGGATCTTGCGGAAGGTTACTCCCGATTCGCTCATCGCCTGTGCCCCCGAATATAATCATCCCGTGCTGATGCTTGGACATCCCGTCGTCTGCGGCTACGAGGGGCATCTCTGGAGCCATGGTTTGGATTACAAAGACCGTTTGTCCATGCTCAATAGCATCATGATGGGAGAGCCCGGCTGGCCTGACAAAGCCCACTCTCTTGGTGTTTCCTATCTGTACTGGAGCGATCTTGAAGCGATGCGCTGGCCGGACTCAAAGCTGCCATGGGCCAAGGAGTCGACACCCTCGCTTCATCCCTTGAAGTGAACATTTGCGCATTTAAGCCATAAACCCGATTGCATTTCAAAAAGAGTGTCTGATAATTTCCCGAGATGAAGACCTCCTCCTTGATCCCAGTTGCCATCATCACCTCGCTCTATGCAAGTGGCTGCACCACCGAAGTCGGGCCCAATGGCCAACCCCATCAGGTAATGACCCCGACCGGAGCCGCCCTGGTGCAGGGTTTGTCTGCTGCCGCCATCGGTGCGGGGACAGGTGCCCTCATGCGTGGGGTGAATCCCGTGGCTGCTGGAGCGATCTCAGCCGGCGCGGGTAGTGTTGGCTCCCAAGCGATCAATGCCTTTATTCCCAAATCCAGTGGGCAGCAGGGAGCGGCGGCTCCGTTTCCCCAACAACAGTCCCAGAGTAACGTGCAGCTCTACACCCGTTCTGGAAACAATTTTGTTCCAGCGAAAATCAGCTATATCCAACAGATGGACGGAAGCTATGCCCCTGTATCCTCTAGTGGAAAACTCTATCGACAGATGCCAAATGGAGCTTTCATTCCGATTAACTAAAGTGCTTTTATCGCATCTTTTGAAGAGATCGGCCTGAGATCAAGCAGTCGTAAGATCCAGAACACCAACGAATTTTCTTTCCTTAGAGCGGCTTGCGGTTTCCCATGAGCTGATGGATCGACTAATTGCTCCCAATGAACTGGCGTCCCTTGGTGCCGAGTATGCAGCCCAAGGGAAAAAGCTCGTCCTCACGAACGGCTGTTTCGACCTTTTACACACGGGCCATGTTCGTTATCTGGAAGAGGCGCGTCAATGTGGGGATGCCCTGATCGTGGCGGTAAATAGCGATGCCTCGGTTCGTGAACTTAAAGGCCCTGATCGCCCCCTAAATAATGAACTCGATCGGGCCGAAGTGCTGGCGGCTCTTCGCTGCATCGACCATGTGACGATCTTCACAGGCAAGCGGGTGACGGATGTGATCAGCCTCCTGAGACCGGCGGTCTATGCCAAGGGAGGTGATTATACCCTTGAAACCCTCGACTCCGGCGAGCGTGCCGCGCTAGATGAGGTGGGCGCAGAAATAAACCTCCTGCAACTGGTGCCGGGACGCTCCACGACAGTGCTTCTTGAAAGAGCCAGGAAATAGGGACCACAGAAAACAAATAGAATCCTCGCGCAAGGGCGCTGAGAATGCAGAGAAGAACATGCTGATTAATAGGGATCAATAGGGATTTAAACAGCGATCCCTTGAGAGAATCCAATCGATGGGATTGTCGATTTGTTCAGCATCCTTCTCGACTTTCTCTGCGCCACGGCATCTCAAAGCGAGATCAAATCAGTTTTTATTTCGCGGAGAAACCTGCTGGGACTCAATATTGCGGAGGGCCGATCAGGCGGATTTTCGGATCAATCCAGCGTTGATCGGGGAAAATCAGGGGGGCATTGGTAGAGATCACCTTGGCTCCCGTCAGGACAAACTCGGGATAGAATCTGTCGCTTGCCGGTTCGTAGACCTTCTCGCCGGAGAAGTATCCGTTGAGACGGTACTCGTTGTTGTTATCAGATCCGATCTGCTTCTGCTCACGATCAGGAGCCAGTTTCTTCTGCTCATTAAACATGACGAGTTGGGAGGCCTTCCAGGGCTCACCAGGCTTTCTGACCCATCCCCACATCTTATAGTCGACCTTGTAGAAGCGTCTTCCGATGCAGTAGTTGCCCGGGGGTTCCTTGGAAATCGAGGCGGCGAGGGCCTCCCTGTCTTGGGATGATTGATAGATGATCGGAGTCTCACAGCCGGCAAGGGCCAGCAGATGGATACAAAGAACGACGCTTGGAATCAGGATTCCCCTCCGCACTGCGATAACGTTGAGAACGTGCTTCGCGGTCACCTCAGACAGAGACGCGCATCGGCATGATCACGTAGAGGAAGCGTTGAGCCGAGTTGATCTTGATAACGCCTGGGCTCATCTCGTCGATTAGTTCCAAGGCGATCGTGTCGTCGGAGAGATTGCGGAGCGGGTCGATGACAAACTCAGGATTGAAGGCAATGGAGAGATCGCGGCCTTTATACGCGACAGCAAGAGACTCTTTGGCCTCTCCAACCTCTGGGGTATTGGAAGTGATATCCAGGTTGTTCTTGGTGAAGTTTAGGCGGACGGATCCGCTCTTGTCACTGCTAAGCAGTGCAACACGTCGAACCGACTGCAGCAAGGTTTCGCGCTCCAGGGAGACCCGCTCCTTGGCCTCGCCGGGAATGACCTGACGGTAATTCGGATAGGTCCCGTCCACGAGTTTGGTGGCCAGTAACGTGGTGCCAAGATCGAAGGCAACGAGATTGTCTCCGATGTGCAGGCGAACCTCCTTGTCATCGATGAGCAGGCGCTGGAGTTCCCCGATCGCCTTGGTTGGCACAATGAAGTCACGTTCGTGACCTGCTGGATACTTGATTTCACCCAGTTCCGCATCACAGAGGGCGAGGCGACGGCCATCGGTGGCGACCAGCGTCAGGCGTCCATCGCGGAACGAAAAAAGGATGCCGTTGAGGACATAGCGGGTTTCATCTAAAGAGATGGCGTAGGAGGTCTTTTTAAGGCCTTCTTTGAGATCACCCTGCTTCATAGAAAAACCACGGGCCTCCTCAAGCGATGGGAAGGCGGGGTATTCCTCCTTGGAGAGACCGAATACTTTGAAGAAGCTGGCGCCGCTGCGGATGGACGTAATGTTCTTGGAATCGGTTTCCAGTTCGATCTCCTCGGCGGGAAGTTCGCGAATGATCGAGAGAAGGCGCTTGGCTGGCAAAGTCGTTGCTCCAGCTTTCTCGATGGAGGCGGAAGTCTCAGTTCGGACGCTCACGTCGAGATCCGTGGCCGTGAGCCGAAGCCCGGTCTCGGTTGTTTCGAGCAGCACATTGGAGAGGACTGGCAGCGTAACCTTGTTAGAGACGATGTTCTGGATGCGCTGGAGGCCATCGAGAAGGGCTTGCTTGGTGACCGTTAGTTTCATGGATAAAGGGATGAGTGAAGACCCGCTAAGGGCGAGATAAATGCATAGTTTCCGAAGGGGTCACCTGTCAAAGCGATTCTCTGAAGAAAAGCCCGAATTGTGCCCTGAAACCACTACCGCTGGAGCTGTTGGTCCAGAAGACGCACAAGATGTCGGGTCTTTGAGTCTTTCTCCATCTGGGCCTTCACAAGCTTGCAGGCATGAATGACCGTGCCATGATCCTTTCCACCGAAGGCACCTCCGATCTCCACCAATGTGGAAGGGGTCATCTCCCTTGCCAGATACATGGCAACCTGCCGAGGGTAGGCAATGCTAGCAGTCCTCTTCTTGCTGGTCATATCGGCAAGACGGATATCGAAGTGTTCAGCGACCTTCTTCTGAATTTGGTCGATGGTAACGGCCTTGCGAGCCTGCTCCTGTAGGACATCGCGAAGTAGATGTTCCAAGGCTTCGGTGGTGAGAGATTGACCACTCAACGACTTGTAAGCCGCGACACGCATGAGGGCACCCTCGAGTCGGCGAATGTCGCTGCGGATCTTGTCGGCTAGAAATTCGAGAACCCATTGTTCGATCTCGATGTGCATTCTCGAGGCCTTTCCCTGAAGAATCGCAATGCGGGTCTCCATATCGGGCGGCTGGATCTCGGCCGTCATGCCCCACTCAAAGCGGGAGACAAGACGCTGTTCCAAGTTTGAGATCTCGCTAGCTGGCCTGTCGCTGGTGAGAATGATCTGCTTATGCCCATCGTGCAGGGCTCCGAACGTGTGGAAAAACTCCTCCTGCGAACGCTCCTTGCCAGCAAAGAATTGGATGTCATCAATCATCAGGATGTCTGCCTGACGGTAGCGCTTGCGGAACGCCACGAGGGCATTGTTCTGGATCGCATCGATGAACTCGTTGGTAAACTGCTCACTTCGCAGGTAAACCACACGGGCATTCTTCTTAACTGAGAGAATGTGGTGGCCGATCGACTGGAGCAGGTGAGTTTTCCCAAGACCGCTTCCACCGTAGATAAAGAGCGGATTGTAGGTCCTGGCAGGCGCGGAAGCGACGGCCTGCGAGGCGGCGTGTGCAAACTGGTTGTTGGCCCCGACGATGAAGCTCTCGAAGGTGTAGGAAGGATTCATTCCTGCCGCTGCCGGTGCTGAAGGGTGGGAGCGCTGAGGGTTCGGTTCGGAGGCTTTGTCGTGAGCCTTGGGTGGATCTTTTTCCGCATTCTCCACGGCTTCCACGGTGTCTTGGGTAGATTCCTGGATGCATTCCAGCCGGAGTTCCCGTGGCCCGCCATGCACCTCCTCTAGAGCTGATGAAAGAAGGCTCGAATAGTTGCTCTCGATGAAAAACTGATGGATAGGGTTAGGGACTCCGAGAGTCACGGAATCTGCCGATGCGGAGATCACTAAGACATTACGGAACCAGCGGTCGAAACTATCCTCGCTCACCCTACTGCGGATGACGTCTGAAAGGCTGTTCCAGAGCTTGGATAAGGAAACAATCGTAGGATAAAGAGATTGCTCTGAAGTGGTGATTGTCGAGTCGTTCAAAGTAGGAGGAAAATAATTTGGGGGACGAACAGCTTAGCAAGCCACCCTTCCCCCCCCTCAAGCAGAAATCCTGCTATGGAACCTTTTTATTTTTTCCAACTTTCTGAAAAACCTTGACCCTGGCTTGAGGTGAACCCTTGGCGTGTGTTCTCACGCCCTTTGCCGAAAGGGCATGGCTATCGCAAGGGTTGCCGAACAACCTATCAGGACGTACCAAGGCCAAGCCACCTCCGGCCACCATGCCGGCATCCAGCGCCCGAGATCTATGATTCCCGGGAGATGGACTTTTCCTACAAAAAATACGGCGATGATCCCGCCAAGCATGGCTGCAACATTCGCGCGATCGTTGCCCCGATTAGTGGAAAGCATGCCAAGCAGGAAAATGCCGAGGAGCGACCCATAGGTATATCCGAGGATCCCGATCGCAATGGGGATGATCGTCAGGCGCGGATCATGGAGCACCGAGTAGGCGGCCATGGTTCCAATCAGCACCATCAGTAACCCGAAGACCAGGGTGGCGATCCGCGCGGCATGCACGGAGGTTTGGTCGTTGGCCTTGGGATTGATGTAGGGGAGATAGAAATCGGCGGTGAAGCTGGTGGCGAGAGCGTTGAGTGCCGCCGAGGTGGATCCCATCATGGTGGCAAAGACTCCAGCAATGATGAGACCCCGGAGACCGGCTGGCAGATTCCCCACGATGAAATCCGCAAAAATCTCATTATCTGGGATATGGGGAGCCCCTCCTCCGGGGCCTGCATAGTAGAGTGCCAGCAAGATACCGACTCCTAGAAAGGCGAGAGCGATGGGGATATCCGCCAAACCACTCACAATCAGTGAAAGGCGAGAGCGTCCGATATCGGGCGCGGTCAGAAGGCGTTGGACCATATCCTGATCGGTGCCGTGCGTGGCCATCGTGAAAAAGGTGGAGCCGATAACGGCAGCAAAAATCGTGTAGGGCTCCTCGAGCATCCGGGCGAAGGCCTTCCCGAAGGGCAGGGAACTATCCCAACCCAGTTGGATCCAGCGAAGATGATCCCACCCGCCGAGCAGATGCCCCGTTGCTTTAACACCTCCGAGTTGGTGCAGCAGAAACCAGAGGACAAAAGCGACCGAGCTCAGCATCAAGGTTGCCTGAATCAAGTCGGTCCAGATCACAGCCTTGATCCCACCCGCCATCGTGTAAGCGGTGGTGACCAGCGTCACGAAGAGGATTCCCCAGAAGTAGGTCGCAAGCGTCACCGGGAGATCGGGGAAGAGATGGCGCTGAAGCACAACCAGAATCACACCTCCCAGGTAGAGACGCACCCCGATTCCAAGCACGCGGGTGAAGAGGAAGATTCCACTTGCCATATTCTTTGTCCAGGGGCCGAAGCGAACCATCAGGAACTCATAGATGCTCTCAACACCATATTTGTAATAAGGCCCGATAAAGGTGAAGGCGATCACCACACGGGCGATGACGGTGCCGATTGCCAACTGGCCGTAGAAAAAAGCGTGTGTTTTGTACCCTTCGGCTGGAGTACCAAGGAAGGTGGCGGCACTGGTTTCAGCGGCCACTATCGAGGCAAGAACCGCCCACCACGGAATCGAGCGACCTCCGAGCGCAAACTCCTTGAGCGTGGAATTTCCACGACCCGCCCGAAGACCGATGCCAATGATCACCCCGAAGTAGATCAGGATAACAACTGCATCAATAAGGATCGAGGCAGGAACCCGAGGCATTCCGCAGCAAGCAACTGCCAAGACCTTGTTGGTAAGAGGCGCGGGGATCACCAGTCAGAGCACCTGCAATCAGGCGCCTTTTGGGCGAAGCTGCTTCAGCAGAATCTTGGAGTTTCTGCCGCTCCCTTCATACCGGAGACGTCTTTCCTCAGGCATTACGGAAGGGGCGGACTCGATGTATCCACCCTTCTGCTGAAGGTAGTTTACGGCGCGGGTAGAGAGGGCATAGATCCGATCAATTCCCTTTTCCTTGGCCAAATTCTCGGCAAAGGCCATTAACTTCCTGCCGTAGCCTTTGTTTTCATGGGACTTGCTCACATAAAGACAGGCCATCTCCGCAAGGGAGTGCTCCTTGTCGACATGGAGTGCCACACAGGCGATCGGTGTCCGGTCGATTTCCAGAATCCAATAATCCTCGATCCTCGAGAGAATATCGGCCCGGGTTCTCCGTGCGATCTCCTCATCCTCGACCGACTGCCGGATGAGCGATATGACGGCCCGGACATCCTTTTTAAAGATGCGCCGGATCTGCTGGTACTCATTGGAGTAGATCATTGTTCCCGAGCCCTCGTGGCTGAAGATCTCGGTCAGTAACGCCTCGTTGATCCCACCGTCGAGCAGGTGCGCGCGGGGGACGCCGCCACGGCAGGCGCGGGAGGCGCATTCGATTTTGGAAATGAGTCCCGAGGGGCCGTTCGTCGCCTTGAGTTTCTTGATCATTTCCTCCGACTCGTCGATGGAAAGCTGCCGCGGCAAGGGATTGGTTCCTCCCACCACCTCATCCGCCCCGAGGAAAATAATCTTGGCAGCATGGAGCGCTTCCGCCACCTCCAGTGCAATGCCGTCGGAGTTGACCCGGTAGGTCCTGCCCTCTCCGTCAAAGCCCAGAGGAGGGATGACCGGAATGATCCCCTCCTTAAGGAGAAGTTCAAGGGCATGATTATCGATCCTCTCCACCCGTCCAGTGAAGAGTTGGTCAGTACCCCCAAGGATGCCGGCCGGATGAGCAATAATGGCGTTGGCATAGGCGGCCCGCAGGTCGACAGCCGAAAGCCCCTCCATGATCCCATTGGTCAGCCTGATGGCCGCATCGATCGCAATCTCCAATGTGGAGTCGTTGGTGATGCCGGTGCCATCGGCATTGGTCACCGGGATGCCACGTTTCTTTGCAAGCTCCTCAATCTGATGGCTCGCACCATGGACTAGGACAACTCGGACGCTCAGCGAGCGAAGCACGGCAAGGTCCAGAAGGATGTTCGGGAAGTTGTCTGAAGCCACCACGGCCCCGTCGACCGCGATCACAAAAATCCTCTCCCGGAAGCGGGGTACATACTGGAGGATTTCTCTAAGATCGGAAACGTTCACTGAATTGGGAATGGTGAGGTTTCGCCTCACGATGGTGCAATCAATTTATGATGCCACCCAACGTTTCGGACTGAGTTTGTGTTTCCAGCTCCCTCTCAAGGGCGACCGCCACACTCTCGGGTTCGGCAAGCGGCGCCAGAGCGCCGAGAGCGGTCACCTCGGTGATAGAAAACCGCGTCACGAGTGGGCGCAGGTCATTAATTGCCGCAGAGGAATCCTTGTCCGACCTATTGGCCAGCAGCACCGAGACAGGAGAGGCTAGGTTGCGGAGTCCCGTGCGAAGGCTCCGCCAATAGGCTTTCGACGATTGGGCCAGGAAGGCATGTTCCGCGCCATATTGTTGGGCGGTCGAGGTGATGACGCTGACAGACTCCTCGAATCCGGGACCCTCCGCGACGAAGCCCGAGCTTAGCAACCAGGGTCTCAGGAACGAATCGGTGGAGAGTTGGTAGCGGTAGACAAGCCGCGCCATTCTTGGGAACCAACTGAGGCGGTGCCACCCCCGCGAGGGATTGGCCTTTCCCAAGGCCACATCTGGCATCCAGAGAATGAGTTTCACGGTTTTCTCCGGATGCCGCGTCGCAAAAAGCAGAGCGATATTCGCGCTCAATCCCGAGGCGATGATCACGGATGCCTGACCCGGGACGGTGGCGTCCAGAAATTCTGCGATCGAGCGGACCTGTTCCTCCGCCGTCGGCGAAGGAGAAGGGCGCTGCGATTCTCCGAACCCGATCATATCGGGGACGAGGACTCTCCACTTCTCGGCGAAGCGGGGGTAGATCTTCGACCACTCGAAAGAAGACGCCCCGGGGAAGACTCCATGAAGAAAGAGTAGGGGCTGCCCCGGAAACTGGCTATCGGCGGTATGGTAGACGATCTCACCGGCCGAGGTCTCAGCTACACGGGTGGCGAAGACTGCCGGCGAGATGGCATCCGGTATGATGCTGCGCAGTGTATTTCGCCAGCCGTATCGCACGGCCAACGCGACAGCGCCGAGGAGGCCTGCTCCCAATCCCACGCCAAGAGCCTTCCGGCGGCTAGGCTGGTTTTGGATTTCCTCGCTCATGCCGGGACTTCTTATTTCACTGGTTCGGGAACAAAACGGACGATGCCGCTTCCCTTGGTGATCTGGCCGATGATTTCCCCCCCAAGCCTCTTAGCAATGGAGGAGCCCTCTTTGCCGGGAACGACCAGCACCATGCCGATACCCATGTTAAAGACCTGATACATCTCGAGCGGGTCGACATTTCCACCACGTCCGATGATCCCGAAGATGGCCGGCACTTTCCAGGAATGTGGATCGATCACGGCATCGCATCCTTTGGGAAGGATACGGGGGAGGTTATCGATCAGTCCGCCTCCGGTGATATGAGCCGCGGCATGGAGCGGCTTGCCCTTCATCGCGTGAATCTTCTCGAAAGCCGGAAGGTAGCTTCGATGGACTTTGAGAAGTTCGGCGCCGACGGTCGTGCCGAGTCCGGCGGGTCGGTCGCTGAGTTTCAGCCCGAGCAGGTCCAGGAGGACCTTGCGGGCCAGAGAATATCCGTTGGTGTGGAGGCCGTTGGAGGGGAGTCCGATGAGGGCGTCGCCGACTTTCACCCTGCTGCCATCAAGGAGATCCTTGCGGTCGACGATGCCGGTGATTGATCCGGCGAGATCATATTCTCCCTCGCCGTAGAGTCCCGGCATCTGCGCTGTCTCACCGCCGATCAGGGCGCATCCCGCTTCTTTGCAGGCGCGGGAGAGCCCGGTGATGATTTCCTTGAGAACCCGGGGGTCGAGCTTCGCAGCCGCAATGTAATCGAGGAAGAACAGGGGGCGGGCGCCCGTTACGGCGATGTCGTTGACGCAGTGGTTCACCAGATCAGCCCCGATCGTGTCGTGCTTGTCTGTGGCAAACGCGATTTTGAGTTTCGTTCCGACACCATCGACGCTTGCGACCAGGACGGGATCCATGATGCCGCGCTTTTTGAAGTTGGGACGGAAAAGTCCGCCAAAGCCTCCGATACCCCCGAGCACCTCGACTCCGTGCGTGGGGCGGACAAGGGCGCCGATGCCTGACTTCACCCGGTTGCCGAGAGCCACATCGACCCCGGCGCTTGCGTAGGAACTCTTTGAGGGTTTCAAGGACTTTGGTTTTGCTGAAGATCTAGAGGTCTTGTTCTTGGGCGCTTCGAGCGCTTTGGATGCTTTTTTCTTAGTGATCATGACGAAGGTATTGGAATGTTTCTACAAATTAGGGCCTAGCCGTTATGAGAGCAGGCTGGGCGCTTTGGTCAGCCAGGAGTTGGGCGCTGCCCTTGCGTCGTTCCATGACTAGCTTGTCGAAGGCAGCGTCAAAGGGCACGGGGTATTCCGCAGTGAAGCAGGCCATACAGAAGGTATTTTTCTCCAAGCCTGTTGCCCGGACCATGCCGTCAACATCCAGGTAGCCGATACTATCGGCTCCTAGGTAATCACAGATTTCCTGATGGGTATGCTGGTTGGCGATGAGCTTCTCCGGATCAGGAAAGTCGATGCCGTAGTAACAGGCATGGCGGTGGGGGGGACAGCTGATGCGTAGGTGGACCTCTTTGGCGCCTGCCTCGCGGAGATTCACCACGCGGGCTTTCGCCGTGGTCCCACGAACGACCGAATCATCGACGACGACCACCCGCTTCCCTCTCACGGCATCCCCGATGAGGTTGAGTTTCACACGGACGTTGAAATCCCTGATGAGCTGAGTCGGTTGAATGAAGGTTCGGCCGATGTAGTGGTTGCGGACGAAGGCTGGGTCGTAGGGAATCCCCAGCTCCTCGGCGAACCCAAGCGCCGCATAGATTCCCGAATCCGGCACCGGAACGACAACGTCAGCCTCGACGGGGTGGAGGCGTGCCAGTTCGCGGCCCATGTTGACACGGGCCTTGCTCACCGTCACCCCGCGCAGGCGACTGTCTGGGCGGGCGAAGTAGACATACTCGAAGATGCAGAAAGATTCCCGAGCGGGAACGAATGGGAACTCTGAGCGGATACCCTGATCATTGATCACCACGACCTCTCCCGGTTCGACATCGCGGATGAATGTTGCGCCGATCAGGTCGAAGGCGCAGCTCTCTGAGGAGAGAACCCAGGCTTCCCCAAGCTTTCCAAGGGAAAGGGGGCGTAATCCATTGGGATCGCGGACACCAATAATCTCATTCTCACCCATGACGACAATGGAAAAGGCACCTTCCAGGCGACGTAGTGACCCAATCGGTCCTCCCATCGTTTGATCCGGCTGAGCAAGAAGATGAAGGACAATCTCACTGTCGACCGTCGTCTGGAAAATAGAGCCTCGGTTTTCGAGCTCATCGCGAAGAGCAGCCGCATTGACGAGGTTGCCGTTATGCGCCACCGCGATTTGCCCCCGCGCCGTGTCGACGCCCAGAGGTTGTGAGTTCAGGAGCGTGCTCGATCCGGTGGTGGAGTAACGCACATGGCCGATTGCACGCGTGCCAGTGAGCGACTCGAGGCTCTCCGGAGTAAAGACCTGTGCGACAAGCCCCATGCCTTTATGGAGGCAAAAGGCTTTTCCATCGCCGTTACTCGAGGCAATGCCTGCGCTTTCCTGACCGCGATGCT
>CANKWU010000028.1 GCA_947487385.1 Spartobacteria bacterium
AGAAACGAATCAAGGCGGCTAGCGTTCTCTGTATCGGTACGGGCGGACTCGGATCTCCAATTGCTCTCTATCTTGCGGCAGCTGGCATCGGACGGATTGGCCTAGTTGATTTTGACACGGTCGATTTCTCCAACCTCCAGCGTCAGATCCTGCACGGCACCCGCGATGTCGGTCGCAAGAAGATCAATAGCGCCCGTGACACCATCAAGGAGATCAACCCGAACGTGCAGGTTGACCTGCACGACTGCTTCTTCACCTCCGAGAATGCCGCGCAGATCGTCGCGCCCTACGACATCGTGATCGATGGAACGGATAATTTTCCGACGCGTTACCTCTCCAACGACATCTGCGTCTTCCAGAAGAAGCCGAACATCTACGGATCCATCTTCCGGTTCGATGGTCAGTGCACTGTCTTCGCCCCCCATCTCGGAGGTCCCTGCTACCGCTGCCTCTATCCTGAACCACCCCCACCAGGCATGGTCCCGAGCTGTGCCGAGGGGGGTGTCCTGGGCGTACTGCCCGGTATCATCGGCGTAATGCAGGCGATCGAAGCAATCAAGCTGATCGTCGGCATCGGCGATCCTCTGATCGGACGCCTTGTCCACTTCGATGCGCTGAAGATGAAGTTCCGTGAATTCAAGATCCGCAAGGATCCCAAGTGCCCGGTCTGCGGTGAGCATCCGACCATCACGGAGCTCATCGACTACGACACCTTCTGCGGCATCCCTCAAGCCGCAGCAGCTGAGGAAGCCGAGGCTCCCGTTCCCGAGATCACGGTCGAGGGGCTTCAGGCAAAGCTCCAGAGTGGCGAGAAGGTGGCCTTAATCGACGTACGCGAGCAGTTTGAGTGGGACATCGCCCGTATCCCAGGAGCCAAGCTGATCCCGCTTGGGGACCTCCACTCGCGCATGAGCGAGCTCGATAGTGCCGACACGATCTATCTCCAGTGCAAGTCGGGTGTCCGCTCGGCGAATGCCCTGCGTGAACTTCAGGGAGCCGGCTTCTCAAAGCTCTTCAATGTGCAGGGAGGTATTCTGGCCTGGGCTGACAGAATCGACCCTTCCGTTGCGAAATACTAAACGATGGCAGACGTGTTGACTGAGCTGGCCTCACTGCTTCGTTGCCCTATCACGGGCCAGCGGCTGCATCTGGCCACACCAGAGGAGTTTCGCTCACTCGAGTCCCATAATGCAGACGGCTTCCTTGTCCGTGAAGATGGTGCGGCCGCTTATCCGGTTGAGAAAGGCATCCCCTCACTTCTCCCCGAGTCGCTGATTTCCATCGTTTCTGCCCCATTGCCGATCTCCTAGCTGCCATCTCCTATTTTCATGACCGAACTCGAAACGATCCGTCACTCCTGTGCCCATATTCTGGCCAATGCGATCCTGCGCATCTGGCCAGAGGCTCAGTTTGCAGCAGGACCTCCGGTCGAGAATGGTTTTTACTACGACGTCGACCTCCCCCATCGGATCAGTCCCGAGAATTTTGCTGCGATCGAAAAAGAAATGGCCGCCATTATTGCAGAGGCACAGCCTTTTCAGCGCGAAATCATTAGCCGGGATGAGGCCCTTGCCATGGGTGAGCGTGGTGAACTCGCCGGCCTAACACCGCGTCCGGAGGCGAGCAAATTCAAGCTCGATATCATCACCCGGATTCCCGCCGGAGAAGAGATCACCCTCTACCGCAACGGAGCCTTCACCGATCTCTGTGCCGGGCCCCATGTCGCCGACACCTCGAAGGTGGGAGCCTTCCGTCTTACCCATGTGGCAAGCGCCTTCTATCAAGGCGACGAGAGGAACCCCCAGCTCCAGCGCATCTATGGCACAGCCTTCCCCTCCATCGAGGAGATGGAGAACTGGTTTGCCATGCTGGAAGAGGCGAAGAAGCGTGATCACCGCAAGATCGGCAAGGAACAGGGGCTCTTTCACATCGACGATGCAGTTGGCCAAGGCCTGATTCTCTGGACCCCGAAGGGAGCGATCATCCGCCAAGAACTACAGAATTTCATCAGCGGGGAACTCGCCAAGCAGGGCTACTCCCAGGTCTTCACGCCGCACATTGGCAAGATCGGTCTCTACAAAACCTCGGGCCATTTCCCTTACTACAAGGAGTCCCAGTTCCCAGCGATTCCCGAACCGGATCAACTTGCGCGGATCACCTCGGAAGGATGCGGATGCGCGGAGATGACCGCTCGCCTGGAAGCAGTCTCCGAATCCTTCGCCAACTCGCTCAACGAGCGGGCAGGCAAGGAGATCGTCTCGCCTGAACGCGTGATGGATCCCACCCGATTGTTGGACGGCTTTATGCTGAAGCCGATGAACTGCCCTCATCACATCAAGATCTTTGCCTCCCAGCCTCATAGCTACCGTGATCTGCCGGTGCGTCTGGCGGAGTTCGGAACCGTTTACCGCTGGGAGCAGTCGGGAGAGCTAAACGGCATGACCCGAGTTCGTGGGTTCACTCAGGATGACGCGCATCTCTTCTGCACCGAGGAACAGGTGGCCGCTGAGGTGCAGGGATGTCTCGAACTCGTGAAGAAAGTACTCACCACGCTCGGTATGTCTGACTACCGAGTGCGCGTGGGACTCCGCGATCCTGACAGCAACAAGTTCACCGGCAATCCAGCTCAGTGGGATATCGCCGAACAGGCCTGTCGCGATGCGGCCGCCACCCTCGGCGTACCCTTCTCCGAGGAGCCTGGTGAAGCTGCTTTCTACGGACCCAAGATCGACTTCGTCGTCAAGGATGTTCTTGGACGTGAGTGGCAGCTCGGCACCGTCCAGGTGGATTATGTCCTACCTGTCCGCTTCGACCTCTCCTATATCGGTGCGGATGGCAAACCCCATGTCCCCGTAATGATCCACCGAGCTCCCTTCGGATCGCTTGAACGGTTCACGGGAGTGCTGATCGAGCACTTCGCCGGAGACTTCCCTGTCTGGCTAGCTCCCGAGCAGGCCCGCATCCTGCCCGTCTCTGAAAAAGTTTCCGAATACGCTGGGAAGATGGTCGCGGAGATGAAGTCCAAGGGTATCCGAGCGACTGCCGATCTCTCACCTGAAAAGCTCGGTTCCAAAATTCGCCTTGCCCAGCTTGATAAGGTTCCCTACATGATCGTTATCGGACTAAAAGAAGAGGCCGCAGGCCAACTCTCTATTCGTAGCCGTCAACACGGCGACGAAGGTGTCCTAGCAGCAGATGTATTCATCCAACGACTCGAAACCGAAATCCGCGATCGCACGCTCACCGTATGAGCGGGCTGATCGTACTGTTGCCTGATCCTCTTGACGCCTTTGGTTTCCTTGTCCCAGCAGTCAGTCACCAGCCGGCACCTATGTGTCGTCACAACCCCGTGCCTCCGCAAGTCGGTGGTGCATTAAAGTCCCATTAATCCAGCATTCATTCGTATCAACGACCGCATTCGCTCCCGTGAAGTGCGCGTCATCATCGGCTCAACCGGTCAGCAACTTGGCATCCTCAATACCGACGAGGCCATACGCCGAGCCAAGTCCTATGGACTCGATCTGATCGAGGTGGCACCAACCGCCAATCCTCCAGTCTGCCGGATCGCCGATTTCGGGAAGTTCAAGTACGAGCTGACTAAGAAGGAGAAGGAGAGCAAGCACAGCGCCACCAAGGTTAAGGAGATCAAGTTCCGAGTGAAGATCGGAGCTCATGATTACGAGACCAAGCTCCGTCATGCCGAGGAGTTCATCGAGAAGGGAAACAAGCTCAAGATAGTCCTGCAGTTCCGCGGCCGTGAGAACGCCCACAAGGATCTCGGGATGGCGATGATGTTCAAAATCCAGAAGGACCTTGAGACCATGGCCCTGGTGGATATGCCTCCAAAACTCGTAGGACGTGCTGTCGGCATGACCATGAGTCCTCTCCCCGCTGCCAAACGGAAGCGAAAATTTGCCAAAATTGAGGAGGAGTACATCGAAGATGTTGATTCCGAAGAAGATGAGGATGAGAAGTGCGACGCTGACGAGGCGGTTACATCCGAAGGCAAGGAAGAGAATCATGCCGGCTGATTCCGATCAGTCTCCAGCTCTCATCGCTAGTCAACGTCTCTACCTCTTTGACATTGACGGGACCCTAATCACTTCGGGCGGCGCAGGAGAGAATTCCTTCCGCGATGCCGTCATCGAGGTCTGCGGTGGCGCCTCCGCCTTGGAGGGCATTAATTTTGCAGGCAATACGGATACAGGTATTGCCCGCGAAGTCTTGCTTGAGGCAGGCATGGAAGCCTCTCAAGAGAACATCATGGCTCTGCTCGACGCCTATCTGGGAAAACTGGCCGATCGGATTCACCTCCATCAAGGAAAACTTCTGCCCGGCATTATTCCATTACTGGAACGCCTCAAAGAGAGGCCCGACTGCAGGCTTGCCCTACTGACAGGCAATCTTGCGAGGGGGGCCGAGGTGAAGCTCTCCCATTACGGAGTCTGGAACTATTTCGCTTTCGGCGCTTATGCCGATGACCACCATATCCGCAATGAACTCGGCCCCGTGGCGATGGCCCGTGCCCTGGAGGATCATGGAGAGGAATTCACCCCCGATCAGATCTATGTGATCGGTGACACACCCCGCGATATCGAGTGCGGGAAAGCTTTCGGGGCCATCACCGTCGCCGTCTCCACGGGAAAATATTCCCGAGAAGAGCTCGCCACGCACCATCCCGACTTCCTCTTCGAGGACTTCTCCGATCCCGACGCCGTCATGGCAGCGATCGCGCCGAACCAAGACTGAAATATCTCGCGCAGAGGCGCAGAGACGCAGAGGTTTTTTGAATATGGAATGCTTGCCAGGCCGATGCTTCGCAGCCGTTACATCAAGAAGCCAGGAAAGGGATCAATGGAAAATCACTATTTCGGCGCTTGCTCTGCATCGGGCGTGTATCCCGTCTTATACCCCTTGTTCTGCTCGGGACGCAGTGCATTAGGGTAGTTCCAGTCGGTCTTCACATCGACGGTAACGGTCTTGAGTTGCTTGTAGACTTCGTACGGCTTTTCGATCCCAATGAAAAAGTTGAAGGTCGGAGCCCCTTTCGCCGTCATCCCTCCGCTGAACATCTTGAGACTTCCCACACCAAGCATGTTCTCGATGGGATTGACGGTCACTTCGATCTCTTGAAGACGGTCAAAGTCGATGCTCTTGAAATCAATCCCCCAGAACCCCGTCCTGAGTAAAATGCGCTTATTGGTAAACGCGTAGCAGGTGTTCCCGAACACCAGACAGAGCCGGAGCATGTTGCCCACCCCAAGCCAGAGAGGCAGGAGATGGAGAGCAAAGAATGGAACCATGAAACCCAATGCCGGTCCCTTAGCAGTTCCGATGTGCTTGATAAAACAGAAGTAGTCGAACGCACCCCATATCAGCCCAAGCAGTAGAAAGGGTAAGCCAGACATGAGGAATGGTATCACGGTGGGATTCCCCACCCAAAGCACCTGCTCATCATGATCGAGTATCGCATCAAACTGAGGTGGCAGGTTGTCAGTTGTGAATTTCATGGAGACTTATCGTTGTTCTCCCTTACAACTAGCCCTCCTACTTCACAAGACAAGGAGGATTGGAAATATCATTATCTCCACGCCTCCGCGCCTCTGCGGGAAACCCTCTGTTTCCCTAAAACGAGGCGGTCATTCCGTAGAGGAACCCCTTCAAGTATTCACTCTCAGAGAAGCCGACAAGGATCGGATGGTCGGGACTCTGCCCAAAGGTCTGTAACTGACGTGCCGTCCTGCGAGCATCGCCGAAAGCCTCGGACACGCTACCCCCGAACTCTTCGGCTGAGACATGATGAGAGCAGGAGAAGGTAGCAAGCAGGCCATCCTTGGAGAGCAACTGGGCGGCCTTCAGATGAAGCTCGCGGTAACCGCGCAAGGCATCGGCGATTCCCTTGCGCGTACGGGTGAAGGGAGGGGGATCGAGGATGATCAGATCGTACTCTTCCTCGCGTCTGGCAGCTGTGGAGAGAAACTCAAAAACATCCGCCCCGACGACCTTAACGGCAACCTCATTGAGCTGTGCGTTCGCCTCGATCCGGGGCAGATTTTCTTTTCCGGATTCCACGGCGGTGACTTCTGTGGCCCCCGCCTGGGCGCAGGCGATGGCAAAAGCCCCCTGATTCGAGAAGCAGTCGAGCACTCTGCGGCCCTTTGCCCAAGCAGCCACCTGTCGATAGCTGATGCTCTGGTCGAGATAGAAACCGGTCTTCTGCCCATTGATCGGGTCAAGTTGGAATTTCATTCCCGCGACCGTGATCTCGAAGGGGCTAGGTTCAGCTCCCAGAAGCATCCCTGTCCTGACCTCGAGTCCTTCCAGCTTGCGCGATGAGGAGTCGTTGCGCTCCACCACGCTCTCAACGCCAAGCGCTTGCTTGACCGCGGATGCAATCAGGTCGCGGCGTAGATCCATGGCCATCGTGAGGGTCTGCAAGGTCGCCACCGGACCGAAGCGGTCGACGATCACTCCGGGCAATCCATCACTCTCGCTCCAGAGAACGCGCCGCACGAGAGGATCGATACTAAGATTATCACGGTATTCCTGCGCTCGCTGGATACGACGCTGAAAGAACTCTGCATCCAAATCCTGTCTTCGGCGGGAGAATCGGCGGGCGACGATCTGCGACTTGGAGTTGTAGACGGCACTGCCGAGCATCCGATCACGGCCATCCTTTACCGAGACAACATCGCCATCCTCGGGGTTTCCGAAGGTCTTCAGCACCTCGGTGCCATAGACCCAGTCATGACCGTGCAGGATGCGTGCCCGTGGACGAACGATGATTCCCCCCATAAAAAATCAGGAAATGTAGGCTTCCTCGTGACGAGCGGTTCGAATGACACCTTCCTCCTGATCCTGCTCCGACTCCGACTCCTGGACTTCGGGGTATTCGAATACCTTCCCCTCGAAGTTCCGAAAGACAACCTTCTCCCTGTCATGGAAGAAGACATAGCCTGGATTGATCGGCACTTTGCCTCCACCACCCGGGGCATCGATAACGAACTGCGGAACCGCATATCCGGTGGTATGCCCGCGCAACCCCTCGATGATCTCGATGCCCTTGTGGACCGGAGCCCTGAGATGGGAGGATCCCTGAATAAGATCGCACTGATAGAGATAGTAGGGGCGGACTCGGCAGCGGAGGAGTTTGTGAATCAGTGACTTCATCACCGGGAGTGAATCATTCACTCCAGCCAGCAAGACGCTCTGGTTTCCCAGGGGGACTCCGTGGTTGGCAAGCATCGCCAGGGCATCCCTCACCTCGGTGGTGAGTTCGCGGGGATGATTCGTATGGATACTCATCCAGAGAGGATGATGCTTCTGAAGTATCCGGCAGAGTTCTGGGGTGATGCGCTGAGGCAGGAAGATTGGCACCCGTGTCCCGATGCGTATGAACTCCAGATGAGGAATCGACCGGAGTCTTGTCAGAAGTGCATCCAGTTTATCATCAGAGAAAAGCAATGGATCCCCACCCGAGAGCAACACGTCTCGGATCTCCGTGTGTGTCTGCAAATAGGTGATCGCCTCATCGAAGTCAGTGTGCAGTTCCTGTTCTCCAGCACCGCTGACAACGCGCGATCGCGTGCAGTAGCGACAGTAGGCGGCGCAGCGGTCGGTGATGAGAAATAGCACGCGATCAGGATAACGGTGGACCAATCCGGGCACAGGCATGTGACTGTCCTCGCCGCAGGGATCCGCCATCTCAGCGGGTGAGACAGTTCCCTCTCCCACATGAGGAATGATCTGTCGACGGATTGGGCAATCTGGATTCCTCCGCTCGATCAGGTTGAAATAATGAGGCGTGATTGCAAGGGCGAGCTTGTTTCCTGAAAGGATGACTCCAGCACGTTCCTCGGGAGTCAGTTTAAGATGCTTCTCCAACCCCTCCAGCGTGGTGACTCTGTTCTTGAGTTGCCATTTCCAGTCATTCCACTGCGCAGGCTGGACATCAGGCCAATATCCTGGTGCGGAGGAAAGGAAATCCGCCTCGATGCGCGGTTCGGTGATTAAGGAATCCATTGACTGATCAACGTGAGCCTAGGATGGGGGTTGAAATTGTCAACGACGAGGCGCCTGACTCATGGTTAGACTCCGTGCATGCGATGGAGTTTTTTTCTGATTCTGGCGATCGGCATTACCTTCGCCGACCATGTATCGGCCATTCCGGAGCAAGAGTATGCATCAAGCCATGCAAGGAAAGTTCTTCCATTCCTGAGTTCGGGAGAGAGATTCACATTCCGAAGTGCGGATCGACTCACAAAACTCCAAGGCATCCGCTTTCTTCATCCCGGCGCAAAAGGATTGATCGTGGTGGTGAACGGGAGCACGGAGTCCTTGCTGAAGTATGGGGAACTCTTTTACGACCTCTACCATCACGGCTATAGCGTGATTTCCTATGATCATCGGGGGCAGGGACTCTCACCCCACCTAGTTCGCACCAACTCCCAGATCGCTCAAATCGATAACTTTGACCTTTACGCAGCGGATCTCAATGCTCTCGTCCAACAGGTGATCTTGCCGGGGAACCATGAGAAACTCTACCTGCTTGCCCACTCTATGGGAGGAGGGGTAGCCCTTGATTATCTGGAACGCTATTCATCGCCGTTTCAGGCCGTGGTCCTGAGCGCCCCGATGCTCAGGATCAACACTGCCCCCTATCCCGAATTACTGGCTCATCTGGTGGTGAAACTTTTCTGCATCATGGGGCTGGGAGACCACTACTCAATCGGGATGCATGATCACGATCCCAAGGAACCTTTTGAGGGAAACAAGATTACCTCCAGTAAGGAGCGTTGGGAGGCCATCCAACATGTCTGGCAGATTCATCCCGAGGCCGTTTTGGGAGGTCCTTCCAACGACTGGGTTGATCAGGCGATGAACCGCACACCGATCATCAGAAAACATCTTTCCAAAATCGACAGTAGAATCCTTATCCTGCAAGCCGGCAAGGATCAGCTCGTAATGAATCCCGATCAAGAGAGGGCCAGTACACAAATCCCACGGGCCCGGCTGATGACTTTTTCGGATTCCAAACACGAGATCCTGACAGAACGTGACCCAATCCGGGACCGTGCCCTCGGTAAGATCCTAGAGTTCTTTAACAACTGATCCCTTGACTGGACTGCGGGGAAAAGAGACACCTACAACTTAAGAATCCCTATTTTGTATCCCATTTGGATCCAAAGTTTCGACTTCGATTAACAATCCCTCCACTTAAATGAATGTTCTTACTATCGACATCGGCGGCACGCACGTAAAAATTCTTCTGAGCGGCGAGAAAGAGTCGCGCAAGATGCCATCGGGATCTGGCTTCACACCGCTTCAGATGGTTAAAGACGTCATGATGCTCGCGAAGGGATGGAACTTCGACGTTGTATCGATTGGCTTCCCTGCCCCTGTCCACGATAACCAACCGGTTGCCGAGCCCTTCAATTTAGGCGGAGGCTGGGTCGACTTTAATTACGAGAAGGCCTTTGGGTGCCCGGTCAAGATGATCAATGATGCCGCCATGCAGGCCCTCGGCAGCTATAAGGGGGGGACAATGCTTTTTCTCGGTCTGGGAACTGGGCTGGGCAGCGCCGTGGTAAATGATAGCGCCGTACTGCCGATGGAACTGGGTCACCTTCCCTTCAAGAAGAAGACTTTCGAAGATTATGTTGGCAACCATGGACTGGAGGAATACGGAAAAGGGAAATGGAAGAAACATGTCTTCCAAGCCGTTGAATTGCTCACAGCCGCTCTCCTTCCCGACTATGTCGTTCTAGGTGGTGGCAACGCAAAGCTTCTGAAAGAACTCCCGCCCGCCTGCATCGCCGGTAATAATGCGAATGCCTTTGAAGGTGGATTTAGGATGTGGTCAGGGCCTGCAGATGGTACAGCACTTCAACATCCCGCCATACACCAGGCATCGCGTGCCACACGTAAGAAAAAAACCACTTCGCCAAAGGCAAAGGTTAAGACTAGTAAAACGATTAAAAGAAGAGGTGCGTCGCCCCAAAGCGCTCCCTAAGCGGTGTGACCAGTGGTGCTGATCAGCTGGTCTCGGAAGCGCCCAGAACACTTTATAAAAACCCAATTGATGGCAGATGAGTTAGGCCTTAAGTCGAAAGGAGAACTTGACTCCTTCGCTTAGCAGTAAATTTATCCCGAGAGATCTTGAGACCATGCGCTGGCTCCCTGATCTCCCATCTGTCGAAAACTGAACCCTTCGCGCATCAGCCCATTCATGGGAGTTAAAAAAGAAGAATAGCCTTTTTTTGTTAACGGCATTAAGCATTTGTCTGCTTGCTACGTATCTCTTTTATTCCATGAGCGACGATTCTCCCTCTCTCCCCAATAATACCGATTTGCCAATTCCGGCAATCGTGCCCGGCACCCTTGCCATGCACGAGGAGTCGACTCCGCCAAAGCGGCCAAAGCTGATCGTTTTTTTGGCAATTCTGGGAATGATCCTTTTCATAGTCGGCATCGCGGGGTGGAAGGCCATGCAGATCACCAAGGCCATAGCGATGGGAAAAGCCTTCAAGATGCCGCCCGACGCCATTACCTCGTTGAAGGTGAAAGAGGAAACTGTATCCCCTGTTCTCGAAACCGTTGGCTCTCTCGCGTCCCTTCAAGGAGTAATGCTCAGCGCCGATCTGCCGGGGATCGTAACGTCCATCCAGTTCGAGTCGGGTTCCTATGCGACCAACGGTCAGTTGCTGGTACAGCTCGATACCCGGCAAGAAGAGGCCCAGCTCCGCACAGCAACCGCTAAACTCGATCTGGCTCGGCAGAATTTGGAACGGTCCAAGGACCTGATCGCAAAGCGCGTCATAGCCCAATACGCCTACGATGAGACCATAAGCCAGTATGACGCGGCCCGTGCCTCGGTTGACGAGATACAGGCAATAATCGACAGGAAGACCATTCGGGCCCCTTTCGACGGCTTTATTGGAATCCGTCAGATCAATGCCGGTCAGTACCTGAAAAGCGGTGATCCCATCGTGCAACTCGAGTCCCTTGACCCGATCTATGTGAACTTCGCCCTTCCCCAGCAACACCTCTCGAAGTTGCATGTCGGACAGCAAATCCGCCTGCAGGCCGACGGACTTCCCGACAAAGTCTTCAAGGGTGTTGTCAGCGCGATCAACTCGATGGTCGATACCTCCACCCGCAATATCCAGATTCAAGCAACCATTCCGAATCCTGAACATCTGCTTCGCTCAGGCATGTTCTCTGGAATTCAAGTGCTTCTTCCGAACAAGGAAAGAGCCATCATGATTCCGGCAACCTGTATTCAATACGCTCCCTATGGTGATTCCGTCTATGTGATCGGGACCATGAAGGATCCTCAGGGCAAGGAGTACCTTGGCGTGAGGGAGCAGGCCGTTATGCTGGGAAAGACGCTCGGCGATCAGGTGGAGGTGCTCAAGGGTCTCAAGGAGAACGACGAGATAGCCACTTCGGGAATCTTCAAGCTGCACCAAGCAGGCGCCGTTAAGATCGAGAATAGCGTCCAACCGGGGAACAACCCGGCCCCCAAACCCTCGGACAGCTAGGCCCGGAAGCCCCGAGCCGTTCCCGATGAAAATCACAGATCTCTTCATCAAGCGCCCAGTCCTGGCGCTTGTGGTCAACCTAGTCATTCTGCTGGCCGGCTTCCAGTCGATCCATGTCTTGAATGTCCGGCAGTACCCCCGCAGCGATATCGCCGTCATCAAGGTTACGACCAACTATATCGGGGCCAACGCGGACCTGGTGCGCGGCTACATCACCACCCCGCTGGAGCGGGTCATCGCAGCCGCGGAGGGGATCGACTACATCGAGAGTGCCAGCTCACAGGGGATGAGCACGATCACGGTTCACCTAAAGCTGAATTACGATCCGAATGCCGCCCTGACACAGATCCAGGCGAAGCTCGCTCAGGTACGCAATGATCTCCCGCCGGAGTCGGAGACGCCGATTATCGAGTTACAGAATGCGGACGAGCTCCGTGCAGCCATGTACATTGGGTTTGCGGCGAACGATCTTCAGCCGAATCAGGTGACTGATTTCCTGACGCGCGTCATTCAGCCCAAGCTCACGGCCATCACGGGGGTGCAGCGCGCGGATATCCTGGGTGCCCGTGTCATCGCAATGCGTATCTGGCTCAAGGCTGACCGTCTTGCCGCCCTCGGCATCTCCGCTACTGATGTCCGCAAGGCGCTCCAAGCGAACAACTATCTCGCCGCCATCGGAAAAACCAAGGGGACTATGACGTCCATTAACCTGATCGCTAACACCAACCTGACTTCGCCGGAGGAATTCCGTCAGCTTGTCGTTAAGTCAAAGAACGGCGTTCTCGTGCGCCTTCAGGATATCGCCGATGTCGAGATGGGGGCTGAGGATTATGATTCAGACGTCCGCTTCGACGGGCAAAACGCGAAGTTCATCGGTATCTGGTGCCTACCAACAGCGAATACGCTCGATGTCTGTAAGAGCGTGCGGGATCACCTTCCCGAACTCCGCAAACTACTTCCTCCCGGAATGACCCTCGATGTTCCTTACGACTCGACCGATTTCATTCGCGAGGCGATCCACGAAGTCTTCAAGACACTCTCCGAGACCCTCCTGATCGTTGTCATGGTTATTTTTCTTTTTTTGGGCTCCATACGATCCGTACTCATCCCGCTTGTGGCGATCCCAATCTCGCTGATCGGAGCGGCGTTTATCATGGCCATCTTCGGATTCACTATCAATCTACTGACTCTCCTGGCGGTCGTGCTGGCGGTGGGACTTGTCGTCGATGATGCCATTGTTGTGGTCGAGAATGTGGAACGCCACTTGCACGAGGGCCTCTCTCCTCTCAATGCGGCTCTCCAGAGCGGACGAGAACTCTTCGGGCCGATCATCGCTATGACGATCACCCTAGCGGCGGTCTACACACCGATCGGCATCCAGGGAGGCCTGACCGGAGCACTGTTCCGTGAGTTCGCCTTCACGCTGGCGGGAGCGGTCATCATCTCCGGCATCGTAGCCCTAACCCTCTCACCGATGATGGCCTCGCGACTTCTGCGGCGAGGGGATGACACGCGTGGCTACGCCGGATGGGTGAACCGACGCTTCACCTCGCTCCAGCATGGCTATGTCACACTGCTCGCCTCCATGCTCCGCCACCGCGGGGCGGTGCTGACCGTAGCCGGCTTCTGGGTCCTCATCCTGCCACTCCTCTACCTCCTCTCCCCGAAGGAACTCTCCCCGAAGGAAGATCAGGGGATCGTCTTCACCATCTTCCAGGCATCCCCCTTTTCCACGATCGACCAGACACTCCTCTACTCTTCGCTTGTCCGAGACACGTTCCTGAAATTGCCCGAGACCGGTCACACCTTCCAGATCATGAATCCCACGGGAGGATTCGGTGGCATTAGGACAAAGCCCTGGAGCGAAAGGAAGCGAAGTTGCGAAGAAATCGCAGCCTCCTTGGGCAAGAAAACTGCTGGCATCCCCGGGCTTCGGATTATCGCCACGACCCCGCCGGCGCTTCCGGGAGGTAGCAATTTCCCCGTCGAGTTCGTCATTTCCTCCACCCTGGAACCCCGCCAGCTTCTGGATGCGGCCAACGACCTTGTCAGGACGGCCTTTGGCAGCGGCATCTTTATCTTTGCCGACAGCGACCTGAAGTACGACCAGCCTCAGGTCGAAATTGCCTTCGACCGCAACAAGGTCTCTGCTCTCGGTCTGGATCTTCAGCAGGTCGGTTCCGATCTCTCCACGATGCTGGGAGGAAACTATGTAAACCGCTTCAGCATCCAGGGGCGCAGCTACAAGGTGATCCCGGAACTCAAGCGCGAAGACCGCCTGGACCCTGACTCCTTGGGCAAGATCTATGTCAGCGGACCCGACGGCCAGCTCATCCAGCTTGCCACCTTCGCTGAACTAAAGCGCAGCACGGTACCGCGACAGATCAACCGATTTCAGCAACTCAACTCGGCTAAGATTTCCGCCATCCTTCCTCCCGGCATCACCATCGACCAGGCGCTCAAAGTGTTGGAGAAGCGTGCCGATCAGATCCTGCCGCGCGGCTTCGTAATCGACTATGCAGGCGAGTCCCGCCAACTCCGTCAGGAAGGCAACAGCCTTGTCATGACGATGGTGCTCTCGTTCGTCTTGATCTTCCTGGTGCTTGCAGCTCAGTTCGAGAGCTTCCGAGACCCCTTTATTATCCTCTTCGGATCGGTGCCACTAGCCCTCTCCGGAGCCCTTCTCTTCACCTTCTTGGGCACCACTACCATCAATATCTACAGTCAAGTGGGGTTGATTACCCTTGTCGGCCTAGTGGCTAAGAACGGCATTCTGATCGTCGAGTTCGCGAACAAACTCCAGGAGGGGGGGCTCGACAAGTGGCACGCCATTCTGACAGCCGCTGGAACTCGTTTACGCCCGGTCCTGATGACGACGGTGGCCACCGTGGTTGGTCACACGCCCCTGATTCTTGCCAGCGGACCTGGTGCCGGTGCGCGCAACAGCATCGGTATCGTCCTTGTCTCGGGAATGATCATTGGAACTCTCTTCACGCTCTTTGTCGTCCCATCCATTTATTTGCTCGTCTCCAAACCTAAAAAGGCAAATCCCTCGAGGGAGCACCATGCGTTACTCGGGGGTACTCCGGCAATCCTGCCGCTTCTTGGAATGGCCTGATCGAGCCTGGTTAGCTAAATCATTTTGAGGGGGGCATTGGAAAATGCTCGCCCTGCAGCGAGCGTATTCTGTGAGCAAAAGCTAAGTCGTTGTTACAATAGAAACTTAATCACGACCTTGTGAACGGGTGATGCAGCGTCGACCATGACCCCTGGTTGATGTCCGTCATGGGGAAAGAAAATCGCGAATGAACCTGCGTTCAGTTCCAGGCGGGTAGAGAAGACGGCAGGAGGCTCGTAAAGCTCGGCATCTTTCTGAGGATTGTAAGGAGTCTTCACTGCAAGCGTTGAGCGCGCAGCATAACCGATTCCCTCCACTCCCTCGGCCAGGTACTGAACATCTCCGTGAAGACGGTGTGTCTCCCATTTTTTCGACTCTGCGGGAGCTGTGATGTAGCGCTGGACTATCGCCACCAAGGATGGCCCCGTGATTTCATAACGACCATCAGGTGTCTCGGAATCATAGGTGGAGAGCCACGCAAAAGCGCGGCCCAAAGAGGGGTGTAATCCCTCGTAGGAGGAAGCGTTGGAGAGCGTGTCGAGGATCATCGGATCACTTGCCCTATTTGCCCTTATAGCTACAGCGTGCCGTGGGGGTCTCGTGGATCACGATTTCGGAAAGACCGGGCAGTTGATGCTCGATCTGTTCCCACAGCCACCGGCACATATTCTCGATCGTCGGGTTGTCAAGGCCAGGAATGTCGTTCAGATAGGAATGATCAAGCAACTCCAGAAGCGGATCCATCGCCCGACTAATCCTCGAATGGTCGTAAAGCCATCCAGATCCCGGGTCGACCTCCCCCTCCACGGAGATCTCGATTTTGAAACTGTGCCCGTGCATCTTCCCGCATTTGTGCTCGGGCGGAACATTAGGAAGGGTCTGGGCGGCTTCAAAAGAGAAGTCCTTGGTCAGTCGGACGTGCATCTGTAATTTAATACAGCATCCGCTTGGAAAAGGGAAAGGGAATGCCCCAGAACGCGCGAGGCAACGCGGTCAGAAAATTAGCGGATCCGGTCGCTGTTCCCTTGATTGCTTATAGAATTGCCTCCGCGGGTAAGGTTGCGCGCCTCAAGATCTGCCTGCACCAGACGACGCAAATACTCAGTCAAAGTCATACCTTCCTTTGCTGCAGCAATTTTGGCTGCCTCATGAACTTCAGGATCGATTCTGGTTTTCATGTTCATTGTGGATCGTGTAGTTAACTACCCGCAGTATATTTCTATTTTTTCGTAAGATTTTGTCAATCTTATCTTTGCACTCCTCATGATTAACGCTTAGGGTGCACATGTGAATAAGAAGCGTGTCACCAAGATTCTTACCGGATTCCGCCTGGATCCACGTTTAAAAGTCCTCGCCGTCGAAGCCGCTGGCCAAGAAAATAGATCCCTATCAAATTATATCGAAAACCTAATTCGCCAGGATGTTGAGGCGCGTGGACTTTTAGTGTCGGCGGCAAACGGGAAAAAGTAGGCCATTCCTTCGGGCCGTAGACTGTTGGATTTCAAGCTATTGCTGTGCAAATAAGCATTTATTATTGTGTAACTCTTCTAATAATTATAGGAATATGATTCCATCATAATTGTAAGTTTTTGACATCCTTTTGTTTACGGGTCCTAATAAATGTCGTAATTAGCGCATGTAAAAAACAGTCATCAAGAGAAAAGCAGAGACGAAGATCCTAACTGGGTTCCGAATCCATCCTCAAATAAAAGCCCTAGCAATAGAGGCTGCTTCGGTTGAAAATCGCTCTTTTTCGAACTACCTGGAAAATCTGATTCACCAGGATCTCTACTCCAGAAAGCTCCTGCCGGTCAAAAAACCTTCGCTCTAGACGACTTACTTCCTTACCTGATCATCAGGACGGGTCTTGTGACGGGCAAAGAGATCGAGTGTGCGATCTCGCTCGGTGGAATGTTCCAGCATTGGGGCAGGATACCCCGGAGCAATAGGGCGCCCATTGGAGGGTGGATCCAGAAGCGCACCATTGGAGACATTCCTTAGTTCCGGGATCCAGGTTCGGATATAGGTACCCTCGGGGTCGAAGCGCTTAGTCTGGCTCCAAGGATTCTGAACGCGGAAGTAAGGGGCGGCGTCAGCCCCCGTCCCCGCGCTCCACTGCCAGCCGCCGTTGTTGCTGGCGATCTCCCCATCCACGAGCGAGCGCATAAAGAAGGCCTCTCCGAGGCGCCAGTCGAGATGCAGGTCCTTGGTCAGGAACATCGCCGTAATCATCCGGGAGCGATTATGCATCCATCCCGTTGCGGCGAGCTGACGCATGGCGGCATCCACAATGGGGAATCCCGTCATGCCCGCGCACCAGCGGTCGAAGGCGTCTGGAACGTCGGGGAGGCCGGGCCACTCCATGCCTCGCCATGTTGGGTTGAACTCCTGTTTGAGGAGTTCCGGATAATGCCAGAGCAGCTGCATGTAGAACTCTCTCCAGACAATTTCAGCCAGGAACTTCATCGCGCTCTTCCGTCCCTCGGGCGGTAAACCTTCCTCCACATTCTTCGACGCTGTATAAATCTGCCGCGGCGAAACCAAGCCGAAGCGGAGATCCTGCGAAAGATGCGACGTGCCGTTCACCCCCATGAGATCACGCTTCTCCCCATAGGAAGCGATGGGCCCGGCGATAAAGACCTTCAAGCGTTCACGGGCAGCCCGCTCGCCTGGCTCGGGGATAGTTACGGAGGAACTCATCCCCCAGTCGGAAAGCAGCGGCAGAGGAAGCGAGGGGAGGGCGGAGGGGGTTGAGAGCTTTTTGATCGCAGGTCCCGGTAATGGCTTGGGTAGAGCAAACCACGCCTTCGAGTAGGGAGTGAAGACCCGAAAGACCGTCCCCTGACCCGTCAGCACCTCGTGCTGCTCATGGATACAGGCATCCTTGGCAAGGAAGAGTTCGAGCCCACGCGACTTGGCCATGATATCGAGGCGGTCTTCAACCGACCGGCCGAAGGGATCGGGATCACGATTTGCGAAGATTTCCGTCGCTCCCGTTTCGGCAACCAGCTTTTCCAGTTCGTTCACTGCGTCGCCACGCCGAATGATCAGACGTCCGCCGATCGCTTCCAGATTTTTGGCCAAAGATGCCAAACACCCGCAGAGGAACTCCTGCCGCGCCGGTCCGGTCCATTTATGCGATCCATGCTTCCAATCGCTCGCGATATAAACAGGGATGACTTCACCTTCTGGTCCCGCAGCGGCGACGGCGGCTACAGCAGCAGTCAGCGCCGTGTTATCCGTGATCCTGAAATCCCGGCGAAACCAATGGATAACGCGCTTCATTTCCTGATCGTAACGGGCCACTCAATCATCCGTACGGGAGCCACCCCGCGCTCCCAAGATCGTGCATAGGAAAAACCTAAAGTCGTCTTCCCCGTAGCCACGGCCAAGAATGTCCAGACCTGGCGTCCTCCAACTCCCACCATGCCAGGACGATGGCTGGACTGCACAAAGCGGGATTCTCCCACCTGTTTCAAAAGCCCCTGAGATCTATCGACCACATTCCAGGAATACCCGGTCGTCGGATTGGTGGATAAGGTCACCGTCAATTGATCACCCTGACGAAGAATCAGATTCTTCCCTGCATCCCCTTCAGTGAGATCCAGTCGATTGGCCATAACAGCACCGGGAAGTAGCGCCAGAAACAAGACAGCGGACAGAAAGGCTTTCATTCAAAAAAATGATGATCAACCCACGGTAGATCGGAAAGGTGTTTTTCTGGCTGTCTCGTCGGCTTTGTACCAGTTAAGCTTCGGGCTTGTGCAGAAGCTAGAGACACTCTTTCTCATCGCCGGCAACGGCTCCTACCCGCTGCTTGCAGTGAAGGGGGCGCGCGCGGCGGGCGTGAGCCGTGTGGTCGCAGCGGCCTTCGAGGGAGAAACCGATCCGGTCCTTGCCGACGTTGTGGACGAGATCCACTGGATGCGCGTCGGCCAACTCGGCCGCCTGATCACTGCCGCCAAGAAGAGCGGGGCCACCGCCTCCATGATGGCCGGCCAAATCGCCCCCGGAAATCTCTTCGACCTGCGGCCCGATTTTCATGCACTGCTCCTGTTAGCCAAGCTGAAGGAACGCAATGCGGAGACCCTCTTCGGGGCCATTGCCGACGAACTCGAAAAAGCAGGCGTTCCGCTCCTCGTGGCCACCACCTTTCTGGAGCAAGACCTTGCCAATGAAGGCCTCATTGCGGGTCCGAAGCCCAAGGATCGAATCCTGGAGGATATTGCCTACGGCCTTGGTATCGCCAAGGAAGTGAGCCGCCTCGATATCGGCCAGACCGTTGTCGTGAAGAAGGGGACTGTCCTTGCAGTCGAGGGATTTGACGGAACCGACTCCACCATCCGCCGGGGAGGAGAGCTCGGACGCGGAGAGGCCGTCGTTGTGAAGGTCTCGAAGCCTCGTCAGGACATGCGTTTTGATGTTCCGGTCATCGGCCCCCGCACTCTGGAGACGGCGGCCGCCGCTGGAGTCGCAGCCATTGCGATGGAAGCGGGACGCACACTCTTTCTCGACAAGGATCAAGTCCAGGCACTTGCCACCCAACACCACATCACCCTCTGGGGAATCATATCATGAAGACCATTCGTGCCGGCGTCGTCGGCCCAGGCAGCATCGGCATCAACCACGCACGTATCTACAGCGAGCTTCCCGACTGCGAACTCGTCGCCATCTACGACGCCAACCGGGCGAACGCGGAAAAAGTCGCCTCCAAGTACGGCGGCAAGCCGTGCACCTCGCTTGAGGAATTTGCCGCACTCGTCGATGTCGCCTCCGTGGCTACCCCGACGGAATCCCACCATGAGGTCGGCACCTTCCTCCTGAAGAAGGGAAAGCATCTCCTGATCGAGAAGCCGATTGCGACGAATACGGCCCAGGCTCTTGACCTTGCGGCCACCGCCGCCACGAATAACTGCGTCCTGCAGGTGGGACACATCGAACGCTTCAATCCCGGTCTCGAGGCCCTTGAAAAGCAACTGGCGAATCCCCGATTCCTCGAGGTCACGCGCCTCTCCCCCTACCCTAACCGGAGCATGGATATCGGGGTCGTCCTCGATGTCATGATCCACGATCTGGAGATCCTACTCCACTTGGTCCGCTCCCCGGTCATCAGCGTCGATGCCGTGGGCATCGCCGTGCTCAGCAAGGGTGAGGATATTGCCAATGTCCGTATCCGCTTCGAGAACGGCTGCGTTGCAAATCTCACAGCCAGCCGAATCAGCCGCGACAAGGTACGCAAGATCCGCATCTTCCAAGAGGACGCCTACCTCTCGCTCAATTATCAGAACCAAAGTGGATACATCCTCCGCCTCAAAGAAGGTGGCATCAAGCGTGAGCGGGTCAAAGTAGTCAAGGGAGAGCCCCTTCAGCGGGAACTCGCCGCCTTTGTCACCTGCGCCCGCGAGGGAATCCAACCCCGTGTCACGGGAGGCGAGGCGGCGGCGGCACTCGATCTGGCCATTCGCATCACGAAGCAGATCGAGGAGGCCGATCCCCGCAAGAAATCGCCAACCCTGACTGCATGAGCACGGTGGGTCGCCATCTCGCGATC
>CANKWU010000029.1 GCA_947487385.1 Spartobacteria bacterium
CAAGACGACCTATTTACTGGCCGGAGAAGAAGCTGGCAGCAAACTTGAGAAGGCCCAGAAGCTTGGCGTGAAAGTCCTCACTGAGGAGGAATTCAGGAAACTGATTGTTTAATATGGAACTCAGGAGCTCAGGAAAAGAAACCAAAAAATCTGCGGATTTCTTCAAGTGCGTATATTTCTCCCCTTCCTGAGCTCCTGAGTTCCATATTAATTCTCTTTCTGCATTCCCTTTCGCCATGACCACACCCTCCACAGCAGACCTCTACCGTGACTATGTGATGCCGACCTATGGTCGGTTCGATCTTGCCCTGGCACGGGGCGAAGGGACCCGGGTTTGGGACGAAGCAGGCAAAGCCTACCTTGATTTCGGAGCAGGCATCGCCGTCTGCTCGCTCGGTCATGCCCATCCCAAGCTCGCGAAGGTTCTGGCTAATCAAGCCTCAACGCTCATTCACACCTCGAATCTCTACCTGACGCGGCCTCAGGGGGAGTTGGCAAAGCTGATTGCGGAACTCGTGGGACTTGGCGGGAAGACCTTCTTCTGCAACAGTGGAGCCGAGGCAAATGAGGGTCTCTATAAGCTGGCCCGGAAATTCGGCGCGCCGACAGGTCGCCATCAGATCATTACCTTCACCAATTCCTTTCATGGTCGGACTTTGGGAGGCATCAGCGCCACCGGTCAGGAGAAGGTGAAAATGGACTTTGCACCTCTTGTGGAAGGATTCGTTCATGTTCCCTTCAATGATCTGGCTGCTACTGAGGCTGCGATCACATCGAAGACCGTCGCCATCCTGCTGGAGCCGGTCCAGGGAGAGGGTGGCATCAATCCGGCAACACCGGAATTCCTCAAAGGAGTGCGTGAGCTCTGCGACAAGCATGATCTCCTTCTCATGTTCGACGAGGTGCAGTGCGGATTCGGACGGACCGGCGACTGGTGTGCCTGGAAAACAATTGCTCCCTCCGGTGTTGAACCAGACGCGGTCAGCTGGGCCAAGGGGATTGCGAGCGGCGTGCCGCTCGGTGCCTTCTGGGCGGGAAGCCGACCAACGGCCTCCGTTCCGCTCTGCGATCTACTAGGTCCGGGAACCCATGGGACGACTTATGGGGGCAACCCGCTGGTGGCGGCTGCCGGTCTCACCGTGCTTTCGATAATCCAAGAGGAGGGTTTATTGGAAAACGCCCGGGAGCTTGGAACTCACCTAATGAGTGAGCTGGTTGCAATGAATCTGCCAACGATCCGTCTTGTCAGGGGGGTCGGGCTCATGATGGGGATCGAACTGAATGATCTCGCGGGGGAAGGACTCCCCTCGATGATTGCGACCAAGGCTCTGATGGCTGCAGGCTTGCTGGTGATTCCCTCCGGTGAGCGGACCATCCGTCTACTTCCCCCGCTGAATATCAGCATGAGCGAGGCCGATGAGGCTCTCGCAATTTTGAAAGACATTCTCTTGGCTGTGCCGCTGCGGGAGAAAATTACTTAGGAAACTTTCTTCTTCGATTTGGAAGATTTCTGCGCGGCAGGTACCGGTGAAGCGGAAGGAGCGGGCGTGGGATTTTTGCTCTCCAGCGCCAGTAACTCGGAGATGGTCACGAACTTGTAACCCTTGGCCAGCAAGGCATCGAGTGTGGCAGGCATCGCCTCGATGGTTCCCTTGTGAATGTCGTGGGAGAGAATGATCGCACCTGGTTTTGCCCCACCACTCCCTTTCCATCCATTGAGGATGCGACTGGAGACGACGGAGGCACCGGGATCTTTCCAATCATCTGGATCAACAGACCAAAGAATGACTTTCATCCCATACTCTTTTTCAATGGCACGATTGAGTCGGGGATTCGTAGCCCCGTAGGGCGGACGCATCAAGGTGACCGTCTTGCCGATGGTTTGCTTGATAAGGTCCGAGGTGTCTGCCAACTCGTGCTGAAGGCCGCCCTCACCCAGCTTGTTGAGGGCCTTGTGATCCCAACTATGGTTACAGACTTCATGCCCCTCGGCAGCCTCTCTCTCGATAATTTCGGGATGATCCTTCGCGCGTTCACCCAGCACGAAGAAAGTCACATGGATGTGACGCTCCTTTAGGATGTCGAGAAGTCTGGGGGTCAGCTTGGCATCAGGACCATCATCAAAGGTCATCGCGATGTAGGGTCCGTCAACACGGATGGAACTGAAGCTACTGCGCTCGGTTTCCGGAGTAGGCAGTACCGGTGCCTGCATGCCGACTGGAGCAACGGCGGAAGATGCAGCGGGTGTCGTGGTAGAATTAGTAGGAATCGGCGCGGCGTTTGTTAGGACCGGTGAGAGCGAGTGAGGGGGAGGGTTGGAGGGGCTTGCCTGCTGGGCGGAAGCGAGTGCCGTGGAGAGAATCACGAGTACCGCGGGCAGGAAGCTAGAAGTGGATCGACGGAGCATGGTTATCAGAAAGTGACACAAATTCCCGAAGATGCACGTGCGGAAACATGCAGGGAAACGGCTTTTTGCATTGTTTATACGACGCTCATCAGAGCACTTGCCCGGGGAGTGAGCAGGCTGAGGAACTCAAGGATGGCGGGTTTCTTCGGCATCGGCCGCTTAGTGATAGCGCCCATAGGACGCCACATCCGCTCCGCATCAAGTGGGCGAGTGGTCAGGATGCACTGCTTGATTTCTTGGCGCACGGAGGTTTCGGGAATAATGGAGATCGCCTGCTCGGCCTCCACGGCACCCTTCACGGTCTCGATGTTCTCCAACTCCGCGACATAGGAGACCCTTACGCCGGCAGCGCGCAGCATTTTATCAAGATGCTGCCTTGTAGGAATGTCCGGAGTGAGTCCGACAAAGCGCTGGCCGTCCAGATGCTCGAGTCCCAGCGGTTTCTTACCCGAGAGGGGGTGTCCCGGCGGCATCACAAGGACCAGTCGTTCCTGCCAGCAGGTGATGGCACGCAAGCCGGGCCGAGCCTTGGGATAAGCGACGAGTCCGATGTCAGCGCGTCCATCCTCGATGGTCTCATAGATCTCCTCGGCCTTACGGTAGTCGACGGTGACCTCGACTCCGGGATGGGTCTTGCGAAATTGCTTGAGCAGGGATGGAAGATTGTGCAGAGCAATGCTGATAACGCTGGCAATGCGGAGCTTGCCTCCGAGTTCTCCGCGTGCGACACGGAAGCGAGTCCCAAGGCTCTCGTAGCGGTTGAGGATGTCCCGGCAGACCTCTAGATAGACATGTCCTTCGGGAGTGATCTGGAAGGTTTTCTTGCTGCGCTCGATCAGCGGGACGCCGAAGCGTTTTTCCACGGCCCGGACCTGCTGGCTCACAGCGCTCTGGGTGATACCGCTCGCCTCGGCGGCACGGGAAAAACTTCCGGTGTCGCAGAGATCGCAGAAGACCTTGAATCCCTCCATATGCATGGGCAGAGTCTGACTTGATCAGGTGACACTTCCCAAGGCAAAAACCCTTTGCAACTCATTGCCAATCACCTCAATCAATAGGTCACAATCCCATGCCATCCATTGCTGAAAATCTCGAGTCCGTCCGGGTAAATATTTCTGATGCCGTGCTCCGTGCTGGGCGCGAATCATCGGCGGTGCAGTTGATTGCCGTCTCCAAGACTTATCCTTCCGATGTCATCTGCGAGGCGGTCGAAGCCGGGCAGGAGCTCTTCGGTGAGAACCGTGTTCAGGAGGCCTTGGTCAAGATCCCGACTCTCCCCGGGCGCTTGCGCTGGCATCTCATCGGACATCTCCAGTCGAACAAAGTCAGGAAAGCATTGCCCTTATTTCAATTGATTCACGGGGTCGACTCGACCGACCTGGCCCGTGACATCGACCGGATCGCTGCCGAGGAAGGGCACCATCCGCACATCCTCTTGGAGGTGAATGTCTCGGGTGAGGGAAGCAAGCATGGTTTCTCACCGGAAACCTTGGAACGCGATCTGGAGATGCTTCTTTCCCTACCGCGTGTTCAAGTAGAGGGGTTCATGACGATGGCCCCGCTTGCACCGGAGGCAGAATCGTCGCGTTCTTATTTCGCCATGCTGAGGGAATTACGGGACAGGATGCGCGAGAAGACAGGGGTTCCGCTTGATACACTCTCCATGGGGATGAGTGGAGATTACCAAGTGGCCGTTGAGGAAGGCGCCACCCTTGTTAGGGTAGGATCTGCAATCTTTGGTTCCCGATAAAAATACGCCTAATTGAAGATTTTTCGGGTAAAAAAGAGATGCCTACGCTACCTATAGTGGTCATGTCAGACTTTCACGAAGACAACGACGAACTGCTCGATCTTGAGCAAAACCCCTCCGCTGAGGAACTTCAAAATCAGGTCAAGAGGGCGCAATCCGAACTTCTCCAACTCCGCCAGCGTCAGGATCAGATCGAGAAGGAGAAGGAACGTCTCGAAGAACTTACCCGCCGCCAGGAGGAACTGGAGCGCGGTCGCAACGAGATCGCCGACAAACTCGGCCGCTCCATTATTCTGGTTCAACGGGAGACCGAGGAAGCCCAGCGCCGTCTTGAACAGCTCAATACCATTCAAGATTCCTTTGCGGAGCATCTCCTCAGTCTCGAAGAGATCGATCCCAAGTCATGGAACGGCCGTGACCTTCCCCGTGAATTGACCCGTGCGCTCGGCACTGTCGACGAAGCCCGAGCAGCTTATGCCCGATCCCACGCCAAGATCACCCCCATTGGTGATCCCGAGACCGGGTTGAACGGCGAGGTCGGAGCTCTCTTCCACGACGGTGGGGAGGGTGAGCAGGGATTCGCTTACTGGCTTCAAAACGGTCTGGCATTCACACTCCCCCTCTTGATTCTCGGCACGATCGCCCTGTTCGTCTGGATCTGGCATCTGCTGACCGCCCCCAAATAAGTCTTCCCCATTTTCATGCCGACTCCCTCTCCCGGCCGCCGCAATGTCCGTCCTCTCCCAGCGGGACAAGCGCCTTTGCGTGCGAAAGCGATAGCTCCAATAAACGACGATCGCCTCCGTCTCGAGAAGGAGATCGAGGAACTTCGGCAAAAGGAGCTTCGGCTCAGGAAGCTCGAGGAGGAGACGAAGAGGAAAGTTGAGGAGCTTCCAAAGAAGCTTGAAGAGCGCGAACGCAAGCAGCGGGAGAGGATCCACAAGCTCGCTGTCCTTACGGCAACCGATCATGTCGGCCGCCCCCAAGACAAGCGCCATGCCCCGCTCCGGCAGGGTAATGGGAGGCTCCGCATGACCCTGCCGGAGCAGCGCAGAGCGAGGATGCAATTCCTGATGCTTTGCGCGGTGCTGGCGGCCTTCCTGATTCTTCTTTGGAAATCCCTTCCTTAGGTTAGGGAAGCGCTCATTAAATCATCAAGCCGTCGTGTTGGCTTCTGTTTCACGATAAATTACTCCTAATTTCCCCAACCGCAGGATAGATTTTTGCCGATGACCAAGGCCAACTCAACGAAGAGCAAAGGGTCCGAGACAAAGAGTTCCGAAGAGTCCTCGACCGCCAGGGTGAATCGCGAGTTATCACGACGTGCCTACCGCACGATGCTGGAAGCCCGCCTCCTTGAGGAAAAGCTGGCTGCTCTCTACCGCTCTGGAAAAATCGTTGGTGGAGTCTTCTTAGGACGGGGGCAGGAGGCCCTGAGCGTCGCACTGGGCGTTCATCTTCGCAGGGGCGACATCTATGCCCCTCTCATCCGCGATCAGGCGGGCAGGCTTGCTTTCGGCGATACCATCCTGGACACCCTCCGCACCTATCTTGGCTCCTCGCTGGGCTCGATGAGAGGACGCGACGGAAACATTCACCGGGGACGCCCATCAGAGGGATATCACGCAATGATCAGCCACCTCGGAGCCATGGTTTCCACGGTCTGCGGCAGTCTTGTGGCGAAGCGCTTTCACGGTGAGAAGAGTGCGGTGGGTGCCACCTGCATCGGGGAAGGAGGCACTTCAACGGGAAGCTTCCACGAGGGAATGAATATGGCAGCGATTGAGAATCTCCCGCTTGTTGTCGTTGTGGCCAATAATCAGTATTCTTATTCGACACCTAACGAGCGCCAGTTTGCCTGTTCCGATCTTCTTGCCAGGGCCGCCGGATATGGAGTGTCCGGCCATCGCGCCGTTGGCAATGATCTCGTTGATTGCCTTGGAGTGATCGGCAAGGCGGTGGCCACCGCCCGTCGGGGAGAAGGCCCCCAGTTGGTGGTTGCTGATCTTCTTAGGCTTGTCGGGCATGGCGAGCACGACGATGCCTCGTACATTCCCGAGGTCATGAAGAAATCACCGCTTGGCCGGGATTGCCTGGAGCTCGCTAGACAGTCTCTGATTGCGCAGGAATGGTTGTCCGACGATGAGGCCGACTCATGGCACAAAGCCGTCGAGAAAGAAGTCGAGGAGACTGCGTCCAAAGTTCTGCGCGAACCGGCTCCCGATCCCTCGGAGGAGGATTGGAATGCCTTTGCCTCCCCTTCGCTTGGCAGGAACCTTTAGCCCGGAGATAACCCAGAGAACCCATGAGCAGCATCACCTATCTGGAAGCGATACGCCTGGCGCAGCAAAGGGCACTGAAGGAGGACCCCAGGGTCTTCATTTATGGGCAAGACATCGGTGCTTTCGGCGGTGCCTTCAAGGCTACCAAGAATCTGGCCAAGGAATTTCCGGGCCGGGTTCTGGATGCTCCGATCAGCGAGGATGCCATGGTGGGACTTGCCATCGGGGCGGCAATCGAGGGGATGAGACCCATCGTGGAGATGCAGTTTGCCGACTTCTCAACTTGCGGTTTCAACCAGATCGTCAACCAAGCCGCAACCCTCCACTACCGCACCGGCACGCCCTGCCCCATCGTTGTGCGGCTACCGAGCGGAGGCACGCCGGGAAGTGGCCCTTTCCACAGTCAGAGCATGGAGGCGATCTACGCCCACTATCCCGGCCTGGTGGTGATGACTCCCGCGACCGTTGAGGATGCCTACACGATGCTGCTGGAAGCGATATCCATCGATGATCCGGTGATTTTCTGCGAACACAAATTTCTCTACTATCATCTCAAGGCAGAGAGTCTTCCATCGGCGCCTGCTGAGGCGCTTCCTTTCGGAAAAGCACGCATCGCCCGCCCCGGCAGGGATGCGACGATCGTGGCTTACAGCGCCATGGTTCATGAGGCGTTGGCCGCTGCCGAGGAACTTGTTCAGGATGGATATGATATCGAGGTGGTGGATCTCAGAACGGTTCGCCCCATTGATACCGACACGATCCTGGCCTCCGTTGCTAGGACAGGAAGACTGCTCGTGGTCGGGGAGGCATGGCCTTGGGGTGGAGTTGCGTCCGAGGTCATCGCCCGGGTTGCATCCGAGGGATTTGGTCTTCTAGACGCTCCCCCACAGCGTCTCAATGCGAAGGAGACGCCAGTTCCGTATCATCCAGCCCTCTGGGGCACCCATCGTCCAACAGCCTCCTCCGTAGCAAATTCCCTGAGACAGCTTTTAGAGCTCTAAATTTATCCCCACCGTCCACCCGATCTGCAGACTACCATGTTCCCGTCACCCGACTCACCCCACCTCCTCCCGATCATCATGCCCCAACTTGGCGAGTCGATCGCCGAGGCAACCATCGTGCGAGCCACCGTTACGGTGGGAGATCGTGTGGAGGCTGACAAGGATCTCCTCGAGGTAGAGACGAACAAGGCGGTCATGGGGGTCACCGTTCCTTGTGGAGGCATTCTCCGTGAACTGACCGCGACGATCGGGGAGAGTTATGCTGTCGGCGCCACGCTCGGTTATCTTGAAATCAGCAACGAGGACGCTGAAAAACTAGGGCTCAACGATGCTCCTCCCGCGCCGGTAGAAAAACTTAAGAGAAAAAAGGCTCCCAGCATATCGGGAGCAGCAGAGGCGGAATCTATCAAGCCCTCCAAGAAATCCGTGGAGCCGACCGTCAGCGGCCTTCCCGTGCCTGCACATGCCGGGGGTGCCAGCTTCCTTTCCCCCCGCATGAAGGCCCGCATGGCCGAGCTTGGTCTTCACGCCGCAGATCTTGCCGGTGTTGCGGGCAGTGGCGCTGGAGGTCGTGTCACAATCGATGATCTGGAGAAATTCCTCCAGGATCTGGAACGAAATACCATTTCCCCGGCCTCTTCCATGCGTGTGGCTGTGGCCGACGCCATGAGGCGCAGTTGGACCAGGCCGCTTGCCACCGTTGTCCTGCCCGTCCAACTAGACATCCTTCTTGCCCACCGCAAGCTGCAGACCGTCAAGGCGGGCCCTGCTCTTTACGCCCTTCGAGCTCTAGCCATCGCCCTGTCAGAAATGCCCACGGTGGCAGGGCGTCTCATCGGGGACCGGGTGATTCATCCGCGTTCCATCGATATCGGCTTTGCGGTGGAGGCGGAGGATGGCGTTCTCGTGCCGGTCATCAGGCATGCCGATCAGTCACCGCTTGGAGATCTTATCGAGCGCTACAATCGCCTGGTCGAACTCGCCCGCGCACGGAGGCTTCCCGGATCAGACACGGGAGGTTCCATCGCGACGATCACCAACTACGGAGTCTTCGGGCTTACCATGGCGACTCCGATTCCCCTGCCAGAACAAAGCATCCTTCTAGGAATGGGGGCAGGCAGGATTACACCGTTTTGGGATCAGGTCAAAAAGGTGTTTGTTCCCGTGACGGAAGCCCAGTTCACTCTGAGTTTTGACCATCGGGTTCTTGATGGAGGTGCAGCAGGAAGGCTTCTTCAGCGAGTGTCCAATCTCCTTGGTGCGCCTGAAGAGTTATAGGCCTCTGTCAGCGGCAAAACCTCTCTTTACAAACAATAAATTGAGGAATTAGGGAAATTCGGCAACTTTCCTAAAGCTGCGGTGTTATTCCCAATGATGAAAAAACAACTATTCCTTGCCCTGGTTCTAAGCTCTCTGCCTCTATCACTGAAGGCACAAAATACAAATTCTCCCGCCCAAATTCCCCCTCCTCCGCCACCTAGAGAACATGGCTTCATGGCAAACCTGAGCGAGGCGGAACGGGCTCAGATGAAGGCTGCCCATGACAAGGCAATCCAGCAGAACCCTGAGCTGGATCAAAAGATAAAGGCTGCCCATCAGGCTATGGAAGAAGCGAGAAAATCGATGCATGACGCGATGGTCGCTGTCGACCCTAGCATTGAACCCATCCTCGCCAAAATGATGCCCCCAAAATGGGGCGGCAAACACGGCGGCGGTCCAAGGAGCCCTGGTGGCCAAGGTCGAGGTGCTTCGTCAATCGCATCTCGCGCGGCGACGGATGCCAACGCTTCGCAACAACAGGGTCCCCGTAAACCCGCGGGAATGGCTGCTCTTACTGAGAGCGAGCGCCAGAAACTCAAATCCCTTCATGATCAGGTAAAGAACGATCCCACCGTTATTGCCGCCAAGCAAGCGAATCAGGGCGCCAAGAACCCAGAGGGCAGACACGCCGCTGAGGAAGCCCTGCACCAAGCGATCTATGCTGCGATGATCAAGGCTGATCCCTCCATAGAGCCCATCCTTTCAAAACTTCACCCGGAGGGCATTGGTGACGCAGGACAACCTCCAGCGTCCCCTTCATCCGCACCAATGGCTCCGTAAGCAAGGGGTTTTCCAATTCATGAGAACGCCGGACTGGTAGAGTTCCTGCGAGTCCGGCGTTTTTTGTCTTAAGGTCTGTTCAGAAGAGTGTTTGTCATCCCTCCGACTTGATGATTATCCCTGCGGCTTGGTCACTTCTTTTCCCGAAGAGCCTTTAGATTGGATTATTGTCTGCTGGGACGAGCGCGCAGGGAGGCCGTGCTTCAGCATTCTTGTGTAAGGTCCTTCAACGACCTGAGGTGAGTAAAGATCGCGACGGTTTTCCACCGTGGTGCAACCCATTAGCGAAAGCGTCATCAGAAAAGCAAAACCAGCGGCGAGTTTAGAGTGGAATGATAATTTCACGATTATGAATAATAATCGTCAGAGCTGATTCCGTGTCAAAGAAATTGCCCTGTCCTGACTTCTCCGAGAGGATTCCCTTGCGTGCTACTGGCTTATTACATTCACGATCTAAGCCCCTTCCTGATTCACATCGGAGGATTCGGACTGCGCTGGTACGGACTGGCCTATCTGGCGGGATTTGTCGTTGGCATCCTCCTCTACAGGCGCCTCGCGGTGCTCGGGTATTCAGATCTTCGCCCCGATCAAGTTGCGGATTTCATAACGCTGGGGGCGCTCTTCGGGGTTCTGCTGGGGGGGCGTCTTGGCTACCTGCTCTTTTATGATGCCGATGGTTTTTTTCACGATCCCCTCATTTTCTTCCGCGTGTGGGAGGGAGGCATGGCGAGCCATGGTGGAATTCTTGGACTAACTTTTTACTCGATCTGGTACGCTCACAAGCACCATCTATCCTTCCGGAATCTCGCTGATAATCTGGTGGTGGTCGGGCCGGTTGGGGTCTTCTTTGGGCGATGCGCCAACTTTATCAACGGAGAACTCTACGGCCGAGTCACCAATGCCTTCTGGGCCGTCCAGTTTCCCAAGGAGATTCTCATCTACCCCCCCGAACATCTTGATCGATTCCTTGCCAAGACGGCTGCAATCGATCCCTCGTTCGAATCTCCCGAGGCCGTCATTGCCGGTGTGGCGGGGTCTCCAGCTCTCCGTGAACTCCTAGCCGTCGAGGTCGCCCCGCGTTATCCCTCCCAGTTTGTAGAGGCAGGGCTTGAGGGAATTTTTCTCTTCACTCTGCTCTGGATCCTGCGGACGCGCGTGCGACTCGCCAACGGGGTCTTGACCGGCATTTTCTTCATTGCCTACGCCGTTGTGAGAGTCCTTGGCGAATGCTTCCGTGAGCCGGATGCACCGCTGACCGGGATCCTCACTCGCGGACAGTTTCTCTCCCTCTTCATGATCCTGATCGGCATCTTCTTCCTGCTTTGGGCGCGGTGGAATCCAAACTACCCTCCTATTTTCAAGAAGGCCTCATTGTCATGATCGAGGTTCGTTACGATCGGGGGGTCTATCTTCCAGCCTGCGATCACCTCTGGTTGGATCCCCGGGGAACGCGTCCCTTCGCCTTCATCTCCCACGCCCATAGCGACCACACGGGCCACCATCAGAGGACCATCCTGACGGACGCAACAGCCCGCTTCATGCGAGCCCGTATGGGCTCAAGCGGGAAGGTGCAGCATGTCCTCAAGTATGGGGAAGAGCGGGAGTTCGGCTCGTTCCGGGCCATACTCCTCCCGGCGGGCCATGTGCTGGGATCGGCTCAGGTCCTGATCGAGCAGGGTGGGGATCGGCTGCTCTACACGGGTGACTTCAAGCTTCGACACGGCCTCTCCAGTGAAGCGGCACAATGCGTCGAGGCCGACACACTGATCATGGAGACGACATTCGGTCTTCCTCATTATAACTTCCCGCCGGCTGCGAAAACGATCCTCCGCATTAGGGAGTTCTGCCGTTCGACCCTGGCGGAGGGCTCGGTGCCCGTACTTCTCGGATACTCTCTAGGCAAAGCTCAGGAAATCCTGACCGCCCTTGCGGGTGCCGAACTCCCAGTGATGCTTCACGGCTCCATCTGGCAGATGACACGACTTTACGAGGAGTTGGGAGCGGTTTTTCCACCCTATGAGCGTTTCGAACCGGAGCAGGTCGCCGGACATGTTCTGATCTGTCCCCCGGTCACGAAAGGTTCGGCCATGCTGGAAAAGATTACCGATAAAAGAGTGGCGATGATCACCGGCTGGGGGCTCGATGAAGGTGCCATCTATCGCTACGGATGCGACTCTGTCTTTCCTCTTTCCGACCACGCCGATTATGGCGAATTGATGGAAATGGTCGATCTCGTGAAGCCCTCCCGTGTTTTCACGTTGCATGGTTATGCTGATGAATTCGCCTTGGATCTGAGACGTCGTGGCATCGATGCCTGGTCTCTGACCGGCGGAAATCAACTCGAATTCCGACTCTGAGCGCGCAGCGTTCAGGTCCTCGCACTTTGAGATCCTGATCAGGATCTCATCAACTTCTCCACCCGCACCGCATCCGCCGGCGTGTCGACTCCCACTCCAGGATGGGTGGTCAAGACAACGCGGATCGGGATGCCGTGCTCCAGAGCACGGAGTTGTTCCAGCTTCTCGCACTGCTCCAGTGGAGAGGGAGCAAGGCGAACCAGTTTCCGTAGCACATCGCGCCGGTACCCATAGATACCGAGGTGAAGCAGCGGAGTAACGATGCTCGGCTTATCCTTGGCATCACGATGATACGGAATCTTACTCCGTGAAAAGTAAAGCGCATCCCCATTGCTGCCCAACACTACCTTAACGCAGTTGGGATCGTCAGCTTCCTTGGGATCGCTGAAGGGAGTCGCCGCAGTGATCATGCAGATCTTCGGATCACTCCGCAGAGCCTTGGCCAACGAGCCAATAAGGAGGGGATCGATCATCGGCTCATCACCTTGGACATTGATGAAATGAGTGATTCCCTTGAGACGAGCGGCCGTCTCGGCAATCCGGTCGGTGCCGCTCGGGTGCTCGGGTGATGTCATCACGACTTCGGCACCGAAATTGAGCGCCGCCTCGGCAATCCGATCGTCATCCGTGGCGATCACGACACTGGAGATCCCTTTTGCCTGGAGCGAACGTTCCCAAACATGCTGGACGAGCGGTTTTCCTGCGATCGGATGCAGGCACTTTCCGGGGAATCGCGTTGATCCCCAGCGTGCCGGGATGACGAGAGCGATAGCAGCTTTAGAAGTCGAGGTGCTCATGGTTCAAAAGGGCTCACAAGGACTCGTCGAGCACGAGGTGAACGGCCTCCGTCACAGTCGGCACAAGGAAGTCGGCCCCGCAGCCAAGATGTTCTTTCCCGTAGCCTGTCTCCACGAGAATGGTGCGCACACCTGCGTTCCGGCCGCACTCGATGTCGAAGTTGCGGTCACCTATCATGAAAGAGCGCTTCAGGTCGATACCGTGATCCTCGGCCGCCTCAAGGATCATACCAGGGGCCGGTTTCCGACGCGTCGATCCCATCCCAGGCAGATCGGGAGCCATGTAAGAAGCATCAATGTTTCCATCAAGTTGGCTGATTAACTCCTTTTGGACGGATTCGAATTGTTCAACGGTGAAGTAGCCTCTGCCGATGCCGCTCTGATTCGTGATTATGATCACAGCCCAACCCAGCGAACGAGCTCTAGCGAGTGCTTCGGCAGCTCCGGGATAGGCACGGACATCTGCGGGGTCATGGCAATGATCGACCTCGACCATGAGCGTTCCATCTCGGTCGACAAAGAGGGCAGGACGCAGAACCAGGGAGTCGCTCATGCTTGAGTGAGCTCTCGGAAGCTACCTTCCAGTTCGGCGCGTGTGCAGGTGGCGGTGCCCAGCTTCCCTACGACAATTCCCGCAGCATGGTTGGCTAGCTCGGCGGCTTCTTCCGGGGTGGCTCCCGCCGTGATACCCAGCGTGTAAAGCGAGATAGAGGTGTCGCCCGCGCCAGAGACATCGAAGATTTCCCGGGCGCGTGTCGGGGTGTGATAAGGAGGATGGTCCTTACGGAAGAGCATCATGCCCTGCTCACTCAGAGTGATCAGCAGAGCACCGGCATTCCATCGACTGAGAAGAATTTCACCCACTTTCATCAGGGCTTTGTCGCTTTCAACAGGATGAATTGGCGGGGAAAGCGGAATCCCCGCAGCGGCGAAAGCCTCCGACCGGTTAGGCTTGATCGTAGCGATGCCGGGCCACTCCAGAGGGTTTTTAGGATTGGGGTCGCAGGTGACGATCACGCCCTTTGTGCGAGCTTCTTCAAGGACTGCATCCACCAACCCTTGGTCAAGGAACCCCTTGCCATAGTCCTCAATGAGTACCGCATCGGTAGTTCTAACCAACTCGCGGGCCTTACAGAGAATATCCTGCCTTCCTGAACCAGGGGCCATACGCTGCTCGCGGTCCACCCTCACGACCTGCTGACGCTGGGCAATGATGCGGGTTTTCACGATCGTCGGGATGGTTGGGTCCTTGAAGAGGCCCTCAACGGAGATTCCCTCGCTTTTCAGGAGTCCCATGAGCTTTTCGCCAGAGGCATCCGCCCCCACCATTCCAAGCATGGTGACAGAGGATGTGAATTCCCGGAGATTGCGCGCCACATTTGCCGCTCCCCCGGGATAGCTGGATTCGCTCTGGACCTCCACGATGGGAACCGGTGCCTCTGGCGAGATCCTGCCTACATTTCCCCAGACAAACTCGTCCAGCATCAGATCGCCAATGACGAGAAGTCGCTTGGCCGCCGCATTATCAAGAATGTGTTGTAATCTTTCCCGGTCCATTACAGATTGAAGTCAACCAAAAGAGTGTGAACTACGATTCGCCCATGCTCCATAGCGAGACCCCTCTCGGCGAGGGTATTTTTTACCGATTTCCGATGAATCATATTTTTCCTATCAGCATTTCTATTGCTTGCCTTTTTCTAATCCTCTCTCCGGTGATGAAGGCAGACAATCCTCCAAAGAAAATCTCGCTTTCGGATTTCCCCGCAGCAGCTGTTGAGGAAGTGGTGGTCCCCGTTCCCAGCGAAATTTTTGCCGTCCTCGACAAACTTGGCAACCCGAACTGGAAGGGGCAGCTTCGGGATGGCAAGGTCCGTACTCCGGAGGACCGCTCACGCACGGCTCTACTTCTCGGGAATGTGATTGCGGAGGGGTTTGTGGCCGTCGAGGCCGAGGATGCCGAGCGCGTCAAAGAACTCGGCCGACAAGTTCTGACGCTCGCGGAAGCCATCAATGTCCGCAAGTCGGTCATTGCCCGAAGCAAGAGCATCACCGACAAGGCCGATCAGCGCGACTGGAAAGGTGTCCGGGCGGAGTTTGACGGAGCCCTGCAGGATGTCCGTGGCGCCATGCAGGAACTCAATGATCAGGATCTTTCTCAGTTAGTAAGTCTGGGCGGATGGCTCCGGGGCACCGAGGTGCTCACCTCCATCGTGACAAATGGGTTCTCTAAGGATGGCACAGAGCTCCTTCATCAGCCTGAGTTGGTGAATTATTTTGACCGTTGCATAGGCTCCATGGGAGGACGGCTTCGTAAGAACCCCTTGGTTACCAGCATTAGGGATGTGCTCAGAAAAATCGGTCCTATTGTCAACGAGGGTGGCGATAAAATCACCCTGGAACAGGTCAAATCGATCCACGATCTCACGCATGGCGTGAATCAGCAGATCGTCCAAGGGACCCCTGGAAACTGATCATGAAATTCCTTCCTTTTTGTCGATCGAGCTCCCTGACTCAGCGATTTGTTATCGTTGCGATGGCACTCGTTGCCTGGTCACCCTGCATCGTGTACGCCACGGTAGACGATGCCCTTTCCTTCGCCTATGAGGCAGCGCTCCCCTATTATAAGCAAGGATACTCCATTCGTAAGGATGCTTGGGGCGGCGACCTCGGAGTTCGGGACAAGAAGGCGATGAGCTCCCAACTCTTTAAGGGAAATAATTATTGGTTCCTGATGGCAACCGATGTCAAGGGAGCAAGCCTTTCCGTTCACATTTATGACGACAGCGGCAATCTTGTTGATGCCGAATCGTGGCAGAAGGGACGCTTTGCTGGAGCAAGGGTCTCCCCAAAGGCCACGGGAACATTTTTCGCCATCGTCCAGATCCTCAAGTCCCCCGAGGATCGAACTCCGTGGGCGTTGGTTTACGGCTATAAGTAGCCGTCGTCGTTGAAGAAACCATTACAGAAAAGAAAGCAGGGACCTGTCCTCAATCCGAAGCAGGCATCTGCCTTAGGAGAAGAGGTCACCTTCGAGTTCGATAATGCCCGTGCTTTGCAGGCGGTGTACGGTGGCGACGAAAAGTTGCTTCGAGTCATGGAACGCGACTTGGGCGTCCGTATCACGAGCCGAGACGGGTGGCTTAAGATTCAAGGTGATGCCGACAGGGTGGCCAAGGCCCGGCATGTGATCGGTGAACTCGGGCGGGTTACTTCCTTGGGAAGAGTGATTGGACGGGATGAGTTTCTGTTTGCACTCCAACACTCAGAGCACCAAAAGCATCCTGAGCTTTATAACGAACTTTCAGGCGCCCTTCCGGCGACTCAACCCGGTCCCGATAGTTGCCCCCCGCTTTCTACCCCTTCTCCCCTTGAGAGTCTCTATCACGAACGGATCCAGTGCTCTCCACGCAAGCCTCCCGTTATTCCGAAGAACCTTTCCCAGCGGGACTACCTCCGCGCTGTCGATGCCCATGACATCACTTTCGGGGTTGGTCCGGCCGGCACCGGAAAGACTTACCTTGCGGTTGCCAAGGCGGTCGCTGCCCTCAAAGCGGAGAAAGTCAGCCGCATCATCCTCACACGACCCGCCGTTGAGGCGGGTGAAGCCCTGGGGTTCCTACCCGGGGAACTCCAAGAAAAGATCCTACCCTATCTGCGTCCCCTCTACGATGCGCTACACGACATGCTGGACCCTGAGGAAATCCAGCGCGCTATCGAGCGGAACATCATCGAGATTGCTCCCTTGGCCTACATGCGTGGCCGAACCCTGAACAAAGCCTTCATTATTCTGGATGAGGCCCAGAATACGACAACCGAACAGATGTTCATGTTTCTGACCCGCATCGGGATCGGCTCCAAGTGCGTGATCACGGGTGACCGCACTCAAATCGATCTTCCAAAAAATAAACCGAGCGGACTGATTGAGGCGATCGGCGCGCTGGGAAGCACTCCCGGAGTTAACTTCCATCTTTTTAGCGACCGGGATGTGGTTCGTCACCCCCTAGTTCGGGCCATTATCACTGCCTACAAAGAGCATCGCGGCCTTCAAGAAAACCGCATTTGATGAACCTTTCGATGTTCCGTTTCCTAAAAAAACAGCGGCTTGCCGCCCGGGGGATGAGCTGCGGAAAATCACGTCTTGCCAGCAGGAAGAGCATGTTTGAGAAGCTTGAGGAGGGGCGTTTGCTGCGATTTGGAATCATCTTTGCTGCTGCGGGAATCCTTGCCCTGTTCTGCCTGGCGGGTGATGCGAATGACCCGCTCAGGCATCTGCTTTACGCTCTCCTAGTGCTTGCCCTTGCCGCTGCTCAACCAGTGGTCAGCAACGACTCAGCACTCAGGAAAAATTCATCGCTTGCCCTTTTTCTGGGGATGATCCTGCTGCAGGTCGGGATCGGTGAATTCCTGCAAGGCGAGTCATTCGAGGGACGTCTGGATGCTCATCTGGTCACATTACTTCTGCCCTACGCGTTTGCGCCTTTAATTCTTTCTGTGCTGATGGGTCCCCAGATAGGACTTTCGGCCTGTCTGGTCGGCGCACTCTGGTGGTCGGTTCTTCATGGTACCAGTGATCCTGTTGTGCTTCTCCTGGGGATCTCTGGAGGTCTTGTGGCCGTCCTTTCTACTCTTCGGGTCCGCCGCCGCTCAAGGCTGCTCAGGGCAGGTTTTTATTCCGGCATCGCCGTCTGGATCCTAGCCATTCTTTCCGGCCTGATCGGCCCTATCCTTTGGGAGAACCTTTCCTCAACGGACTGGTGGAGCCTTGGCATCGAGAGCGCCGTTACGGTCGGCACGGGGATTCTAACCGCCGTTCTGGTGAGCGGCTCCCTTCCGGTGATTGAGAAACTTTTTGGGATCACCACGGAGATATCCTGGCTTGAAATGGCGGACCTCAATCACCCCTTGCTCCGACGACTCAGCCTCGAGGCCCCCGGTACCTACCATCACTCGCTGGCCATGGCCAATCTCGCGGAGGCTTGCGCGGAGAAAGTCGGTGCCAACCCCACTCTCTGCCGGGTCTCTGCCTACTTCCATGATGTTGGCAAGCTTGTGAAGCCGGAGTACTTCACGGAAAACATGCCGTCTGGCGAGAATCTCCATGATGAATTAACACCCACCATGAGCGCTTTGGTCATCCTTTCCCATGTCAAGGAGGGGGTCGATTTGGCTGTTCGCAATAAGTTAAATCGTCGCGTGATCGATGCGATCAAACAACATCACGGCACGACTGTTGTGGAATATTTCTACCAGCGTGCGTGTCAACAGGAGAAGGATGCGCGCGCCGGAGGCTCCCTCATGAATGTCCGTCCCGAGGACATTCCGAAAGTAAGCGAGGCGAGCTACCGTTATCCTGGCCCCAAGCCGCAAACCCTGGAAACCGTGATCATGGGTCTTGCCGATGCCGCAGAGAGCGCCTCACGGAGTCTGGAACGACCGACCCCCCAGCGATTGGACGACCTTGTTCATGATCTCCTCAAGGACCGGATCGATGACGGGCAGTATGACGAGGCTCCCGTCACGGTTTGCCAGCTCCAAGAAATTGCCTCCTCGCTGATTTCAACTCTCAGCAGTATGCACCACAGCAGGATCGCCTATGGACGGCGGAAGGATGATAAACCACCTGTCGGCAAGGACTGATCAGGAGTGACGTGACTCTGAAGACTTGATCAGGAAGGTGAGCCCGGCACCCAGGATCAGGAGCAGTCCGGCTGTAATAAAACTGGAATTAAAGCTTCCACTGCTTGCTTTGAGCATCTGCTGAAGCCTGCTAAGAGCGAACCCTCCCACACCCCAAGCAGTGAAGAGGCAGCCGTAGTTCATTCCGAAGTTCTTGAGTCCCCAGAGGTCCTTAGCAAGGGATGGAAAGATAGAAAGGTTGGCGCCGTAATTGAAGCCGATGAATGAGGCTACCAGCACGACAAGATACTTGGCCCCTCCCGAAGAGGAGGTGATAGGTATTGCGGCGAACATCAAGGCGGCTTGGATCAGCAGGACGAGCATGAGGGTCCAGCGTCTTCCGATCCTGTCTGAGAGTAT
>CANKWU010000030.1 GCA_947487385.1 Spartobacteria bacterium
GCGGTGATTACCCCCTCCAGAAGACGCTCTCCGTTGTGGCGCCCTGTCTCCTTTAGCCTTTGTGCTGCCGTGATGAAGGAGTCGGAGTAGTCGCTGGCCTCGATGAGGTGGCAGGTGCGGGCTAGCTCGAAGGCGGAGGCTCCCACAGAACATCCCGCTTCGAAGGCTGTGGCTTCCGGCGAGAGCAGCGAAGCGTCGAGCAGTTCACGAACGCAGCGGACAGGGAAGGGAGTCTCCGTGAGCGTCCGATCAACGGGCAGAGACTCCTGGCTTAACTCCGCAGCTCCGCCGTAATGCAGCAGGAGATACTCTCCCAGAAGCTTTGGCGACTCGTAGAGCGAGGCCATAGTGAAAGCGCGATCAGAGAGATCCGTTGGGAAGCGCAGGACTCGAATCGCCCAACTCAGATGGGGAAGGGGGAGCAATCACGGTGCCTTCAGGAATTTTCAACGGATCATGATGAACCACCGGTTCGGGGATCACATCCTGCTGCTCTTTAGATGATGCGGAAGCGACTGCTGCGCCTCCTTGGTGGACTTCGCCGGTATCACCCATGAGCGTCTCATCAATGGATTTTTCGTCAATGGGTTGAGTCTTCTGTTTCTTTTCAGCAGAAGCAGATGGTGTTGCAGGAGTCTTGGGAACGGGGCGCGTGGCGGCCTGGAGGTTCCCCATGGCGAAGTCGATCACATGACCCTGATGGAGGAGCCAGAGAAGATCAGCACCGAGCACCTGCTCGCGTCGCTTCAAGGTCTCCGCATCAATCACCGGCTTGGTTGATTCAGGATTGGCCGGCTTCTTCGCCTCCGGCGATTTGGTAGGAGTTGCAGGAGTGGCTTCGGATTCCTGCTCCTGCGTCTCCATTGGCACCTTTGGTACCTCTGAGGGTGACGGGGTAAGGACGGCACTATTCTCCGATGGTGGGTGGGCAGATGTCTCCGTGCGAAGAGCTAGCAGAGCTGCCCACTGCTTATCGCGGGGTTGCTTCGGATGAGCCTCCAGATACTCGAGGATGGTGCGGAAGCTCTCGCCGATCGGCGTGGTCTCCCTATCGAGATAGCGTGGACGTGCCATCGAGACATTGATGATCTTCTTGTGGGACTTGAAGAGCTGAAGGCTACGGTTGGTCAGTTCCTTTCCGAGTACCTGGGCCAGCGGAAGCGGGAAGCGGTCCATCTCCTGAAGATTTTTGAGCAGGAGTTCGCGCAGGAGCGGGGTTGATCCGTGAAGGGCGATCCCTCCACTCAAGGTGATGTCTCGGCCGGAGGATTCGACTTCGTGCGCGGCGTGTTGCTCGTTAAAATGAGCGGTGACTTGCTCCCAGGTGAGGACCTCTCCACCCTCGTTCGCAGGGGCAGATTCCTCAGTTGCAGATTCTTCGGAGGGAGGTTCTCCGGATGAAGTTTCTGATGGTGTTTCAGCAGATAGCTCAGCAGGAACTTCGGTTACTTCGGTTGCGATCGTGGGTGTGGTTTCCTCGAGCTGTTCGACAGGAGCCTCGGAAATCATCTCAACACGGTTCTCCGCTGTTTCGATGGTTTCCGCTGATTGCACAACTCCTTCTGGAATTTTCTCCTCCACCGGCTGCGTTGCCACTTCTTCCGTTACGGGAACATAGACCGTCTTGGTGGACTGCTCGGTTTTCCACTGCTCGATCAGCGCCTCGTCGCGCATCATCTTAATGCGTGATTTGTAAACCTCAAAAGGCATATTCCTGAAGCGCTCTGAATGCAGGGCGATTAGTCGAGAAGTGTACTCGTGATGGTTCGGAGGCCCTAGCAGGATTCCACTCATGCCGCACTGGGCAACCACGGAGAAGGCACCCTTGGGAGCTTCCGTGGTGATGGATGATTTCTGATAAAACCTTCCAAGATGCTTGGAGAGCAGGTGAGAGATGGCATCCTTGCGGGTCTGCCAGAGCGATCCGTCGGCCTTCACCCGGAAGAGCTCTGGGGTCTCTTCGTTCTCGGCTTGCAAGCGGACGCTGTAGCGATCGGAGAGCTGAACAATCAGGCGGGCAAGTTCAAAGAGCGGGTAGGCCTTGGCTCGGGAGCGGATCTGCTTGGCGATGCCCTCGATGGCTGTGAATTCGGGAATCAGCTGAAGCTTCCAGCCTTCCAGGAGAGGTTTGGGCGCGGGCTCGGGCCTGCGATCCCGCTCGTCACGCGGGCCTCGGCGGTCGCCACGATCGTGACGATTCCTTCCGCCTTCGCCTCGAGATGCACTAGCTCCTCCGGGTCCGCTAGGACCTCGGTTCTCACGGGGGGCTCCGCCACGGTCGCCACGACCTTGTCCGGACGCTCCCTGACGTCCCTCGGGACCATTGGAGCGGTTCGTGCGATCAGGACGATCGGGACGGGGCCCCCTGTCGGGTCGTGGTCCGCGAGAGTCACGACCACCGCTGAAACGCTCGGGACGATCTCCCTCGTCAAATTTTGCAGCGAGACGCGCCGTGCTGTCGGCGGTCTCGGTTGTCCACGCGGGACGGAAAATGTCGGAGAGGTCGATCCCTGGGGAGGAAAGATCGGCAGGTGCTTTGGAGTCGTCGATCATGGAAAGGATTACGCTAGCATGAGAGGCATGGCTGTGGGGAAGCACGAAACACCGCCGGCATGTGACGATTTGGTGCAGTTACTGCGCTCAACCATGCTTTCAGCCCGGCATCCTGTTACTTGCAGAGGAAAGAACTCATCGAATTCCTGAGGCGTTCGGGCACGGTGGCTCTAATCCTGCTGGCTTCCTCCTCGTAGGAAGTTGCATGGACGACACCCTCGCGGTGGAGCTTTGCCAGGATATCGGGACGGCTGTGCGGGATAAGCAACTCGATCTCCTTGTTCTCGGAGCCGACAAGATTTCCCAGATGCTCGACTAGCACATCGAGTCCCTCGCCTGAGTGGACCGAGATGAAGAGAGCCTCGGGGTAGGCATTGCGGAGCATTGCACGAGTGATGGGATCTTCGACTTGGTCGATCTTGTTAAAGACGGTGAGGGTTTTCTTGTGATCGGCGCCCAGGTCGGTCAGCACCTTCATCGTGGTGCCGTAGAATTCAAGGACGCGTGGATGGGAGGCATCGAGCAGGTGGACAAGGAAGTCGGCCATGACGGCCTCCTCGAGTGTGGCATTGAAAGACTCCACCAATTGATGGGGAAGCTTCCGGATGAATCCTACCGTGTCCGTGAGCAGGAGAGGCTGCTTGTTTGGGAGATCGATCTTGCGGGTCGTCGTGTCGAGTGTCGCGAAGAGGGCATTCTCTACCAGGACATCGGCGCCAGTGAGGCGACGAAGCAGTGAAGATTTGCCCGCATTGGTATAGCCGACGATGGCTACATTCGGCACAGGGGCACGCTTGCGATCCTTGCGCTGGTTGGCACGGTTGCGACGAACTTCTACGAGGTCGCGCCTCAGGCGATCCATCTGACCTCGGATTTTTCGTTTATCCTGCTCGAGTTGGCTCTCGCCTTCGCCTTTGGATCCGATGCCTCCCCCCTGCTTGCCAAGGTGGCTCCAGGCCCGGGTCAGCCTAGGAAGTGAATACGACATGCGTGCGAGATCGACTTGGATCTTTGCCTCGCGGGTTTGTGCGCGGGTTCCGAAGATATCCAAGATGATCTCCTGCCTGTCGATCACGGCCATCTTCGCCAGCGTCTCCCAGTTGCGCTGTTGTGCGGGGGTCAGCTCATTGTCGAAGATGATGACATCGCACCCGAGCTCCCGGGCATGCTCGCAGATTTCCTCCGCCTTGCCCGAGCCAAGGAAAAGACGGGCCTGTGGTTCCCGGATCTGCACCAGTTGCTTCCCGACGATGGGCACACCAAGTGTGCGCACCAACTCACCCAATTCATTCAGAAGATCCTCCGCATCGTCACGGGACTCTGCAACCGTGTGTGCGGCTACCAGAAGGGCGCGCTCGACCATCTTATCGCGAGGTTTGATTTCGAACATTCTGGATCAGAGGTGATGGGTGTAAGGTATGAGCAAGGTAAATGGTAATCGTCACCCAAGATACCCTGCTTCGCAGCCATCTTTTTCCTGTTTTTCTGAGTTCCATATTATTTTTGGATCCAAGTTCATCTGCTGCCCATGATCGAGATGCTCTCGGCAAAGGGCGAAAAAGTCTTCCTTACTACTGACCCGCCTCACGGCATGGAGAAACTCGGGACTGATCCCCTCGCCGATGAAGTTCGCGTATTTCTTAATCTTTTGAACTCCCTTCGGTTCGGGAATCGTCGGATCACAGACCGTCTCGTAGAGGTCGTGAATATAGGCCAGAACTTCTCGCCCTGAGGGGAGAGAGATCGGCTTTCCCTCAAAATGCTCCCGAATTTGAGAAAAGAGCCACGGGTTACGCACCGCGCCCCTCCCGATCATGAGCCCCCGGGCACTGGTTTCCCGCAGAAGGGTCTCGGCATCAGCCGGAGTCGAGACATTGCCGTTGCCAAGGACGGGGCAGGAAAGTGATTCAGCAGCCAACCGGATCAAGTCATGGCGAATCCCCCCGCTGTACATTTGAAGCACGGTCCGTCCATGAACGGTCACAAGATCAATGGAGTGTTTTATAAAGAGCGGCAGGAGTGCTTCGATGGTTTTTTCATCAGCGAAGCCGAGACGGGTCTTCACCGTGAACTTTCCGGGGATCGCATCACGCAAGGCCCCAAAGATCCCATCAATACGGGGCAAATCGCGGAGCAGTCCTCCACCGGCGCATTTACGGTAGACCACGGGGGCCGGGCATCCGAGATTCAGGTCGATCGCGGCGATCGGGTGATGACCGAGTTCCTTGGCGGTTCGAACCAGCGATGGGATGTCGTTGCCTATCATTTGGGCGATGACGGGACGTCCTGTCGGATTTTTTGTGATCGAGGAGAGGATTGTTTTGTCGAGGCCCGAGGTTGCCGTCACGCGGAAATATTCCGTGTAGTAGAGATCCGCACCGCCATAGCGCGTCACCAGACGCCAGAACGGAAGGTCTGTGACATCCTGCATAGGAGCGAGTGCAAGCATGGGCCCTTCTTGGGAGAAAAGATGGGCGAGGGGCTTCGCAGGGCTCATCTGTTTTTCGATCCCCGGGTTTTGAGTTGCCCCGTCAGGGTGTTAAGGAACTCAACGGAACCCCGACCCAGCGGGCGTTGCCTGGGCCACGCTGCCACGATTTTCCTTTCCGGCCTCTCCCCACTAAGGGAGCGGTATGACGGACGTTTTGTTTTCTCGGAACATGCAGCCATTGCTGGAATCAGCGAGATACCCATGCCTGCGGCAACTAGGGATTGGATGGTCTCTAGTTGAGCGCTGCGAAAACTGATCATAGGGCGAAGGTCGCGCCGGTTGCAGAAGCCAAGGACCTGATCGCCAAGGCAATGACCCTCCTGCATCACAATCAGGCGTTCTGTCTCAAGATCCCGTGGGCTCAGCGTGCGTTTGCGGGTGAGTGGATGGTCGGGAGGGAGCGCGAGTAGCAGCTCCTCAGTCAGGAGCGGCATCACCTCAAGCCGCTCTGCTTCGTCTCCCTCGAAAGGAAGACTTATCAAAGCAAAGTCGATCTCATAGCCATGAAGCAGCCTTAAGAGGCGCGAAGTCGTCTCCTCCTGTACGTTCATTTCCACGCTCGGATAGTGCCTTGCGAAGGCCGCCATGACTCTCGGCAGAAGATACGGGGCGATCGTCGGAAGAACACCAAGTGTCACGGTGCCGGAGTTGAGACTCTTGGCATCCTCGGCCTCCCGTCGTGCTCCATCAACCTCTTCAAGAATACGAACCGCCCGGCGCAGAAATGCCTCTCCATGCGATGTCGGTCGGGCCTCTCTCTTTGTCCGCTCAAAGAGTCTCTCTCCGAGTTCCTCCTCGAGCTTCAGGATCTGTTGGCTGAGTGATGGCTGGGAGACATGGCACTGCTCGGCCGCCCTAGAGAAATTTCCCATGCGTGCGACGGCAACGGCATAGCGAAGTTGATGCATTTCCATAGGATATCCCTATGGTTATCACAGGTAACAAGTATTTCAACAATAGGTCATCGGCTTTACGATAAAGACTGAATCTATCAGCAATTTAACAACAGGAGATCACCATGACCACCGAATCCATGTGCCCCTTCTCAGGTGCCATCCGTAAAGAAGCCATCACTGGAACCTCTAATAATGCCACCTGGTGGCCGAATCAGCTCAATCTCAAGCTTCTAAACCAGCAGTCTCCGCTGACGAATCCGATGGAGGAGGGATTTGATTATGCGGAGGAGTTCAAGAGCCTCGACCTCGAGGCGGTGAAGAAAGACCTGCAGGCGCTGATGACGGATTCGCAGGAGTGGTGGCCCGCCGATTTTGGTCACTATGGCCCTCTCTTTATCCGGATGGCCTGGCACAGTGCAGGCACCTACCGCACCGGGGACGGACGCGGTGGCGGGGGAAACGGCAGCCAGCGATTCGCTCCTCTCAACAGTTGGCCCGACAATGGCAATCTCGACAAGGCACGGCGCCTGCTCTGGCCGATCAAGCAGAAGTTCGGCCGCAAGATCTCTTGGGCCGATCTGATGATCCTTGCCGGAAATGTCGCCTTGGACTCGATGGGTTTTAAAACCTTTGGATTTGCAGGTGGTCGCAAGGATATCTGGGAGCCGGAGGAGATTTACTGGGGCGCCGAGAAGGAGTGGCTCGCTGACCAGCGCTACAGCGGAGACCGAGAGCTTGAGAATCCGCTCGCTGCTGTGCAGATGGGTCTCATTTATGTGAATCCCGAAGGCCCCAACGGCAATCCCGACCCGATTGCCTCCGCGCGGGACATCCGAGAGACCTTTGCCCGCATGGCGATGAATGACGAGGAGACTGTAGCCCTCATCGCCGGTGGCCATACCTTCGGCAAGACCCATGGAGCAGGCCCGGCCAGCCATGTCGGTCCCGAACCCGAGGCGGCACCGATCGAGGAGCAGGGATTCGGATGGATCAGCAGCTTCCGCAGCGGCAAAGGACCCGATGCGATCACCAGCGGACTTGAGGTCACCTGGACGCAGACACCGACGCAGTGGAGCAATTACTACTTTGAGAATCTCTTCAACTACGACTGGGAACTGACCAAGAGTCCTGCCGGAGCCCACCAGTGGGTGGCTAAGAATGCCGCTGATGTGATTCCGGATGCCTTTGATAAGGCGAAGCGTCATCTCCCGACCATGCTCACGACGGATCTTGCTCTGAAATTTGACCCGGCTTATGAGAAAATCTCACGCCGTTTCCTCGAGAATCCCGAGGAGTTCGCCGATGCCTTTGCCCGGGCTTGGTTCAAGCTGACTCATCGTGATATGGGGCCGCGTTCCCGCTATCTCGGAGCAGATGTCCCCGCCGAGGTGCTGATCTGGCAAGATCCGATTCCGGCGGTGGATCACCAGCTCGTCGGTGAAGCCGAGATCGCCGATCTCAAGATCCGCATCCTAAGCTCCGGGTTGAAAATTTCCGAACTAGTCTCCACTGCCTGGGCTTCTGCTGCCACTTTCCGAGGCAGTGACAAGCGGGGAGGGGCCAATGGAGCACGCATCCGACTTGCTCCTCAGAAGGATTGGGCCGTCAATCAGCCTGCTCAACTGGCCAAGGTCTTGAAGGCACTCGAGGCAATTCAGGGTGAATTCAATGCCGCACAGACGGACGGCAAGAGAGTATCGCTAGCAGATCTGATCGTCCTTGCTGGCGGGGCGGCTATCGAGAAGGCCTCAAAGGATGCTGGTCACGAGTTAAAGCTGCCTTTCACGCCTGGCCGGATGGATGCCTCCCAAGAGCAGACCGATGTCGAGTCCTTTGCTGTCCTGGAACCTGCTGCTGATGGCTTCCGTAACTACGTCCGGAAGGGGGCCGAGAATTTTACGGCTGATCTCCTGATTGACCGGGCCAACCTCCTCACGCTCACCGCTCCAGAAATGACCGTGCTGATCGGCGGCCTACGCTCTCTGAATGCCAACTTCGATCATTCCGAGCACGGCGTCTTCACCAAGCGTCCAGAGACTCTGACCAACGATTTCTTTGTCAATCTTCTCGACATGGGAATTAAGTGGACGAAGTCAGCCGTGATTCCATCCATTCTTGAGGGCCGTGACCGCAAAACTGGGGAACTCAAATGGACTGGCACCATCGCGGATCTGGTCTTCGGCTCGAATTCGCAGCTGCGAGCGCTTGCCGAGGTCTATGCCTCCTCCGATGCACAGGAGCTCTTTGTGAAGGAGTTCGTTGCGGCTTGGAACAAGGTGATGGAACTCGACCGCTTTGATCTGAAATAGCTGCCAGCAGGTTCCGCTCGTACAGTACCTGAGTTCGATTCTAAAGCTGCTCCCAGAAAATGGGATGACAGCTTTGGACTCCAAACTATAGGATATTCCCCTATGAAAAACCCCCTTGCCACGCTTCTGGCAACCTTGCTCTTCCCTCTCGGTGCGGCGTTTGCCCAGACAAACCAGACTGCTCAGACAAACCAAGTCACCAATAGCGTCACAACGAGTGCCACTCCCGCCCCAACTCCGGAGTTGCCTCTGAAGCTCCCCTCGATCATCGGCGATCATATGGTTCTCCAGCAGAAGTTGGCCGATCCCATCTGGGGATGGGATAATCCCGGAACGAAAGTGACGGTTTCTTTCGCAGGCAAGGAGTACACTGCCACGGCGGGAAATGATGGTCGCTGGATGGTCAAGCTCGACCCGATGCCCGCCAATGCCACTCCTCAGACGATGACCATCACCGGCTCCTCCAAGCGAGAGCTTACCGATATCCTGATCGGTGAGGTCTGGCTCTGTTCCGGCCAATCCAACATGTCATTTCCTCTGCGAGGTGCTTTGAATGGTGATCTAGACGCTGCTGCTTCAAACCTGCCGAATCTCCGGTTAATCAGCGTGCCGAACGTCGGAACGCAGGAATTGCAGACCGATTTCAAGGGTCAATGGGTAGCTTCCACCCCCGATACTGCTGGAAAATTCTGTGCCGTGGGTTTTCTTTTTGGGCGTTATCTCCAGCAAATCCTCAACGTGCCGGTGGGGTTGATAGACAACTCCTGGGGAGGGTCGACTGCTGAGGCTTGGGTGCGCCGCAGTGCGCTGGAGAAGGATCCACACTTCAAGCGCCTCATGGAAGCAACTGTTAAAAAGGAGACTTCGCTCACCTCTGCCGAGGAAAAGCAGAAATATCAGGAAGCACTGACCAAGTGGCAGGCTGCTACGGAAAAGGCCAAAGCGGAGAAGCAGATTCTGCCTAAGGCCCCACAATCTCCCGAGAAATGGCTCGCCGGCCAAAACCGTGCCGGCAACCTCTTCAATGGGGTTCTGAATCCCGTCATCGGCTACGGGATCAAGGGGATGATCTGGTATCAGGGCGAGGGCAATGCCGGGATTGCCTATGAATACAACTACCTCTTTTCCTTCCTGATCGAACAATGGCGCAAGGAGTGGGGACAAGAAAACTTCCCCTTCTACTGGGTTCAGTTGGCAAATTACCTGCCCCAGAAACCACAACCGGGTGACAGCACGTGGGCGGAACTGCGGGAAGCTCAGACAAAGACGATGCAATTAACAAACACCGGCCAAGCAGTTATCATTGACCTTGGAGAGGGTAGCAACATCCACCCAAAGAATAAAAGCGCCGTTGCCGCCCGTCTTGTCCGCTGGGCCTTGGTCAACGACTACGGCATGAAGCTTCCCTATCGCAGTCCAGAGTTCCAGATGTTGGAGATCTCAGGGAACAAGGCCACAGTCATGCTTGATTGCCACGGCAGCAGGCTCAGTCCCTTTGGTGTGGATGATGTTCAGGGTTTCGCCCTCTGTGGGGAGGATGGCGTCTGGCACTGGGCCCAGGGTAAGGTCGTTGGAGCTAATCAGAATCAGGTGGAGCTCACGAGCGCCGAGGTGGCGGCTCCTGTCGCCGTCCGCTACGCCTGGGCTGACAATCCCGTCTGCAACCTCTACTCAGCAGATGGCCTGCCGGTCACGCCCTTCCGTACGGACAACTTCCCCATGGTCACCGCGCCAAAGCCCCTACCTGTGCCTGTGTCATCACCTGCATCATCTCCCGTCTCCAATCCGTAAGTCAGGCTTTCCCCGGCTTCCCAAGCAACCTCTCAGTGATGATGGCCACCGGGGCTATGCACGTGACCGTGCTCGATTTCCTCGGCGGTCGCGGCACGGACCTCGCGTATCGTGATATCGAAGTGGAGGTTCATGCCCGCAAGCGGATGATTACCATCCAGAGTCACCTTGTTTCCCTCGATCTTGGAGACGACAACGATCTGTTCGCCCACCTCGCTGTCATGGGAGGCTTCTAACTGCATCCCCTCTTCGAGTTCATCTCCTCCCTCGATCTGATCGGCCTCGACCACGGCGATCTTCGCCTGATCGATCGGGCCATAGCCTTCCTCGGGAGCAATACTGATCTTGAAGGAGTCCCCGGCCTTTTTTCCCTCCATGGCCTTTTCGAGTCCCTTCACGATCTGTTGCTCACCGTGTAGGTAGGCAAGGAGCCCTCCGTCCTTTGATGAATCAATAAGCTCCTTGTCATCGTCGGTGAGTGTGTAGTCGAAGAGAACAACGGAGCCTTTGGTGATGGTCATAAGAATAAGAAAAGGAGGTTGGATTGTACGAAGGAGAGTGCGTCGGCACACTAGGTTGTCGGATGGCAAATGCCAGCGAAAAGCTCGTTGAAGAAGTTTCCCTAAGGGGCGGCGTAGCGCTCCACGACACGGCGAATCTCTTTGGCCTTTCCCGTTTCTGGATCGACATTGACCAGTACCCCACACGCCATGACGGGCCCGCGGGCCACTGGGAACTTGGCCGGCATCGATGTGAGGAATTGCCCCACGACGGCATCGTAATCGCGGCCCAAGATGGAGTCCTCCGGACCGCACATCCCGGCATCGCAGAGGAAGCCGGTGCCCCCAGGAAAGATGCGCTCATCGGCGGTCTGCACGTGGGTGTGGGTTCCGACGACCAGCGAGACCTTGCCATCCAGATGGCGACCCATGGCTATCTTTTCGCTCGTGGTCTCACCATGGACATCAACGACGATCACGGACGTTTCTTTGCGCAGTCGCTCGATCTCGGCTGAGGCTGCCAGGAAGGGATTCTCAAGTGGGTTTTTCATGAAGGTCCTGCACTGGACGTTCATAACACCAATGGGCCCATGGGCCGTGTCCAGAACGATGCTTCCTCCACCGGGTGCGCCGGAGGGATAGTTGATCGGTCGCAGGAGCCTGGGTTCAGTGATCAGGAAGGAATAGATCTCTTTTTGGTCCCAGATGTGGTCACCCGTGGTGATAACCGCCACTCCGCTCCTCATGAGATCGATTGCCAGCTTCGGGGTGATCCCGCGACCCGCCGCTGCGTTCTCCCCATTGACCACAATAAAGTCGGCATCACCGCGTTTTAAATAGAGTTCGGCGGTGCGGCATGCAGCGATGCGCCCAGGTTCTCCGACCACATCGCCAAGGAAGAGGATTTTAATCACCCTGCGGTTTTTATCGAAACATTCACCCGGGACGATGTAAAAATGCATCGACGTGAAGAAACTGCTCCCTCAAGCAAGCCTGCCTCGAATCCTTTTGCTCTTTTTTTTGTTCCTGACCACGCCATCCGGTAGGGGTGCGTTGCTAAGTCCGTTGGCTCCGCAGCCCGACTGGAACGCCCTTCACCGCTATTCTGAGGTTATCACAGCTGCTGAATTCGAGCGCCTGCTCCGGCAGGTCTATGTGCCGGATGGCTCTTGGCGGCAGTGGATCTCGCTGACTCCGAGTCAGGCAATGATCACACCTTATGCTGGGGCGACACCTGTCATCTTGCCGCTGGCTCCTCCGGGGAGAGCTGCCAAGATCGCCCCTCGTTTCTGGAAAGAACGGGGACAGCGTTCCCCGCAACCAGGCAAGCCGCTGGCCGGATTACGGATCGCGATCGACCCTGGACATCTCGGCGGGAAGTTCGCTCGGATGGAGGCCCGTTGGTTTCAGATCGGTCATTCAAGGCCGGTCGAGGAGGGAGAGATGACGTTGATGGTGGCCAAGATTCTTAAAAAGAAACTTGAAGCCATGGGTGCGGAAGTCTGGCTAACCCGATCCAAAAACGGAGCCACGACCTCGCTGAGACCGGACAAACTCAAGAAAGCCGCTGCCGGATCCCTGCAGGAAGAGGGGGCGCCGCTTTCGGCAACCCGTCTGAAGTTCGAGGCGGAGCGTCTATTTTACCGAGTCGGCGAGATCCGAAATAGGGCACACTTGGTGAACTCCGTGATTCGGCCCGATCTTGTTGTCTGCCTTCATTTCAATGCCGAGGAATGGGGCAATCCCGCGCGACCCACCCTGACTGACAAAAATCACCTGCACCTTCTCCTTTCCGGAAACATCTCTGGTAACGAACTCCTGCATGAGGATGAGCGTTACACCATGCTCGTGAAGCTGCTCGGCGGAACGCATCGCGAGGAGCTGGGAGCCTCCGAGGCGGTCGCACGCTCCCTCGCCGCCGCCACCAGCCTTCCTCCCTTCATCTACCATAGTTCCAATGCCATCCCCGCCTCCTCCAATCCCTATCTCTGGGTTCGCAACCTCCTGGCCAATAGGCTCTTCGAGTGCCCGGTTGTCTACTGTGAGCCATATGTCATGAACAGCAGGCCCGTCTTCAACAGAGTTCAGCTCGGAGATTACCAAGGCCAGAGGAATGTCGATGGAGTCTCTTCGCCAAGCATTTACAGGGAATATGCCGATGCGGTAGCGCAAGGGCTTGCCGATTACTACGGAAGGGCGGCAAACTAATGCCAATGAAGACCAAAGTAATCGCCATCGCCAACCAGAAGGGTGGCGTCGGAAAAACCACCACTTCGGTCAATCTGGCTGCCGCTATTGCAGAGTCCGGACATCCCGTTCTCTTGCTTGATCTGGATCCCCAAGGGAATGCCTCCAGTGCCTTGGGTCTCGAGACAGGTGAGAGAAGCAGCCTCTACGCTGCAATGATCGGTGAGACCCCGATGGAGGATCTGATCCAAGAGACACGCCTTACCAATCTTGCAGGCATTCCCGCGGATCTCGACCTGGCCGGCGCTGAGATCGAGGTAGCGAGAATGGAGCGTCATCTGGGACAGCTCCGCAGTGTGCTGGAACCGGTTCGCAACTCGGGACGCTTCGAGTTCATCATTCTCGATTGTCCTCCGTCGCTAGGCATCCTGATGACCAATGCCCTGAGTGCCGCCGACGAGCTTCTCATCCCGATCCAATGCGAATACTATGCCCTTGAGGGGCTCGGCAAGCTGGTCAGTGTCATGGAGCAGATCCGTGAATCTGGAGCTAACCCGAACCTTGCGATGAGCGGTCTCCTCATGACGATGCTCGACGTACGCACCAACATCAGCGCAGCTGTTGTGCGTGATGTCCGCATCCATTTCGAGGAGGTCGTCTTCAATGCTGCAATCCCGCGCTCTGTTCGCATCAGTGAGGCACCTAGCTTTGGAAAGACCATTCTCGAGTATGATCCGAAGGGCCCTGGAGCCACAGCGTACCGCGTCTTGGCCAAGGAGTTCCTCGACCGTCAGAAGCGCGGCGTCTCCTTTGTCGGTGCGCCGCAGAGAAGTGGGGAAAGTTAAAAGGGTGAAGAGTTATAATTTGAATCCATCATCCGGCTTTCTTTTTTAAGACACTCTTGTCACCTATCTTTCGCTTTTTAATCATTCACTTAACCAATGACCGACGTCCTCGCCCTTTTCAAAAAGACCGGCGCCCTTCTCCACGGGCATTTCATCCTCCGCTCTGGCCTTCACAGTCGTGAGTTTTTCCAGTGTGCCCTGCTCCTTCAGGATGCCCCGGTGGCAGCCCAAGTCTGTGGGGAGTTGGCAGAGAAACTTCGTCCGTATCTCACCGAAATCGACGGAAAGAAACCGACCGTGGTCTCCCCTGCCGTCGGTGGCATTATCGTCGGGCAGGAAGTCGCGCGGCACCTCGGCACACGGCATATCTTTGTTGAGAAGGATGGGAATGGCAGTCTCGTGATGCGTCGCTTTGAAGTGACTCCCGGAGAGCGCTTTCTAGTTGCGGAGGATGTGGTGACTCGTGGTGGTCGTGTTCAGGAGACTATTGATATCATCCGTGGTCTCGGAGGGGTGGTGGTTGCGGCAGGTTCTATTGTCGATCGCAGCGGTGGGAATCTCCCTGACTTCGGATGTCCCTTTGTCAGTCTCATCCAGATGACTCCTGAGACTTTTCCGGCGGATGCGCTTCCCGAAGATCTCATCGCCATCCCTGCTGTGAAGCCAGGCAGCAAGTAATCCTGCCCCTTCGGAGGGAGAAAAAAAGCATCGAATTCATCCGAGTTGAAAATAGTGCGTTGTGTTACGTTTAGTGTCGATTTGTTGCAACTTTTAGTTCGTTTTCAGCGGGGGATGAAACTACAACGAATGTCATGTTTATCCTCCTTGAATCCATCTCCACGGCCGAGGCCGCCGGTTCACTTCTGAAATCCTCCGCGGAAAACATCCGCACGATGCTTGCCAAAGGAACTTCATCCCTTGCCAGTGCCGTGATCACGGAACTTGCCGAATCTGGCCGCTGGGATGAGCTGAACAATCGTTTCTTCCGGACCATGGCCTTCGGTACCGGAGGTCTTCGGGGCAAGACGATCGGAGAGGTGGTAACCCAGGCCGAGGCGGGACCCGGACGTCCCGATGGCCGTCCTGAGTACGCGTGCATCGGCACGAACGCGATGAACGACTACAACATCGCCCGTGCTACCCGCGGGCTCGCCACTTACGTGCGGCAGTGGCATGAGCGGGAGAATCGTCCGGGCCGCCCCTCGATTGCGATCAGTTATGACACGCGTTTCTTCTCTCGGGAATTCGCGGATCTGGCGGCTAAGGTAATGACCGAGCTGGGTTGCGATGCACTTCTCTTCGAGGGGCCTCGCTCCACGCCGGAGCTTTCCTTTGCCGTTCGTTATAAGAATGCCGCCGCAGGCATCAACATCACGGCCAGCCACAATCCTCCCGGCTACAACGGCTATAAGGTCTACTTCGATGACGGAGGTCAGGTGGTCGCCCCGCACGATCAGGGCATCATCGATCTGGTGAATGCGGGTGATGGCACCTATGAGCCTCTTCCCGAAGCGCAGCGTGGTCAGGTGATCAAGATCGGCCGCGAGATCGATGAAGCCTACATGGAGCGTCTGGAGAAGCTGATCGTTGATCCGGAGCTCTTCCAACTCACCCCAAAGCTCAAGACCGTCTTCACGCCGCTTCATGGCGTGGGAGGTGTGATCATAGTCCCGATGCTCCACCGCCTTGGTGTCGAGTGTTGGCCCGTTCCCTCCCAGATGGTGCCAGATGGTCTCTTTCCGACGGTGAAGTCACCGAATCCCGAGTACCCCGAAGCACTCAAGCTCGGCATGGAACTAGCTGACGTCGAGAAAGCCGATCTCGTCCAGGCCACTGATCCCGACGATGATCGCATGGGGGTGGCTGCGCGTGATGCCTCTGGGAAATTGGTGCTACTAACCGGCAATCAGATCGGATCCTTGATGGTTTGGTACCGCCTGAAGCGACTCTTTGAGAAGGGAATCCTCACTGAAGCCAACCGAGAACATGCCGTCGTGATCAAGAGCCTTGTCACCACCGACCTTCAGAAGGAGATTGCTCTGGGATTCGGGGTGAAGTGCGTCGAGACATTGACCGGATTCAAATACATCGGAGCCAAGCAGCGCACCTACGAAGAGAAGCTTCCATCCGAAATCCGGGACCGCTATCGCAACCTCTCCGAGGAAGAGACACGTGAGGCGCGTCTCAAGGATTCTCTCTTCTTTATCTTCGGCGGCGAGGAGAGCTACGGGTACAACACCGGCGACTTTGTCCGCGATAAGGATGGCAACGCCGCCGTCATTTGCTTTGCCGAAGTGGCCGCCTATGCCGCGAGTCTTGGGATTACAGTCGTGACTCTGCTCGATCGGATCTATTCGGAATACGGCTTCTACCTTGAACGTGGTGAATCGCTGACCTTTGAAGGGGCCGAAGGGGCCGCCAAGATCAAGAAGCTTGTCGATTCCTATGCGGGAAATCTCCCTTCGGAGATCGAGGGAGCCAAGGTTCTCTCTGTCCTGAATTACGCTATTCAGGATCTCTATGACTCGGAGGGGGAACTCATTCCCAAGGAGGCGATGATCGTTTTTGAGATCCAGGGTGGTTGGAAAGTTGCCGTTCGTCCCTCTGGCACCGAGCCGAAGATTAAATATTACCTCTACGCCACCGAGAAACCGGCTTCCGGCACCTTCTCGGTCGAGGAACTTGCGGCGACAAAGCAGCGCGTCGCCGATGGGCTGGAGAAACTCTGGCAGTGGCTTAAGGCTGATGCAGTAAAGAGGGCTGCATAGTAACCAGTTCTCTTTATGCCGTATGTGAACGTCAGGATTCTGCGTAATGGAGTTACCGCAGACCAAAAAGCACAGATTGTTGCCGATATCACCCGCACGTTGGAAGTAGTGCTCAATAAAAAACCTGAGCACACCCATGTCGTGATTGACGAGATAGATCCGGAAAACTGGGGATACGCCGGAATGCTTACCAGCGAACTTAAGGGTTGATGCGTTAAATCCCCATAATCCATTACCTAGACCCTATCCCCTAAAAACCCATGCTCGTCTCGACCACGTTTGATATTCCTGGCTACCGGATCAACTCCCACAAAGGGATGGTGCGCGGTATGATCGTCCGCTCACCCACCATTGCGCAGGGAATACTTGGCGGACTGAAGAGTATCATCGGTGGTCGCATCGGGGCCTATACCGAAATGTGCGAGCAGGGGCGTCAGCATGCCTATGAGGCCATGATTGCGCACGCCACGGAGCTCGGTGCCAACGCCATCGTCGGAGTGCGCTACGATGCTTCCGATCTGGGAGCCAATCTTTCCGCCACCGAGGTGCTCTGTTATGGAACTGCTGTCACCGTCCTCCCTCTGTGACTTCAATCAAGCATTCTTCTTTTTACCTGTTTGATGTTCTAAGTTGCTGTCTTTGGTTTTTTTGGGCCTTTGCATTATTTGACGCCGTGCAAGCCGCTCCTGTCGACCTGATCGAGCAGGCGCCGATCACCACCACGAGTGTGGCCCCGGGCGTTGTGTTGGTTGATTTCGGGAAGGTTGCCTTTGGAAATCTGAAGCTCTCTCCGCTTGCAGTCTCCAACTTAAATACGACCAACGAGTTGGTTGTGCGGTTTGGTGAGGCGCTTCGTGACGGACGGATTGATCGCAAGCCCCCCGGAAGCGTTTGCTTCTCAGAGGTCCGATTTCCGTTGCAAGGGGCATCACCTACCGTCGCGGCTCCCCAAGCGATAAAGACTTTTGCAGAGGGATTGCCAAACACATTGGGACGTGGCTTGGTGAAAACACCGCAGGAATGGGGTATGGTGACCCCTTTTCGGTGGGTCGAGATCGAGGGATGGAGAGGCCCTCTTGATCCCGGCCAAGTTCTCCGGCGTGCTGCATTCGCGAGAGGATGGAATGACCAGAATGCGTCCTTCGAGAGTTCGGATCTGATGCTGAACAAAATCTGGGAACTTTGTCGTTACTCGCTCAAGGCAACCACGTTTGCGGGACTCTTCGTGGATGGCGATCGGGAGAGGACACCTTACGAGGCTGACGCTTACATCGATCAGATCGGATGCTATTATTCGGATCCCGATCCCGGAATGGCACGGGACACATTCGATTTTCTACTTAGTCATCCGACTTGGCCTACGGAGTGGGCACTACATATGATTTTTATCCTTCATGCCGACTGGATGCAGACCGGTGATAAAGAGTGGCTTGCATCCCGATTCGACAAGCTCGAGTCCAAGTTGCTGGAGTCTCGTCTCCGACCTGACGGGCTGCTTGGCAGTTCCGCTGCGGATATCGGCAGAAATGATATCATCGACTGGCCTCCTGCGGAGCGTGATGGGTATCAGAATTCCGCGTGCAACACCGTCGTGAATGCCTTCTATCTTCACGCCTTGGAGTTAATGGGTGAGATGGCTAAGGCCCTGGGCAGGGATCAGGAAGCCTTGGATTACAGCAGGCGCGCCACCGTGGCTTGGGGGGCATTTCAAGAAAAGTTCTTCGATGTCAAGAGGGGCATCTATCGCGACGGCGAGGGAGTGGCTCATGCATCGGCTCATGCCAACTTCATCCCGCTGGCTTTCGGTCTTATTCCTCCCGAAAGACTCAGCGGTGTTCTTGATTACCTCAAAACCAAGGGAATGCCGTGTTCGGTTTACGGGGCGCAATATCTTCTAGAAGGATTCTACCGCTATGGTCAGGGGAAGGCTGCTTTGGAATTGATGAAGGCACCGGGGGAACGGAGTTGGAGGCACATGATCGAAAGTGGTGCCACCATCACCTGGGAAGCCTGGGATCAGAAATTCAAGCCGAACCAGGACTGGAATCATGCCTGGGGAGCTGCTCCTGCTAATCTCCTACCTCACAATGATCCTCACCTTCACCCTTAATACTAACCTCTCCCAGAGAAAAAAACTACTCCTAATCCTAGCAAGCATCATTTGCTCACTCACAGAAGCACGCGACCTAGGCATCTGGAGATGCGAAACCGTCACCAGCACCTTTA
>CANKWU010000031.1 GCA_947487385.1 Spartobacteria bacterium
CTTTAACTGATGAAGGAAGGCTGCCACTTGGGGAAGGATCGGGTCGATGTCAGGACCGCAGACCCCGGAGGAGCAGCACATGGCTGGGTCATAGACTTGAATGGTCTTCATAAAAAATCAGCAGGCGCACCGAAGCCTGCGGTTGTTGGAGTTGGAGATGAGGTCGATGCAGCGGAAGAACTCCGTGAAGCAGGGGCAGGCGATCTGGTAAAAGACCTGCAGGCCACGCTTCTCGCAGACAAGGAGTCCAGCTTTTTTCATGATTGCCAGGTGCTTGGAGAGAGTCGTCACGTCGCAACCTGCCATTTCCGTGAGATCGTTCACGCAATGCTCACCCTGCATGAGGGCTTCCATGATCAGGAGGCGCGAGGGATGGGCCATCGCCTTCACGATGGAGGCGCGGACCGTCGCATTGGATTTGAGCTTCTGAAGTTTTGGCGGTTTTGGCGACATCTATTTGGTAAATATGCCAAATAGTATCATCAAGTCAACCTCCGGGTAATTGACTTGGCCTTAGTGGGCTTAAATTTCCTCCGCGTTCTCAGCGTCTCCGCACGAGATGTCAATTCTGCTCTCCCCGAAGATTCCGTGATGGGCTTCGGCTTCCTTGCAGAGGGATGCATAGAGTCCGCCCGCGGCAAGGAGCGTCTCGTGATTGCCCCTCTCAACGATGCGTCCCCTCTCCAGTACCAGGATCTGGTCGGCATGGCGGACGGTTGAAAGTCGGTGGGCGATGACAAAGCTCGTGCGGCCCTCCAGCAAGTGGGCTAGTGCCTCCTGGATCAGACGTTCCGTCGTGTTGTCCACGCTGGCAGTCGCCTCGTCGAGGACAAGGATCGGCGGGTTCTTAAGCAGGGCGCGCGCGATGGAGAGACGCTGCTTCTCACCGACACTCAGCTTGACGCCGCGTTCGCCGAGTTGTGTGTGGAGCCCCTTAGGAAGACGGCGTATGAAGGCCTCTGCATTTGCGGCAGCCAGCACTGCCCACATTTCTTCATCTGTTGCATCAGGTTTTGCAATCAGCAGATTGTCGGATGTGGTGCCGTTGAAGAGGAAGCTCTCCTGGGTCACCATGGCGACGGAGCGGCGGAGTTCGCTCAGGGGGATCTCGCGGATCGGGCGCCCATCTAGCAGTATCTCTCCGGAGCTGAGCTCGTAGAATCTGCTGAGCAGATGGACCAGAGAAGTCTTCCCTGCTCCGGTGGGTCCCACCAGTGCGATCATCTCGCCTGGCTTGGCATGGAGAGAAATGTCATGGAGTACAGCGGTCCCAACCTGATACTCAAACCCCACAGACTCGTAACGCACGTCACCATTCAGGGAGATAACCTGAGAATTCGAAGTAGGATTCCGCCAGCCCTCTTCCATTGGGGCATCCAGAATTGAGAAGACCCGTTCGCTAGCGGCTCGGCCCGCTTGAAGCAACTGGTTGAGGGAATGGAGGCGTCCGACCGGCTCATAGAGATAGCGTGCCAGCAGGAGGAAGGCGACCAGGACACTCAACTCCATTGTTCCATGAAGAACCTGCAGACCTCCCACTGCCAGGATGAGTATCAATCCAGCGTTCCCAAGGAAGTTCATTGTTGGGCTATAGATCGCCCAATAGCGCATCACGATGAGAGAGGCTTTCTTGAGGGCTTCGCTTGATGCGTTGAATCGGGCGTGTTCCCTCTCCTCGGTGGCGTAGGTCTTGATCTGGCGGATCCCGTCGAGGTTATCATGAAGAAGGGAGTTCAGGGCCGAGGTAGCCTTACGGGTCGCCCGGTAGCGCTTTCCGGCAGTCAGTGTGTAGAAGAGTGCCCCAAGAGCCAGGAAGGGAACGGGCGTTAAGGCAGTCAGCATCAGGACCATGCTGTAATGGGCCATGAGGACCAGAACGATAGCGATCTGGAGCAGGGCCACCGTACCTTGCTCGATTCCGTCGATCAGGACGCGTTCCACGTTGGTCACATCCTCCACGAGCCGGGTCATAATGTCGCCCGTCGCGCGGTTATCGAACCATGGGAGGGGCAGCATCTGGATCCTGGCATAGAGATCGCTCCGAAGGTCAAAGATTACCCTCTGCTCGAAGTGATTGTTCAGCAGAATACGGAGGCAGTTCAGGAGATCCTGGGCGAAGAAGGCCGCAAAACCCATTGCGATCAGTGGAACCAGCTTTTCCGGATGATGCTGCTTGAGGACAACCTCGATGACCTGCTGGGTAACGGCAGGAAAGACCGCCACCATCAGCGTGCCGACGATCGCACAAAACATTGTGGCCGCCGCCATCCAAGGATAACGGGCAGTATAGCCAAAGACCCGAAACAAAATGCGCATTCGCATTTGTAGCAGAGACGGCAACCCATTATTATCAAAACCGAGAAGTGATTAAAAAAGGCCAGAATCAACCCTGTGTGTGAGATTGGCTAAAAATCACCAAAAAGGCCCTTTTTCTCGCCTGATACCCAGATTCTGCTTGAGGGAAAGGAGACTAATCGCTGCCGTCGTGAAGCCTAAGGCAAGTGCAGGCCAACGAAGTTCAATGTCATAATTTTGTTCTTTTGAAAAGTTGGCACGGGGGTTGCTTGCAAGAATTTTAACGTCCCTCAAGGACGCCAAACAACAACACCAACCTAATGATTAAAACAACAACCTCCATGGTCCGGTTGCTCGCGGCCATCGCCTCCCTGGCAATGCTCGGTGCAGCAACCTCTGCCCTCCACGCCCAAGATACTCCAGCAGCAGCTCCAGCCCCGACACCGACCGCATTCACCAATGCCCCTGTCGCCGCGCAGAATGCCTTCCTGTTGGCCGCGATCACCAATGGCGATCCAACGCCGACAAACATCGCACCGGTCGCCATCGCAGGCCACACGGCTTGGATGATGATCTCGGCGGCCCTGGTGCTCCTGATGACCCTGCCCGGTCTCGCCCTCTTCTACGGAGGTCTAGTCCGCTCCAAGAACGTCCTCTCGATGCTCGCCATGTGCCTGGGCATCACCGGCTTAGTCACCATCATCTGGTGGGCGGTCGGCTACAGCCTGGTCTTCGGAACGAACTTCGCCAGCCCCTACATCGGAGGCACTGAGTTCTTCTTCCTCAAGGGGATCGATTCGGCCCCCAACACCAGCTACGCCTACTGGATCCCTCAGAATGTCTTCTGCATCTTCCAGCTGACCTTCGCGATCATCACCCCGGCACTCATCTTCGGTGCCACGGCCGAGCGCCTCAAGTTCACCGCCCTGATGGCCTTCGTCGGCCTCTGGATGTTCCTCGTCTACTTCCCGCTCGCCCACATGGTCTGGGGCGCCACTGGTCTCATGAATGGTGTCTGGAACGCCGATGCCAAGATCCCCGCGATCGACTTCGCCGGAGGTACCGTGGTTCACATGTCCTCGGGCTGGAGCGCCCTCATCCTCTGCCTCCTACTCGGCAAGCGCATCGGACACGGTAAGGAGCCCATGCCCCCTCACAGCCTCGTACTCACCATGATCGGCACCGGCCTTCTCTGGGTCGGCTGGTACGGCTTCAACGCCGGCAGCGCCCTGGCTGCCGACAGCATCGCCGCCAACGCATTCCTCACCACCACGATCGCGGCAGCCATCGCCGCCTTCGTCTGGCCCCTGCTTGAGTTTATTTTCAAGGGCAAGCCAAGCGTGCTCGGCATGTGCTCCGGTGCGGTAGCGGGTCTCGTGGTCATCACCCCAGCCGCCGGATTTGTGGATTGCACGGGTGCCGCGATCATCGGCGTGGTGGCCGGTGTCGTCCCTTACTTCGCAGTCACCGTCCTGAAGGGGATCTTCAAGTACGACGACGCGCTCGACACCTTCGGCATCCACGGTGTCGGAGGCACGGTCGGAGCCCTCATTACGGGCGTCCTGGTCAACCCGGCTGTGAACGGCAACCTCGTCAGCGACGCCTACGCCGCCAAGAACGGGCTGAAGGCCGCGATCGAGTCCCACTCGCTCCTCGTGGCGCAGGCCAAGGCCGCCGGAATCACCATCGCCCTCGCGGTGATCGGAACACTCATCATCACCATCATCGTCAAGCTGGTCATCGGCCTTCGTCCTTCGGTCGAGGCGGAACATCAGGGTCTCGACATCACCGATCACGGTGAAGAGGGCTACAACCACTAATCCCAAGAAGGTCCAAACCCAACATCACCAACACCTATGAAAAAAATCGAAGCAATCATCAAGCCCTTCAAGCTCGAGGAAGTCAAAGACGCCCTGAGCGAGCTCGGCATCGAGGGAATGACTGTGACCGAGGTCAAGGGATTCGGCCGCCAGAAGGGCCACACCGAGATCTACCGCGGCAGCGAGTACACGGTCGACTTCCTTCCCAAGATCAAGATCGAGATCGTCGTGGCCGACGGTGCCCTAGAGGGAGCCGTTGCGGCGATCGTCAAGACGGCCAAAACCGGCAAGATCGGTGACGGCAAGGTCTTCGTTCTCCCTGTAGAGAACGCGGTTCGTATCCGCACCGATGAGACCGGCGATAAAGCAGTCTGAGTCATTAGTTTGTCGACATGAAGCTTGGCCCTTATGAGGGCCTCATTCAAGAGGGCGGGGACTCAAATCCCCGCCTTCTTCTGTTTCGGAGTCCGGGACTGTTCCGAGAGGCGGGTTCCCCTATTCTCAATAACGACTTATGACTAGAGAGGAATTATTACCACCAAAGCCGAAGGCGTTAATCATGATACTCTTTATTTTGGCTTCTCTTGGCTGGTTGGCAACGTGGTTCAACGCAAAGTGCTTATCCGGTCTGAAAAGGTTGATCGTCGGGGGGATCAGTGCCTGCTTTATTGAGTTAACAGCGCCAATGAGTTCTACCGCACTAGAGGCTCCACACAAATGACCTGTCATGGATTTTAGAGCTGTTACGGGTGTTGAGTGTTGACCAAAGAGAGATTGAATGGCTCTGGCCTCGGCGCGATCTCCAGCTTTTGTTGAAGTTGCATGGGCAATGATGTAGGAGAGTTCCGAGGGCTGGCACTTTGCCAGCGCTAGTGCGGCATTCATCGATGCGGCTACACCCTTCCCATCGGCACTTGGCTGAGTGATGTGATAAGCGTCCGTTGTTAGCCCATGACCAATGATCTCGGCCAAAATCATAGCGCCACGCCGACGTGCATGAGACTCCTCCTCAAGAACAAGAACTCCTGCACCCTCTGAGATGACAAATCCGTCGCGTTCAAGATCAAAGGGCCGGGAAGCTTGTTGCGGTGAGGAATTGCGCTGGCTCAGCGCTTTCATTGCACAAAAACCACCGACCATCAGCTCGCAAATCGGGGCTTCACTACCTCCAGTGAGTATGAAGTCGGCCTCTCCATTTCTAATCAGCCGCCAGGCCTGCCCAATTGCTTCACTTGCAGAAGCGCAAGCGGCTCCTACAGAGAAGTTTGGCCCCTCTAGACCCAACTCTATGGCCACCATGGCCGCAGCCATATTGGTTCTAAGCATGGGAATTAAAAAAGGGGAGAGTTTACCCGGGCCTTTATCAACTAGAATCTGGAATTGCTTCGACAGGGTCGTGATTCCGCCGTTGGATGCTCCAAAAACAACACCCCCTCGATTCGGATTGAAAGTGCTGAGATTCTTCAATCCGGATTGAATAAAGGCCTGACTAGCGGCAGCAACAGCGAACTGACTGGAACGATCCGCACGCAATCCCTTCTTCGGATGGGAAAAATGGGGAGCTGGGTGGAAATCCTTTACTTCGCCGGCAATCTGGGATGTCAGGCGGGATGGATCAAAAGCAGTGATCTTATCAATGCCACTTCTTCCGTGAATCAGGCCTTCCCAATAGGACTCAACAGTATTGCCGAGCGGCGTCACTGCTCCCATACCTGTAATGACAACTCGTAAACTCATTAATCAAAAAAGTTCATCTTAAGGTTGATCCGAAAGTCCATGCATGGCGAGTTGAGAAGCTTTGGTATGTAAGCACAAAGTGATCAAGGATCATTGTCTCAACGAGACGCGATACGCGACGAACGACACAGCCTAACTCTTAGAGACCCTCTTAGCATGAAGAGGTTTGCATTTAGGCTTACTTTTAAGTTAACCCGCGGACTCGTGACACTATGCCCGGCCTGCTCCGCTCCTAGACCGGGAAGGTCTGGAGTGATTAAGGGATTGCCTTGTCAGGATCGCGAGACTCCAACCGAACTGGCGGCATAATCTTGTGCGTCGAGAACCGACGCGTGCTTGCCCACGGTTTCTCTATTTCCCAGATGAAAGTGGGATTTTCGCTGCATCAAAGCGCAAAAGATCGCGACTGATTATGAAACACTCGCTTATGGAAAATGATTTAGATAAGTACCGCAATCTCTTCTCCATCATGTCCCATTCTCGCCACCATCTCTTAGTCGCTTGCCTGCTTCTTGCATCCTCGTTCTCAGTGAAGGTGGCAACCTCCGGGGTCCCCTCCCCAAGCGCGAGCCCTAGCCTCGAGCAGCGCATGGACTACGCCGATTCAGAACGGAGCAACTCAGACCCATTGCCCGCCGGAATTGCCTCAGCAGCCTCTCCCGCTCGCACAGCCTGAATGATGGTCTTTTGCGGCGCTAGTTCTCATTATGACTCTCTCGGGCCTTGTGCTCTCCTACGGGGGCTTGGGCCGTCAAAAGAATGTCATCTCCATGGCCTCCCTCTGTCTTGGCATCACAGTGCTCATCACCATGATCTGGTAGGCCGTCGGGTACACTCTCGTCTTCGGGAAGAGCTTCGCTGCTAACAGAGCCTCCAGCTTAGCCCATGCCGTCAGTTCTTTTATCAGGGAACGGAGTTCTTTTTGCTGAAGGGGGTGAACGGCTTGCCGAATGCCGACTACGTATTCCGGATTTTGCAGAATTTTTTCTGCACTTTCCAGCTCCCCTTCGCAATCATCACGCCGGTTCTGATTTTTGGAGCCTCGGCGGAGCGGATGAAGTTCATCGCGGTCATTGTCTTTGCCTTTCTCTGATTTTTCCCCATCTTCATCCCGCCTACCCTCATGGCCTCTGGTGCGACAGGCCTCATGAACGGCGTCTGGAATCCGAAGGCGGCCATCCCGGCGATCGATTTTGCGGGTGGCATGGTAGTTGAGATGGCCTGCGGTTGGTCAACCCTCGTCCTCTGTCTTATCCTCGGAAAACGCCGCGCCTACGGCCGTGAACCGATGATGCCTCACAGCATGGTGGCTTCTGTTCCGGAGCAGTGGCGGGTCTGATCAGGATCACTCCAGCCTGCGGCTTTGTGGATGCTGGAGGAGCCGTGCTTGTCGGGGCTGCAGCAGGCCTGATCTCTTATCTGGCCTGCACAACGCTCAAGAGGGCTTTTCGCTACGATGACACGCTCGATGTCTTCGGCGTCCATGGCGTCTCTGGAACGGTCGGTCTGGTCCTGACGGATATCTTGGCTACCTCCGTCGCCAATCCCAATCTCCTCGGAGGTGCCGCCACTACCAATGGATTAAAGGCCGCGCTGAAAGGTCATACCCTCTGGCTTGTCCAGTTGGAGGCTATCGGCATCACCCTCCTTCTCCTCATTCCCGCGACGCTGGTCATCACGCTCATCGTCCGCGCCCTGATCGGACTCCGACCCGGTGGAGAAATCGAATCACAAGGGCTCGACATCCATGACCATGGCGAGGAAGGATACACACTGAATGGTCGAACAGACCTAGCCCTCTTGAAAAAACACCCACAAACCGACCCATGAAAAAAATCGAAGCCATCATCAAGCCCTTCAAAATCGAGGAAGTCAAAGACGCTCTCAGCGAGCTCGGCATCGAGGGGATGACGGTGTCCGAAGTCAAAGGCTTCGGCCGCCAGAAGGGTCACACCGAGATCTACCGCGGTAGTGAATACACAGTCGACTTCTTGCCTAAGATCAAGATCGAGCTTGTTTTGGCTGACGCAGCTGTCGACTCAGCTATCAAGGCAATCGTTGAAGCGGCTAAGACCGGAAAAATCGGCGATGGCAAGGTCTTCGTTCTCCCCGTGGAGAATACAACTCGTATCCGTACGGGGGAGACCGGCGATCAGGCGGTTTAATTTCACGACAGGCTCTTGCCATACCACAAATCAGCAGAAGTCATCATTGGCGCCTGTTTTTTAGCCTAGCAGATCAAGAGTGAGTGATTCGCTAGACCGCTGATCGGGTATCGAGGGGTATATAGTGTCCGTGCTTGGAGAATCCCGAGGCGTGAGTCGCTGACCCCACGGGCCCCTCGGCCTGTTTGCTTCCTGATCCGAAGGAATGGGATGGTAGTGCCAGAAGCGCCTTTCCCCAGACTCCGGATCATGGAAGCTGATCTCCAGCGGAATCTGCGGAGCCACCTGGGGATGAAGACACGTGGGGAGCGAGATGGAGCGGAAACGAACAGCACCGATCCACCCGCCCTCAGGATGATCAACCAAGGGCAGGGAGCGCCCGTTGAAGGAAACGGCAACCGTCTCCTTCAGATGGATCCTGAGTTCGAGGCGCTCTGTCGAGGAGTCGACACAACGTACCAATCCACCGCCCGGCGCTGGCTGCTCACCCAGCAACGGCCACGGCTCCACGGCTCTTCTCAGGCTCCACGGAGACTCGCGAAAGGTCTCTTCTGCGAGTATCGGAAAGCGGAAGAGGAGATGAGGGGCGAACCAGGAACTCTCAAATCTGAAGCCGTGGCCTCTGAGGTAGACAATGACTTCCTTCAAATCCTGCTCCAGCATCGACGGGAGAAGGAAGTGATCATGAAGCTTTCCCCGCCAGTCGATAAGGCGTTCGTTATAAGGCTCCTTGACAAACGATGCTGCCAGAGCCCGCCAGAGGGCATGAATGGCAAGAAACGAGCTGGCATCGGGGCTCATCTCGATGGATCGGAACTCGACCAGACCGAGGCGTCCGTTGGGCATGAAGGGATTGAAAAACTTATCGATGCTGACCTCTGCCTTGTGAGTGTTCCCGTGAAGATCCAGCAGGAGGTTCCGCAGGATGGCGTCGATCATCGCCGGGTTGGCTGGTGAAGGCATTGTCTCAATGCCCATGAGAGCCCGTTCGAGTTCCCGGGGAACCTCGAAAAAACTCTCGTCGACGCGGGGTGCCTGTGAGGAGGGACCCATGAAGCGTCCACTGAAAACATAGGAGAGACAGGGGTGATGCTGGATGAATCGGAGGAAGCTGGAAAGGAGCGCCGGTTTAAGGAGGAAGGGATTACTTTCAATCGATGCTCCTCCAAGCACCAAATGACCACCTCCGCCGGTTGGAACAACCTCCCCCGAGGGAACGAGTCGCGTTCCCTTCAGGCCTACTTTTTCAGCGGTGTCATAAAGTGTCGTGACCGTGGATTCAAGGGATTCCCAATGAGAGGCGGGCGGGAGATTCACCTCGATCACTCCGGGGTCGGGGATTACCGAGAGAGACTCCCAACCCTCTTCCATCGGAGGAGGGTAACCCTCCAAGGCGATGGCCGGAGATTTTAAGGAACTGGCAGTTTCCTCGATCGCGCTCAGGAGAGCGGCGAAGGATGAGGCATCGGGGAGCGGCGGCAGAAAGAGTGATAGGGCGCCGTCACGAATCTCTGCGGTAAGAGCGCAGGAGAGCGCCCCGGAGGCAAGGCGATGAAGAGGGAGACGCAGGCCGATGCTGCTCGTGCCCGGCAAGAGTAGCATCTCCTGTCCCTCTGGCATAGTCCAGTCAGCCGTCATCCATCGTCCCTTGTCATTACTCAAGGGAAGCACCCATCCCGCCGCCTTGTGGAGGCGCTCCCATTTCCTGCGTTCGCCCATCGTCCATCGAGGTTGGACGAATCCTTTTTTAGCTCGTGAATACCGCGGTAGTGGAGGAGCCCCTCCCAGCAGTTGGGCATGGCGCATCGCCGCCTCGACATCCTCGTAAACGGGACGCAGGCTTCCCGGAACCCCGAGGAGAGTGGCCAGTACCGAGAGGAATTTGCGTGGTGCAATCGGCTTTCCCCGTCCGGGTTCACCATGAGTGAGGAGTGACTGGTTTCTCCAAAGCGGTTTCCCCTGAGCTTGTCGCAGAAGCATGAGCTTCCAGCGAGGGATCGGCTCCCCAGGATAGTGTTTGCCGTTTGAGCGAAGGATCAGGGCTCCGGGCATATGGATCCTTAGGAGTTCCCTGCAGAGCTTCCAGGCAAAGTGTAGCTTTTCCTCACCTAGGGCCTCCAGATTCCACTCGGGAGACGAGGTGTTTTCAGGAACAAATGTCGGTTCCCCCCCTTGTGTCAGGATAAGACCCTCCTGGGCCAGCAAGGAATCAGCAAGCCGGCCCTGAAGGCTCAGTACATCGAGAATCTCTTCGTGAGAAGGGAGTGAAAGGTCTACGGAATTTCCCATGGGTGGAGTTCGGATGCTGAGATGCTGACTGCATGGCGCACACATTCTCCTGCTGCTCCCAGATAGGCACCCTCTACGGGCGGGATCTCCCCCGCCGTCACGTCTGTCGCCACCGGCACATGATGCGCATCCGTAAGGATGCCGTTGGTTGGATCGAATCCGAGCCAACCCGCGCCCGGAAGGTAGAGCTCACACCAGCCATGGGTATGAGATTCAGATGCGGCCCCGACGGCAGCGCAGAGATAACCGCTCACATAGCGTGCTGCGATTCCAAGTGAGCGTGCTGCTTCCATCAGAAGGCAGGCAAAATCACGGCAGGTACCCTCACCGCTGCGGAGTGTTTCGGAAGGGGATTGCACTCCGTATTCGTGCCGCTCGCTATACTGGAACTGTTGGGCGATCGTTCTATTGATCTCCAGCAGCAATCCGAGCGTCGTTGGAAATCCCGTTGAGGCCTCCTTCGTATTTTCGATGAAGGGATCCAGCCATTCCTTAAGCGAGAAAAGGCGTCTCTCGGAAACTCCTAGGTAGGGTGCCAAGTGACTAATCTCCTTTCCTGTGTAGGTCACGGGGAGCTGCAGCGAGCGCTCCGCAAGAACGAAGTCAAAGGGATTGGTAAAATGTTGTTCAAGCACCATGCTGCTCTCGATGAGTAGCTGGTCGGATTTTCCGGTAATTGTGGCAGTCCCGATGATATTTTCCTCAGCGTCTAGTCTCCAGCGGACCGTAGCTTGAGGGCTGATCGTGACCGAAGAGTTGACTAAATGAAGTCCGGGAGACCCCCTTGGCATCAACCTTAGAGTATGGGGAGTAAATTCTACTGGCTTACTGTATCGATAGGACGTGGAGTGTTCGATTCGGAGAAACATAAAAGATGGAGTGATTAGAAAAAGAGAGAGTCTGCCCCATGTGAGAAAAATTACGAGTTATCGGAAAAGAAAGCCTATCAAGACATGGTAGCGTGGCCGCGAGGGAAGGGAGAGCACGAGGGATGGTCCTTTGACCAACCTATGGCTCCACCCGGAATGATTCGAGTTCTTGTGCATGTTCTTTGATAAGAGATCGAGCAAACGCCGTACCAACCACGCAATAGTCAAGATCTCGCAGAGCGCTTTTAAGATTTCAACCCAGATCGACTTGTGTAAGGTAAATTTCCATGAAAACTATTCTGGTCACAGGCGGAGCCGGTTATATCGGTAGCATCTGCGTCGAGGAGCTCCTGAATGCGGGCCACGTAGTGTCCGTCTTTGACAATCTGAGCGAGGGCCACCGTCTGGCGATCGACCCGAGAGCCACCTTTTTCCAAGGTGATCTCTCCGACATCGAAGCGATCAAACTCGCCCTGCGCGAATCGAAAGCCGAGGCCGTGATGCATTTTGCCGCGAATGCTCTAGTCGGCGAGTCGATGACCAATCCCGGCAAGTACTTCCGTAATAATGTCGGGAACGGGGTCAACCTGCTCGACGCTATGGTGGCCGAGGGAGTGAAGCGCTTTGTCTTCTCATCCACCTGCGCCACCTTCGGAGTGCCCGAGTCAATGCCGATCGACGAGACGCTTACCCAGAAGCCGATCAACCCCTATGGCGAGTCGAAGCTGATGTTCGAGAAGGTGCTTCGCTGGTACGGCGAACTGCATGGCATCACCTTTGTCGCCCTTCGGTACTTCAATGCCGCGGGAGCCAGCACGATCCTCGGCGAGGATCACCGGATCGAGACACACCTCATTCCCAATGTCCTGAAGGTCGCCCTCGGTCAGAAGGAATCGGTCGACATCTATGGCACGGATTACCCGACGCCAGATGGGAGTTGCATCCGCGACTACATCCACATCATCGATTTGGCTCAGGCCCATATCCTTGCGCTGAGTGCTAAGGAGAGTGCCTTCTATAACCTCGGTACCGGTGGCGGAACCTCCGTGAAGGAGATTATCGATTGTTGCCGAGCTGTCACAGGCAAGGAAATCAAGGCTGAGGAGAAACCACGTCGCGCGGGCGACCCTCCTCGTCTCATCGCAGGATCTGACAAGGTTCGCCGTGAGCTCGGGTGGCAGCCGAAGTATCAGGATATCAAAACTATCATCGAGAGCGCCTGGGCCTGGCATGTGAAGCACCCCAATGGCTACGGAGACTAGATCATGACCCACGCACGCCATCATCCCGATCAAGGCCCTTGGATGCGCCTGAAAAGCGCGCTGAATCTGGATCCCAGGGACGTGGGGATCATCTTGGTTTTTGCCCTTTGCGTGGGGCTGCTCTCCATCGCTGCCCCCGCCGCGATCGAGACTTTGGTGAATACGGTCGCTTTTGGCGTCTTGCTTTGGCCAGTGATTGCCCTGGCTCTGGTGATGCTGACCTTGTTGACCATTGCGGCAGCACTTAAGTCACTCCAGTTCCTTGTCGCGGAGTATCTTCAGAGGCGCCTCTTTGTCCGTTACTCCGAGAAGTTCACGGGACATTTTTTGCGGGCCGAGGTCTCCAGCTTTGAGGGGCGCAACTCTGGTGACCTTGCGAACAGGTTCTTCGAGGTAGCCTCCGTCCAGAAAGCATTGGCTGGCCTCCTAGTCGACGGTGTAAGCGTCTTGATGATCACGATTGTAGGCCTCATCCTTCTCTCCTGCTATCATCCGTATCTCCTCAGTTTTGCGGTGATCCTCGTGGTTTCAGTGGTCGTAGTAACTGTTATTTTCGGAAGGGGTGGAGTCTCTTCAAGCATCGAGGAGAGTTATGCAAAATTCGATCTTGCTGGATGGATCGGTGAGATCGCCCGTTCCCCTGCCCTCTTCCGTGCTGGTGCGATGCAGGATGTGGCCCTCAATCGTGCACGCGCTCACACGGCCGACTACATCGGAGCCAGAAAGCAGCACTTCCGCGTGGTCTGGCGGCAGACACTCTTTGTGATTTTCTTGGAAGCCATCGCAAGCACCCTTTTGCTCGGGCTTGGCGGATGGTTGGTGATTAATCGCCAGCTCACGCTCGGTCAGTTGGTCGCTTCGGAGCTGATCGTGACTCTAGTGCTGGCTTCATTGGCCAAGACCGGAAAACATCTCGAGTCCTTTTATGACCTTGAGGCATCGCTGGATAAGCTCGGCGTTATCGACAGCTTCACCTTGGAGCCCGAAGGTGGAGAAGTCTTGCTCGCATCTGGAAAGCCTCTCTCTGTTAAGGCAAATTGCCCCGCCCCCTCAGGGGAAATCTTCTTGGACGCCCCCTCCGGTTCCAAGATTGCTCTGCTGGGTGCTCCTGGAAGCGGCAAGTCACAGTTTATGGAGACCCTCTCCCTCCTGCGTGCTCCCGAGGGGTCGCGGGTATCTTTTGACGGGATCAGTTCGCAAGCCTTGAACCGATCGGCGGCTCGAAGACTCATCTCCAACGCCGGACGCGGGGAGGTATTTACCGGAACGATTCTCGAGAACCTTCGCGCTGGGAACGAGGAAGTCGGAGTGGAGGAGATCCGTGAGGCTCTTACGGACGCCGGTCTGGCAGAGCGTATTGCCTCACTCCCCTTGGGAATGGCCACCCCTCTCTCCTCCACGGGATGGCCGCTCTCCACCTCCGAGTCCGTCCTGCTCGGCATCGCACGAGCCATTCTGGCAAAACCCCGCCTCCTGCTTCTTGACGGCACACTCGATCTCCTTGATCCCAGTCTCCATTCCAATTTACTCACCAAGCTTACCTCACCCGACGCGCCTTGGACCCTTGTTGTGGCCACCACAAGGCGCGATGTCGCCGAGCGTATTGGCACCACTGTCACGTTATCATGAGCAGCAGCCCCTCACACGACGACGTTTCCAAGAAGGCCGCAGTGAGCCGCGAGGATCTCACGCGCTTAACGGAGACCCCACCGATAGTTCTTCGTATTTCCAAGATCGTGCTCTGGTGCATGGTCGCGTCACCGTTCGCGCTGGCGTTTATTCCCTGGCAGCAGACCGTACAGGGGCGCGGAACATTGATCGCCTACTCCCCGGTCGAGCGCTCGCAGGTGCTGACGGCTCGGATTCCCGGTCAGGTGAAGAAGTGGCATGTCGTTGAGGGTTCGCTCGTGAAGAAAGGCGACCGCGTAGTCGATCTTGAGGACAACGACCCGGAGCTCGAAACTAGGTTGACTGCGCAGTTGGAGTTTCTCAAAGGACGTCTCTTGGCCGGTAAACAGGAAGTGACGGAGCTAAGTGGTGCCGCTACGGCCACGGAGGCCGCCCGTGAAGCAGCTGTTAATGCCGCCAAAGCCAATCTTGAATCAACCCGTAAGGCGATCGAGGTGGCTGATCATGTCCTCTCCAACGCCAAGTACTCCAAGACCTTCGAGCAAACCCGTTTTGACATGATCGACAAGCTCCATTCCAGCGGAACGCTGGGGGCGATCGAGAGTAAGCTCTCACGCGAGGAGGCCAAGTTGCGCATTGACCGCGCCTCCATCGATGTAGGACGAGCAGCCGCAGAGTTAGAGAGGGCCAAGGCAGCCTACCTCACTCAAGAGGCACAAGTCCTGCAGACGGATGCCGCTGGAATCTCCTCGATTGCTGTAGCGAGAAGCAATTTCCGGAAGGGGGAGCAGACCCTATTCACCACGGAACGCGAGGTGCAGGACATCGAGAACCGGGTGGAGCGTTTCAAGGCGCGGCATGTAGTGGCTCCCTGCGATGGTGTCGTATTCCGAGTTCACGCCAATGTGGGTGGTGGTGGACAATACCTCAAGGAAGGGGATGAACTCTGCACGATCATTCCCGACACTCAGGACCGGGTCGTCGAACTCATGCTCGACGGACGTGATGCTCCTCTGGTCCTCGCTTATGCTCATCGCAAGGGATCCCTGCCGCAGGCACGTTTGCAGTTCGAAGGGTGGCCGGCTATTCTCTTCTCGGGATTCCCTGATGTATCAATCGGTACCTTTGGAGGAAAAGTCCGGCAGGTGGATCAGGCAAGTGGCCCGACCGGTGGATTCCGAATCTTAATCGAGCCTGAGCACCATATTCCGGGGGACGCATGGCCCGACGCCAAGTTCCTGCGCCAGGGTAACCAGGTGGTAGGATGGGTCTTCTTGAACCGCGTGCCCCTCGGCTACGAGATCTGGCGGCGACTCAACGGCTTCCCTCCTGTTCTTCCCCCGACGTCGAAGGATGAGAAATCCGGCACGCCGGAAAGCAAGGATAAGGAGAAGACAAAGGCTCCCAAGGTCAAGGTATCTTGATAAGAATCCTCCAGAGAACAAAGGGATTCCAAGGCCGTCTTTTATCTTTCTCCGCATGGAGCTGATCGATACTCACGCCCACCTCGACTATCCCGATTTCGAACTAGACCTCGATGCAATCATCGCACGGGCTTGTGAAGCAGGTGTCAAGCGGATCATTACGATTGGGACCGGTCTCCAGAGCAGTCGCCGCGCCGTAGCCCTCACTGAGCGTTTCCCGAACGTCTATGCCGCGATTGGGATCCATCCGACGAATGTCATTGAAGAGGGACTTGATTTTCTCCCGGCACTCCGTGAATTGGCTCTTCATCCGAAGGTCGTTGCGATCGGCGAGACCGGGATCGACTACCATCATCTTCCGGAGGAATTGCAGGAGCCCAAGATTGCAGCTGTCGACTCTGCACTGCTGGCCCAGAGTTCAGGGGATCAGGAGCGCTTGATCGCCAAGGGAGCCTGGAAGGCTGCTCAGGCCGATGCCTTCCGAGTGCAGCTCGATCTTGCTGTGGAGTTGGGACTTAATGTGGTGATCCATCAGCGCTCCTCCTGGGTTGACACCCTCGACGTGCTCCGTGACTACACCGGGAAAGTCCGCGGTGTTTTCCACTGCTTCGGAGGCACTCCTGAAGAGGCCGCCGAGTTGGCCGCTCTCGGCCATCTGGTCTCCTTCACCGGCATCATCACCTTCAAGAATGCGGAGCAGGTGCGCGAGAGCGCTGCCGCAGTTTCTGCCGATTATTACATGGTCGAGACCGATTGCCCTTATCTTGCGCCGGTGCCCCATCGCGGAAAGCGTGCTGAGCCAGCCCATACCCGACTCGTGGCCGAGACCGTCGCGCAGGTCCGAGGAATCACCCTTGAGCAGGTGGCCGCAGAGACCACTCGGACAGCGGAAGGATTCTTTCGGTTTAACCGCTAAGTTTTTAAATGAATATTAACGCGCAGATGCAACGCAGGCTGCAAAGCCGAGGCCAGGCAAGCAACCGCAGAGGCGCCTTAGAACTCGGTCATTTTCAACTCACCTCTTCACTTTCTCAGAGCCTCTGCGCCTCTACGGGAAATATTTCGAGGTGCTGGTCAGACGCATGAAGCCGAGGTTTTTGTCATTCATTATCGAGCCAGCAGGTAGAAAAGCCCCTGTTTGGATCCGCGGGATGTGGATACTTTTGCTGGCAACCCTCCTCTGCTTCGGCGTAATGAGTTGGGCTGCCGGTTTCTCCCAGAGCTCCTGGGAATCGGTCTGGAAATACCAGGATGTCTTCTGGAAGGGATGGTTCCTTACGATCGTAATCTCCCTGCTCTCGCTCTGCTTGAGCACGCTGATAGGTATTGTTGCAGCACTAGCCCGACGCTCACGTATTTTGCCCCTGCGGTCCACAGCGCTCATATATATCGATGTGGTGCGGGGCACGCCTCTCCTTGTCCTGATCCTTTTTCTCTACTACGTGGTCGCCAACGGCATGGGACTTCAGAACCGGTTAGTCGCCGGGATCCTGATCCTCTCCCTGTTCGGCGGGGCCTATCTGGCCGAGATGATCCGTGCCGGGATCGAGTCCATTCCCGCTTCTCAGCTGGAGTCAGCACGGGCCATCGGATTTACTCCGTGGCAGACCTACCGGATCGTGATTGTTCCGCAGGCACTCCGGCAAATTCTCCCACCCCTGACTGGGCAATTCGCCTCATTGATCAAGGACTCTTCGCTCCTCTCGATTATCGCGATCGGTGAATTCACGCTCGCCGCCCAGCAGGTAAACTCGGCCACCTACCGCACCCTTGAGAGCTATCTCCCGTTAGCGCTCGGTTATCTGGCCCTGACACTTCCGATCTCCCTCCTCTCCAAGTTTCTTGAGCAGCGCTTTCGCTATGAGTTCTAATTTCTGAATCATGAAACTCGAGGCATTGGGCATCTCAAAGAGCTATGGATC
>CANKWU010000032.1 GCA_947487385.1 Spartobacteria bacterium
AGTAATGGCGGATCGATGGAAGCAGAGCGATCCGTCGAGAATGCAAAGTGACGGTCCGGCCAGCCAATGCATCAAGGATCACGAGAACTTATCACATCCATACCTATTCAGCTTTTCTTCCTGAGTTCCTGAGTTCCATATTCAAAAAAACCTGTTTGGTTTTTCTAAATCCTTTTCGAGACCAAAGGCCTAGGCGTTGATTGTTTTCGATCCAGCAGATTCACCCATTCCAAATAGCGGAGAGCCAACTAAAAGTAGCTTATCCATCCGATCTACCAGCGGGAAAGCGAAACAAACTATTCCGCAATTTCGACAATAACCTTGCGTCCATCCTTCTCGGCTGAAGCCCTGAGAAGTTCCCGAATTGCCTGAATCGTACTTCCTCCCTTACCGATCAGACGACCCACATCCGTCTGTCGCATGGAAAGAAAATAGGTTGTCTTATCCGAATCCTGACGGCGCTCGATCGCCACCTCTTCAGGATACTCGACGAGTTGCTGCACCACATAGCGCAGGAACTCGTCCATAACCGTGTCAATTTTAGGCCGCAGGAGCTTCAGCAGAAGCCACAGATGCCTTTCTGGCCTTTGTGATGAAGCTCTGAACTGTCTGTGAAGGACGTGCCCCGACGCTGAGCCAATACTCGGCGCGATCCAGATCGATCTTGTAGTTGTCACCGGCCTGCTTCGGGTCGTAGTGACCGATCAGTTCGATGAACTTGCCGTCACGAGGGCAGCGCTGGTCAGCTACCGTGATACGGTAGAAAGGATGATTACGGGCGCCTTCGCGGCGGAGTCGGATTGCTACTGCCATGGGAGTCGGTTTGGTAAGGGTTGGTTTGGAGAGAGGCCGGGCATTCCGCCTGAGGCGAAACGAGACATCATTTTTTTCATTTTTCCAGTGTTCTTGGCCAGTTTTTTCATCTGACCAAACCTCAGGAGAAGGTTGTTGACCTCGGTTACGGAATTTCCACTGCCGCGAGCGATTCGTTGGCGACGTCGCGCGTTGAGGATCTCAGGGCGCTTTCGTTCACCAGGCGTCATGGATAGAATGATCGCCTCGACCCGCTGCAGTTCTTTTCCATTCACTGCGGGAGTTGGGATATTAGCCGCACCGGGGATCATGCCAAGCAGATTTTCAAGGGGGCCCATCCGCCGGATCATTCTCAGCTGGCTCAGAAAGTCTTCCAAGTCGAAGGAGGCATTCTTCATTTTGGCCTCCAGTCGGGACATTTCTTCCACTTCGACGACCTCTGCGGCTCTCTCAACTAGGCTCACGATATCCCCCATCCCAAGGATCCGACTTGCCAGACGGTCAGGATAGAAGGGCTCGAATTGCTCCACCTTCTCGCCGACGCCGGCGAACTTGATCGGTTGTCCGGTGACCGACCTCAGGGAAAGCGCCGCACCGCCACGGGCATCGCCGTCGAGCTTGGTCAGAATCAGACCTGTCAGCCCTAGGGCCTCATGGAACTTCTCAGCGACGCTAACAGCCTGCTGGCCGGTGGCCGCATCGCAGACCAAGAGAATCTCCTGAGGCCGCAGCAGTTCCTTCAGACGCACAAGCTCCTGGAGCAGCGAATCGTCGATTTCGCGACGCCCGGCAGTGTCGTAGATCTCCACATTGCCGCCTTGTCTTTCACACCAGCTCTGGGCGCGACGGGCGGTGGCAAGGACATCCTTCTCGGAAGGATCAGGACGGAAGACCGGGACCTCGATCTGCTCGCCGAGCGTTGCAAGTTGGTCGATGGCGGCGGGACGGACAAGATCGAGGGCAATCAGAAGAGGGGAACGGGCCGTCTCCCCTTTCATCGTGCTGAAGAGGCCGGGGTTCTTAAGTAGTCGGGCGAGTTTGGCCGAGGAGGTGGTCTTTCCGGCACCATTCAAACCGACGATCAGGATGCGGGTCGGCTTGCCGAAGTTGATCGGCGCGGCATCACCACCGAGCAGTTCGGTCAGCTCATCCTGGAAGATTTTGACGATCTGCTGGCCCGGGGTGACACTCTTGAGAACCTCCTCGCCCATGGCCCTCTCCTTGACCTTGGCGATGAACTGCTTGGCCACCGCGAAATGAACATCAGCGTCGAGCAATGCCATTCGTACCTCCCTCAAAGCGTCGGAGATGTTCGACTCGGAGAGACGCCCATGGCCACGGAGGCTCTTGAATGTCTGCTGAAGCTTGTCTGAAAGATTGGAAAACATGAGCGCTGTTAAAAAGTTGCGAAAGTCGAAGGCCGCGGGTCGATAACTGATGAAACTAACCCAAGACTCCTGAACTTTCCAACTCCACTGAAAAATCGGATAGCGTCACCGGAGCAGAGCAGGTGAAATTCTCGCAATGGTAGAGAGCGGCCTTCCCGTCAATAGGCTTCATGCCGGCGATAGATGGAATTCTTTCGGATAGCCATGCCTGCCCCTCTGCTCCCTCTGCTCCTCCTACCAGAAGGAGGACATCGTAAGGATGAAATCCCTTGCGGGCCGCTGCAATAAGAGCCTTCGTATCAGGACTTGTGGATTTTCCTGCAATGACGACTTGTCGCTTGGAGGACTGGCTGTATTGAAGCGCCACTAAGAGCTGGGGAACTGCCGCCGGCATTCCATCGAGCGGTCGACCTGAGAGGGCAAAAATCTGCTTTGCCTTTTTGGCGGATCCGTCATCCCCAAGCATCTGCGAGAAGCGCAGGAGATTGAGTGTAGCCACGGAATTGGCCGAGGGCTCGGCCCCATCGTAGTCATCCTTCATCCGAACGAGCAGATGAGGATCCCCCTTGGCACTACTGAAGTAACCTCCCTCCGCTTCATCCCAGAAGAGACGATCCATGATGGATTGCAGATCGAAAGCCCACTGAAGCCATGCGATCTTAAAGGTCGCCTCATAGAGATCCAACAGACCCTGAATCAGAAAGGCGTAATCCTCGGCAAAGCCTGCCTCCAGGACCCTCCCCTTGCGCCAACTGCGGCAGAGTTCCCCGGTGCGCTGATTAGTTAGCTGTGCTTTGATGAACTCCGCCGCCGCCTCTGCGGCCCCGACATACCCCTTATCGCCCATCGCCGCGCCTGCACGGGCAAAAGCCGAAATCATCAGACCGTTCCAAGCGCAGAGGATCTTATCATCGAGATGAGGCCGGGGACGTCGCGAGCGGACATCTAAGAGGATCTTTTTGGACCGCTCAAGTGATGCCCTTTTGCTCTCGGGAATCATCCCCTGCTCCATGAGTACATTTTTACCAAAAAGCTCTCCGTGAGGATCGCTTGAGGGATTCACATTCCCATGGGAATGGACCCCGTAATGTCTGCAGAAAAGAGCTGCCTCTTCCGATGAGAGGGCCTCCATGACCTCTTCCTTGGTCCAGACAAAGAAGGCCCCCTCTGCATGCTCGGTGGAGTCGTGCTTCAAGAGACTGTCGGCATCTTCAGCCGAATAGAATCCCCCTTCTGGCGACGTCATCTCCCTCTGCACATAGCGGAGAATATCGTGAGCGACATCGGCATGGCGTTTTTCGCCAGCGACCTGCCAGGCTTCCAGGTAAGCCATGGCAAGCTGCGCCTGATCGTAGAGCATCTTCTCAAAGTGCGGCACGTGCCATTCCCTATCCACCGAATAGCGGTGAAACCCTCCCCCGAGATGATCATGGATGCCACCTGCAGCCATGCGATCGAGAGTCCCAAGAACAAGCCGGAGCAACTCCTGGTTGTAGCCCGACGATCCTGCTCCAGCCTGCCGGAGTAGAAAGAAGAGCACTGATGGGCGGGGAAACTTCGGCGCAGAGCCGAAGCCTCCCCACTCCTCATCGTAGATCCGTAGGAAATATTCTGCGGCACGTTCAAGGGGAGCCTTGGGATCGGTCAATGTGATTGCCTCCGAGCGAGCGGAGACCTGCAAGGCGGCCAGCGAACGGATCGCCTCCTGCTCGATCTTCTCCCGATTCTGCTCCCAGAGTTGAGAAAGCTGCATGAGGACCGAGGGGAACCCGGCCCTACCATGCCTATTCTCCGGCGGGAAGTAGGTACCTCCAAAGAAGGGCTTGAGTTCGGGCGTGAGCCAGACGCTCATCGGCCATCCCCCACTGCCCGTGAGCCCCTGCACATAGGCCATGTAAAGACGGTCCACATCGGGACGCTCCTCGCGGTCGACCTTCACATTGATGAAGTGCTCATTCATCAGGGCGGCGATCTCAGGATTCTCGAATGACTCATGGGCCATCACGTGACACCAGTGACAGGTGGAGTAGCCGATCGAGAGAAAGATCGGTTTCTGCTCCTCTCGGGCACGAGCGAACGCCTCCTCGCCCCATGGATACCACTCCACGGGATTCTCAGCGTGCTGGAGCAGGTAGGGGGACGACGTTGCGGAAAGATGATTCATATGGCTAACGCAAGGTCAATAGACTGAATGCTAAATACTGCTAGGTCTGAGGTAAACTGATTGATCCCACCCTTTAGTCTTCAGTCTTTAGTCTAAAAGTATCTCCTGTTGCCTATGGCAGCAAATCCGGTTGCGATTCGGAGGCTTTATTTCTGGGAGAAGGGAGGCCGATCTTTGCATAGGCCTTGGGCATGGCAACCCGCCCCTGCGGAGTGCGGGAGAGATATCCCTGCATGATCAGGTAAGGCTCATGGACATCTTCCAGAGTTCCTGATTCTTCGCCGACAGCGACGGCCAGTGAGTTCAATCCCACGGGACCTCCTCCGAATTTATGGATCAAAGCCTCAATGATCCGCAGATCCATCTCGTCGAACCCCTCGGCATCGATGTCGAGCATCTCGAGCGCCTTGGAGGCGGAATCCTGATTCACCACTCCTTTTGTGCGGACCTGCGCGAAATCCCTCACCCATCGAAGAAGATTATTGGCGATACGAGGTGTGCCTCGGGAGCGGCGTGCAACTTCCAGCGCCCCCTCCTCATCGATCGTCATTCCAAGTAAACCTCCGGTGCGCAGGACGATCTTCCGGAGTTCCTCGGCCTCGTAGTAATCGAGGCGGCAGTTCATCCCGAACCGAGAACGCAGCGGCGAGCTGATCATGCCGGCGCGAGTCGTGGCACCGATAAGCGTGAAGCGGGCCAGATTCAGGCGGACACTGCGGGCATTCGGCCCCTGATCGATCATGATATCGACTCGGAAATCTTCCATTGCAGGGTAGAGATATTCCTCGATGGCAGGCTGGAGACGGTGGATCTCATCAATGAAGAGAACACCCCCACGAGGCATCGTCGTGAGCAGACCGGCAAGATCACCAGCTTTCTCGATCGTTGGGCCGCTCGTGGTGCGCACCTCGGCATCCATCGCGTTACCCAAGATGTAGGCGAGCGTCGTTTTGCCAAGCCCTGGCGGACCGCTCAACAGGATATGCTGGAGGGGTTCGTCACGTTGGCGGGCCGCCTCGACCATTAGCATCAGCCGCTCGATAGTCTTCGTTTGACCGCAGAACTCCTCGAACATCGGGGGCCGCAGCGACACATCGAACGGTGTGTCCGGGGTCTCGGGATCAATGGAAAAATCTTCGGGATTCATAAAGAGGGAGGGCAATTAGGCAGAGAGAGAGTCCTCAAAGGCGGCCAGTCCAGCGCGGACTCCAGCAGGATCGCGTAGCAGGGAGGTCCCCACCAGGGCGGCTTGGAATCTCTCTCTCACCGTGGCGATGTTCCCGGCATCGAGACCACTCTCCGCAACCCGGATCGATCCCTCCGGCAAGCGATCAACCAGTTCAAAGGCGTCGAGCCGGATACTGAAATCCTTGTCGGAGGAGCCAGCGCCGTCAACGGCTGCAAATCCTGCAGATGCCACAGGCGCCTTAAACCGGCGGCTGTTGATCCCAACGATCCATGCACTCTTGGGCAGAGCGTCCACTTCCTCCTTATCGTGAACCTCAAAAAGAGCCTCCATGCCGAGCTCCAAGGCCAGCTCATGGAATCCCTTGAGCCTTGCCGCATCAAGCACACTCGCCATGAGAAGAATCGCATCGGCACCGAAGGCGCGAGCCTCACGGATCTGGTATTCGCTGACCATGAAATCCTTTCGGAGAACTGGCTTGGAGACCTTAGCACGGATCTCACGCAACCGCTCCATGCTGCCTCCGAAGTGACGACTGTTGGTGAGTATGGAAAGAGCCCTTACAACGGGGCTCTCCTCGTAGGCATCCGGTGCCTCGGCAACATTCTCCGAGCGCATGGCTCCGACACTGGGAGAGCAGTCCTTGATTTCCGCGATCAGGCCGAAGTTTCTGTTTAGTGCTTCGGGCAGGGAACGCACAGGCGGGGCATCGGCAATCATTCCCCGAAGATCGGCCTCGGATCGAAGGCGCTTCGACTCGGCGATCTCTTCCTGCACATCGGTAAGAATCCTATCGAGAATGGTGGGTAGCGAAGCGGAAGACATGTGCTTCTTAACTAACCCGTTGAGCGGGATTCCTCAAAGCATCTCTTACCCAATCGGCATAACGCTCCGAAACGGCCTCAGGATTCAGCATCGCGATCTCCGGCACCTCATAGGGATGGAGTTCCTGCAAGCGAGCCATGCAACGCTCCACGGTATCCTGATTTGTCTTCATTAGAGCAATAACCTCGCTGCTCTCTTTGATCTTCCCCTTCCATCGGTAAAGTGATTTAGCCCCGAGTAGGAGCGTACCGCAAGCGATCAGATGTTCTTCAAGTAGTTGCCTCACCACGAGCGAAGCAGAGGCTTCATTCGCGAAAGTACTTACCAAAAGCCTCAAGTCGGGACTTGTCATCCAACTAAAATCGGTGGCGTGGGTTTCCACGGCGAGTGAAAAAGCTCTTTTCTCGATCTCCTCCCTCCCAGAACATCCCCTGATGTGTAATCTTAGCAGCCATGCGAACCACGAAAGACTCTCCCCGTCGAGGGGAGTGGTATTTTTGGTAATCGCCGCACTCTGTTATTACGCTTTTTACTGGCGATGTGGTCTGATGCTCAGCGGCGAGGAAGGGGTGGCTGCTGTTGTGGCTCAACGCCTAAACGCTGGGCAATGCCCCATCGTGGATACCTTTCTTGGATACAACGTCGGCTGGTTTTTTCCCATTGCGTGGCTTTTTAAGTTGGCAGGACCGAGCTATCTCATCATGAGAGCGTACTTTTTTTCCCTTGGGCTCTTCTCCGGACTGACGGCTTACTTCACCATAAGATTGGTGACGCGGAGCAGTCTCATCGCCATTGCAACAGGGCTTCTCGTGATTCTCATGCCGGGTGTGATCGGCAGAAACTACATGGGTTTGCTCGGCAATCTGGGAATGCTAAACATTCTAGGCGTCTTTCTCATCCCATCACAAAAAAGACTGCACCGACTCCTCTGGATGATCGGTGCAGGAGTTTCCATCACGCTTGCGTGGCTTATCAGGATCGATCTTGGGGTCTTTCAAAGCATCCTCTTTCTGCTCACAGCAATCCTCTATCTCCTCAAACCGGAGAAGGGATTTACCAAGCGGCTTCTCTTTTCTGTATTGGCACTCTTGATCCTCATTGGATCATTTCTGGCCTTCCATGCTCCGGTCTATTCAGAGGCCTGCCGACGTGGATTCGGAAAGCAACTCATGGAGCAGTACTCGATCTGGCCCTCCATGATCAGGGATGGCGTCCGTCGGCTTGTGATTCAATGCACGAAAATCTCCCATCCCACGCCCGCCCAGACTTCTTCGGTAGAACCCAAAACTCCCAATCCCTCCTCACCCATCGCGGGTTCTCAGGCTCCTGTTCAGGCTCAGGCCATGGCCCCTTCTACATCCTCCACCTCCGCCTCTGCCTCTGCCTCTGCCTCTTACAACGACGCTAGCCTGAAGCGCCCTCCCCTGAGTGACATCCTCCACGCGCCTAAATTCAAAGACCGGGTCTTCGCTCTCTTGATTTACTTGCCGATCCCCGTCTCCCTTTTCTTCATCGGCTGGGGCCTTGTATTGATCCTGAATTCCTGGATTTCACGCAGTCTTATCCATTGGCGAAGTGGTGGCATTCTCTTAGTTTCCACGGGCAGTGCTCTTGTGCTCTTTCCCCAGTACTTTTTCTGGCGGCCCGACATGGTGCACCTGGCAGAGTTCATGGTGCCCTTCATGGTTGCGCTGGTTATCGGACTCAGCCTTGCGTCATCAGCTTGGCGGAACTTACCGGCCTGGAATCGACTCCTGCTTGCGTTGATCATGATTCCTGCGGCTCTTGATCTTGGACTCTATGCCATTAAGGGTTGGCAGAACCACGGCTCCGGAAGCATTGCGGCCTCCCGGAGGAGACATCTTGAGTTCAAGGCCCTGAACGGAGTCCACGTGAAACTCAATCCCCAGGAACTTTCCCGCGACTCGCTGCTGCGAGACACAGTCCTCAGCCACTCCAAGCCGGGCGACTATGTCGTCTGCTATCCCTACTTCCCGATGGTCAACTTCATGACCGACCGCCCCTCCTACGAGTACAACCTCTACTCCGATAACGCGATTCCCTCGGAGCAGTTCTTTCAGCAGGCCAAGGCAAATATCGAACGCCACCATCCAGCCGTTATCGTCATCGGAACGGGCAAGGTGAATGACACGGAGTCTTCACGTTTCCCGAACTGGGCCTCCAAGACCTACTCCTACATTAAGGAGCATTACATCCTCGCAGCCTCGGACGATGACGTGGAAATTTTCATCCCCAATCAGGGATCACTTCAGCCACTCAGCGCACCACGCTGAGCTTCAGCAACTCCTCGTACTGATCGAGTGTGTGCTTCAGATCAAACCGTGTTGCCATGGCAAGCGAGGCTTGGCGAGCTTCCCTCAAGGCAACGGGATTGAGCAGGAAGGATTTTAAGGCAGCGGAAAATCCCTCCGCTGACTCCTGAAGCTCAAAGAGCCGTGCATTCGCTTGCTCCCCGCAATCACAAGCCACATCGGCAAGACCCCCAATCCGGCTACCGACGATCGCTAGTCCGTGAGTCAAGGCTTCCACGGCTACCATTGGTAATCCCTCGGAGAGGGAGGGTATGAGCAGGATATCGGATTGCGCCATGGCCGTACTGACCTCCTCAGAGGAAGCCCATCCCTTAAAATCGATCCTCTCCGCAATCCCCAATCGAGCCGACTCCGTCTTGACCTCCGATAGGAGAGGGCCATCGCCGATCATCGTGCAGTGCCAGGAGAGATCCTTAAGAAGTCCCAGGGACCGAACAATAAGGATCGGATTCTTCTGGACGCTCATCCTACCCACCATGAGCAGTCTCGGCGTTTCATGGGTTTGCAAAGTAGGAGGAACGGGAAGTTCGATCCCATTGAGAATGACCAGCGGCGTGATCCCGTAAGCCTTCTCTGCCAGACCCGAGACAAAGCTACTGACAGCGGTGGCGGCGCCCGCACCTTTCCAGATCGGCACGGTGAGAGGCTGTATCCAGCGAAAGAGCCCCCCCGTCTGCTCCGGCACCCCTCCCGGCACATCGCCAAGATGTGCGGTCAGAACATAAGGAATCCCCGTCACCTTACTGGTAACCCAGGCAACAGCACCGGTAGGAACAGCGAAATGGGCATGAATCACATCCGGATTCCATCGATGCACTTCAGTAATGGCAGCAGGAATAGCTGCCGCCACCCAGAGCGCCATCTCCGGCACACTGCATGTATCCTCCCGCTTGCGAAAGGCTCGGAGGCGACAGATCTCCATTCCCTGCTCGACCGATTCCCTAGGCAAATGAGGCATTCCAGCCGTCAGCACCCGCACCTGATGTCCTCGGGCTACCAGACCAGCACCCACTTTTGCGGCTAGTCTGCCACCACCACCGCCAATGGGAGGGTGTTCGTAGTTGAGGATCAGGATTCTCATCGGGTAATGGCCTTTCTCCACTCCGCCAGGACATGCTGGCACCAGAGAAAGAGCCTCTCGTCACCTCGACCTGCCTGGTGGGAGTGCACGGCTTTCTCCACAAAACTGCCGGGGGTTCCCCCAGGAATTTCAGGCATAAGCGCCCCATCCCGAAACCACTGACCCAGAGGTGTGCCAAATCCTTTCTTTTTCCGATAGAGAATCGAGGCTGGCAGAACCGGCTCCAGCGCCTTTTTTAGGATCCACTTTGTTGTCCCGCCGCGGAGTTTGACCGAGTGAGGAAGTTTGCGGGCAAAATCGATGACTTCCAGATCGAGAAATGGAGAGCGCGCCTCGAGCCCGTGAAGCATGCTGGCTCGGTCCACTTTCGCCAGGATATCATCCTGCAAATAGAGGCGGGTGAAGAATTGTGAGGCCCTATCCACCGGAGAGGCATGCTCGCCTGCTGATTCCCATGCCTCGATGGCCTCGCTGAAGAGTTCCTCGGATGGTGTGTGATCTCCGAAATATTCGTTGATTTGCCTCGGCTCCAGCGGTCCCATCCAGACTGGGAGACGATATTTCTCCCCATAAGAAAGACCACGGAGCATGCGTTTGATCTTGAAATCGAGGCTGATGTTGGCGTGCGAGACAGGAAGTCGTGCCGCGAGCAGGCGGATCGCCGGATGGAGGGCGCATGGAATCAGGCGTGAGTAAAGTTCAGCAGCATGGAGCGCCTTGAAGGGATCATAGCCGGCAAAGAGTTCATCTCCTCCATCCCCACCGAGAGCCACGGTGACATGCCTTCGGGTGAATCCGCAGAGTAGCCAAGTCGGCAGCAGCGACCCATCCCCCATCGGCTCATCCAGACGGGCGAGCAGACCCGGGATCAGCTCCCGAGCGCGTGAGAGATCCAGAATCTCGGATTCATGAACAGATCCGATAAAGGCAGCGGCCTCCTTGGCATAGGGAAGCTCGTCAAAGCTCGGATCAGTAAATCCGACGCTGAACGTGCGCAGTCTCCCCGCGGGAAGATGTCGGGCCGCCAGAGCAGCAATCGCCGAGGAATCAATCCCTCCACTGAGAAAAACCCCGAGCGGGACATCGGCCATGAGCCGTCGCTTCACCGCCCCATCCAACTTCTCAAGTAACTCCTCGGCCCAGATCCCACACTGGACATCCGTGGGCTCCACGGACGAGGGCTCCAGACGGAACTCCCACCATTTCCGCTGGGTCCATTTTCCACACGCACCATTCGCAAAATCAAGCGTTCCACAGCAGCCCCCGGGAAGCTTTTCTACTCCTTCGATCACAGAGTGGGGTGCCGGGATATACCCATAGGCGAAGTATTTCTTGAGGGCGATTAACGACTCGTTTCGTGGTGAATCCGGATGCCGCAGCAGTGCCGTTAACTCGGAGGCAAAGGCGAACACCCCGTTGTGCCGGAACCAGTAGAGCGGTTTTTTCCCGAACCGATCACGGGCAATGAAGAGCTTGCCTCGAACCTTGTCAAAAATGGCAAAAGCGAACATTCCGTTCAGCCGCTCCAACATTCCCTCACCCCACTCGCGGTAAGCCTCGAGCAGCACCTCCGTGTCGGAATGATTGGTCTGAAATAGATATCCCTTGGACTGAAGTTGAATCCGCAGCTCACCGTGGTTGTAGATCTCACCATTGAAGATGATCACCAGATCACCACCGGCGTTCGTCATCGGCTGGGCACCACCAGCGAGATCCACAATGGAGAGTCGGCGATGCCCGAGATGCATTCCTCGTTCCTCATCGACGAAATATCCCTCTGCATCAGGCCCACGGTGAGCCAAAGCCCGAGTCATTCGCTCCAGGATCTCCCTGTCATTCGTCCCACGGGGGGCAACGAATCCCGCGATCCCGCACATCAGCTGATCGGAAAATTCCTGGTCTGCTTCACCAGGTAGATCGACTTGTTCTGACTTTCATGGAAGGTACGGGTGATCATCTCGGCAAGCAGGCCAAGCAAGACGCAGAGAATCCCCGTCATGAAGGAGAAGACCACCATCATCGGAAGCGGTGTCGCCATGAAGTAATATCCCTTGAACCGCATCCAGAAGGTCAGAACAGCAAATACCACCGAGGCCACGAAGAAAATACATCCCCAAAGGCCGAATAGGTACATCGGCTTCATCATGTACTTATCCAGGAACTTGACCGTCACCAGATCCAGGATGACCTTCAGGACACGTTCGAGGCCGTACTTCGAGCTGCCGGTGGTGCGGGCAAAATGATTCACCGGAATCTCAGTGATTCTGGCTCCATGCCACTTTGCATAGATCGGCAGGAATCGGTGCATCTCACCATAGAGCCTGACATCCTTCACCACCTCGGCCCGGTAGGCCTTGAGCGAACATCCGAAATCATGGAGCTGCACGCCGGAAATCGCTGAGATGAGCTTGTTGGCGAGCATGCTGGGTAGATTGCGCTGAAGCGCATTGTCCTGGCGGTCGCGACGCCATCCGGAGCAGACATCATACCCCTCATCCAGCTTGGCCAGCATCTTGGAAATATCCTCGGGATCATTCTGATAGTCCCCATCCATCGGAATGATCACATCACCCGAGGCATGGTCGAATCCCGCCATCATCGCAGCCGTCTGGCCGAAGTTCCTACGGAAGTGGACAACCTTGGCTTCGGGGTTTTTCTGGGCCAGACTATCCAGCATGGCTGCGCTGCCATCCGTGCTCCCGTCATTCACGAAGATCACCTCATAAGGCTGCCCGATCCCATCCATCACCTCCTTGATTTTACCAAAAAGGGCCTCGATGGCACCGTGCTCATTATAGATCGGAATAGTGATGGAAATCATGTCGAACGGATAATCATCCAGAAAACCGCAAGCCTTTTGCTAGGTCAAGGTTGGCGGAGACTCGGGGGAGAGGAATTAGGCTTTTGATAATAGGGGTAAAGATTGCCTCAACACCAATTTCCCATAACAGATACCCATTTTCTCGTGCTAAGCTGTGTGCTGTGTCAGGAACAGAATCCATCCTCCCTGCCTCTGCCCCTCTCTCAAGAGCTATAACGCTCCACCAGAAACTCAGAGAGGTGCCTCACAGGCCGGGTGTTTATGTGATTCGCGACCGATTTGCAAAGATCATCTATGTGGGAAAGGCCCGTGATCTGCGGCGGCGTCTCTCCAACTACTTCACCCCTTCCAGCAGGAACCGGGTCGACCTGAAAACCCGAGCCCTGATCGATAGTGCTTCCGACTATGAATGGCACTTGGTCAAAAGCGATGCCGAGGCGGTTCTCTTCGAGGGAAAGCTGATCAAGGAGTGGCGCCCGAAGTACAACATCAGCTTCCGCGACGATAAACGCTTCATCATGGTTCGCGTTCAGATGGGGGATGCTATTCCTCGCTTTGAATTGGTGCGCTTCCGAAAAGAAGATGGCGCCAGATACTTCGGTCCTTTTGCCAATGCGGGTGCCCTCCGCACCTCACTGCTAGCAATCAAGAAACAGTTCGGCCTTCGCTCCTGCCGTCCACTTGAGCCCACGGAGCGAGATTTCAAGCATTGCCTTGACCATGTGATTAAGAATTGCTCTGCCCCCTGCATTGCGAGAATTTCATGCGAAGAGTACAAGATCCGCGTCGAGCAGGCCTGCGAGGTCTTGGAGGGAAAATCAAGAGAGATGACTGCCGGTATCGAGGAGGAAATGGAAAAGGCTGCCGCAAAGCTTGATTTCGAGAAAGCCGCTTCGCTTCGTAACCTCCTTAAGGATCTCCGAGAAACCAGCAAACCGATGCGCCGTTTCACCCGAAAATCGCTCCCTAACAGCATTAATCCTCGTGAGGATGTCGTGGAGCTCAGCGATGCACTGGGACTCGATCGCCCTCCGCAAACCATGGAATGCTTCGACATTTCGAACATCTCCGACAACCACATCGTCGCCTCGATGGTTCGCTTCCGTGATGGTGTCCCTGACAGGGATAGCTACCGCCGCTACCGGATCACCACAACCAAGGGGCAGAATGATTTTGCCAGCATGGCTGAAGTAATCCGTCGTCGTTACAAGCGCCTACTGAAAGAGGCGGTGGAGGCAACACCTGAGCTGGCTGATTCCCAGGAGATTCCCGCCGAGGCACTCGATAGGATAGCACGATTGACCCGATCAAGTAAGGAGGGCAGCCCCCTTCCCGATCTCATCATCGTGGATGGAGGAAAGGGGCAACTCGGCATGGCGTGTCGGGAACTGCAGTCTCTGGGACTCCATGGCCAACACATCATCGGGCTGGCCAAGGAATTTGAAGAGATCTATCGGCCAGGGGAATCAAACCCTCTGCGTCTCGATAAGGACTCGGGTGCGCTGAAGCTCCTCCAGCGTATCCGCGACGAGGCTCACCGAGTTGCCAACGGCTACAACGAATTGCTCCTGAGGCGACGCATTTCAGAGAGTGCCTTGGATGATGTTCCCGGGGTCAGTGAGGCCAAAAAAAAGACTCTCCTCACCCGCTTCGGTAGCATCTCCCGGATCAAGAAAACCTCGCCCGAGACCTTGGCCGAAGTGCCGGGAGTCAGCAAGGAACTAGCAGAGAGAATCCTTTCCTCTCTCCATCAAAAAGCCGCGAAGAGAGATTAAGCCATGTTTACTCTTCCAAATGGCGATTGCGCATCGCGTCGTAGCGGCGCGCTTTGCTGGGTTGGTTCTGTCGCTCCCTTCGTTCGAGAGTCATCTGGCGTTTCTGGCGGCTGAGCCGGAGTTTCTCAATTTCCTCTTCCAGCTTAAAAAATGCCTCAAGCCGAGAGAGCTCCATTCTTCCCTCGGCCATCGCCTCACGGATCGCACAGCCCGCATGGGGACCATGCCGGCAGTTATCGAACCGGCATTTCAGTGCCAGTTCAACAATGTCAGCAAACTGCTCGCGAAGCGTCGCCTCATCCGTCCACATGTGCACCTCCTTGATGCCAGGATTATCGATGATGATCCCGCCGCCCCTCAGCACCATGAGTTCGCGGGCCGTGGTGGTGTGACGTCCCTTCCCCGTGCTTTCGTTGACCTCATCGGTAAACTGGTATTCTCCGCCTAGGAGATGATTGATCACACTGGATTTCCCCGTGCCGCTGGATCCGATGAAGGTGATGGAGATGCCCGGCTTCAGATAGTTCTTAAGCGCCTTGAGGCTGCTCTTTTTCTTTAAGCTGGTGACATGCACTTCCGCCTCCGGATTCTGGTTTCGGATAGCTTCCGCAGCCGCCAGATTCTCCTCTTCGGAATACAAATCGGCCTTGTTGACCAGCACAACCGCCTTTGCCCGGCTGCGGCCGATGATCGCGAAATAACGCTCCATCCGGCGGAGGTTGAAGTCGGATCCCGCATCGGTGACCACGACGACGATCTGGATGTTGGAGGCGATAACCTGTTCCTCCATGCGCTTCCCGGAAGCTTTCCGGGAGAAACAGGTTTGCCGCGAAAGCCTTGCCCGGATGATATGCTCGTTGTTCTCCTCCCCGACCTCGAGCGCCACCCAATCTCCGACGGCAGGCAGCTCCGCATCGGACGTGGCGTCATGATAGACCTTTCCGCCCATCACAACCTCCAGCTCCCGACCATCTCCCAGCAAGGCACCATAGGTGATCTTGTTATCGCGGATCAGACGGGCTGGCTCCCATCCCTTTCCAGCAAAGGTGGAGAACTCCTCCGCAAAGGCCTCATTCCAACCAAGATCCTCGAGCGTCATGCAGAAGGTTCTGATTTTTCCGAGAGTGCGTCACCGATCAGATGGAGGATTTCCTTGCGGCCCTGCTGGTCTTTCGAAGAGCTCAGCACATAGGCGGGCTCTTCCTCCGTGATCTCACGCATGCTAAGCAGGAAAGTCTC
>CANKWU010000033.1 GCA_947487385.1 Spartobacteria bacterium
ATCGCCACCTTCATCCTGAATGTGGTGATGTCGGTTCAGAACAGTGTGAGTGACTTCTTCATGACACCATACCGTGCGTGGGAGTTCCTGGGAGGGAGTCTGCTGGCTTGGTGGCATTATGATAAAGGAGATCAACATAGTGAGGGGGAGGAGGTGCCGCTTTATTGGGAGGCCTTGTCTTGGGGAGGATTGATCCTCCTGGGGCTTGGGTTTGGATTGATCCACACAGGTGATCCCTATCCAGGATGGAGAGCGCTTTTGCCAGTAGCTGGCACATTAATGCTTATGGAAGGGGGGACAGGGGGATTAAAAGGCGCTTGGGTTAACAGGAGGATATTATCTAACCCTGCCATGGTTTGGATCGGCCTAATCAGCTATCCGCTCTACCTCTTCCACTGGCCTGCCCTTTCCTTTGTTCACATCGTCAAGGGTGAGCACCCCAAGCCCGGCTATATCTTAATGGCGCTCTTGATGAGTTTCGTGCTCACGGTCCTGACCTATTACTTCATTGAGAAAAAGATCCGTCACAATAAATCCCGATGGACTATCCCTGCCTTGGTGGCGGCTTTCCTCATCACGGGGTTATTGGGGTATGTGATCTATCAAAAAGAATTGAAGGCCCGTCTATCTGGAAGCCTCTTGCAGGAATATTCCCAAGCATCCCAGGAACATAATTTTTTCGATGGCTTCTCGACGTCCAAGTTTAGTGATCATATCTGGCTCCATGAGGCGGGAGGACGCGGTGGCAAGACTCTCTATATCGGAGACAGTCATGCCCAGCAGTGCATGCCGCGCATCCTGAAACTACTAGAGTCGGGTCGCGGAAAAGACCGAGCGGCGGTTTTTCTCACGATTGGCCTCGTAGTTCCAATTCCAGGAGCCACGGGTCCGCTGGAGCAGGCCCAACAGGAAATGACGAAAGGAATGGAAGAACTTGGATATCGACGGGATATCGACAGAATTGTTGTCTCGGCAAACTGGAAGTACTTTTTTGGCATCGGTGGAGACAAGTACTCGGTCGAAGGAATGTCGCTTGGTACGCCCAAGGGTACCCAAAAGGGGGTCGATGTTCTCATGGATCAGCTAGGTAAATTTGTTCGCGCAGGTAAGAAGACCTATCTAATCCTGAGCATCCCAACCTCACCGGCGCTGGACCCAAAAAACATCATCGAGCGAGGATTCGACGGATCCTTTTCCATCAACCAGCAAGACCCTGCTCTCAAGGAGCTTCTAGCGGAAAAGACACTGACTTCGCTCACCCACGGGGAGGTCATGGAGATGCTTTGCAAAGCAGCAGTACGCGTAGGAGTGGAGGTGATCGATCCCGTTCCATTGCTTTCCACCAATGGGATCTGCCCCTCACTGGATGATCAGAATCGACCGATCTACTGCGATCCACATCATTTGCGTTCTAGTTATGTGAGGGATCATGCGAGCTATCTCGACAAGACTATCCTTCCGTGAAGAAGATTCCATCTGTGCAGCGACCTCTCATCTCTATTATCACCCCGAGCTTCCATGCAGCCGGGACGATCGGCGAGACGCTGGATAGTGTACTGCCTCAGCTTTCTGATGACGTGGAGCATCTACTGATCGATGCCTGTTCCACCGATGGCACTCTGGAGATCGCTGGGAAGTATCCCCATCTCAGCATTCGCTCGGAACGCGATAAGGGAATTTATGATGGGATGAACAAGGGGGCAGCACTTGCTGCTGGTGAGTGGCTCCTGTTCCTTCAAGCAGATGACTGGCTTCCTGTCGCAACTCTTGATGCGTATCGTATGGCAGTCAAAGAATCTCCCATGGCCGAAGTGATCTGCGGATCAGCCGAGGCGGTCAAGGAATCGTCAGGCTGCTGGTCGACTGTTTGGTCAGTCACAGATAGGGATCAAAAAAAGCTTACTTTCGAAAATATTGCCCTCGGTGAGCCGATGATCAATGCACGTCTTTTCAGGAAAAGTTCTTTCGAGAAACTGGGAGGGTTCTCCTTGGAGTATTCATTAGCTTCCGACCGGGATTTTCTTTTGCGTGCAGCCGAAACCGGAGTGGTCCAGTGCCAAGTGGATTCCCTGACCTATAGGTACCGTTGGCATGCCGGTTCTAGCACCATGACTGAGGGAAACGAACTCACGTCTAAGCTTTCGCAAGAGAATCTGACGATTGCAAAAACACATCTACCAAGGGCGAGTTCAACCAGTAGGAAGGTGCTTCGCCGCTGGCATGACCGGCTGACTGTGCAGGCGGCGATGAATGCCCTGGAGAATTTACGCTGGAAGGACTTGGCTCAGGCTTCAAGAGAGGGCATGTCCGAAAATGCCGGATGGATTTTCTGTTTCACCGGGGAGATTCTGCGATCGTTGCCAGGTTTTTTATCTCGCGGAGGGAAGACAAGAACACGGCTTCTGAGTGGAAGGAGCATGGCATGATCGATCACAAGGAAAACATTCCCGTGAAGGATTGGAGATGGATCCTTGTCTTGGCAGTTATTTTCTATACCGCCATTATTGGTGTCGCAGGATTTTTCGGCAGTCGTACGACATCCCAGCATCTACTGCAGTTCATGGGTGTTCCTGCCCTTGATCATCCCTTCATGGATATGCGTGGGGTGGCAGCATGGTGCGATGCAGCCGCAGCAGGGAAAAATCCTGCGGTGGAGGTTACCTATATCACATTGCCCGGCGAGAAGCCTGTCCGTGACTTTCTAATGAATTACTCACCTTTAGTTCTGACTTTGGGGCGGTTTGGGTTGGATCAAAATCATGCGCAGGCATGGGCAATTATGCTGGGACTTCTGTACGTTGCTTCCCTTTGGTTCCTAAGTCGGCCTTGCTGCCTGCGAAAAGCCTTTCTCTGGATTATCCTTATCCTGTCCCCTGCATCTGTGATGGTAGTCGAGAGAGGCAACCTCGACATGCTGCTCTTCGCGCTTCTAGTTACAGCCTTGCTTGTCAGGAAGCATCCTCTTGGAGCATCGGTTGCAATTCTTGTCGCTGGGTTGATCAAGTTTTTTCCGATCGGGGCCCTAGTGGCTGTCTGGAGGGAGGGTGGCAAAAAAAATCGTGTGGCCGTTATTCTAGCAGGCGCAATTTTCCTGATATTTTTGTTTTTTCTCAGATCACGACTCGGGTTGATCGGGACAAGTCTTACGGGACAATATCAGAGCGCGTTCGGATGCGGAGTTGTGGCCGACTTGCTCCGGCATTATGGAATAATCGGAGACGTGAATTACGGCTTTATACGGGGTGGGCTTGCCGCGGTGGGTTGTCTATTGTTGGCGATTTCGGGTATGATCGGGTTACTGACTTCGGACACGTCTGCGCCACGAACTCTTTCCGACAGGATGCAATATGCATTCTTTCTGACGGCCCCTTTGATGCTGGGACTTTTTGTGATGGGAAATCAGATGGACTACAAATGGATCTTCTTTCTCCCCATGGTGCCGGCAGTTCTCGAACTTTTCGATTCCTCGGATGCTATCGAATCGGGTGTCTCAAAGATTTGGTTTGGAGGAATTCTGGCTTACTCCTACTGGACTTTTTTCTCAGACGAGGGATCTCTGAGGAATGCACTTTTGAAGCAAGCGGTGATGTGGGTTGTCATGGGCACGACTGCTTTTCTGGCCGGCAGACTCTGGAAAAAGGAGGCTGCGAGATGAGCGGGGATGCGAAATCCACTGTAATCATTGCATCGAAAGCCGGGCGTCTTGGTAATCGTCTGCTTCAGAGCGCTCACTTCATGGGGAATGCACTGGCCAAGGGTTACCAACTCTTTAACCCGGCGCTTGGAGAGTATGCCCATCTCTTTGAAGGGAGTGTGAGGGATCCACTCTGCGGATTTCCGAAATCGTGGCGGGATATAGATCCTGAATTTGCTGACCAAAGCAGGGAGTTTCTGTATGCCGGAATACACCTTCTCGGACTAGCCGCAACTACAGCGATTTTGCCGGGAGTTAGGGTGATCGATATCCGCCGGTTTGACGAAATGGAGGTAGGAGATGTTGATCTCACTGGAGAAGCGTTCTGCAACTTACTTGATTCGAAAAAGCTTCTCCTGCCAATGGGGTGGAAGTTTTCTGACCATTTAGGAATGAGGCAACACAGGGAGGCGATCACTCGCTATTTAACACCTGTGGAATCTGTCAGGAGGCCGGCAGAGAAGATTGTTTCAAATGCCCGGAAGAAGGGTGATCTGCTGGTGGGAGTGCATATTCGTCAGGATGATTACCGGCAGTGGAAGAATGGGATTCATTTCTACGAAACGGAACGATACGTGCAATGGACGAAGGAGTTGTCCGAGAGAAATCCGGGCAAAAAAGTCGTTTTCCTCATCTGTGCCAGCAACCCCCTTGATGAGTCGCTCTTTGAGGGGCTTTCCTTGGTAAAGGGGCCCGGTTTTCCCGCTGGGGATCTGCATGCATTGTCCCTCTGTGACAAAATCATCGGTCCTCCGAGTACGTTCTCTGGATGGGCTTCCTATCACGGTGGGGTTCCGCTCTGCGTCCTCCGTGATTTGAACGCCTCCGTGGGCCCTGAAAACTTTGTCGGATTCTAAAGTGTTTTCGATTTATTCGGATGCACTCAAAAACTTGGAGGTCACATTCTACGCGAATAGGGGAGATTGAATATGGAACTCAAGAAATCAGGAATGGTGAGGGACGCATCCAAAAAATACCCGTTAATATGATGCTGCCGTGAGGCTCTGATTTTTTAAACAGCTCTAAGCTGAAAGAAAACTCACACTTGGAAAGTCACTTGCAGAAGCACTCTGTGATTAATCTTCATCGTAGTTCTAATGCTTACGTCTATCTTAAATCCACCTTGCTTGGGTAGCTGTTGCTTCCTGAGTTCTTGAGTTCCATATTGATCATCCAATGTCGTCTTGGACAACAGATCAACCGGAGGAAGACCTAGAGAGGTGATGGCGATTTAGTTTCTCGTTGGAGAATCACCATCCGGGGCATCAGGGCGTCGGATTCACGGGGATAAGCCCAGATGGGTGCCTTCATGAGGTGCTTGTCAAAGACCTTCCTGTATCCAAGCTTTCCATCCTCAAGATCCTTGTAGAAGTGGAAGGTTTTAGGATCACTGGCATTCACATAAGTAACCCAGCTGAACGCAATAAAATCGGGATTCCTTAGTTTAAGGGAGTACTCAGTAAAAACATCAGCGGGATCATGAGAGGCACAATCATTGAGACCCTTTTTGATAATCTCATTATTACCAAAGATCTTGGTAAAGCGTTGGTCGTAGCCGCAGTCGCAGGTCAGCTTTGTTTCCTGCACGGAAACCCCTGGAAGGATATTCCAATCTGGAGCATAGGTATTCTCTACTGTCGCGTTATGCGGGAAGTTTTTCATCGCAAAGAGCTGGGCATCCATTCTCGGATCTGAAAGAAAGCGGACACCCAGGATGACGCAACAGATGACGTTATAGAGAAGAATAGCTGAAAAGATCCTCGATGGCAGCTTATCTGTCATTCGGATCCGTTGAAGGGAAGGTGCAGCTAGCATCAACGCGAAGGGAACGACCGGGAGCACAAAACGAGCCTCCATCCTGGGAAAGCTTCCAATGTTAATATAATAGCCCAGAAAGACGATGCCGGCGCATGCAAGAAGCGTGCGTTCGGCGGGAGCGAGGTCTCTTTTTTTGAGGAGTAGAAGCGTTCCTATAACTGCGACGGCGAGGGCAATGGAAGCAGGCAAGCCAATCAATTCGGGAAAGGAGGCCAGGAAATCAAGGTAACCCAGCTTATGGGTGCTGCCGTAGTAAACTGGTGTTGTGTAGAGATTGTAGAGGAACTGCTGAACGAATCGATCATGGTCGAAAATGGCCCCAGGACACCCAATCAAGAATCCCAGAGGCACCGCAAGGCATCCTAAGATTAACGGCATCCGATAAAGTACTCTCCATCCAGAGTGTATGAATAAGGCGATAGGAAGCGCCGCAGCAACACCGAGTCCATTATATTTGTCGGCAGCAGCAAGTCCTGCTAAGAGGCCCGCCAAAATCGAGTCAGTCAGAGCTCCTGTGCTAGATGCCCTGATAGAGAATGCAAAGGAAGCCAGCATCCAGAAAAGCAGGGGGGAGTCGACGGTGCCCCAGTGGTTGAATTGAATCAGCCCAGCGCTCGTCGCCATGACCAATGCGATAATGGAGGCAGATTTCTCACCACACGATTTCCTGACGATTCTGTAGATCAGGGCAATGCTTCCGCAGAAAAGTAGAATCGTGAACAGGTGACCGCAGACCATGGTAATGGCGAGCCATCTGTTCGGATGCTCGGGGCCTTCCGGAAAAATCTGGGCGATCAGATGAATCGGTCGGATAACAAGGAATTCAGTCAGGTAAGTGTGAAGCGGCGGCTTCAGATAAAGCCACGCCATACCATTCGGTCTAATGCCGATGTAGGCAATCTCGTCAAAATGCCAATCCTGATAGCGTCCCCAGGTGATGCCGATGGTGGAGAGGCCCAGTGCCAGCAGCAGGGCCAGTGCCAGAAGATAACGCCCCCGGAGTAGCCCGTGTCGCTGAAGAAAGGTCACAATCGTCATGAATGCCATGAATTGAAGGTGATTGATTGAAGATGCCGCAAGGACTTTGTGAAAAAGATGGCCTTGGTTCATCATCATCGCCCAATCTCTCGTTCATCATGCTGATCAGCGTTATCATCCCTGCTTACAACCGCGCGGACTGTCTTGGTCGTGCGGTGGATAGTGTGAAGGCTCAGGGAATAGCTGATCTGGAAGTAATCCTTGGAGATGATGCTTCCACGGACTCAACGGTGGAACTGGCGTCGACACTACTGCCGGGTCTCATAATTGCTCGTCTGTCCACGAATCGGGGAGCCTCGGCGGCCAGAAATGCGGCTCTGAAAATTGCTAAGGGCGATTACATCGCATTTCTTGATTCCGACGACGAATGGGTGCCTGGAAAACTTGCGGCCCAGATCCGATTTCTGGAGGAACATCCTTATGTTGGACTCTGCGGCTCGGGGCATCTTCTTGTAAGCCGGGATGGCAAGCGGATTCCTTATCCCGGCAAGAATCCTGCTAATTGGAGAAAGGAGCTGCACATTGCCGAGAGCTTTCACGGAGCCTCCACATCCGTGGTGAGGCGGGAGGTCTTGGAATCTATTGGCTTCTTCGATGAAAATCTCCGGGTTCTGGAGGATTGGGATTGGCTCCTTCGTATTTCCCAAAAGTACCCGATCCATGTTCTTCCGGAGCAGTTGGCGATCATTCATGAGAATAATCCCTCGGATGCAGATGGGACGGCGCGGAGCCTCAGTTATTTCCTAACAAAGCACGCGGAAGAATTCCTTGTCTACGGGAGCGGACATGCCGCCAAGGTGATCTCCCAGCATTATGAAAATGCAGCGCGCACATTTTTTCGGCACAAACGTGCAACTGAGGGATGCGCACTCCTCTGGAAGTCCTGGATCACGGCGCCCCTGAGGAATCCTCAATCGCTTGCGGCTTTTCCCTTGGCTGTTTTCGACTCCATTTTTGGCACGAATGTACTTCCTGCGATCGTTAGCGGGCGTAGTCGCCGCAGGTTGCGCTCCTCAGTCCGATGAAGATCCTCTTCTTTTCCAGTTTTGCTCATCTGGTGTTACAGAAAAACCAGACCCGTACCTCCGGAGGAGCCGAGTTGCAGGTAGCTCTTCTGGCTAGGGAATTGGCTGAGCTTGGACACGAAGTCGTGATTGCCGGAGGTGATGTTGATCAGGCTGATCACGTCGTTCTGGATGGCGTCATGACACGGAATGCTGGGAGGTTCCACACTGGCCAATTACTAGAAATGCTGGCCGCGATTCCGCGGGTGACTCAGGTGATCCGTGAGGAACATCCTGAGTGGGTCGTTGTGATGGGGTGGACAGCGTGGCTTTTTGTACTCTGGGTTCTCAGGCCATTCCTTGGCTTCAAACTCGATTTCATCTGTTCCCTTGATTCAGAAATTAATGGAGAGTACCGCAGGGAGAACCCGATTTTCGGAGCGCTCTTCGAATTTGCAGTGAGGAGATGCGACGCCCGGCATTCCATTACCGCAGATCAGGAGAAAGTGTTCCAAGGGCGGGGAATGGAGGCCACCTTTTACAGGTATCTGTTGATCCCGAGGAATACAGAGAGGGTTTTAAAAAAGGAAATTGATCTGCTTTGGGTGTCGCGTTGTCAGCAACTCAAGCGTCCGCATCTTTTCCTGGAGCTAGTGGAGGCCTTGCCGGATGCACGATGTACGATGATCTGTCCCTGCGAGGACAAGGAACTTTGGGATTCTGTTGCCGAGCGTGCCGCCAAGCTCCCTAACCTCGAGTTTATCGAAAAGGTTCCCTACCACGAGATCCAAGAGTACTACGACAAGGCTCGTGTGTTCGTGAATACGTCAACGTTTGAGGGTTTCCCAAACAGCTTTATCCAATCCGGTATGGGGCATGCCGCCCTTCTCTCTCTGTGCATTGATCCCGACAGCATGATACAGGTTTTCGGTTCCGGCATTCTCGCCGATGGTTCCATGGAGAAAATGATTCTAGGCGCGAGGGCCATGCTTTCAGACCCAACCCTCCTCTCGTCGATGCAGGAGGGGAGTGCTCGGATGGTTGAAGAGTGGCTCAACAATCGTGTCAATGTGCAGAAGTACTTGGAGGGTCTCAAGTGATGCCGAAGGCCAAGAAAGTCCTCCATGTGATCGACAGCCTCGACCTAGGTGGTGCGCAGACATTCCTGCTCGATCTAGTCAGGCACCATGACCGCTCGCGATATCTTCCCGAGGTCGCGGCGATGCATGGAAGAGGGGTCTATGCCAAGGCATTCGAGGATGTAGGGGTGCCCGTTCACAGCCTCTCACCCGGTAAGTTCCCTCCACTCTACATCCCAAACTTCTGGAGACTGATGAAAAAGGGAGGATACGATATTCTGCACTTTCATCTTTTCGGAGCGAATCTCTGTGCCAAGCCGCTTGCCATCATGGCAGAGCACCCGGCGATCATTGTTCACGACCAGTGCAACGATGCCTCCCGTGAGAATAATCCGCTTCTTCTAGCTGCGGATGCATTTTGGAATCGGCAATCTGACCGCGTGATTGCAGTTTCGGAAAGCACGCGTCGTTACCTCTTGGATCGCGAGGATCTCGACGACTCGAAGGTCACGACGATTCCTAACGGCATTAATACAGAATTATTCAGGCCTGCAACACCTGAGCAAAAGAGATTGGCTAAGCTTTCCCTGAGTCTGTCTCCCGAGAGCTTTGTGATCGGCGGGGTGGGGCGCCTTGTGAAACAGAAAAACTTCTCGCTTTTCCTGCAGGTGGCTGAGGCTGTTTTAAGAGCTAATCCCAGGGTGGAATTTGTCATTGCTGGAACTGGGCCGCTGGAATCTCAGCTTCGGGCTGATGCCGAACGTCTGGGTATCTACGGACACGTTCGTTTTCTCGGTCATGTCTCGGATCGGGTTGGTCTCTACCATGCACTGGATGCGCTGCTTCTGACCTCAGATTTCGAGGGGACACCAATGACCCTTCTGGAGGCCTTGGGCAGCTGCATTCCCGTGGCTGCCTCAGCCGTGGATGGGATCGCGGAGGTTTGCACCCACGGCAAGAACGCCTTGCTTTCGCTCCCTGGGGAATCCGGAGATTTTAAGGATTCTCTATGCCGGCTGATCGACAGTGCAGCTTTGCGTGAGCATCTCGGCGCCGAAGGACGTCGAACTGTCATGGAGCGTTACGACATCGATGGGATTACACGAGAGGTCGAGGGGATCTACGGCGAGATTTTAAAAATTTCTGAATCTTGACTTGGCAGAAATCATCTTTCCAAGCATAGAGATGAGAAGTGAAACGAAATTCCGCTACCCTTCTTCTTTCCTTGATCATGCTTCTAGCCATCCCGGCTTGCAGTTCTATCGAGTACAACTCCACCAACAGTCCTAAGATGGTGGTATCTGTGGATCACACTCCCTTTTATCACAATGGACCCTTGCAGGGTAATGGCCCGGATCTATCCCTTGCCAAGGGGGAGGAAATTGAGGTCCTCCGTAAGGAAATTGGATATAGTTTCGTTCGGATCAATGATGGTCAGAACGGTTATGTGGCCAACGACGACTTAAAACCGACTGAGCCTGCCCCATTCACTCACCCTACAAAAGCGACTCATTCCACCACGTCAGCAACCCCGACCGGTTCTCCCGCTGGCACGAATGCGTCCGGCAAACCAGGTTTCCGTTACTGAACTCGGTTTGTTGATTTAGTGCATTCGGGGGGAGAGAAATAGGCTCGTGTCCGGAAGCGGATAAAATCCTTTCCCTAATCACCTCTCCGGAGATCCGGTGAGTTGCTCATCAAATTCTGTCATCTCCTTCCAACGTGCCTTGAACTCTCGGTCGTAACGCTGATCCTGCCACTCGCTCATTTGTTGACGGTGGCCAATAACCTTTTCCATAGCGGGCAGGAAAATGGCATAGCTTTCCCTGAGGAAGCGTAGGGCGGCTGGATCCCTGTCCCAGAGTGTTGCATAGGACTGCATAAAATCCTGGGCATATCCGGGTTCCGAGCGGTCATTGGGATGCCAGATTTCCGAAGAGGGGGTGGGCAGGTCCAGAAGCAGAGGGGCGATGTAGAGATTCTTCAGCATGGCCTCTCGGTAAGCTTCCGCAGCCCCGGTCTCGTCTCCCGAGCGCCAGAGGGTAAGGCCTTTTCCGAAGAGGAGCGCCGGCTCGCAGTAATCGTCGGGATAGCTCTTCTCGTAATCTTCCAGGGCCTTGAGGGCCTTGCTGTCATTCTCTCCCAGGAGATGTACCAACGGGATAAGGAAACGGACTCCCTGATTGTCAGCAGGATTGAGAGTCAGGAGCTCTTCCAGATCCTTGGCGGTCTCTGAAAACTGGCCTTGGTGCCATTCGGTCATGGCTCGACCATAGAGAGCCCTCATGAAGGGGCGTGTTTCCAGATCGGTCCACCACTCGGGAGTTTCACCCTTCCAACGGCGTTTCTCATGGTCAATGAGTTCTTGGTACCCGCGGCGGCACTCCGTCCAACGAGCCGCTTGGTAATCAGTATCGGCCAGCTCGATCCGAGCAAGAACGCAATCTGCATCCTGTTCCAATGCTTTCTTCAAGTGGGCGCTCTTTTTTCCCGGTGACCGCAGCCGACGAGAGGAGACGACCAGGCCACGGGCAATAGCACTCGGTGAATGGAACTCCTCACCCCGGAGCCGCTGGGTGATCCGACGGACGAACTGCAGGAGATCCCCCGGCTTCGCGGTAGGGAATGCTCCGAAGGCAATCTCGATCCGGCAATCCAGAGCGAAGGCTTGCCAAGCCTCGGTGTCCCAGTCTTCGCTCTCTGCGATGGTGAGGCGATCAGGAGTGCCATGCTCATCGAAAAGACGACTGAGAAGTTGCTCGGCCCTTATCTGATCAAGCTCCTCAAGGATTTCGGGAGGGCATAAAGGTTTGCCAGCAGATGTCGTCACCATCAGGCAAGTGGGAAGGTAATATTCCTGATCAGAGCCTTGTGGTCCTGCATGGGTAGCATTGGAAAGGAGGGATGGCTTGGGAACCGGTTCTTCCAGATCCAGCCAGAGAAGGCGCCAACTATTGCGAGCCGTATCGAGTGGTTGGATCATGAAATCTCCACGGTGAGGGTCTGCCTGCGGGAGAACCTGTCGATATAGTGGAGCTTGCCATGCTCCACCGCGTATTCATGAACGAGTTTCGTGACTTTAACGTCGAAGCAGCAGTACTCCGCGATTTCCATGATTTTCCCCTCTCTCCACCAGCGGATGGCATCCAGTCCTTCGGCGGTCTTACCAACCCCGAGCGTCGCCGTGGCGATAGAGTCCAGTGGCAGTCGGTGACCGGCGGCTTTTTCCACCACTTCCAGCATATCCAAGGTGGGAAGATGATGGGGAAGATCCAGAATTGTATAACCCATCAGCACCTCATAATCGAAGCGTCTGTTGTTATAACCAATGACCAGATCGGCGCGCCCGAGAAGATCAATGAGTTCACCGACCCGCTTCTCTGTGAAAATCTCGTAGCTCTCTGTAGCGGTGCTGTAAGTGACGCCGATCGAAACACCCATATCTGCTTTCTTATCCCATCCCCCCACATCATTTGCTGTGCGTTGGGTTTCCAGATCGAAATAGACGATGTTTTTGAAACTTTTAGAAGTGGACACGGGATCGAGATGCTAACGCATCCGGTTAAAAATTTAAAAGGTAACAACATAAAAAATTTGGAGATCGGTGGTATGGATCAATTCGTGAGTGAATTGCTACTTGAAAAATGTACTCAGGCGCTCAACTGGAAAGTTCATTCTGTAGGTCATGTTAACGATTTTTCTTTTGATGCGGAAATATTTCAGATAATAAACTTCACCTTTATGGCTAAAGAAGAAGCAATCACTACCGAAGGCGTTGTCGTCGAGGTTCTCCCCGGCACCATGTTTCGTGTGAAGCTCGGAAACGGCCACGTTTTACTGGCTCACATTTCTGGGAAAATGCGCAAGCATTTCATCCGAATTGTCCCCGGTGACAAGGTCACTGTCGAAATGTCCCCTTATGACCTGACAAAAGCCCGCATCACCTTCCGTACTGCATAATCTCGATTCATAATAAGCTACAGCCAATCACCTATAACCTAATCCCAACAACTTACCCCACTATGTCCATTCCTGACTCCCTGACCCTGAAGAAAGCGATGAAGATCGCAGCGAAGATCGAGCGTCTTCAGCAGAAACTCCATGAACTTGTGGGCGATACCCTCGAGCTTCCTCCTGCCATAGTGATCATGAAGGACCAGCTTCTGCAAGTGGCTCAGACCCCTCGTCGCCGTGGTCGTCCCCCAGGCTCCGGACGCAAGCAGCTCACTGATGGCACGCCTAGCACATCCAAGCTGGCCGGGCGCCCCCGTCCTGCATCCCCCTCGGGTCCCTTGGCTCCTGCGGTGGTAAGGGTTCTTCATCGTTACAACCGTCCCATGAAGGTCACCGAGATCCTGATCGCTCTTGAGCAGGATAACTATATCTGGACCGCCAAGAACCCCAAACAGACCCTCTATGTCCGCATCGGGAAGCTGGCAGGCGTGCAGAAGACAGGTGAAGGACTCTATGTCGCCCAAGGGATCGCGCTGACCGGAATCGTGCCGGAAGTGGTCTCTACCCCTTCCGTCGATTATGCAACTCCAGCCCCTGTTGTACCGATTGCAACTGAGGAGGCACCTGCAACTCCAGCCCCTGTTGTACCGATTGCAACTGAGGAGGCACCTGCAACTCCAGCCCCTGTTGTACCGATTGCAACTGAGGAGGTAGCACCTGCAACTCCAGCCCCCGTCCCTTCCTTTGGAACAGACGAGGCCGCTCCTGCCGCCCCTACCGCGTATTAATCACTCCCTCACGGTCGCCTCATGACCGGACGGATTTCCGCACCGAACCTCGCCTCCCTCTTTGCGGAGGCGGGGAGCCGGTGGGGTGAGTGCCCTGCCTTCTCAACTCGTCGCGCCGACGGGACATTTTACTCCGTCAGTTTCAGAGCATGGATTGAGCGTTCGCTTGCCCTTGCTACGGCATTGATCGAGCTCGGGGTCGAGGCCCGCGACCACATTGCGATCCTCTCTGATAATTGCTTTGAGTGGATTCTGGCCGATGCCGCCGTCCAATTCTGCGGGGGGGCAGACGTTCCGCGTGCCGCCGATGTGACTGTTGCTGAGATTGCCTATATCTTAGATCATGCCGATGTTGAGGTGGTCTTGGTCGAGAATGCGGCCGTTCTTGCCAAGGTGGAGTCCGTACGCGGACAACTCCCTAAGCTCCGCCATCTTATCCTGATGAGCCCCGTAGAAGGGGAGGGGGATCTTCCGAAGAATGTCCACGCACTTCGCGATCTCGAGATCCGGGGGGAGAAGTTGCGTCTCCAGGGCGATCGCCACGCCGAGGAGCGGATCGCAGGCATCAGTCCCGAGGATCTCTTCACTCTCATCTACACCTCCGGTACTACCGGCACGCCCAAGGGGGTCCAGCTCACCCATGCCGCGATGGCCTCGCAGATCCGGAATCTCCCTTTTGTGCTGACACCGAAGGACAGAGCTCTTTCGATCCTGCCCATCTGGCATAGCTACGAGCGGGTCTTTGAGGTGATCTCGATTGCCTGCGGCGTTCATACCTACTACACGTCGCTTCGTCATCTCGGAGGGGACCTCCAGTCCGTGAAGCCGACGATCATGGTCTCCGCTCCCCGCCTCTGGGAGGGGCTCTATCAGCGGATCTTGTCCAAGGTTGAGAAGGCTCCACTCCTCGGCAGGATCCTGTTCCAAGCCGCCCGCTTCACAGCCCACGAGGTGCGCATTGCCGATTCCTTCTTCTCCGGTAGGCAGATCGATCTCCATGGTCGCGATCTGTCAGTCTCGTCACTCCTTGCAATTCGTCATGCCATAGGCTGGGCGCTCTGCATTCTTCCCTCTCTACTGTTGGATCACCTAGTGCTCACCAAGCTCCGTGCCGTGGTCGGCGGTGAGTTCCGGGGGACGATCTCCGGTGGTGGAGCCCTGCCTCCCCATGTCGATGCCTTCTTCAATGACATCGGCATTCCGGTGCTCGAGGGCTATGGGCTCACAGAGAGCTGTCCTGTCCTAGCTGTTCGGACTTGGGAGAAGCTCGTGATCGGCACGGTTGGGCCCGTCTTTCCGGGCACTGAGCTCCGGATCGTTGATCTCGTGACAGGTGCGATTCTCTATCCCGATCCGACACGCCGGGATCTCGGTCGTGGAAAGCGTGGCGAGATCCATGCCAAGGGCCCTCAGATCATGAAAGGGTACTACAAGGATCCCGAGGGAACTGCTCGCGTCCTGCAGGATGGATGGCTTGCCACAGGGGATATCGGACTTGTCACCTTCAATGACTGCCTGAAGATCGTCGGTCGTTGCAAGGAGACCATCGTTCTGCTAGGCGGCGAGAATGTGGAACCTCTCCCCATCGAGTCCAAGCTTCTCGAGTCCCACCTGATCGACCAGTGCATGGTCGTGGGGCAGGATCAGAAGCATCTAGGATTACTGGTGGTCCCTTCGCTTACCGGATTTGCGGGAGCGGGCATTTCTGCCGATGATGTTCCCGCGCTCAAAGCACGTCCCGAGGCTCGAGAGAAGCTCCGCCTCGAGATTAGACGCCTTGTCGGAGATGCCACGGGATTCAAGCCCTTCGAGCGGATCGCGGCGTTTGAGCTGATCGAGAAGCCCTTTGAGGTCGGTGACGAACTCACCATGACCTTCAAGCTCCGCCGCCATGTCATCACCGAGAAATA
>CANKWU010000034.1 GCA_947487385.1 Spartobacteria bacterium
TGCAGGCCTTGCGGTGCATCGAAACTTCCAAGCCTTGAGCTCGGGGGGGTCGTCGGTTTTTGAGCCTTAGATTCTGAGACGATTTTAGAGTCGGTGATAGTTCACAAAAACAACTCCACATGGAGTTGCTTAAAAAACGATCGTTTTTGTTACGGAGGGAAAAGGCGACCTGTTGAGATTCCAAAAGTTGTAAGATCCGCTATTTTGCTGTTTCTCTATGACTATGGTGGATCACCAAGTGATGAAGTTTTTTTCCCAGCTCTTCTTTGGAGTGAGTGTGGTCTTCATCCTTTTCATGGTGAGCTTTGCCATAAAGTTTTACATCAGAGCTATTGATCTGGTGAGGCAGTTATCATCAATAGCAAAGGAAGAAAATGGGGATTGGAAATTTTACAGTAGTATCACCCAAATCAACAAATTCGCATTCTTTCCAGACACCCTGCTTGATCAAAGGGACACTCAAAAAATGAGGGATGCCAAATTGCTGCTAATCCAACACAGCAAGCACAACAGAAGAAGATTGATTTTTGCTCTTATCGGTTACGGAGTCTTCCGGAGCGGTTATATGGTCTGGATCGTATTTTTGGTCTTTACCCATCAATCCCTCTGAGGCAATCCAAGAAGGAATCGGAAGGGTGCTGGCTTGGTCTAAGAGATCAGACAGAGGGAAAAGGCGATTTGGTTGAAAACCACCGCTGAATTTCCTCTTTGAGTTCGTCTTCAATATTCGACCAAACCGTTCTTGGCGTCAGTTGCAGTTGAAAAGATTGGAGTGCTGCAGCACCTAAAATGTGCTGAAACCATTGAAGATAAGACCATTCACGTGGTTTTGGTGAATAGAGGCACTGGCGAGTGGAATCCCAATGAACTTCAACCGCTTCACGATATATGTAGGGAAATTGTGCAGTGCTTGGACGAACAAAGAGACGCTCTTGATCGTCAATTCCTATTTCTGCAATGGAGTCCGCTGTCATGTGAAGAGGAGTAAAATCAGATATCCCTCCCACTACCCAAAGGCAATCCAAGAAGGGATTCGGAAGGTTGGTGAAAGATTCTGTTTTGCCCAAATCCAGTGGCTTGCTACTTGCCAAAACTTGCCAACAGAATTCGTATTTCCTCTCTGTAACCCCTGTTTTTGGCACTTTTTGCAGACTCAACAGCCGATACGCAAACACCTTTATAAGAGTTATTTAAGTGTGTTTTTGCTAATTCTGACTGTGGGTTAGAAACCCCCTGCGTCTCAGCGCCTCTGCGGGATCTCCTTCATCCCTTTCATCCCTGTGAATAGTATGCGTCTAAATCAAATCTTCCTTAAATCTTCCCTGCAGCGATCAGTTCCCTGGCCTTAGACAGAGCTGCGGTAATACCTGAGATATCGCGACCGCCGCCTCGGGCGCTGTCTGGCTTGCCGCCACCCTTTCCTCCCACGAGAGGGGCCACTGTTGAGATCATTTTGCCTGCGGGAAGGTTTCCCTGATGGGCTTTACCCACGGAGGCAACAAGTGACACGGCTTCATCCGAGACTCCTGCCAGGAAGATAACCCCCTCGAAGGAGCTTTTCAGAGCATCAGCTACGGCCTGCAAAGCGTTGCCGTCGGCTCCTGGAACTTCCTCTACGATTGAGGGAATAGCCCCTGCGGCGGCTTTGTTGATGAGATCCTTGGCAATTGAGGCTGCTTCGCGCTGACGGAAAGCATCCAACTCTTTTTCCAGTTCTTTTTGGCGGGCAAGGGTTGTCTCGAACTTCTTTTCCAACTCGGCGAGAGGGGATCCAAGACGTGATGCCATGGCCTGGAGGCGCTCGGCATCACTCTTGGAGGCAACTCGTGCCTCATGGCCAGCAACTGCTTCGATGCGACGGATTCCAGCCGCTACCGCAGCTTCGCTGATGATTCGGAAGAGGCCGATCTCGCCGGTTCCACGGACATGGGTTCCGCCGCAGAGTTCCATGGAGTATCCGTCAAGATTTTCCGGCGTCCCGCCAATCTGTACAACGCGTACAATATCGCCGTACTTATCGCCGAAGAACTGCAGGATGCCGGATCGCCCCTTGACCTCGGCATAGGGCAACTCGTGCCAGCTCACGGAGGCGTTCTCAAGGATGCGCTCGTTGACCAGGCGTTCCACGCTGGAGATTTGATCGGGAGTCAAAGCGCCGCTTGAAAAGTCAAAAGTGAGCTTCTCGGCTCCTACGAAGGAACCTTTTTGGGAAAGCGTCTCACCAAGAGTTTCGCGAAGAGCCCAGTGCAAGAGATGCGTCACGGTGTGATGGCGCTGGATGGCGGCACGACGCGGATGCTCGATGGAGAGAATGACAGTGGCTCCCGGGAGGGGTGCTTCCTCATTCTCCGACAGCTCCAGGAAATGAAGCCATGTGGGACCACTCTTCTGAGTGTCAGAGACCCTCCAGAGGGAGCCGCCGGAGGTGAGCGATCCTGAGTCTCCAAGCTGTCCTCCCATCTCGGCATAGCAGACGGAGCGATCAAGGATAACTGCCGTCCTGTCCTTAATACGGACGATCTCCAGAACCGTGGCCTCGGTCTCTGCTGAATCAAATCCCGTGAAGGCCGTGGGTGATGTCGTCTCAAGCGAGGAGACGCTGATGATTTCCTTTTTCTGGGCTGCGCGCGCTCGTGCGCGTTGCTGCTGCATGAGAATCTCGAACCCGGCATGATCGACGGAGAGCCCGCGCTCGCGAGCAAGGAGTTCGGTGAGGTCGAGCGGGAATCCCTGCTCGTCATAGAGACGGAAGGCGACCTCGCCGGGGATTTCCTTTCCCTTTGTTGCTTCGGTCTCGAAGAGGGTCAGTCCCTTGTCGAGAGTCTTGTGAAAGGCCTCTTCCTCCCGCTTCAGCGTCTCGATGATGAGGGATTCCTTGGCGCGCAGCTCCGGAAAGGCATCTCCCATAAGTGAGGCCAGAACAGGGGTGAGCTTGTAGAGGAATGGGGCGTTGAAGCCGAGCGTGCGTCCATAACGGACGGCGCGGCGGAGGATGCGGCGGAGGACGTAGTGACGTTCTGCATTCCCGGGTTGGATGTTGTCAGCGATCGCGAATCCGAGCGTGCGTAAGTGATCGGCGATGACACGGAAGGCAATATCATCTTTCTCCTGATCCGTGACGGGAATCATCGATCCATCACCCGAAGGTTGAGGAAGGGTCGATCCGTACTTCCTGCCGCAGAGTGTACCGATGGCCTCGAAGAGCGGGCGGAAGAGGTCGGTCTCGTAGTTGGAGATCACGACGTTGCTGAACTCTGTGAACCCTTTCGTGCATTGGATCACCGAGCAGACACGCTCGAAGCCCATTCCGGTATCGACGTGGCAGGCGGGAAGGGGAACGAAAGAGCCATCGGGGTTGGCATTGAATTGGATGAAGACCAGATTCCAGATCTCAATGCACTCGGCACTTCCCTTGTTCACGAGGGCTCCTTTGGTGTCGCCGGCCGGGGTCATGTCGATATGCAGCTCCGAACAGGGGCCGCAGGGCCCGGTCTCACCCATCATCCAGAAATTATCCTTCCGATTGCCGGGGACGACATGAATCGCGGGATCGAGTCCCTTGGAGAGGAAAAACTCGGACCAGAGTGCATGAGCTTCGGCATCGAAGGATGCCGGATCGCCTTCCGCGGGACTGTAGACCGTTGCGTAGAGACGCTCGGCGGGGAATTTCCAGCGCTCGACGAGCAGTTCCCAAGCCCAGGTAATCGCCTCTTTCTTGAAATAATCGCCAAAGGACCAGTTTCCCAGCATCTCAAAAAAGGTGTGGTGGTAGGTATCGAGTCCCACATCCTCGAGATCGTTGTGCTTGCCTCCGGCGCGTATGCACTTCTGCGTGTCCGCAGCCCGTGGAGGAGTGTAGGTGCACGGGGTAGTGCCGAGGAAGATTGGCACGAACTGGTTCATCCCGGCATTCGTGAAGAGGAGATTGGGGGAGTCGGGGAGCAGACTCGAGGAAGGAACGATGGTGTGCTCCTTGCTCCGGAAGAAATCGAGGAACGAACGGCGGATCTCGGTGGAGGTCATGGAAAGAAAAGGATGAAAGAAAAATTATTAATGATGACAGAAACTGATGAATCGGATGGGTAGCTAATCAGAAACAGCTTGATCGTTTCAACAATGCAACTTTTTAACTTTTACCGCTTTACCGCCTCAAGCTTTCACTCTCCACCCTCGGTCCCCTCGTCAGCTCCAGAGCACTATCGGGGACGACCATGAGATCCGATGCCGTTCCCTCGCGGTAGGCCACCTCACCATTACGGGGCGTCCCAAAGGTGTATTCTGCGAGCACCAAATCTCCGGCGGCTTCTTCGGCTGTGTTTTCCGAAAGATGGGCAATGAACCGGATGCGCGTTGGGTGAGTCAATCCAGCGCTTTCCAGCTTCTCGGGTGTTGCCGGCTCAAAGGCGCTGGCTCTGAGTGACTGCAACTTCTCAAACCAAGCGCTGACTTCTGCCGCAGATAAGTTGATCGGATGGTTACCCGTGATTTCCCAATCATCGCCTCCTTGCTTTCTGACAATGACAAGGATGGGCACCTCCTTGCTTTTTAGTTCCGAGGGATAAATCTCGATCTTATCAATGGCATCGAGTCGCAGCGGTTTTGGCTGTCTTGAACGTAGATCGGAGGGAGTGACTTGAAGAGCCCTCTCCAATCCCGGGACAATACAAATTCCTATTCTGTCGCTGCAACTCACATAACGGCTCTGAGCCGATCCCCCAGCGGCCGATCCAATAGTGATCGTCACAGGCGATGAGCTGCCTGATTCACGCATCGAGATAACGGTAGCCGATGGATCCATCCCACAGGCAACCGGATCCGTTCCTGTAGGCATCCAATGATCGACTTTGGATGCCACGAGGCTTGTCGCCCAGTCGGCCACGGCTTTGTCGCTCCCACGAGAGGTTACTGGGCTCGTGAGATTCCAACCAGCATCCCCCTTCCGTAGCGAAAGGTGCTGGAGAGCAGTCCCCTTGGTAAGATTGATTTCCTCCAGGCGGTTGGGATCAAGAGATGTCAGTCGGCGATCCCGGTACTGTTCGATGGGCCGGAAGGCGTTCTGAACCCAATCCGAGGGAATCAGGTAAACCGTTTTGCCCCGATCCAATTTGGCATAGATCTGCATTTTAGAGGCACCCTCGACACCTAATGCGAGCGTTTTGCTTGTTCCGTCCCGTTCCTCCAGAAAGGTAATCGATCGTTTAGGCTTCTTGAGATCCAGTGATTCTAGGCTTACCGAACCCTTGAGATCGGATGGGTTAAGACTATCGAGTGCAGTGATTTCTGTGGCCTGCTCGAGCAGCGAATGGATCAATCGCGCATCGGCCCGGTCCGAGTCCTTAAGGGCTTCTAAGCCTGCCATCCAGATTCCCTTTTTTTTGTTCAGTTCGATCACTCCGCCTCCCTCACGGATGATGATCTTCGTGACATCCGCTGAATGGAGATGCAGCAGCGGCTCCGTGGCAGAACGTGTGCGCGAGCGTCCTGAGTTAAAGAGGATGATGAGGGCGGCCGCTGCCAGAATCAGCAGGGCGAGCGTTCCTTTCCAGCTCACGAGCGCCTCCTCCAGAGGATAATGATTCCCAGAAGTGCGGCAGCCACGGGAAGGACCAGGATGGTCCAGAGGGCCAAGAAGCGGATTTGCTGATCATCGAGATTCAGCGTGAAGAACTCCTTGGTCTTGGGAGTGGTGCCGGCAAGGCGCGTCCGATCGATGAGGGTATTCATCGCGCTGGAGAAGAAATCGAGACCCGTTTCCGCGATGTACTTGTCCTTGAGGAACTCACAGTTGCCCACAACGACCATGCGCGATGCCCCGAGAGCCAATCGGTCGTCATGCACTCCCCCGAGATCGGTCATGGCCGCAAGGATGACCGGGAAGAAGTTATCACGGGTCGGGTCGAAGGTGATTCCTTTGTTATCGGCATTCGCGTAATTGGAGCAGCCTCGAAATCCATGGATGGCGCGGATGAGCGGCCTGGTGGTGCCTTGAGTGGGTGCTGGAGCCGTTGCCTTCGTTGATACGGAGGTTGTGGCTGACTCCGTATTAGTCGAGGGCATCGGCGTGGATAGCAGTCTCTCTCGCTGATCGTTGATTGCGAGAGATCGGGTGTTTCCCGTCATCAAAATATTTAATCCCACGAGGCGCGAGGTGATCTCCGATCCGGCAAAGAATTCGCCGGTCACATCTCTCAGAATACCCATCGCTCCTCCGAGGTTCACGAGACGAAGGACCCGGTCGGTGCGCGGGATGATATTGCCGTATTCGGCAAGGAAGGCATCCAGTGCAGGAGTTTCTCCGGTTGGATCGAGCAGGACCATGAGATGCCCTTCCGCTTTCCAATACGATTTTAGCGCCGCTATCTCGTCCGGCGAGGGATCGAAATGGGCTCCGTCGATCACGACCAGTGCCGCATCCTTGGGCACTGCAGCTGCATCCGCAAGATTCAGCGGGGCAACCGAGATGTTCTGCCGTTTCAGGTTCTGTCCTACCAGTTGGAGAGGGGGCACGCCGGGGAGTCCCTCGCCATGGCCTTGAAGGAAATAGGCTTTTTTATTCGATGCGGGCTCGATCAGAGCGATCAGCGTTGAGGTAAGGATCTGCTCTCCACGAAATGCTACCAACCGGGGACGATCTCCATACTGGGTGGGCGCCGTATCATATTCCCCCATCTCGGGAGCGGGAATGATGGTCGCGCGTCCGTTGTATTCCACAATAATGACATTTTCCCCGCCCGAGAATTTGTACCGGGCCTGCAGCTCGTGGGCGCGCGCGGGATTCCTCAGGGGATCAATACGCTCGACAGTGAGATCGCGGTAGTGGTGCGCGTAGAACTGGAACTCCCGCAGAAGTGCCAAGATATCACCATAAAGTTCGGTACCGGGAGAGAGGGAGGTGGGAGAAAAATAGACAATAACCCGCACCGGTGCTTTCAGGAACCACATCATCTCCTTCGACTGACTGGAGAGCTCGTATTTATGAGATCGACTGAAATCGTAACGGCGGTAGTGGTTCAGCGACCATCCGATAATGCTACCGGCCACGATCAGGGCTGCAGCAATCTGAAGCGCAACACGCAAGCCGACGTTGCGGAGGTGGGCCGGTTTGTTGTTTTTGGAAGCCATCGTGTTTCGTGATTCAGAAAATCAGGAGCGCCAACGGCGGGCTTGAAAGCTCTGAAGTGTGAGGAAAAGGCATAGCCCCGTCATGACGAGGTACCAGACCACAGGACGTGAGTCGAAGATCCCGCGGGAAAACTGAGTCATCTGGTCGATCGGGGAGAAGGTAATGGTGATGCCCTGCATCATGGTATCGACATTGCCCGCGAGGAAGGAGAGGAGTCCCGTGAGAAAAAAGAGGGCGATCACCGCGAAGGTCATCACAGCTGCGGTGATCTGATGCCGCGTGAGCGAGGAACAGAGGCAACCGAGCGAGAGGTAGAACATCCCCATGAGGAGGAGCAGCAGGTAAGATCCGACAAAGGCACCAGTCGCACCGGCCGACGTGAGGTGAGTCTGCCACCAGAAAATCAGAAAATAGAGGCCTGTTGGCATCCAGAGGAAGGCGTAGAGAAAGAGGACGCCGAAGAACTTGGCGAGCACGACTTGGGTGTCGCGCACCGGAGCAGTCATGAGGGGTTCGATCGTACCGCTTCGGTATTCCTCTGAGTAGAGACGCATCGTGAGGAGGGGAAAAAGGAGCAGGAACGAGAACCAGAAGAAGACTGTATTGAAGAACGACTCCACAACGGTCACTTCCGTGGGGCCGTGATTCAGAACAGAAACACCGGCATAGAAGTTGAACCCTGAGACCAGCAGCAGGAAAAAGAGGATCACCCATGCCATGGGAGTCTGGAAAGCCGAGGCGATCTCCCGTTTCGTAAGGATCCAAAAAATTCTCATGACTTGAAGGGCTCCTGGGTTGCCGATTTCTTCTCAGGCGCAGCGGGAATCCGGTTGACGAATGTTGTGAAGATCTCCTCCAACGAGGATTCGTGAGCTGAGAGCTCACGCAGCTTCCAACCTCTCCGCACAGCCTCATCGAAAAGTGCCGGGCGAGGATCCCTGGTTAGTGATGCCGATGAGGCGGGGACTATCTCGTAGCGGGTCCACCCTGAGGCGGCAGAGGGAGTAGCTTCAGGAATAGATGCGAAGTCGATTACTTCCAAGGATTGCAGGATCGCGAGCACGGCCTCCGCGGCCTTTTGATTGGCGGTCTGGATTTCCATCCTTACAGAGCCTGAAAGAGGAATGCCGGAGCGCTCTCGCAACTCCGCCGGTGTGCCGGTTGCAACAATCCGACCCTTGTTGATAATCAGGACACGGGAGCAGGTCATCTCAACCTCGCTAAGGATGTGGCTGGAGAGCAGAATCGTGTGTCGTTTTGCCAATCCTTTGATGAGCTCCCTGACTTCCCGGATCTGACCTGGGTCGAGGCCGATCGTCGGTTCATCAAGAATAAGGATATCCGGTTCGTTCACCAGGGCATCGGCGAGGCCGACGCGCTGGCGGTATCCTTTGGAGAGAGTGCCGATGAGCTGCTTCCTAACATGACTGACACTGCAAAGCTCGAGGGCATCTTCGACCTTTTCGGTGATGCGCCGGGAGCGGACTCCCTTTAGCGCGGCCCGGTAGCGGAGGTACTCGCTGACGCGCATCTCGGGATAGAGTGGGACGTTTTCAGGAAGGTAGCCGATTCTGGAACGCGCCTTGAGCGACTGGCTCAGGATGTCGAATCCTGCGATCCGCACCTCTCCCTCATCTGCAGGGAGATATCCGCTGAGAATTTTCATCGTCGTACTCTTCCCTGCCCCGTTCGGCCCAAGGAAGCCGATCACCTCCCCACGATCGACAGAAAACGACAGGTCCCGGACGGCATGGGTCGCGCCGTAGCTTTTGGTGAGTCCTTGGACAGAGATCATGCGGATTCCGGAGAGAATTACGAATCTAACCACTGCGAGCCCGAGGTGCAAGAATGCCCGAAGTGAAATTGCCAGCTTGCTCCACTCAACTAATCTGTTAAAGAATTATCTTTCTGTGGCCTTTTTCCGGAAAATCCGGTCAGCGGCACGGATTGACAAGACTTTTTTCACACTTTCATGAGCACATCCTTCACGGCCCGATGGAACGAAACGGCCATCGATGAGAATTACGAGAAATGGAGCCGCGATCATGCATCCGTCTCCCCCGACTGGGCCTCCTTTTTCGAGGGTTTTGAACTGGGTTACGCACGATACCACAAAGCCAAGACTGCACCGGCTTCTGGCTCCCAGTCGTCACCCGCCGAGGACGGCAGCACCTCACTTCAGAGCCGGGTTGAGGCGCTCATCTACACTTATCGGACGCTTGGTCACACGCTTTCCCGGCTCAATCCCCTGAGTGACGAAGTCCCCTGCCAGCAACTGCTTGAGCTGAAGGAATTCGGCCTCACCGAGGTCGATCTTGATGTTACGGTCAGTTCGCGCTCCTTCCGCGACGGGACTCCGATGAAGTTGCGCGACATCATCGCGGAAATGAAGGCCATCTACTGCGACACCCTCGGTGTGGAGTACATGCACATTCAGAATCCCCGTATCCGCCACTGGATCCGTGAGCGGGTCGAGTCTCGCAAGGGCAAGGCAGACACGGAGACCCCTCACTACAGAATCCTTCGCACGCTTCACAAGGCGGAGAGCTTCGAGCACTTCATCCACACCACGTATGTTGGCAGCAAACGATTCTCGCTCGAAGGTGGTGAGTCAATGATGGTGGCCCTCTCGGAGATTCTCTTCAGGTCTCCCGGGGCAGGCATCAAGGAGATCGTCCTGGGCATGGCCCACCGTGGCCGCCTGAATGTCCTCACCAACTTTCTTAAGAAACCATTCGCCATCGTTTTCAACGAATTCAGCGACAAATATGCTCCCGATCTGGGTGATGCCAGCGGAGATGTGAAATACCATCTTGGTTACCAGACCACCCGCCGCAACGAGAAGGGTGAGGAAGTTGAGGTCTACCTTGCTGCCAACCCCAGCCATCTCGAAGCGGTCAACCCCGTCGTTCTTGGCAAGGCCCGAGCTCGGCAGCGCATCCTTGACGACACGAGCGAGCGTAAGAAAGTCGTTCCGATACTGATCCATGGTGACGCCGCCTTTCCTGGCCAAGGCATTGTCGCAGAGTGTTTCAACCTCTCCCAACTGGAGGGTTACAAGGTGGGCGGTGCCATCCATCTGATCGTGAACAATCAGATCGGCTTCACCACGCTTCCCAAGGACTCCCGTTCCTCGCTTTACTGCACCGAGATCGCGAAGACCGTGGAGGCACCTGTTTTCCATGTCAATGGTGACGACCCGATAGCAGTAGCCGAGGCGGCACGTATCGCGATCGCCTACCGCCAGGAGTTCGGCAGGGATATCGTCGTTGATATCGTCTGTTACCGCCGCTACGGGCACAACGAAGGGGACGAACCGCTTTTCACCCAGCCTGATCTCTACAAGGTCATCCGTGCCCACAAGCGCCCAAGCGAGGTTTTCCTAGAGCGCGCCAAGCAACTCGGCACGCTTACTCAGGAGGATTTCGATGCAAGTTGGAATAAGTCTCAAGGCCATCTGGAGATAGCTCTTGCCGAGATGAAGAAGGGTATCGTCACCGATGTGAAGGCTAACCAGAAGGCCTTCGTCGGATCGACGGCTGTCTTCCAGCCCGACTATTCGTTTGCTTCCGTCAAGACGGCCATCAGCGAGAAGACGCTCAAGATCATCGTCGACGGCCTCACCACCGTTCCCGCTGATTTCAGGATTCTTCCGAAGGTCCGCAAGGCCGTTCTTGAGCGTCGTCGTGAGGTCTTCGAGAGGGGCATCGGCTATGATTGGGGATACGGCGAGGCGCTCGCCTTTGGTTCGCTGATGCTGCAGGGGATACCGATCCGCCTCTCCGGTCAGGACAGCCGCCGTGGCACCTTTAGCCACCGCCACTCTGTTTTCTATGACGAGGTGAATCGTGAGCGTTACATCCCGCTTCAGCACCTGGCCGCTGATCAGGCCCGCTTCTGTGTCTACAACAGCCCGCTCTCCGAGGCGGCCGTGCTCGGCTTCGACTACGGCTACTCCATGGATTATCCCCAGATGCTCTGCATGTGGGAGGCACAGTTCGGTGACTTTGCCAACGGCGCGCAGATTATCATCGATCAGTTCATTGCCTCGGCCGAGACCAAGTGGCTACGGCCCAACTCGCTGGTCATGCTTCTTCCTCATGGCTATGAGGGACAGGGTCCCGAGCACTCCAGTGCACGCCTCGAGCGCTTCCTCCAGCTCTGTGCCGAGGAGAACATGGAGGTCTGCAATCTTACCACTCCGGCCCAGTACTTCCATGTGCTGCGCCGCCAGATGCTGCGTGACTTCCGGAAGCCGCTGATCATCATGACGCCAAAGAGCCTCCTGAGATCCGAAGCGGCCGTCTCCACGACGGAGGATTTCACCAAGGGAGAGTTCCATGAGATCCTCGAGGGGCCAAAACCTGTCGATTCTTCCAAGGTCGAACGTCTTATCCTCTGTTCCGGAAAGGTGTATTATGACCTCTTGGCTTATCGTGAGAAGAACGGCTGGAGCGACCGCAGCGCCCTCGTCCGCCTCGAGCAGATCTATCCGCTCAACGAGGAGGAACTTCGCAAGCTCACCGCACCGTATGCAAATGCCCAAGAGATCGTATGGTGCCAGGAAGAGCCGGCAAACATGGGATCCTGGCATCACCTGCTCCCGATCCTGATGAAATTCTTCGGCCGCGCCATCGGTTACGCCGGCCGCGAGGCCAGCGCCAGCACAGCCGTCGGCACGACTGCCGCCCATAAGCTCCAACAGGCCGAGCTCATCGCGCAGGCCTTCGGTCAACACTAAGCGCACACATCTCCCAACTCCCAACCATCCTAATCATGAGCGTTGCTGTCATTGTACCCGCCGTCGGCGAATCCATCACCTCCGGAGTTCTCTCTGCATGGCATAAGAAAGACGGAGATCACGTCTCCGTCGGTGATCTCCTCTTCACCCTAGACACCGATAAAGTCTCCTCCGAAGTCACTGCCCTCGAGGCCGGAGTCCTGAAAATCAATGTTGCCGAAGGAACCGAGATCCCTATCGGCTCGACAGTCGCCGAGATCGACACAGCGGCAGCTCCTGCTGCCGCAAAGGCTGAAGAAAAAGTGAAGAGTGAAAAGGTTGAAAGGGTTGAAGAGAAGAAGCCCGAGGCGAAGGCTCCAGCTTCCGAGGCTCCCAAGCCTACTGTTCCCGTTCCTTCATCCCCATCTCCGACTCGCCCGGAAGGGCGAGTGACTCGCCGCAAGCTCACTCCCCTCCGTCGCAAGATCGCTCTTCAGTTGGTCAATGCCCAGCAGACCGCTGCGATCCTGACCACCTTCAATGAGGTCGATATGAGTGCCGTCATGAATCTCCGTAAAGAGGTCCAAGAGGGCTTCCAGGCTAAGTATGGAGTGAAACTCGGTTTCATGTCCTTCTTTATCAAGGCTGTGGTGGAGGCCCTTCAGGCCATTCCTCAGATCAATGCGCAGCTTGAAGGAGATGAACTCATCGAGAACCACTACTACGATATCGGTGTTGCCGTCGGCACCGAGAAGGGTCTCATGGTTCCCGTCCTGCGCGACTGCGAGAAGCTATCGCTTGCCGGCCTTGAGAAGGAACTCCTTGGATTCGCCGTCAAGGCCCGCGAGGGAAAGATTGGTCTTTCAGACCTCCAAGGGGGCTGTTTCACCATCTCCAATGGAGGTGTCTATGGATCCCTCCTGAGCACCCCGATCCTGAACCCGCCCCAGAGCGGCATCCTTGGCATGCACAAGATCCAAGAGCGTCCCGTCGCCATCAATGGTAAGGTCGAGATCCGCCCGATGATGTATCTTGCCCTCTCATACGACCATCGTGTTGTGGATGGGAAAGAGGCCGTGACGTTCCTGATTAAGATCAAGGAAGCCCTCGAAAATCCTGTAAGACTTTTCTTGGACTGATTGTTCAAAAACAATCTCCGCTTTAGTTCTCTTTAAGCTTCATACTTTTTTCATGGACTCCCTCATCCGCATCCTGAAGCAGAACTCCTCAATCCCCCGCGCCGACCTGGCCCGCCAACTCGGTCTGAGCGAGCCAGAGCTCGCGGCCAAGATCACGAAGCTTGAGTCCGACGGGACGATCTTGGGCTACCATGCCGTCATCAACCGCGAGAAGTGGGACACAGACGCGGTGACCGCCGTGATCGAGGTGCGTGTCACCCCGGAGCGTGAGGGGGGATTCGACCGCATTGCCAACCGCATCGCAGGATTCGAGGAGGTCCAGAGTGTCTATCTGATGAGCGGAGGACATGATCTCATGGTTGTCGTCGAAGGGAGCAACCTCCGCGAGGTCGCCTCCTTCGTGGCCGACAAGCTCAGTACCATCGAGGCCGTCCAGTCCTGCGCGACCCATTTCCGCCTGAAGACCTACAAGGAAAACGGGATGCTCCACGCTGTTGAAGAGGCTCCCGAACGCCTCTCCATCACCCCCTGATTAGGAGCGATTACGCAACAAGAGGGTCATGAGTAGTTCCCGCATCGCGGAGCACGTCCGCAACATTCCCCGCTCGGGGATCCGTGACTTCTTCGAGATCGTCCAGTCGATGAAAGGGGTCATCTCCCTCGGCATCGGCGAGCCCGACTTCGTCACCCCGTGGCATATCCGCGAGGCAGCCATCTATTCCCTGGAGAAAGGGAAAACCGGCTACACCTCCAACCTCGGCACCCCTCGCCTGCGACGCGCTATTGCCAAGTATGTCGAGCAGCACTTCGCCGTGGAGTACAACCCTCATGACGAGATCATCGTCACGGTTGGCGTCTCCGAGGCCATCGATCTCGCTCTACGCTCAATGCTTAATCCGGGTGAAGAGGTCCTCTACCACGAGCCTTGCTATGTCTCCTACCGCCCGAGCATCCAGCTTGCCGGAGGTGTTCCGGTCGCTGTTGCGACGCGGGCCGAGGATGAATTTTCGCTTAAAGCCTCAGATCTTGAGAAGGCTGTCACCTCGAAGACGCGCGTCCTGATGCTGAACTTCCCGACCAACCCCACCGGCGCAGTGATGCCGCTTGAGGAGTTGAAGAAGATTGCCGAGTTCTCCGTGAAGCACAACCTCGTCGTCCTAGCCGATGAGATCTATAGCGAGCTTACCTACGATGAGCTATCACATCACTCCATTGCCGCCCTTCCGGGGATGAAGGAGAGGACGCTCTTTATGCACGGATTCTCCAAGGCCTTCGCTATGACCGGATGGCGCATCGGTTATGCCTGTGGTCCCGCTGACATTATTGAGGCGATGATGAAGATCCATCAATACTCCATGCTTTGCGCCTCCATCATGAGTCAAGAGGCCGCTTGCGAAGCACTCGAACGTGGCCAGCGTAGCATGGAGCGGATGAAAGAGGAATACCGCCTTCGCAGAAACTATATCGTCTCCTCCTTTAATGATGCCGGCATCCCGTGTCATTTGCCCAAGGGGGCTTTCTATGTTTTCCCCGATATCCGCGGCACCGGACTCTCCAGTAAGGAATTCTCTCTACAGCTTCTAGATGCTAAGAAAGTCGCCGTCGTTCCAGGAACAGCCTTCGGTCCGAGCGGCGAGGGGCATGTCCGCTGTAGCTATGCCACAGGCATGGACCAGATTAAGTTGGCGTGCCAGCTCATCGCCGA
>CANKWU010000035.1 GCA_947487385.1 Spartobacteria bacterium
AAGCAATCGGACTTTTGGTGTGGATGATTCTGCCCAGCTACCGCCGTCTCTCCAAACAGAATCTCCGGATTGCTTTCGGTCCCTCGCTGAACCCTCAAGAAGCCTCCCAGATAACCCTAAAGCATTTTCTTAATCTCGGGGCCAATATCATCTGCGCGGTCAAAATCCCGGCGATGAGCATGAAACAAATTCGCTCCAGGCTCATCATGGAAAAGGAGGAGAACTGGAGCGACTGGGTCATTGGAAAAAAGGCGGGAAAGCGCGGTACTGTTATCGCTCTCAGTCACTCGGGGAACTGGGAGATCAATGCTCAGATCGGGGAATCCATTAAGCCACGACCGGCAGGTTGCATTTACCAAGCGCTTCGTAACCCCCTCATGGATGATCTGGTCAATGGAGATCGCCGCAGTCGCGGTGTTGTCACCTTCGACCGAAAGAAAGAGATGCAGGCGGCCGTGAGCATGCTCAAGGAGGGAGGTGCTGTCGGCGTGCTGACCGATCAGCATGCGGGGAATGCTGGAATCTGGATGCCCCTCTTCGGTAAGCTCGCATCCACCTCCCCGCTGGCGGCAAGCCTCGCCCAGCGCACCGACTCACTGCTTGTTCAGGCCACGGTGCGAACCGTGGGGCTTGCCCGATGGGCTCTCCATACCAGCGATCCGATCCCGACCGAGGGACTCACCGTCGAGGAGGTCACGATGAAACTCAATACGCTCCTCGAGCAGGAGATCCGGCGTTCCCCCTCCGACTGGTTCTGGGTTCACAACCGCTGGAAAACCCCCCACCCGAACTTCCTGCTGAGCGGAGTCAAGCGAGGCATCTATCTACCTCCAGAGATCAAACCCACGGATCTCCAGCCCTTCAAGATCCTGCTTCGCTCGCCGAACTGGCTTGGCGATGCCTGCATGGCTGTTCCTGCGATCCAAGCGATCAAGGCTGGACGCCCCGACCTCCGACTCACGATCCTCTCACCCGAGAAACTCATGCCTCTCTGGAAGGAAATTCCCGAAGTCGACGCGATCCTCTCTATTCCACCGAAGTCCTCCCCCTGGCAGGTTGCCAAGCTGATCAAGTCAGCCGGCTCCTTTGATGTGGCGATCCTGTTGCCGAATTCCCTACGCTGCGCCCTAGAGGTCTGGCTGGCCGGCATCCCTCGCCGGGTTGGTCGTGAGATCCACCGAGGCAAGCGCCTGCTGAACCAGACCTTCCCTCTCAACCGCCAACCTCATCCGATACTCCATCAGGCTAGCGAGTTGCTCGCAAACGTCCGCCACCTTGGAGGCCCTGAACCACTATCGATATCGCCCCGTCCGTCTCCCACGGGACCGATCCGCATCGGGCTCTGTCCCGGAGCAGAATATGGTCCTGCCAAGCGCTGGCCCATCGAGCGCTACCGATCCGTCATGGAGGAGATCTCCAGGGATCACGACCTCACTTGGGTCATCGTCGGCACGGCCAAGGAGGCAGATCTTGGAGAGATTCTAGCGCGAAACTTCCCAGGAAAGGTCGAGAATCTCTGCGGCAAGACCACCCTCCCGGAACTTATTGCTGAACTCAAGGGCGACACACTGCTCCTTACCAATGATACCGGCACCATGCATCTCGCCGACTCGCTGGGTGTGCCTGTCGTTGCGATCTTCGGATCGACCGAACCAGCCCTCACGGGACCGTGGGCAGGTGGCCTCACGAACCCTCACCATACGATTCTCCGACGCAAGGTCGAATGCAGCCCCTGCTACCTCAGAGAATGCCCGATTGACTTCCGCTGCATGAATGAAATCACTGTCGAAATGGTGACAACGGCAGTGCTGGAATCGCTGCGGGAGGTTGAAGAGTTGAGAAGTTGAAGCGGATGCCCGAAACTTTACTACCTTACCGCTTTCACCCATCACTTTGTTTCCATCCCCCCTTTTTAACCCTTTAACCCTTTAACCCTTTAACCCTTTAACCCTTTAACCACTTAACCACTTAACCACTTAACGATTCACTCTTCCCAATTCAGGCTTCAGGTCTCAAGTTTCATCCTTCTTTTTCCCATGCTCACGATCAAAAAACTCAAAAAAACCATTGGCGGCCGCACCCTCTTTGAGGAGGCCGACATGCAGGTCAACTACGGCGAGCGCGTTGCACTGGTCGGCCCGAATGGAGCAGGAAAATCGACCCTCTTCTCCCTGCTTCTAAAAAAAGATGAGGCGGATTCAGGTACAATCGAGCGGGATGAGTGGACAATGATCGGCCATCTTGCCCAGGAGGGTGAAGCCACGGGTGAAGAGACAGTCCTCGATGTCGCCACGGGCCGGGCCGGAGAGATTCCTGCACTCGAAAAACAACTCAAAGAACTCGAGGAAGCCGGCACTGTCGATACCCCTGAGTACAGCGAAGCCTCCTCCAAGCACGCCGCCCTGAGCGATCCCAAGGTCGAAGCCAAGGCAAAGAAAATTCTGGGAGGCCTTGGCTACAAGCAGGAGGACTTCGAGCGCAAGGCCAAGGAACTGAGCGGCGGCTGGGTCATGCGAGCCCATCTGGCACGCCTTCTTGTCATGGAGCCTGACCTGCTCCTCCTCGATGAGCCGACCAACCACCTCGACCTCGTCTCACTCCTCTGGCTTCAGAACTATCTCAAGACCTATCCCGGCGCAGTGCTCCTGATCTCGCACGACAGGCAATTCATGGATGAGATCATCCAGACAGTTTATGAGATTGCGGAGTGCCGATTGCAGTCCTACTCAGGGAATTACAGTGCTTTCCTCGAGGAGCGGGACTCTCGCTACGAGCGGCATAATGCGGCCTACAAGAACCAGCAGAAAGAGATCTCCGACCTGCGCGAGTTCTATGACCGCTTCCGGCAGGTCGCCTCCAAGGCCTCCCAGGCCATGAGCAAGCTTAAGCAGATCGAGCGATTGGAACTGATCGAGAAGCCGCTCCCTCCACGCAAACCGTTCCGCTTTCAGATTCCCCAGCCACCACGCGGAGGCCAACGATCGGTCATCCTTGAAGAGATCCACATGGCCTATCCCACCTCCCAGGGTGAACGGAAGGTCTACTCGGGTCTCGATCTTACCATTGAGCGATTGGAGCGTACCGTTCTGGTAGGCCCTAATGGTGCCGGTAAATCAACCCTTCTTAAGATCCTTGCGGGAGTGCTTGAATTCCAAAAAGGAAAACGGATCGAGGGACCGAATGCAAAGATCGGCTACTTTAGCCAGCACCGCGCAGCCACGCTTGATCCCAACAAGTCGATTCTCGACGAGGTCCGAGCTTCCAATGGAGAGCTCTCGGAGAATGACGCCCGCGGAATTCTGGGCTCTTTCCTCTTTCGTAAGGATGATATCTACAAGAAGACTGCCGTCCTGAGCGGCGGAGAGAAGACCCGTCTGAACCTGGTGAAGTTTCTGGTCGATCCCCCGAATCTCCTGCTCATGGACGAGCCGACAACCCACCTCGACATTCACACCGTCGAGTCGCTGATCATGGCACTTAGCGCCTACGAGGGGACGCTGGTCTTCATCAGTCACGACGTCCACTTCATTCGGAAACTCGCCACCAAAGTCCTCCATGTGAACAACGGCAAGGTCACCCCTTATCTCGGAACCTACGACGACTTCCTGGAAAAGGTGGGTGCATTAGGCAACGAACGCGAAGCTTTAACAGCCTAGCCGCCCTTTGGGCGGCAGGTGTTTAGACTGTTGGGTTCGCCACATAAACTCGCCGCTATAGCAGAACCATGATTTTTCTTTTCGCGTCTCTTGCCTTGATCATCGGTCTTTTCTCCGTAATCCCCGCGATTTTGATCAGGAACAGATGCCCCGTGGCTTGGTGAGATTACCTCTACCCTTTCTCCGGAGTGGTCATCTGGATCGGCCTGCTTGCCCTGAATCTCGGTTCTCGCGGGTCGCTTTCAAATTTCATCGAGGTCTTTTGGATTGCCTTGTTTTCAATCCTGATCTCGTGGGTTCGCCTCTCAGTGCTTTTTTTCACGAAGCGCAAGGGGTCATCCTTGTGGCTGTCGATTCTTCTTCTGCTACCCTCGCTTTTTGCAATCGTCGTCAGATTCATGACTCCGACCTTGCCGGAATAGCCCGGCCCGGCGTGACACCTCATCGCTTTGCTTGCCCGGTTGTTGCTTAGCATCCATTACGACTTCCCTTAGCCGCTTCTATGCGGAGTTCTGGTTAATGGCTAGCAAGCTCGGATGGAGAGCAAGCCGGTCAAGGGAACCAAGCCTCTGGAAAGAGGCGCGGAGAAGTTGCCCTAGGCAATCCCAAAGGGCTTTTTAAGGACCGACTAGGTAATGGCGGATTGCTTGTAGGGGTAGAATCTGAGGTTCTCTTTAGAGAAATGCATTTTTGGAGTTGCGCTCCAGAGTTTTATGGAACAAAGAAAAGTCATGAGTTCCCCTCGTTTTTTCCTCCTCGCCCTCTCCGCTGTCCTTTTTGCAACACAAGCCTTCGCCGGCGGGTGGGGGGACAACTACAAAGATGCTCTTGCGGCAGCCGCCAAGGACAATAAGAAAGTACTGCTCGATTTCACCGGGAGTGACTGGTGCGGATGGTGCATCCGTCTGAAAAAAGAGACCTTTGATCAACCTGCATTCAAGGAGTATGCCGACAAGAACTTGGTGCTGGTAGAAGTCGACTTTCCTCAGGGCAAAACGCTTCCCGCCGCCGTGAAGACGCAGAATGATGGCCTTCAGGAAAAGTATCAGGCGCAGGGATTCCCAACCCTCGTTCTGCTCTCACCTGATGGGAAGGTGATCAAGCAACAGAGCGGTTACATCCCAGGTGGCCCGAAGGGCTTCATCGACTGGGTGAATTCGGGCAAGTAAATTACCTGCTACCGGGTTTACTCGCAAGTTTCTCTCTGATGGTAGGAGCAACTTGTTCGCCCAAGATTTCAATGGCCTTGAGAGCTTTGGGATGAGGTAAGGTGCCCGGGCTCATTTGGATCGTGATCCGGTCGATACCGCCTAGCACCTCGTTGTAATGAAGGATCTTCTTAATCCCCTCTTGAGCATCACCAATGATGAGCGCTCCTTCCTCCCCACAAAGGGCATCGAAGTGGGAGCGTCGGATAGCAGGCCATCCCCGTTCCTTACCGATCTGGCCGAACATCCGCTCGTAGCCTGGGAAATAATCATCGCGGGCCTCCTTGGTGGTGGTGGCAAAGGCACCAAGCGCATGGATGCCAACCTTCAGCGTCTCAGGTGCGTGACCTGACATGGTGCCGGCCTCCCGATAGAGATCAACGAGTGGACGGAAGCGGTCCGGTTGGCCGCCGATAATCGCGATCATCAGGGGCAACCCGAGCGAACCGGCTCGGATGACCGACTCGGGGGAACCTCCGACACCGACCCAGATAGGAAGTGGATCCTGAAGCGGACGCGGGTAGATTTCCTGATCCCGGAGCGCTGGGCGATGCTTTCCCGACCAAGTGACGCGTTCGTTCGCGCGGATCTCCAGAAGGAGGCGGAGCTTCTCGTCGAACAGGGAGTCGTAATCCCTGAGATCGAGCCCGAAAAGCGGATAGGCCTCGGTGAAGGATCCGCGTCCGGCAACAATCTCAGCACGACCTTCCGAGATCAGATCAAGCGTTGCGAATTCCTGGAAAACGCGCACCGGATCAGCAGCGCTCAGCACGGTGACTGCACTTGCGAGGCGGATTTGTTTCGTACGGGCTGCTGCAGCCGCCAGCAAAACAACCGGAGCCGAGTCGAGGAACTCTTCGCGGTGATGCTCCCCAATGCCAAAGAGATCAAGCCCCACGCGATCTGCGGTCTCAACCTCTTTCAACAGATTTCTGAGTCGAATACCAGGGTCGACCTTGGCTCCCGTTACCGGATCGGCCGTCGTGGCGACGAAGCTATCGATTCCAATCTGCACTGTCCTGGTCAGGCTTCCCAAGTAGTGAAATACTCCGCCACGGCTTCCTTCCAAGGACGCGGCGCGATACCGGTAACACGTTGGAATTTCGAAGTGTCGAGAGTCGTGTGAGGGGGACGTACGGCGATGAAAGCCCTCATGTCAGAGAGCTTCAGGGGAGCCACGCTCGTGGTGAGGACAGGGATGCCGTTTTTCTTGGCGCACTCGAGGGCATATTCCCCGTAGTCGCGCCAGGAGCAGGTGCCGCTGTTGCAGAGATGATAAACGCCCCCCGGCACAGTGAGCTTCAGAAACTCGGCAAGCCAGACCGCCATGTCCTCCGTGTAACAGGGAGCGGAGGTCTTATCATGGACGGCGGCCGCTTCCGGAGAGGTAAGCGCACGCTTCACGATAGCATCGACAAAGCTCTGCTTGTCGGGGCCGAAAACCCAGGAGACTCGCACGACGCAGTGTAAGGGCGAAGCCGCCAACACCTCGCGATCGCCCTCCAGTTTGGTGAGACCGTAGTGACTGAGAGGTTTCGGATCCTCCTCCTCGGTGTAAGGACGATCGAGAGATCCATCGAAGACATAGTCCGTTCCGATGTGAATCAGTCGGGCACCACGTGCCGCACAAAGACGGGCAAGACGTCCCGGTGACTCGGCATTGATCCTGGCAGCCCCCTCACGATCCTTCTCACAGCCATCGACATCAGTGGCGGCGGCGCAGTTCACAACCACGTCACCCACCCCGAACTCATGGGATGCAAGACGAGCTTCAGCAAGAACGGGGTCGGAAAGATCGATATCGGCACGGGTCAATGCGAGCACTTCGACATCAGGAAGCACTTTCCATCGCCGGGCAAGCGCAGAACCGAGCCGCCCATTGGAACCGAGAATCAGAATTTTCATTCCGGCATGATAGATTCAGTCTTTCATAATTCATAATTCATAATTCATCCTTTGCTCCATGCCTCCCACCTACCTTTGTCAACGTTGCACAGCCTGCTGCCGATGGCCGGGCTTTGTCCGAGTGACCGAGAAGGAGATCGGTGCGATCGCGGACCATCTGGGCATGGAGGAAGATTTCTTTGTCCAGCAGTATACCCGACTCCGCCCCAACAGGGGTGGCTTGGCATTGATCGATCAGGAAGATGGCGCCTGTTACTTCCTCAAGGGAAACGAATGTTCGATCCAGAAGGTGAAGCCTCAACAATGCATGGACTTCCCCAATGCGTGGAATTTTCCCGGTTGGCGCGACATCTGTGAGGCGATCGAGGTGCCAGCCCGGGACGAGGCTTGATGACAACCCACTACTCAGTATTGCATTCCATCTTTGACCCGAAGCTCACTCTTCTATAACCACGTTCCGTGGGTATCCGCTCATCCAAGAAAAATCTGCAACCTGAGACCTTCTCTCCCGCTGGAGAGGAACGTGTCTTTCAGGGTACGTCCGTGGCTCCTGGGATTGCCGAGGGGAAGGTGCTCATTCATTTCCAGGAGGAGGAATCGATCCCTTTCCGCGATCTTAAGGATCATGAATTAGATGCGGAAGTCGCTCGTTTTGAGGGAGCTTTGATTGCAACGCGCAAGGAGATCCTAGAGCTTCAGGCACGCCTTACCCAATCAGCCGGAGCAGGTGATGCAGGGATCTTCGATGCGCATCTCATGGTTTTGGAAGATCCCTCCCTGATCGATGAAGTGATCAAGGGGGTGCGGAAGGAAAAGCACAACGCCGAATTTGTTTTCCAGGGCGTCATCCACAAATTCATCAAGACTCTTTCGGCAATGGACGATCCCTATCTCAGGGAGAGGGCTATTGATCTCGAGGATGTTGCCCGGAGGGTGATTCGTCACCTTTTGGGTAAAGCGGGACAGAGACTGATAGGACACGACCGCAATCACATCATCGTGGCCGATGGGCTCACCCCCTCGGATACGGCCACGCTGAATCGGGACAATGTCGCGGGTTTCATTACGGAAACGGGGAGCAAGACATCCCATGTGGCGATCATGGCTCGATCGTTGGGCATCCCTGCCATTGTAGGGCTTGAAGGGATCTGCGCCGAACTGGAAAACGGAAGCCTCATTCTGATCGACGGCTACAGCGGCAAGATTTTCCTCAACCCCTCTCACGCAACCCACCTTTCCTACCAGGCGATCGCTGAGGAAAAGGAGCTTGTCGAGGAGGGGCTGGAGGTTCTCAGGGAGAGTGACTCGACCACGCTCGATGGTCATCACATCGTGCTTGCAGCGAACATCGAACTCCCGGAGGAACTGGACGAGGTGGAAGCATGCGGAGCTGACGGAATCGGCCTCTACCGCACGGAATTTCTTTATTTCAACCGCGAGACACCACCCGATGAGGAGGAGCAATATGCTGTTTACCGCCGGGTAGCGGAAAAGATCACCCCGCGCTCTGTCATCATCCGAACCCTCGACATCGGCGGGGACAAGCCGACGGAATGTCTGGATCTCGCTCATGAGCAGAATCCTTTCCTGGGTTGCCGGGCCATCCGCTTCTGCCTCAATAACCCCGAGATCTTCAAAACACAGCTGCGCGCCATTCTGCGGGCCGGCGTTCATGGCAATCTCAAGATGATGTTTCCCATGATCTCGGGCATCGAGGAGTTATTCCATGCCAAGGTACTTCTTGCCGAGGCGGCTCAAGAACTTAGTGAGCAAGGAGTGCCCCACAAGAAGGACATCGAGCTAGGCATCATGATCGAAGTGCCCAGCGCAGCCCTCATGGCGGATGTGCTGGCCCGCGAGGTCCAATTCTTCAGCATTGGAACCAATGACCTCCTCCAGTACCTCATGGCCGTCGATCGCGGCAACGAAAGGATTGCCCATCTCCATGATCCCTCGAACCCCGCTGTCGTCCGTATCCTTAAAACCATCGTGGATGGTGCCCATACCGCTGGCATTTGGGTCGGAGTCTGCGGGGAACTGGCAGGCGACATCGAATTTACCCCACTGCTCGTTGGTCTTGGGATCGATGAACTCAGCGCTAGCGCCGTTCTCGTCCCACGAGTCAAGAAGGCGATTCGCAGTCTGGATGTGAACACCTGCCGGGAAATCGTGGAGTGTGCGCTTTCCGGTGAACGTGCCGCTGAGATTTATGCCCGCACAACGGGACTGGCGCGTTCGCGGTATCCCGATCTATTTTAGAAACCATCCTCACCCCCTGATCACTGCCCTGACATGAACATCACAATCTCTCTACTCGCGACCCTCCTTCTGTTGACATCGCAATCGACGCTACTCCAAGCGGCACCGGACACCAGCTACACGACGACCCAGCAGGGATCGCCATCCCTCCGTTACAAGATGATTTCCGGTTACAAGCAACCTTTTGATGATGACCTACAGTTGCATTTCTCTAAGGGTTGGACTCCCGTGGGAGGCGTCTCTGTCACCTCTTGGAACAACACTCTCTTTTTTGCACAGCTATTGAGCAAGCCAACCTCCTCGCAGTAAGGAAGAGACATGGCGATTTGAAGAAAAAGTGCATCTTATTCAGAGGAGCAGAGGCGCAGAGTTTTTTTACTGCCCTCAAGGGAACTTGATCTTATCGATTGTCTTTTTTCCTCCGCATCTCCGCGTTTGCAGGCCCGGCCGTTGCTTTGCATCCGTTACGGCTGCCCGAGTCCTTGGTTAATCGACGCAGATGAACTCCCCAGAAACACCAGATCTACTAGAAGAGTCTAGTGCTTGGCGTCTGAGGTTTTGAGAATGAATGCTGCTATATCGCAGCTCGATGAGGGCTTGGAGATGGCGCTGATGTTCTTCTTCCACCTCTTCCAGGTGGAGGCACTATTCGCAAAGACCTCCTCCACGGAGACAGCAAGCGCTGCGGGATAGTGGGCTGCCAAGCGTCCGACATCATGACGTTCGATCATTTCGATATTCCCCTCCTCCTGACCGGGGACAACATGGCTGACAAGAATCGGACAGCTGGTAGCGATAGCCTCCTGGACGATGGCTCCTCCAGCCTTGCCTATATAAAGATGATGGGAGGCGAGCAACTCCGGCACCTGATTGGTCCAACCGATCAGATTGTTCTGAACTCCATCGATCAGCCCGGAGGCCTCGATGGCGGCATGCAGGGCTTTTAACCTCCCCGTGACGATTGTCAGCGTCATCCCAGGGAGCGCCTGCAACTCCCGAATCACCGCGAGGGTGTGGGCCACACGTGACGAGGGGAAATACAGGAGCTTGATTGCTCCATTCATCGTCGGTTCGATCGGTTGAAGTGAGGCGATTCGCGGCGCCACCGGAAATCCCAGCACATGGATAATTCTAGGATCGACACCCCCGTGATTGAGGACTTGAGCGGTCTCCTTGTCGGCAACAATGAAAGCCTCGCTTCCAGCACGGAACCAAGAGCTGTTGATGGCAATGGAGTCGGTGACGAGCGTAAGCAGGGGAACCTTGGACGGGACATGACCTCGCTTCCGAAGTTCCCTCAGGAGGAAAGCGTAAAGGGGATACGTTGAGACAATCGTATCCGGCTTGAATTCCTCAACAATCCCGCGCAACGCCTCGCGGAGGTTACCGGCTAGCGGCAGAGTCGCCTCAAGATTTCCCGGTTTTTCAAGCAGGGAAAAGATGGCACTCCAAATAAAGGGAAGTTTATTGATGGCAAGTCCATAGCCCGACTGAAGGACTTTAGAGATCCCCGGCATGGTCTCTTGATAGACATCCACCACCCTCGCCTCGACATCGGGATGCATGCGCAAGGCCTCGGCCAGACAATGGGATGCCGTGTTGTGACCTTCACCAAATCCGGCGGTCAGGATAAGAATACGTTTCATTTGCAGAAGAGGTAGTGAGAGACAATCCACTCCTCGCCCCCCTGGTATCGCCAGAGCTCGGCGCAAGACATGAAGAAGGTACGCCAGTAGGCCCTCCATTTGTCAGCCTCAGCACGACCATAGGTTTTTTCTAGGATCGGCGTGATCACCTTCCTATTCTCATCCATGGCGCGCAACCAGGCTTCTGAAGTCTTGGCGTAATGGCTTCCGTTGACCTTCCAATGACGCTCGATTTTTAGATCATCCTGAAAGTAGAGAAGAAGGTTGTGTGAGGGCATGGTACCCCCCGAGAAAAAGTAGCGCGTAATCCAGTCCGAGGGATCGTTCCCATCGAAGTGATAGGCATAGTCGCGATGCGTGAAGATATGGACAAAGAGCTTGCCGTCAGGCTTCAGCCAACTGGCAATCCGCCTCATGAGCTCCCGGTAGTTCTTCATGTGTTCGAACATTTCCACCGAAACAGCGCGGTCATAAGTGCCCGGCTCTGGGGGAGTAAACGCATTCATGTCCGACGTGATGATCCGAACATTGTAGAGTTCCCGGCGATGCGCCTCAGCCTCGATATGGAGGCGCTGCGTGTAGGAGTTGGAAACCGCGGTGATGGAAGAGTTGGGATAGTGCTCCGCCATCCAGAGGGTCAGTGAGCCCCAGCCGCATCCGAGTTCAAGGATCTTCTGTCCATCTTTCAGTTCCGCACGCTGACAGGTGAGCTCCAGCATCGCTTCTTCCGACTCCGCAAAGGTTGTTGTGGCTGTGGCCCAGTAACCGCTACTGTACTTCAGCCTAGGACCAAGGACATTAAGGTAAAAATCGGTCGGGACCTGATAATGCTGTTCGTTCGCATCGGCGGTATTGATCGCGATCGGAGAGGCATCCAGACCCCTGCGAAAAGCTTCAAACCGTGCATCCTTTGCCTCCACGTCGCCACGCCCCTCCTCCCTGAGCTTGGCTTTCAAGAGATGACGGATTCCGGAACGAACCAGAGAATCTGGAACAAGGCCGCGGGCGAGTAGGGAGTCGAGGAAGCTCATTGGAAAATGGGAAGCGGGTTTTATGCCACATTTCTTGTTTTAAACCACGGCACAAAAGCACTCGTGCTCCTTTGGTATTGGCGATATGCCGCGCCACGGGAGCGGAGCGATTGCTGCTCCGTGTAGGGAATACCTGTTACCCGCAGCAAGAAGAAGAGCATCAGAGCGGGGGCAACCATAGTGGCCCATCCCCAGGGAGCAGGGAGAGCAAACAGGAAAAAAGCGACCCAAATCAGCCATTCGAAAAAATAATTGGGATGTCGTGAATAATACCAGAGCCCCGCCTCGCAAACCTTTCCCCGGTTTGCCGGATTTGCCTTGAAGGCATCCAGTTGACGATCTGCAAGGGATTCCCCGCAGATCGCAATGACCCAGAGCAAAAACCCAAGCAAGTCACACCAGCCCCACTGGACACGCGTATCCCAATTCACTAGCAGCACCGGAATGCTCAACAAGGCTAAGAGCAAGGCCTGCGCCTGAAAGAACCAGAAGAAGAAAAAGTTCTCATGCCCCGCAACGGCAAGTCGCAATTCACGGTAACGTCCATCCTCCTCAGGATGATGCCCCATCACCCTTTTCCATAGATGGACCCCGAGTCGGATACTCCAGACCAAGACCATCAAGGTGATCAAGTTCTGTCGCTTTGGTTCACCATCGCCGAACGCACGGTAAAGCAGGGCTAGCGGTGCAAAACCCATGGCCCACGCGATATCGACGATTCCGGCATTCTTAATGCGGACCGCAACGAACCAAACGACCGCCATCAGAAGACTCGCAAGACCAAGTCCCGTCAAAAAAAGCTGCGCGCCACTCATCAAACTCATGAACCCAAAAGCGCGTGATGAGCCTGCGGAATCGGCCGCTCCCGATGGTGACCTAGATCATAAGCGGCGGAATGGATGTCGAGATTGTCGGGGCGCGTATAGACAATCTGTGCCACGGCGATATGGCGGGTGCCGAATCCCGCCTCGCAGTAGCAGAGGTAGTAAAGCCACTTGCGAATGAAGGCCTCGTCGTATCCCTGAGCCCTGACTTTGGGGAGCACCTTCACGAACGCCTCCCTCCACTCCTTAAGCGTCCGCGCATAAAAGGGGGTCATGTCTTCGTAATCGAGAAGGTTCAGGTCGCCCGTGGAATTCAGCGCCTCGGTGATACGACGCATCGAGAGGAGAAGAGAACCAGGGAAGATATGCTTCTGGATGAAATCCACACCATCCCGAAGGATTGGGAACTGATTGTCCGGGCAGAGGATCGTCTGGATGCCAACCAGCCCTCTCGGGGCCAGCAAATCGGAAACCTTTCCAAAAAAGGTTTCCACATAGCGGTCACCCACAGCCTCAAGCATCTCGATTGAGACAATCTTGTCGTAGAGTCCGGACAAATCCCGGTAATCGCAGAAGATCACTTCCACAAGATCGCCAACCCCTGCAGCCTCCACGCGGGCGGCAGCCTCTCGAAACTGCTCCTCGCTGATCGTTGCGGCCGTCACACGACAGCCGTAGTTTTTGGCCGCATGAATGGCAAAGCCTCCCCATCCACAACCGATCTCCAGAACGCTATCATGGGAAGAAAGCTGCAACTTCCTGCAAAGTTGGTCCCATTTTTTACGTTGGGCTTCCTCCATGGTGAGGTTCGGCGGATCGAAGTATGCCGACGAGTAGGTCATCGTTGGGTCGAGCCAGAGACCGAAAAAATCATTTCCCAGATCGTAATGCTCGCTGATGTTGTCGCAGCTCTTGCTCTTACTGTTCGGGCGGAGCGCATGACCGATGCGGTTGATCATTCCCAGCAGATCAAAAGCACCCGCGTTACGCGATTCACGGGTCTTGATCCCGGCAAGGTAATCGCCGTTCAGGACAAACCACGCGAGCGTCCGCGTCAGATCCTCCGTCTCCCACTCACCGGCAAGAAACGACTCCGCAAATCCGATCGGCCCGAAGAGCACACACCGACGGTAGAAGTTTTCATCCAGGACCGTTAGTGAGGCCTGAAGTTCCTTTCCCAGGCCCCCAAAAAGACGCCTCGATCCACCGGGCATCGTCAGCTTGAGTTCTCCGCGGCGAGCCCTTGAAAAGGCATTAAGGACCAGTTGGCGGAAGAATTTATCGGTAAAGGCCATGGAGAGGGAAAGAGAGCTTCGGAAGTTCTCCTTTATCCTATGTTTCAGAAGCTTGTGCCAGTATCTCTTTTGTCTTCCGCTAGGGAATCAATAATTCCGGCTCCTCGCTGTTGTCAGTGGGTAAGAGGGAAGGCAGAGAAAAAATAGGGAACTCAGGAACTCAGAAAAAGAAACCGACGAGGAAGTTTGCCACTGAGAGCAATCTGATGCTGAGTAATGGCGGATCGATGGAAGCAGAGCGATCCGTCGAGAATGCAAAGTGACGGTCCGGCCAGCCAATGCATCAAGGATCACGAGAACTTATCACATCCATACCT
>CANKWU010000036.1 GCA_947487385.1 Spartobacteria bacterium
ACCAGAGCAGCGAGGACAGGGGCCTGGAGGGTATTGAGGTTTACCTTGCCCGAGGAGAGACCGGAGGCATTCGCGCTGTATCCCACGCAGAAGGTATCGAGCAGGCCGGCGTCGCCGCTCTCGGGCAAGAAGAAGTCAAGGTTCTTGTACGGGGTGCCGCGGAAGGTGTAGCCCATCTCATCGACTGTGCGGAAGGGACGGTTCAGGACGATCGGACGACTCTGGCTCTGCTGAGGCACGGCATTGGTGAAATTTCCCGAGGTGCCAGCAGTCGCAGAGACGGTGGCGACCCCGGTAGGATTGGTCACATAGCCACTAGCATTAAACTGCGAATAGGCTCCCATGGCACGGCGAACGACTCCGTCGGGATCCGCATTGAACTGACGATAATAGGTGGTAGAACCAGAATTAGCGTTGGTGTAATAGACAAAAGGGCTGTTAAGAGCCCAGTAATCCCAAATTCCAGGAGTAGATACATTATAATAAGATGCTTCTCCGAACATAATGTTCCAATTATAATTAGTATTTTGAATTATTGTCGCACCACCCGGAGAAAGCTTAGCATTTGAGCATGAATAGGCAAACAAGGGATTGGTTCTATTCTGCAGCATCGTTCCGTAAACACAGTTGTTCGAATGCCCTACCCCGTTAGCTCCTTGATCCAGAAAGTTTGTGCTGTGATATGGACAAGCACCTATCGAGAATCTCCCGCTACGCGGATCAAAACCGATAGTTGTTTGGGTAAAAACACCGTTATTATCACTCCAAACCGGCCTGGGATACTGGCCATTCATTGAGGAATTTGTTCCTAAAAGGATCGGAAAGGACGCATTAGGCAAAATGTAATCCCAATATTTCTGATCATAAGTCTGCCACGAGTTGGCTGCAAATTCTGGATTTAAAAATTGGCATGAAATGGTCGCCGTCCCATTTACGCTATTTGTACTACCATTAATAGAACCGGTCGGGTTAGAGCCTAGATTATTTATTCTAGTGGCTTGGCTGATTAAATAATAGTTGTTTGTAATAATTTTCTTAGGAGGGCCAATTATTGTGACTGCCTGATTAGACCAAATATTCGTGTGCTCTATCAAACTAGGCATGTTAGTAGCGATGAGGAAGCCTAGGTGATAAGTCAGATCATACTGATCCAGTGTTGTAACGTTGCTCCCAAAGTAACTGAGGCCACTACCCGAAGGAAGATTCGATCTCCAGAGGATGGTCGGCTCACGATATAAGGTCCCCTCACCATCTCCGAAGGTGAGAGCGTATGTGGAGCTGTTTATATTGTTAATAAAATAAGTCTGGGTAACGTTGTTAGATATTGTTATATTTGTAGTTACTCCACCGATGCTTGTATTTAAGTTTGTCAGAATAGCTTGATTTAAGAGGGAACATCCTGGAACCCATTGGGAAATTATGGATGAAATCAGCGGGGTTGTTCTATTGGAGGATGAGGGTGGCGGTGCATAGGTAATGGTGACAGCCAGACTCGATGGACGAGGATTTCCTAGGGCGAAGTTGGTACCGCGCTGAGCGATGTCATTCTGATCATGGATGTTCCAGATATTTGGATTCGCATAGTAAGCGATCGAACCAGGAGCCCCCCAATTCGTCAACGTAGGGTTAGTGATGTTAGTGAATGCGCTGTTGGTATAATAATTCGTAGACGTACATGTTGTGTTAGTAGCGACGGTTACAGAGACGACTCCAAGATAATTAGTGCTAGTGTTCGTAGTGATGGAATAAGTCACTGAATTCGTGAGCTGAGGGTAGCTCTGGGATTGAATAACAAAGGACCAAGTCAAGCTATAGAGTGAAGGTAGATTCTCGATACCTCTTATATCATTAGTAGGGATTGCAGGGTTGGTAGTGGCAATCTGGATCCGTGTGGGATAGCCATCGCAGTCGTTCTGATCCATAATATCAGCCCCGATCTGGAGGATCTGGTAGTCAGAGGTAATGTCCATCTGATGCTGATAGACGGCACCTCCATTTGTCCAAGAAGCCGAGGACTTCCCGATGGAGCCGGCATTGATGGAGGCCTTCAGAAGCTCGAAGAAATTGGCCTCACGATTGTTAGTTGCCACTTCGGAGAGAGTGAGGATGGCTCCCGCGGGGTTGGTCGCCGTATACCTCCAGTAGCCGTTGGTAGTATTGAAGGTCAGGCCGAAGGCATTATAGATGTTGTTATTGGTTTCATTTGCAGCGCCGCCTCTGCTGCTGATGATCGTGCTACCATTGGTAAGGTAGTTGATGCTAATCCCGCAGTTGGTCATTTGGATCATATCAGCATTCTCACTCCCAGAATAAATTCTGGTTGCAGTGGGGCCTTTGTACGTTAGCCAGCTGAGCTGACGGAGGTCGAAGCGTCGCTTCACGAGCGGCTCACCCACCACAGCGGTGGATCCGTCATTGCGGGTGAAGGAATTACTGACTCTGATGATGAGGAAGTTTGGGTTGACATTAGTATCATTGCCATAGTTGTCATTGCCCCCTTGGTAGACACTGGGATCCCAACCGTTCCCATTCCATCCGTTGGAAGAGGTGCCTGGCGGATTAATAACAATCATAGGCCTGTTCGTGGGGGGGATCAGGGAGGGCTGCTCGAGGGAGCGGGTGAAGGTGGCGAGGTAGCGGAGGCTATTAAGAGCGTTGGTGACTCCGCCCGAATCGGCATTCTTCAGGAAGGCGATCAGCTGTTGGCGGCTGGTGAACTGGCGGTCGCTACTGGTTCCATCATTATAGGTCTGCAAAAAGCCGTTGGTATTGGCCAGGACGTTGGTGGCGTAGTTGGTGCCGCTGCCAGTGAACGAATACGAGGGATAGCTTCCGGATACATTCCCTGAGATGTAGTTCCTCCAGCCCACCAAGTTTGTGATCTGCGTGGGCGTGAGACCGATCTGGGTCAGATCGGCAAAGAAGGTCCCCTGCTTGTACGGAACATAGGGCCCAGGAAGGTTGGTGAGGGAGGGGGTTCCGCTGTAATTCGTAAGCGATGGAGGGTAGCCGGCCACATTCGCATCAAGCAGGCCTCCCTCGTGATAGATCGCGTAGGCGTAGCGTCCGATGACGGTGGAGCCATTGGTCTGGTTCCACTTGAGATTCGTGCTCCAAGTGGTGGGATTCGCCCCGTTGCGGGAAACATAGATCCATTGTGGGATGGCGTTGGCAAACGAATTCGTCGGAGTCAGATCGGTGGGGTCGGTGGGATTCTGCCGGGCGATCAGGAGGGGTTGATTCCAACGAATCTGCGAAACATAACGTCCGTTCCTCGAGGGGGTGGTGGTGAGATTCGTGGCAGCGCGGTTAGCCGGGGGATGGGAGGAGATATTAGGGTAGATGGTGGAATTGGAGGGGAAGAAATTTGTGTTTCCGGCACTGATCTTGAGCAGATTCTCCAGACCGTTAGTCATGATAAATCCGCTGATCGCAGGCATTGCGGTCACTGTGTAAACGACACCATTCGAGTAGGTGTAGGGGGCGTAGATGTTCGTGTAGATGGTGCCACTCGCCACCGTAGTGATGGTCGATCCGGCGGCGATCTCCTGCTTCAGATCCCCGATGATGGAGGCGGCTGCACCACGGGCAAAGACATCGGCTGTAGCCAGTCCCGCGCTTGACTTGGAGACCTGCTCCTGAAGCGTGCTCTGGGAAAAGAAGGCCATGAGCAGAACCAACATCATGACCATAAAGGCCAAGATGATGATGAGGGCGGCGCCGTCGCGTGAGCCGATGACAGGCTTCATGACCTGGGTGGATAGGTCGTTGTTTTTCTTCATTGGCTCAGGGGGAAGTAGCGCTGGTAGATGCGGAGCTGGGATTTAGCGGGAGGGGGAAGATTAATTGCAGGGAGATTGGAAATCCAAGTGGAAACGGGAATGCCGTTGGTCGTACAATCAGGGAAGATGCTCGCTGATTCTAGTTTGCTAAGAGCAGTCGGGGTGACGATCTTGCGGCTTGTCTGATCCAGGATGCCGAGCGTCACCACAACACCAGCCACGTCCCTAATCCCGTTGGTGGTATTGGTGGTGCTCTGAAAGAAGACGTTGGTGCCGATAATATTTGTGGTTCCTCCAGAAATGTTAGTGCTGCCGGGCTTGATCAGTAAGCCCATTTCCATCCGGAAGACGGAGGGACCGATAAGGTCAGTGACGAAATTGGTGTTGTTGACATTAGTACTGAGGTCATAGGTTCCACCCGGCGAGTTAGTCAGGAAGGTGAGTTGATCCCAGCCGTACCCCATGGAGTAACGCACGAGCCCTCCATTCGTGACCGCGTAGCCGAGGAGTGCCATCTGGCTGTTGTTGGTCGAGGAGTTGGTAGAAAAGGCCGGTGACTGACTAATAAAAAAGAATGAGTCGTTGCCAAACGCCTCAAGGAACTCGGGATCGGCATCCGCACGCTGAACCATGCTGGCAAAGTCCCCCTGCATTCTGTCCAGGATCATCCTGGCCTCGTCGTCGGCACTGAGCCGCTTGGTGCTGCTCGCGGATCCCGTGGAAATACTCCCGACCATTTGTGCGACAAAGATGGCCAATAATAAGAATAGACTGGCTGCTACCAGAACCTCAATAAGGGTAAAGCCTCCGGAAAGACGATGCTGCTCTCCTGGCCCAGGCATCGGGCCTCGACTCAACGGAGGCAAGAAGCCAGACTTTGAGTCAGGCTGTGACGCTGGAATCGAGGCGTCGGAAAAAGAAGTAGAGGTAGAGGTCGGGATCATTGGCGGTTGATCATGATAACACTCTCCAAGTTGCCCAGCGCGTTGGCGAGGGAGGCGGTGGGAGGCCAGGAGACCTGAATCTGAGCGGAGGTGACAAGGGGGCTGGCGGGATTATTAGAAAAGGAGAGCTGAACGCGGTAACGGGTAGAGACTGAGGAGGAGGAACTCGTTAAGGTGCCATCATCGTTGAAATAAAAATTTGTGGTGCTTGTGGAGGAGCCTCCTCTTGCAGGGAGAGTAATGCCATAAAGGGATGATGTGTTGCTGCCCAGCGGGATGCTGCTCAAGTCGAGCGCAATAGCATCGAGATAACCAGCAGCCGCTGTCTGATCGATGGTGTTCTTCACCGACTTCAGACCAGTGGGAAAGAGCCCGAGCATGGCGACAAGGCAAAACGCCGCAACCCCGATGGCAATGACCACTTCGATAAGAGAAAAGGCGGAACAACGGGGATGGAGAGTCGAGGGTCGAGAACCAAGGCTAGAACATGGGGGGAAGTAGTTCATAGTTATGGGCGGTAGACCCTGACGGCCCCAGTGATCCCGTCAATCTGGATGGCAGCTTGGTTCGCCGGGGTGGTGAGTGCCTGGTTTCCACGGCAGGGAACGAGCGGGATCTCGATGTAGGTCGAATTGATCGAGGTGTCGGGGAAGTCATTTGTCTGGACTCGGGCGACCCCATGCGGATCGAACTCAATGACTTGGGTAAATGGGTAATTCGCGCCGCTAGAAGCATTGGAGTAATTGAATATGACCTTCGATGTGCTCGTACTTAAATCGAGGACTGAATTGCTGGGACGACTGGTCATGTTGGTACCACTTGTGAGGGATCCGGTGTTGGTGATATGAAGGTTGTCGAAGTAACGGAGCTTGCTGATCAGCGTGGTATTGGTGATGGTGGCAGAGGGGGTTATGTTGGTGGCGCTGCTCCATGGCTGAGTGCCATCCAACGAGGCGATGACAGCGATGCCGACCCGCCCGATGCCGCTCGGGTTTGCCGTGATAACATCGACCTCCTTCAACCCGGCATAGACATAGGTCTTATTAGCCATGGCGTAGCTGCGCGCCTGCTCCAGAATACCCTGAATGTCCCCGGAGGCCTTGTTGATGTCGCCGCTCCCTTTAAAGGCACCCACGACAGGGGAAAGGAGAGTCATTAGCAGACTCATGATGCCAATCACGATAAGCAACTCCAGCAGCGTGAAGGCGCTCCAGTCGTCGCAAGGCCTCCGACTCTTCGGTGATCTGCGCGGTGATCTGTACGGTGATCTGTGAAAACGGGACATTCGAGGGGGGGTTTTCAACATTTCTCATCTTATCATGGATCAAGCGCACTGACAACATTCGGCTCCTCGCTGTTGTCAGTGGGTAAGAGGGAAGACAGAGAAAAAATAGGGAACTCAGAATACCGAGCCTCGGGAGAGGCTGGGATAGACTACCGAAGGTAGCCCAAAAGCGGTGAGACGAGCGGGAGCGAGCGAATCAAACGAAGGAACATATGTTTCCTGAGTTGGCTAGCCCGGCCGTTGCTTCGCAGCCGTTACGGCTGAGTTCCATATTCAAAAAACCCTGTTTGGTTTTTCTAAATCCTTTTCGAGACCAAAGGCCTAGGCGTTGATTGTTTTCGATCCAGCAGATTCACCCATTCCAAATAGCGGAGAGCCCAACATTCCCAGGTGAGGCGCGCTCGTGAAATCGCATGGTGTGCGTTCGGAGATAAGAAAGGGCCCTCCACCTTCGAAAAGATTGCCTTTCTCAGCAGAAGGTATTCGGATGGGATGTGGTCGTGCATTCTGCTGAATCACTGCCTGCACCCCCCCTACCCATCTCCATGAAAACGTCACCCTTGCTCAAACTACTTCTACTGCTTCTGCTGCCTGTCTTGTTCTGCTCATCGGCTTTTTCTCAAGAGACGAATCCCACCAATTCAAGCAATCCAAGCAATCCAAGCAAACCACCCAATCCCGTAGATCCGGCCTATATCCAAAACGATAAAGTCCGTCTTGGTATCGATCTCGGCGGCGGTGGGAGTATCTTTTATTTTTCGGAAACAACTCCCGAGAGAAACCTCCTGAACCACGCTGACAAGGGGAGATTCATCCAGCAGTCGTATTACGGGATCGTGGATGGCTCCCTGTGGGACAAAAGGCCATGGAACTGGAATCCGGTCCAGGGGGGCAACTGGAGGGGTGAATCGGCCACGATTCTGGAGTCCACCATCTCCTCCGATCATCTCTACGTGAAAACGATGCCGAAAAATTGGTCCACCGGCGGTGCTTACGGTGAGGATATCAAGGATGCCGTCATGGAGGAATGGATCGAGTTGCAGGGAAATGTGGCAAAAATCCACTTCCGTTTCACCTATTCTGGCGTGGTCGATCATGACAAGCGATCTGCGGAACTGCCCGCCTTCTTCGCCGACGTGGCCCTCCCGAATATGGTCACTTATAACGGCGCCGCCCCGTGGACTGGAGGGGAACTGGACCGCAAGGTGCCCTTCTATCTCCATGAGAAGAACAATCAGTATGGAAAAACCACCGAATCGTGGGCGGCCTATGTCGATGACAAGGACTGGGGCGTCGGCCTTTTCTTCCCCGGCACGACGGAGATGACCTATTATCGGGCTGGGGGGAGTGCAGGGCCAATGGGAGGTGGCTGCTCTTACTTCGCCCCGATTTCACATCTCACCATCACGAAGGGTTTTGTGTACGACTATACGATCTATCTGACTATCGGTACGGTGAATGAGATCCGGGAGAGATTCTACGCCATCAACTCCTCAATGCCTAAGTCGGCGGCGGTCTCTAAAGGAGACTCAGTAGCACAACCCGTAGTCGCCCCCTCGGCGACTCCCTCGGCGATCTCCAACCCAACTCCGTAGAGCTTCTCTCGGGATTATCAATGTAAAGGAGGTAGGTCTTGGATCTACCGCACCACGCCGGTTCCCACCGGCTTGGGTCCCACCTTCCATCTCCCATCTCCCGTCTCCCATCAGAGCTTTGCGATGATCGCGTTCAGAGTTTTGCTAGGACGAAGAGCGACATTGGCCTTCACGTCATCTGGCATGTAGTAGCCGCCAACATCGATCGGCTTGCCCTGCACGGCATTAAGTTCGGCGACGATCTTCTCCTCGTTGGCGGTCAGTTCCTCGGCGATCGGAATGAAGAGAGCATTCAAATCGGAATCCTGGGTCTGCGTGGCAAGGGCCTGAGCCCAGTAGAGGGCAATGTAGAAGTGGCTGCCACGGTTATCGATGGTGCCGAGCTTGCGACCCGGGGACTTGTCATTCTCAAGGAACTTGCCGGTCGCCACGTCGAGGGTCTCGGCAAGAACCTTGGCCTTGGCATTGCCGAAGGTCTCGGCAACATGCTCGAAGGAGGGAGCGAGAGCGAAGAACTCTCCGAGGGAATCCCAACGGAGGTAGTTCTCCTCAAGGAACTGCTGGACATGCTTCGGAGCGGAACCTCCGGCGCCGGTCTCGAAGAGGCCCCCGCCGTTCATGAGAGGGACGATGGAGAGCATCTTGGCGCTGGTGCCGACCTCGAGGATCGGAAAGAGGTCGGTCAGGTAATCACGGAGCACGTTGCCCGTCACCGAGATGGTATCCTTCCCCTGAACGATCCGTTCGAGGCTGAAGGTGCAGGCCTCGGCGGGCGGCAGGATACGGATATCCAATCCGGCGGTGTCGTGATCGGCGAGATAGGTCTTCACCTTGGCGATGATCGCGGCATCGTGAGCACGCTTCTCATCGAGCCAGAAGAGGGTGGCATCTCCCGTGGCGCGGGCACGGTTCACGGCGAGCTTCACCCAATCCTGGATCGGGGCATCCTTGGTCTGGCAGGCACGCCAGATGTCCCCCTCCTCGACCGCATTCTCAAGGAGCACTGTGCCGGAGGCGTCGGTGACGCGGACCACGCCGTTGGAAGGAATTTCGAAGGTCTTGTTATGCGAGCCGTATTCCTCGGCAGCCTGTGCCATGAGACCGACATTGGGAACGGAGCCCATGGTCTTCGGGTCGAGGGCACCCTGCTTTTTGCAGAAATCAATGACCGCCTGATAGACTCCTGCGTAGGAGCTATCAGGAATGACCGCCAAGGTGTCCTGTGTCTTTCCGGCGACATCCCACATCTTGCCTCCGGCACGGATCATGGCGGGCATGGAGGCATCGACGATGACGTCGCTCGGGACATGGAGGTTCGTGATCCCCTTATCGGAGTTAACCATGGCGATGGCAGGGCCGTTGGCTAGAGCTGTCTGGATATCAGCCTCGATAGCGGACTTCTGTTCAGCGGGGAGTGTCTGGATCTTCGCGACGAGGTCGCCGAAGCCGTTCTTGAAGTCGACGCCGAGTTCCTGGAGCACGGCAGCGTGCTTGGCAATCAGGTCACTAAAGAAGACCTCGACTGCATGACCGAAGATGATCGGATCAGAGACCTTCATCATCGTTGCCTTCATGTGGAGGGAGAAGAGAACTCCGTCCGCCTTGGCCTTGGCAATCTGATCTGCAAGGAATGCAAGGAGTGCCTTCTTGCTCATGACAGTGCTGTCGAGGATCTCACCAGCCTTGAGAGGAGTCTTCTCCTTCAGCACTTTGATCGCTCCATCAGCGGCCACGAACTCAATCTTTACGTCAGTCGCGGCGGGAACGGTCACTGACTTCTCGTTTGAGAAGAAGTCGTTCTTCCCCATCGTGGCGACGCTGGTCTTGGAATCGGCGGTCCAGGCACCCATGGAGTGAGGATGCTTGCGGGCATATTCTTTGACTGCCTTAGGAGCACGACGGTCGGAGTTCCCCTCGCGGAGGACCGGATTGACGGCGCTCCCTTTGATTTTGTCATAGCGAGCGCGGATCTCTTTTTCTGTCTCGGTCTGGGGATTGTCAGGATAGTCAGGCAGCTTGTAACCCTTCGACTGCAACTCGTCGATCGCAGCCTTGAGCTGGGGGATGGAGGCACTGATGTTGGGTAGCTTGATGATGTTCGCCTCGGGCTTAAGGGTCAGCGCACCCAGCTCTGCCAGGGCATCTCCGATTCTCTGATCTTCCGACAGGAAGTCGGGGAAAGTCGCGATGATGCGTCCTGCCAGCGAGATGTCTCGGAGTTCGACCGAGATCCCTGCGTGCTTGGTGAAAGCCTGCACGATCGGGAGGAAGGAATAGGTGGCTAAGGCTGGAGCCTCGTCGGTCTTGGTGTAGAGAATGGTGGGTAGCTTGGACATGATGGCGTGAAGAATAAGTGAAGCGTTGGAGTATTGAAGAGTCAAAAGGGGAAAGAATTTATACCGAAAGGAATTCGTAACTTCCACTTTTCCCTAACCCCCTTTCACGCTACCCTGACCTGACTATGGCCAAAACGCTTCTCGATAAGGTCTGGGAGGAACACACTGTTCGCACGCTCCCCGACGGTAGGACTCAACTTCTGATTGGCACTCACCTCATTCACGAGGTCACCAGCCCCCAGGCCTTCGGCATGGTGCGTGACCTGGGGCTCAAGGTTCTCTATCCGAACCGCACCTTCGCAACCGTCGATCATATCGTGCCGACCGACCAGCGCGCGGAACCCTTCTCCGATCCCCTCGCCGACGCGATGGTGAAGGAACTCCGTAAGAACTGTGCCGAGACCGGCGTGACCTTCTTCGACCTTCCCTCGGGCAATCAGGGCATCGTCCACATTGTTGGTCCGGAACAGGGGATCACCCAGCCCGGTACCACGATCGCCTGCGGCGACTCCCACACCTCGACCCACGGAGCCTTCGGAGCGATTGCTTTCGGCATCGGGACCAGTCAGGTGCGCGACGTCCTCGCCACTCAGACCATGGCGATCGGGAAGCCCAAGGTCCGCCGCATTAATGTCGATGGCAAGCTCTCTCCGGGTGTCTATTCCAAGGATGTCATTCTCCATATCATCCGTCACCTCGGGGTGAACGGTGGCATCGGCTACGCCTACGAATATGGCGGCTCCACCTTCGATAACTTTACCCAAGAAGAGCGAATGACCGTCTGCAACATGTCGATCGAGGGGGGAGCCCGCGTCGGCTACGTGAATCCGGATGAGACCACCTTCGAGTATCTGCGCTGCCGCCCCTACGCCCCGAAGGGAGCCGACTGGGATGCAGCAGTAGCACGCTGGAGGGCTGTGGCCTCAGACAAGGATGCGGTCTATGATGACATCGTGCATTTCAAGGCGGAGGAGATCCTGCCAACCGTCACTTGGGGAATCACTCCTGCACAGGCGATCTTCATCGATGAGAAGATCCCCAATCCCAGCGATCTCCCTGAGAAGGACCGCGACACGGCAGCCGAGGCGATCGAGCATATGAAGCTCCCAGCCGGCACCCCTGCTGTCGGTATCAAGATCGATGTCGCCTTCCTCGGCAGCTGCACCAATGGCCGTCTCTCTGATCTTCAGGAAGTGGCCAAGCATATCCGCGGACGCAAGGTCGCTTCGAGCGTGAAGGCCATCGTCGTTCCCGGCTCACAGGGAGTGGCCTCCATCGCCGAGAAGATGGGACTGGCGGAGATCTTCCGCGAAGCTGGATTTGAATGGCGTGGTGCCGGATGCTCCATGTGTCTCGGCATGAATCCCGATAAGCTTGTCGGCGATCAACTCTGCGCCAGCTCCAGCAATCGGAATTTCAAGGGCCGCCAAGGTAGCCCGACCGGACGTACCATGCTCATGAGTCCTCTCATGGTGGCCGCGGCCGCCCTCACCGGCGAGATCAGCGACGCCCGCAAGATCTTTGGAATCAGCTGAGTTATCGTTAAAACTGTTAAATGAATTGATGAGTTAAAAAAATCCCTCAGAAACCCTTCAACTCTTCAACCCTTCAACCCTTCAATTTCTCCACCTTTCACCTTGCTTCCTTATGTCCCTTGAAAAAATCACCCAGGTCACCGGACGCGGCGTCTTCGTCCCCGGCGATGACATCGACACCGATCGTATCATTCCGGCTCGCTTCATGAAGTGCGTCACCTTTGACGGACTCGGAGAGTTCGCCTTTGCAGACGCCAAGCTTGCTGAAAAAGCAGCAGGCCGCCTCCACGCTCTCGATGATTCGAGATTCGACGGAGCCACGATCCTGATCTCGGGATCCAACTTCGGCTGCGGCAGCTCCCGGGAGCATGCTCCCCAAGCCCTCTATCGCTATGGGTTCCGCGCTATTATTGCCGAGAGCTTTGCCGAGATCTTCTTCGGTAACTCGACGACCCTGGGGATTCCCTGCGTCAAGATGTCCAAGGAGGATATCGCCGATCTCGTGGCTCTCATCGAGAAGACCCCATCCATTCAAGTGACCCTCGATCTCACGGAGAGCAAGGTGACCACTGATGATGTCGATTTCTCCGCCGAGTTTTCGCTTCCGGGGCATGCCCGTGAACCCCTGATGAATGGACGGTGGGATTCCATCGCCGATCTCGTCGACGGTCTTGAAGATGTGAAGGCCCGAGTCGCAGCGATTCCGTATCTCGCCACAAAATAAGCCCTGCATGAAAGGCCCTGCAAAACTATTCATTGGATTTGCAGGTGCTTGTGTTCTCTTGGTATTGGGCATCTCGGAGTTGCCAGCGGCAACCTGGTCCTTTGCCGTGGCTGGCGACGACCGAACGGACCTCCGCGCGAACAAAGTTGATCCCTCGGGCATCCACACGGAGATTCTGACAAAGCTGATGCAGGCCCTCTCTGCCGATAAGCCAGCGTTCCTTCTTTTTACCGGCGATCTTGTCTATGGCGAGAGCGTGCGGATCCCACAGAAGATTGCGGAGCAGTTTGATTCCTGGAAGAAACTTGCCGCGACACATGCTCCCGGGCTGATCATCCTTCCTGTCAGGGGAAACCATGAGACGAACGGCGATCCCGAGGGGGTGGCCTGGTCGGCTGCCTTCGAGCCCAATCTGACCTCCAACAAGGTCAGTTACTTCCCCGGACAAAAAGGATTCAGCTACTCCTATATCGCTCCGGGACATCCTGAGACGGCGGTCATCGCCCTTGATCAGTATAATCCAGAGGCCCTTCACAAGGTGGATCTTGCTGGCTTGGAGAATGCCCTCAAGGCACTCAAGGCCAAGGGAGTTAAGAATATCTTTGTCTATGCCCATGAAGAGGCCTTCACTTCGGGATGCCATACCGACAGCGAGAACATGGCCGCTCATCCGACCGATCGCGATAAGTTCCTGGAACTTCTGCGCGCCTACGGCTGCGAGTATTTCTTTGTCGGCCACGATCACTTCTACGACTGGATGCAGATCAGGAATTGGCGTTGGCCCTCGGACTATGCGATGAACCAGATCGTTGCCGGAACGGCCGGCGCCCCATTCTATCCTGACAAGACCTACTTCGGTGCCCATGACGGCTACGAACTAACACGACTCGACCATCGACAGAACACGTACGGCTATCTCCAGGTCACGGTCAATGATGATCCCAAACCGGGTGAGAAAGCCGTGAAGGTGACCTTCGCTCCACTGGCGCTCTAAAACGAAACTCGGATTGGCCGAGCGATCCCTCCCCTACAGGTACAGGGGTGGGTGTTTTAGATGCGAGGCTAGGCCCCCAAGTGGAGCTGCGTAAATCATACTGCAAGCGCAGGGTCATACTGCAAGCGCAGGGCAACAATGCCCCGCACTACGAGGGCCAGCCCTTAATCGATGGCGCCGACGGCTTCGCTAACCTCTCCCCGAATATACTCCCGATTCAGCATGGCGATCACACTTGCTGGGACATTCGCGGGACAGACAGCCTCACAAGCATAGTAGTTGGAGCAGTTGCCAAATCCTTCCTCCTGCATGGTGCGGACCATGTTACGGGCGCGACTCTTGCGCTCGGCCTGCCCCTGGGGGAGAAGCCCGAGGTGGGTGACCTTGGCGCCGACAAAGAGCATGGGCGAGCTATTGGGGCAGGCAGCAGCACAGGCTCCACAGCCGATACAGGCGGCGGCATCCATGGCGGCGTCGGCGACAGGCTTTGGGATCAATGAAGTCGAGGCATCGGGAGCACCACCGGTATGCTCGGAGATGAATCCACCAGAGCGAATAATCCGGTCGTAGGCTCTGCGGTTGACGACGAGATCCTTCACGATCGGGAACGCACCAACACGGAATGGCTCGACGGTGATGGTCTGGCCATTCTCAAACTTGCGCATATAGACCTGGCAGGCTGCTCCGCGACCAGGCCCCTGAGGAACACCATTGATCACCATGTGGCATGTTCCGCAGATGCCCTCGCGGCAATCGCTCGCAAAAGAAACCGGCTCCTTGCCTTCCTTAGTCAGGCGGTTGTTCACGATGTCGAGCATCTCCAAGAAGGAACACTCGGAGGGGATTTCCGTGGCGTGAATTT
>CANKWU010000037.1 GCA_947487385.1 Spartobacteria bacterium
GAGCGGGGGGAAGGGTGATGTAGACGTCCTGGGGCTCTCCCATGAGATCGTCGATGCTGGAATCGTTGATGTCGCGATCCTCGATATCGAAATCGGTCTCGATATTTTCCTGGATGCCGCAGTATTGAAGGATCACCAGACGGATCACCTCGTGGGTCATTTCCCTATCGATGAGCGGATGAGGATTCTGAATCAGGCGACGTCCCTGAAGGGTATTTCTGACTAGCCATTCCTTCACGAGACCCATGTCTGTTTCGTGTTTTGCCTCGGAGTGCAGGCGTTGGAGCTCCTTGAATCCGGCAGTCCAGCCTTGCGTGGGTGAGGATGCAGTGAAGAAGCAGCGAAGGACCTCGTGTGGAGTTTTATAGTAGGGGTGCCCCTCGGTGATCTCTTTCACGTATCGGGTGAAGACTGAGCATGCACCGCGAACGCCTTCGTTCCTGAGTATCTCGGCGACCCTCGCATCCGAGTGACTCCGCCCGACCGCGAGCAGCAGGCCCGCGCTCACAAGAGAGACAGCCCCATCGAGAGCACCCTCGACCATGACTTCCGAGGTGATGCCAAAGTGCTTCCGGGATAGTTCGACCACGAGCGTGGAAAGGTCCCCGACAATCTCTTCGGGACAGGCCCCGCCATCGCGGAGGATATGGAGAGCCTTCGCGAAAGGTGAGCGCGTGTCGGCGACCTGAAGCGACTGGGAACCTTCCGACATGGAACCCTAGAAGGTTAAAAACTCGGCTTCCTTTTGCTCTTCCGGGGGGCGCGTCTCTGCTGAGATATCCTGGAGAATAGAGTGTGTCACACGGATGAACTTCTCTCCCTCGGGGGCCTCCGCGCGGTAGTACTCCACAAACTCGCCGAATTCCTTCGGGCGCAGCTGTCGTAGGCTTGTGAGAAGGCCCTGCCATGTGCCGTGACCCGGTTGGCGATCAGTCGGGGACTCGATCATTTCGTGGAAATCTTTGCGCCCGACGCAGGAGATAAGCACAAGTCTGATTCCGTGCGGGTGATCAAAGAGCGCGGTGAGCATTTCGTCCTCACGATTGGAGTCATCGCCGGAATAGACGATCGGACAGAGGAAGCACTCGACATTCTCCTGGAGCTCGTAGAGAGCGGCTTCGAGATCCTCTTGGGAGAGAGAGCCGTAGAGCCCGCCCCATTCTTCCGCCTTGCGGTCCAGAGCGCTGGAGAATTGCTCCGCCGTGATGAAGGCGCTGATGAGAGAGGGTTTGGTCATGTCGTATTCATCGGACATGACAATGATCTCCGGGATCGTGAGATCCCCCACGATGAGGGCGAGTTGGTCGTCACCGTAGTCGTTGCCGATCGTGGTGAGTTGTTTCTCGGCGGCGCCTGCTCCTTGCTGGAGGGCTTCGCGGACGGCAAGGGTGTGAGGGTTATTCTTCGTTGTCATCGTCTTTTTCTTCTTTGTCGTCTTTGTCGTCTTTGTCGACTTGTTCTTCTATTTCGTCTTTGCATACAGCGGTTGAGGCCCAGGATTGCTCGGGACTATGGAGAAGGGTGAGTTGAATCGTGATCCAGAGCAGCTCGGGGTAGGAGTCCTTGAGCCAGAGGGCTGCTTTCTGGGCCTCGGCAGAGATTTGCAGGATGCCGGCTGCACGGATTCTTTCAATCGCGTTATCGGCGGAGGTGGAGGGCACGGCGAGACGCTTGATGAATCTCAGATCGGTTGTCTTGATCGCCGCATAGAACGCGGCTCCCAGATAAGCGTGCAAGAGGGGATCCTCAGGGTTCACGACAATCTGGCGGACGATGTCCTGAATGGAGACCCGCAACTGGGAGGAAAACTCCGCGAGTTTCGCCAGAGCCTCCTTGTCGGTCGTGGCGCGGGTGAAGTGTCCGGAGATGATCTCCTTGTATTCTCGTATGGTCTTGGCGTTCATGCGTTGCAGAATTGGTGGGCTAGCTGGGAAGAGAGTTTTTTTAGGTCCTGAACCGGGCGACGCTTCAGCGATGCGTCGTACTCCATGCGCCTAGAGGGATCCGAGAGTGCCGAATAGGCTTTCTGGATGGCGTCGAAAAGGTGCGGGTCCCCACCCTTGTCGGGGTGATGCTGCATGGCCAGCTTGCGGAACGCAGACTTGATATCATCGGCAGAGGAATCGAGCGAGACATTAAGAGCCTGATAATGAGTCATGAGAAAAAGAAGCGGAACGGAGAGAGTGACGAAGATGATGGGGTTGGAGATTTCGTATCAGGTGATCAACCAATGCGAGTGCTGGATTCTAAAGCAGCAGAACGCCAGTAACAACAACTCTCCTCCTGCCTGAGAAAAGGTTTCGCAAACTCCTACTGCCTGATGAAAACAGCACCCGCTTATTGTCTGCCGATCGTCCCCGATCAGGCATCCGAGCAATGCTCGGACTACCGATGGTATGACTAAGCTGCGTTCCCACGCACCTTTTCCACGGCCCGGATGAGATCTCTTCGCTTCACGCGAGTTCCAACTCTGCGTGGTGACAAACATGCGGAACCTCCCCCGAAGTAAGGTCCTTGTAGAGATCAGCGAGATGCTCTTTGAGATCCTCTAGGCTCACTCCCTGTGTCATATAGTCCGGGTATTCGTCAAGGTAGCCGACCCAATGATCGTCAGACTTCCAGTAAGTGAAGCCTGTTGCTTTCATAGGTATTTAAAGAAGCCGTTAGTGGCCTTGTTTCAACCGGCAAAAGCAAGACGGGCCCGGGTATCCTTAATCGTCAGTTCCGGGAATCCCCCAAGATCTCTTTCTCAGACATCCCCGAGGCCAGATAGGAGAGCACATCGGAAACCATAATGCGCATCGCTCGGATGCAAGGCTTACCACGGCGCTTTCCAGCCTCGATCGTGATAATCTTCGAATAATCCATCAAGCAATCATGGCCGAAGTGCAGGACATCGGCAAGGGATCCAAGGGTTTCAACTTAGAACCTCGGTTATGCAATGAGACTGTTTTGATGCTAGGGTATTCCTACTAGAGTCAGGCTTCGGCCTGGAAACTTTTACGAACCGATAGGAACCACATGAACCGACTGCGAAGTTGTATTCTCAGCAAGCGCCCCATCTGATGCCATGAAAGTAGTCCTTGTTCATGGGTTTCAGGATAACGGGACCGTGATGGGAAAACTGGCGAGTCATCTCGCCGAACAGGGACACGAGTGTCTTGTTCCCACGCTCGATCCCCATGATGCCAGGGAAGGTCTCCCCATGATGGCCTTGCAGTTGCATGCCTTGCTCGAGGAGCAGTTGGCCAGCGGAGAACGATTCGCACTTGTGGGATTCAGCATGGGCGCCTTGATCGCCCGCTATTATCTCCAAGAACTTGGAGGACATCAGAGGGCGGACGCATTCTTCTCGATCAGCGGCCCGCATGAGGGAACCTGGGCCGCCTACCTTCACTCGAGTGAGGGAGTGAATCAAATGCGCCCTGGGAGCACTTTCTTAAATAATCTGAAAACTTCCTCCCAGCGATTGGCGTCGCTACCTATTACCAGCTATTGGACACCCTTCGACCTCATTGTCATTCCAGCTGAGAGTAGCCGCTGGTCCATGGGTGAGGAGGTGTGCATCCCTACCATCCTCCACCACTGGATGATCTCGGATAGTCGCCTGATGAAGGATCTCTCAAACCGACTCAATAGGATGAGGATCGGCTCGAAATGAATTTCACGAAGCCTTAAGACTTGGGCTCTCCGCTATTTGGAAGGGGTAAATCTGCTGGATCGAAAACAATCAACGCCTAGGCCTTTGATTTCGAAAAGGATTTAGAAGAACCAAACAGGGTTTTTTGAATATGGAACTCAGCCGTAACGGCTGCGAAGCAACGGCCGGGCTAGCAAACTCAGGAAACATATGTTCCTTCGTTTGATTCGCTCGCTCCCGCTCGTCTCACCGCTTTTGGGCTACCTTCGGTAGTCTATCCCAGCCTCTCCCGAGGCTCGGTATTCTGAGTTCCATATTTTTTGTCTATCTTCGCTCTTGCCCACTAAAAAAAGCGAGGAGCCAAGACTTTGAAAGAGATCAGCCGAATCCGGGCAGTTTCTTTGACGAGGCAATTTCCTGTGCGTAGGTCTCCGAGGCATTGTCGCCCATGAAGTCCACAGCCTCGCGGGTCCGGGAGTAGAGTCCGAACCTGGGTGCGTAAGACCCCCACTCGTAGTTATCCATGAGCGACCAGTAGAAGTAGCCGATAAGAGGCCAGCCTTCGGACTTCAATTCCTTCACCACCGCGATGTGACTGCGCAGAAAATCGCTCCTTAGAAGATTATCCCTCCTGCCGTAGTGACGGCGCGGATCAGAGCGGTAGGCGATGCCATTCTCCGCAATCATGATCGGCAGATTGAAGCGCTCCAAGATAGTTACGAAGAATGTCAGCCCCTCGGGCAGCAGTCGCCAGTCCCACCATTTGTTAGTGATGCTCTCGAGCAGTCGCTCATGGAACGGTGGAGGGATCGGCACATGCTGATGACGGTGCTTGTGAAACAGATCATTCCACCGGGGCAAGCGGAGCGCGTGAGCAATGAAGGGGTCGTAGTAGTCGAAGGCGATGTAATCGAGCGGCGCCTGATCGTCTTCTGCAGGGTCATAGAGGACATCTAGAAGTTGCTTCCAGGCGGGCTCGGAGGTGTAGGAAAAGGCAACCAAGTGATGCAGTTTCTTCAACAGCTCGCCCAACCAAAACCGGATGATCGGCCGGATGGGAAGCCGCGCCTTGAGAAATGCCGCGTCAAGGATCCAAGTCTGCTTCCAGAGATGGGACATGAGATGCTCCCTGGCAATGCCACGAGAGCGTGCAAAGAGCAGGTCCATCCATGCCTGATCGTTCCAATACAGGTCACTGCAATAGTTGTTGAAGCTCACCTTGGGCGCTAGGTCGCCGATCCTCCCATGCTCCCGGTAGAGACGGTGAATCAGTCTATAGGCCAGAACATGCGCCTCCATCAGGTGAGAGACGCAGGTGATCGATTGCGCCGGATTCTTCTTTGTCTCCTTGCCGGTCGGGAACGAACCGTTGAAATAACTGCTCGCGGCAAGCAGGTTCGGCTCATTAATCGTGATGAACCAACGCGGTGGCAAGACGCTATACTTCTTAGGGAGTACCTCCAGCAGGTAACCGACCGTCTTCTCGACGAATTGGAGATATTTTCCGATCGTTCCGCGGTCGAGCCACGCATCGATTCCCAGCCAGGCGGGATGGGTAAAGTGGTGGAGTGTCACCACCGGTTCGAGTCCCTCCTTGCGGCAGGCGGCAAGGATCTCCGCATAGCGGTCGAGCGCCTCCTCGTCGAATGGGGGGGGCGGCTCCTGACTGGGAAGACCATCGGTGGTCAGTTCCCTCGTTGGCTGGATCCGTTCCCAGGAAAGGCTCAACCGGAACGCATTGATGCCAAGCTCATGGCAACGCTCGAAATCCTCCTCCGCCCTGCTCCAGAAATCAGCGGCACTTCCCGCGGGATCAACCCGCTCCTCCCTCTCCGCCCAGGCCCAATTATTCTGAGGCTCACCCTCACCATTGACACCCCCTTCGTGCTGGTAAGCCGAGGTCGATACACCCCAGAGGAATTCCTCTCCGTCACTCAGTCGGATGTTTTCCGGCCTCGGTTTTTGTCCAGGCCACTTGTCGTGAGAGGCAGAGATCATGGATTCACATTCGTTTGCTCATGGAGGAGGATCACGCCAACTTCGTTGTGTCGAGTTGGACCGCCGTCTGCGGGCGATTGGTCTCATCCAGTAAGGTTCGGACGATGGAGAGGGCCGCGTCGGGATGAGCCCAGCTCAGGGCGTGGGTTCTCATCTCCGCAAGACGCTCGGGAGACTCCAGAAGCTTTTCTATCTTGTAGGAGAGCGTGGTGAAGTCATTGCACTTGATAGCTATCCCCTTTTCGAGAAGTTGGTCGCTGTTGCGCTCCTCCTGTCCGGGTATCGGGGAGATGATCACCATCGGTAGCCCGGAGGCCATTGCCTCGGAAATCGTCAGTCCCCCTGGCTTTCCAATCAAGAGCGTTGCCGCTCCCATCCAACGGCTCATCTCCGTTGAGTAACCGATCACCGTCACACGGATCATCGGCGAGGGCGATGCAGCTGCCATGACCTCCAACCTCTTCTTTAAGTCCTCGTTTTGTCCGGCAAGAAGAACGATCTGGACCGGCTGCTTCAGATCGAAAAGTTCTTCGAGAATGATCTCAGCCGGGCTCACCCCCAGTGCACCCGCCGACACGAGCAGAACCGGCAGTGAGGGATCGAGTCCGAGTCCGATCCGGAGCACCCGTTGTTCCTCCGGACTGTGCTCATGGAATGAGGAGTCGATGGGAATTCCGCTTACCGTGATACGATCTCCCGGGAGTCCTAGTTTCTGCAGATGGACCTTCGTTTCCTCAAGCGCCACAAAATAGCGGTGAAATGTCCGCGAGAGCCACATCGCGTGGAAATCCAGATCCGTCACCACGATGGAGAGACGAGCCTGGAGTCTCTGTTCGGCTATGAGGTAGGAAATCAGCGTGGCCGGAAGAAAGTGCGTGCAGACAGTGATGTCAGGATTGAACGCCGTGATCTGCCTGATAAGGGGGGCCGTGTTCAGGCGGTCAAGCATCAGGCGCATCTTGTCCGTCTTCCAGGGCTCTCCACTTGTCTTATACCACCATCCCAGAAACGTGGGGGCCTTTGCCACAAGCTGCGTGTAGAGCTTGGAATAGAAATCACGGAACAGATGGTTCGTGTATTTCAGAGCATCGATTGAGCAAACCTCCTCGACATCAGGCATCCCCCGGAAAGCTTTTTCCAAGGCCGCCGCCGCTCTGAGATGTCCGGTCCCGGCGCTGGCCGAAACAATCAGAATCCTTTTGCCAAGGGTCTTTCCCAGAGGCTTTCCGATGGCAGAGCTTCCACCGGGAAGCTCGCTATTGGATAGGTTAGTTATGTGAGTTGGATTGCTCATATTCCGGATTTTTATTTTAATAGACTGTGTCCGAGGGAGGTGAGATACGCGGACAAAAGGACCCATGGGATAATGCTCAGCGAGATTGCCAACTGGATTCTTCCGGGAGACTCCCCAAGTGACAAAGCAAGGATCGCGGTCGCCTGCGGTCCCACCGAGACCGGGGCGATCAAGGCCAGTCCCCAGAGACCGAAGCGGTGCCAGATCCTCCAGAAGAGCTTCGAGGGATCCGGCTTCGGATTGATTTTGAGCTTTCTCGTGATCCAGGCACGGATTGGCGCTCCGGCGACCAAAATCAGCAGACCTCCAGCGCTGTAGCCAAGCCAAGCCGCCAGAGCGGCCAGCCAGAGCGGCGCATGGGCGGCTACCCCAGCGGGAATGGCTCCGACAAAGTAGAAAAACCCGAGTCCAAATGCAGTAAGAGCTCCAGTCACAGTAACAAGTTATCTTAGAAAATCTGAAAACAAGAGGGGTATCTTCCGGAGAGTTGTGATGCAACTCCAGCGTTCATCTTCCCCACCCTACCAAGCACAAGATCAGGAAAAGCCATCATCTCATCCACGCCGGAATTGGTAACGAGCGACAGCGCAGCCATGCGCCAAAATTCCAAGCCCATCTTGAATCTCCATTTGATTTTTGGGTTACGAGCACCACATTGAAATCATCAGTAGTCTTATTCTCACCCAACTGACAACCCCGATATAGTCCACACACAGCCCATGAAACAGACCTCAAACAAGCGTCCAGGACGGTAAGGCACAATCGGTGAAGAGATCGGGGACTTCCGGTTGAGGAAGCTTTCCGATTGAGAGATTGACTGACCCTGTAAGTCCAGTCTCTGAATCTGGTATCAGGGTCACTGTTTTGACATTGGCAAATCGACCTCCTATGTAGATTGATCTCATGCCCAATCATTCTCTCGATAACACAGGTGCCGACATGGGACTGAGGCGCCAGCTCGGCCTCTGGAGCATGACATTTGCTGTCGTGACCGGGACGATAGGATCGGGTTGGCTCTTTGCCCCATTCCTCTGCGCCAAGTTGGCTGGTCCGGCCAGTCTTCTGGCCTGGCTTTTTGGTGGTATCATGTCGTTCGGGATAGGAATCGTTTTTGCGGAGCTGGGGGCCCTTGTGACAAGCTCCGGGGCCCTCGCAGAAATACCCCTGCTCACCCATGGAAGAACTTCCGGCTTTATCGGGGGCTGGAGCGTCTGGATCGCCTATGTCTCAATCCCAGCAATCGAGGTGCTTGCGATGATGCAGTATCTGGCGAGCAAGTTCCCATGGCTCACGACGACTGTAGGGAACGAACAGATCCTGAGTTCTGCAGGGATAGGATGTGCTGCAGGGATGTTGTGTCTCTTTGCCTGGATCAACCTGAGTGGGGTCGGTGTCCTGGCCAAGTGGATCGACGGACTGACCTTCTGGAAACTCATGATCCCGATGCTGGTTTCAGTGACGCTGATGGTGAAGCAATCGCACTGGGGAAACCTGGTCGAAAAGACCCCATGGGACGGGACCATCCGAGAAGAGATCCTGACGGCAGTGAGTACAGGAGGGGTTCTCTTCAGCCTCTTTGGATTCCAGACGGCAATGAACCTAGCTGGTGAATCCAAGCGTCCTCAGCGTGATGTCCCCCTCTCCATGGGACTGGGGCTTGCGATCTGCCTGGCGATCTACATGGTCCTCCAGCTCGCCTTTCTGGTCTCGATCGACCCGAGCCAACTCACCCAAGGATGGAGCCAACTCGTCCTATCAGCCCATGGAGGTCCTTTGGTGGCGATTGCCTTGGGGGCGGGTCTTGTCTGGGTAGCCAATCTTCTCCTTGTTGATGCAGTGCTCTCACCCGGAGCCACAGCAATGGCTTACATGGGTGTCTCGGCGCGGGTAAGCTGGATGATGGGAAAATGCGAACTCCTCCCAAAATGCTTCCAGCGCCTGAATGAGCAATCCGTCCCCTGGGTCGGTCTGATCAGCAGTCTGGTGATCGGGATCATCATGCTCTTTGGGGGGCCAAGCTGGCAGAGGATCGTCGGTTTCCTGACAGCCACCATCGTGATCGCGCTGGCAGTCGGACCCGTGAGCCTCATGGCGCTACGCAAACAGCTCCCCGGGGTGAAGAGGCCATTCCGCCTGATCGCTGCCGGGCTCTGGTGCAGGCTGGCCTTTGTCATGGCTACTTGGTCGATTCTCTGGAGCGGAAAAACCTCTGTGCTCTGGGCCAGCGGAACAATCCTGCTACCCGCGATCCTCCTTCTGATTCCCCAGTGGCTCCAGGGGCGTGCTCTTGAAATACGGAACGGGCTCTGGTGGATCGCCTACCTAGGGGGCCTGATTGCCATCCTCTGCATCACGGCTCCCGATGGTTGGCACCCCCTTCCCTTACGAGCTCAGATGGTTATTGCGGCGCTCTTTGCCCTGGCGATCTTCCCCATCGCAGTGGCCTCCAGACTGGAGAAGATCTCTCCGGATGCTCACTTGAAATTTCCCAATAATGATTGATAAGAAAATGTAAGCGTTCCAATTAGGCATTAACTTTTGCGCGAGGGCGAGGGTGGGCGGATCCTTAGGTCAAGGAACCATCCATGAAAACAAATCCACTCACGCAAGGAAGCATTTCAAGCAAACTCTCAGGCCTCGGCACGGTGAACTGGGATATGGTGACGAAGCGCGCCTTCGAAATCGCGCTGATCAACAACCGCCCTAATCACCAAGTCCGGCAAGAGGACTGGGACGAGGCAGTTAGCGAGCTAACCAAAGGAACAGAGCTTGATACCCCCGAGATCAAACGCCTGAGCGAGGCAGAGGCCTCCAAGGAAAAGAGCGGCTACGAATCGCCCAGCGAGGATAACGATCTGGAGGGTCACAGCGTGAGCGCCAGACTTGTGGAGCAGGGAATCCTAGAAGCCGAGCACGACACCATGCTGTGCGCCATCAATGTTAAGGATCCGACGCAAACTTCCCATTAACTACATTCTATGAACACCACGATCGCCGTCATGGTCTCTATGACCCTGATACTCGTTTCAAGCGGTTGTACCACGGTCACCGACCGATATGGACACACCCGTTCGGTAATGACTCCTCTGGGGGCAGCAGCTCTTCAGACCGCTACGGCTACAGGCATCGGCGCGGGTACCGGAGCCATGATGAGAGGCTCTAGTCCTGTAGCAATCGGCGCCGTGAGTGCCGGTGCCGGAAGCGTAGGCTCTCAGGCCATCAACGCCTTCATTCCGAAATCGAACTAGCGTTCAAGGAATAACGCAAGCCGGCTCGGGAGTTTCCTCCCGGGCTTTCTCACCAGGATTTATAAGGCAGCTGGAGGAGTCTCCGTAGAGTCTTCTGGAGTTTCCACGACAGCATCTGGATTCTCCACGATATCATAGTCGCTTGATGGCTTACCCTCGGCTTTGGCTTTTTTCTTTTCTTCTTTTTTTCGCTTTTTCTCCATCTCTTTCCTGCGCTTCTCGAATCCGTAATTAATTTTAACCATGATCAGTTGTGTTGGTGTTTTGGGTTGCTGGCTGCTGGTACTGGGACGGTATTGGCTACATGCCGCCAACGTCGCCGTTCAGCCATTTGTTAAAAGTCTTATCGAGTCTTGCGAGCATGTCGGAGGTATTGCGGTCCATATTGGTGAACTGGCCCCACTTCAGGATGTCTTTGGATTTTCCAGATCCCTCAATTTCCCCGATGAAGTCCTCCACCAAGACCCCCTGAGAAGCATGGGTAGATCGAAGATGCTCTCGGCAGAGTTCGGCTGTCTGATTCTGCCTGTTCTTAGTCCCGATACCCATTCAGAAGGAAAGTAGGGCTCCTGCAAGAAGGATCTTAAATGGAAGGCTTTGAAACAAGCCTTCAGGAGTGGAAAAGAAATGGACGTTATAACTCAATAGGAATCCATCTTACTCTGTTCCTCGCCGTACACTAATAAAATAATCAAAAAGTCTTCTCAGACATTCGTTTTCTTAGCGTGCTTCTTATCTTGCAAAACATGAAAACTTGATCAATCGTAAGGTGTTCGATATTTAGTGATTCGTTGCATGGTGGATTGTCCGTTGATTTTTTTCGAGGGTGATTTGAAACCCGGTTCTCGGGAACGGCTCTTATTAGCAGATTTCAACACCAACAAAAAATACATCATATGAAACTATACGTAGGCAATCTGACCTTTAACACCACTGACCAGGATCTTCGCGAGCTCTTCACACAGTACGGCAAGCCGACTGACGTCGCCCTTGTGACCGACCGTGAGACAGGCCGTTCCCGTGGATTCGGCTTTGTCACCATGGGCAATGCCGAGGAAGGCAATGCTGCCATCAATGCTCTCGAGGGCAAGGATTTCCAAGGTCGCAATCTAACCGTCAATGAGGCACGTCCCCGCGAGGATCGTCCCCAGGGCGGTGGTGGTGGCCGCTCCTTCGGAGGCGACCGCGATCGCGCTCCTCGCCGCTACTAATTCGGCAAATTGGGTGCCCTGAGGGCCCCAAGAAACCAATCAATCAAGGCGGAGTTCCCGAATGGGGACTCCGCTTTTTTGTGTTCTTCCATGAACTGCTGATTGGCCGATTGATTCTCCGGATGGCTAAGAACGGAGCTCCCGTGAAGGAGCTTCGGAGTGTGATTGGAACGCGTTCTGATTCAAAGGCTTTCTTAATCTCCTGAGAAATCTCGAGTGTGAGATCCTTCTCCCTGAGACCCGACGGAGAGATGTCGTTATTAGGAGAGGAGTTCGACTTCAGGAGGTGGGTCCCGGTTATCTTCGTCCCCCCGTGACCTGGATCAATGATCACGGTCAATTCCCCGACTGCAAAGATGCTGCTTTTGGATATCGTTAAGAACCCAAAGATAGCGATAAGGAAAAGCGAGGACGAAAGGTGTCGAAATCGCTTCACGGGAACCATCACATCCCTGGATACCTCCTAGTGAGAAGGGAGGCGAGTTCCATGGGATCCGAGATCCTGCAGTCGGCGCTGGCGTGATTGGTCCCCCAGTCCCGTCGGAGCGGGACATTCTGTACGGCAACATTGATGCTGAGCGTCCGTGCTCCTAAACTCGCCAGCCGGTCATCGAGACTCAATCCCAGATCGCCGTGACCCGTATGGGCTGAGCCAACAATGAGCACGACTTTGCTGCCGCGCACATTCCTGAGCACGTTATGGGCCATGATGTGGTTGCGGTAGGAGACCATCGGATCCTTCACCCTCATGGAGGCCATCGGCGTGTCGACAAGAATGACGCTAGCCTTATATCTGGATGCCAGTTCGGCGACATTCAGGACACTCTTGATACTTTCCGAGCCGAGCAGCCTGCGGGCACATTCGGCCCTCTGTCGGTCGTTTAGGTAAGCCGACAGGGGATAATGGGCAATCATCGAGTTGGCAAATACCCGCTTATCGCCTCCCCCCTTTGGTGAATTGTAATATTTGTTGAATGAGTCCTGAAGGTCGCTCGAAAACTCAAAGGCAATGCTTCTCAGACTGGTAGTCCTGAGTAGGTTCTCCAGAGCTTGCATAGTGAGAAGACGGCTTCTCTCATAGCCATGGTCGAATCCGATGATAAAGACGACAGGGAACCCCGTGGAGTTCAACGCAGGAACTTCAGGTATGGCGGAAAGTCCCCGGGAGGGTTTTCTCTTGGCAAAGAAACGCTCTGCGCAAGTCGGGGGAGTTGAAATTCCACTGCTGTCGTCCAGAACACCAACCGACATGGGCAACGCCATGCGAAAGGCCGTTGCAAGGGGGGAGTAATAGGAGGGATTTGATGAATAGGGAGGAGGGTAGGAAATGGCATCCCCGTTATCGATTGCCGGACCGAGTGAGCGCACCATCGGAACCCCTTTTGCCTCGAGCAAATGCAGGAAAGTGAAGAGACTCAGCAACAGGGGGATCAGGATAAGAGCTGAGTGAAGGCAAGGGTGCCTTGGTATATCCGCAACCCTCGGAAGCACTTTCCTGTGCCACGATCCCACGGGATTGGTTGTCTGCAGTTTCCCTTTCGTGCCGATGAAAATGTCTTTCATACGCAAGATAAGCATTCGATCAGACTGCCACCCCACAAAGCGCAAACGCCTAAGGGATCTGCTTATTTATCAATGCCTAGGCATGGTATTCCCAGCTCCCATCTCCGCCCTAACTTTTTACTGCCTTCGAGTCATCAACGACTTTAAGGCAGGCGCGAGGGAAGCAGTTGAAATTTTTCCGCCGCGGCCAGCTCTCTTTGTCTTTTATCGAATGATACAAACTTCTTGCACCGGAGCAACTTGGCCGCAGCTACATGAAGAATATCGAGTGACCCTCAAAAACTCGACGAACACTGTAAGATCAGGCTCCCTTTTCAAGATGTCCTCATCCCAGCACTTAGTAATGTCAGCCTGTCAGCTTTTTAGAGTGTCAGCTTTTAAAGAGACGCCTGAGGTGGCGACCCAGTAGCACCACCCGCTGACTTCTTCGTTTCCTCATCTTCGGCAGAACCATCTCCTCCGCCGTAGCCAAGGACCTCGACCGAGATGACCGAGGGAGCCTCATCCTTCGGTTGATTCGAAGGAGGCTTCGTCGCTGCCTGCGCCGAGGCATTGTTGCCGGCCGATGCTGAAGATGCCGCCGTCGCACCGCTCACATTCGGCGCAGCAGGCGGCGGTGGGGCTGGAGGGGCACCAGAAGTCGTTCCACCGACCGAGATGTTATTGGCATTGAGAATCCTGGTCGCGGCAAGGTTGAGATTGCCAGTCGCTCGTATACCGGCATCTCCCGCGTCAATGACACCCGTCGGTGCAATCAGATCCACATTAGCAGGTGGCACTCCCTTTACCGTCGCCAACACGCCTATACCACCACCTGTGGCAAGACCAGCGAGATCGGTATCAACCACCGCACTCTGGGGATC
>CANKWU010000038.1 GCA_947487385.1 Spartobacteria bacterium
TCGTTGCCACTCGCATCGTAGTCCTCAATGAGGTTCCAGCCATCATAGGCATAGGAAGTTATGATGCCATTGATGGTGCGACTCACGACTCGATTGCGTGCATCGTAGCTCACGTACATAGTGTTGGTACCACTTCTGGCCGACACAAGGCGATTTTGAGCATCGTAGGTGTAGGTATTGCCATTCTGATCGCTCGTGAGGTTGCCATTGGCATCGGAACTCACCAGGAGTCCTCCAATCTGGGTGTACTGGTTACACGCATTGGCCAAGTAGGGGATGACGATAGAGTTTCCTCCTGCACTCGTGGTGACGGTGGTTCGATTGCCTAGGGCATCATAGGCATACGTGCTCCGTGCGCCACTGGCATAGTTCACCCCGGTGAGCTGGCTGATCGGGTCATAGGCGTAGCTATCGCTCTTGACTCCCAGTGCGGTGGATTCTGAACGGGCCGTGCGGCGACCGAGGCTATCAAGGCTGTAGCTGTACGAGGCCACGGGAGAGCTGAGCCTGGTGAGTCGGCTCGCCGTATCATAGGTTGCGGTGGTGGAGATGCCATTTTCCAGAGTCCTACTCACGCGCTTCCCATTTCCATCGTAGGCAAAACTCGCCATGCTGGTTCCATCCACCACGATGCTCGCAGGGAGGTTGCGGCCATTGTAGCCAAGCCCAAGCTGTGAGCCGCTCGGGTAGGTCACGCCAACTCGGTTGCCATCGAGATCGTAGCTGTAGGAGAGGGTGTGGGGTTGTTGGCCTGTGACCGATTGAGTTTCACTCAGGAGTTCGTTGGCTGAGTCGTAGCTGTAGGTTATCACCGAGGCGGCATTGCTGAGGCTCAGGAGTCTGCCTGCCACGTCATAGCTCTTGGCAACGCTCGAAGTGCCGTCGCTCCCATTCCCACTCCAATGGTACCCGGTATTGCGATTGCGGGTGTCGTAGCTATAGGAGCAGACCTGTCCGGCCCGAGTTGTGTACGTGCTCAAGTTGCCAACGCCATCATAGGACCATTGCTCGCTTGTACCCCCGCTTGCTCCCCCACTCGTACTGGGATAGCTCATGCTCAAGCGGCGGTTGAGACTGTCGTAGCTGTAGGAATAGGTGCCCCCCTTCGCATCGGTCGTGGAGAGGAGGTTGCCGCCACCATCATAGGCAAACGAGGTTGTATTGCCTGCCTGATCAGTCGTGCTGGTCAGGCGGTTCATGGCATCGTAGGTGCTGGAGCTCGTTTTACCATCGGGACGGGTTGAGGAGACCAGATTCCCTTCGGCATCATAGGCAACTAAGGTGGTATTGCCGAGCGGGTCCTTGGCACTTATGCGGCGGTTGCGGTTGTCATAGGTGTAGGTCCAGGCTTTCCCTGTCCCATCCACCATGCGGATGAGGTTATTGACGTTATCGTAGCTGTAGCTTGTCGTCGCGGCATCAGCACTTCCTGCCCCCTCGGTCTTGCTGGTCAGGTTCCAAGCTCGGTCATACTGGAAGATGGTCTTCTTGCCACTGGGTAGGGTGACGGAGAGGGGCTTTTTTTCAATGCTGTCAGGCCGATACGCGGTGGTTGTGACGCGCCCTAAGGGATCGGTGACGCTCGTGAGCCTGCGGAACTCATCATAGGTGTAGCTCCAGGTGGCACCTAGTTCGTTGCTCTCGCTCTGGACATCCCCGTAGAGGGTGTAGGTGAACGATTTGCTGGAGCCGTCGGGGTTGACGCTATTGGTCATCAGGCCCCGTTCGTTGTAGGCCATGGTGGTGGTGTGGCCGAGGGCATCGGTGACCCGGTTCAAGCGATCAGAAGTGTCGTAGCCGTAGGAGGTGACATTGCCTAGAGGATCGGTCTTGGAGAGGCGCAGTCCCCGTGCATTATAGGTGAAGCTCTCGGTGCCACCACTCCGCAGGATGTGGGTGAGAGGCTGGCCAAGGTTATTATAGGAGAAGGCCTCGCTGCTACCATCAGGATAGTTGATCGCTGTCACGCGATTGCTCGCATCCCGTGCATAGGAGGTGACGCGTCCTAAGTTATCGGTATGGGAGAGAAGGGATTCCAGGGCATTGTAGCTCCAGCTCTCAGTCGATCCATCGGGATAGGTTTTGGTCAGCGGATTCCCCTGCTGTGTCCACGTGAACGAGGTGACACGTCCGAGGGCATCCTTGCTCGTCGCTATATATCCCTGAGAGGTATAGGTGTAGTAGATCATGCGGCCATTGGCATCGCTCTCCTGCACAATCGCCGCACCTCCTGGTAGGCTCGTGTTGTAATACTGGGTCTCAACGCCACCATTGGCATAGGTGACCGTGGGCCGATGCAAATTGCCATTGAGAAGACTGATCGCGAGGATGGTTCCTCCCGTGACAGAATTCACCTGGGACTGGACTGCTCCTGCAATGGCTCCTGTGGTGCTGCTCTGATAGATGGTTTTGTAGTGAGCTTGGCGGAGATCATACCGGGGGTCATTCCAGTCCGTCACCAAGGGGCGCGTGCCGGGAAATACCTGCGTGAGTCCATAGGTGGCTTGCGTTCCATCGCCATAGACCGCAGCAGTGAGGGAGGGGAAGGTGTAGGGAAGCGTGGGATCGACAAAAGGAGTATATTGGTAGTTCACCGCGCGCCCATCACTGCTGGTGACTGAGGAGATGGCCTGCACGGTGTAGGGTGCCTCATTAGATCCGACAACCTTAGCCACAGAGGCTCCAAATCCGGACTTAACGACGATCATTGGGTGAAGGAGATGTTCTTTACCCTTAACAATGAGGTATCGAATCCGACCGATCTTGTGAGCGGTGCCCAGATCGAGTCCCACGAACCCTCCTGAGGGGGAGGCGGAGACCCAGCCGGTGCTAGGATTGCCGCTAAAGGCGAGATCGGCGTGCAGGGGGTCAGAGCTAATGATACTGCCGGTAAGCAGCTTCCCTGTGCCGGCTTCGTAAAATTCCAGCCCCGCAATCTGACCATACGATCCATCAGCCTCGATAAGTCGTACATATCGTGCAGCGTTCGTACTCGTTACTGCGACTTCTTGCCAATTTGCATCGGGGTCTGTAGGAGGTAGTCCTGAAGGCAATAGGAGGCCAAAAATTGTCGAACTGAGTTGAGATCCGGAGAGTGGCTTGTAGGCAATGTTAAAGGAACGACCCGCTGGCTCCGTGATGCTGATGAGCTTGCGATTCGCATTATAAACCAAGGTCGTGGTATTGCCCGCCGCATCCTTCATCGCAGTCATGAGGCAATAGAAGGAGCTGCCAGATATGAATTTCTGAAAGATGCAGCGCGTCGAGTCATTGCGATAGAGCTCAAATCCGGTCGAGGTCTGGATGAGAGTGTCAGTAACTTGCTGCGTCGGCTGCCAAACTCCTGGTGCTGTCTGGACAAAGGTATATTGCGCTCCATCAGGATAGATGAGGATGAGCTGACTCCGTCCCGTAGCATCAGGAGAAGTAGGGGCCAACTCCCATTGCCAGGAATGCCTCCAATAGTGGGCCATACCAAAAAGACCTGCCCCACCCACAGCTCTCGAATTGCTATAGCGGCTCCAGCGCATCGGGATGCCACCCACCGCTCCCCAGAGGGTCAGGTCATCAACGCGCTTATATTCATTGCCGGTATAGGGAACAACAGGATCTCCCTTTCCCGGATCGGGGTTGGATGGGTTGGTTTTTGTAGGATTATTGGGTGCCGGATTAGGATTTCCGGTTCCTGCACCACCACCCTTATTACAATTTCCACAGGCTGACTGGCACCACGCGCTCGTTGAAATGAAGGTGGAGAGGAGGAGGGTCACCGTGATGTATCGTAGGGTGTTCATATTGAGGATCGTGAGTGATGGATTTGTGCAGGTTGCTGTTGATAGTGGCGGTGCTGGTTGTGCTGCTGGTCTTACGCGGTTGTTAAAAAAGGGGTGGCAAATAAGACTGGAAGAGGTTTCCCAAAATTATCGGGTCTTGCTCGCGACTTGAGGGGCAGGGCCACCCCAGAGCTCGAGTCGTTTTTCTTCGAAACCTCGTCTCAGGGTGATGTGATAGATCCCTCCCTCTTGAGTACTCGTGAAATTGAATCGGAGGGTGCGCTTGTCATCGAGAGTCGCTTGGATGACTGTCTTGGAGGCATTGATTTGGCCCCCATCCTCACTCTGGACAGTAATTGTATCTCCGGGCATGGCCTCCGGATAGGAGACTGTGATTGGGGCAGTGGCTCCGAGTCCGATAGGAACTCTTGGAAATAGTCCCAAGTCGTTGGGAGTGAGTCTGACAGCACCTTGTTCGCCCACACCCACGACTGCGCTCATCCCACCATTATTAGGAGCAGCGGGTGACTCGGAAGGTGCTGAGTTGTTGTCAGATGACTGATGAGCATCCGAACGAGAAGCACTTCCTGATTCTTTGAGAGCAGCACTCGAAGTTGGTATGATTCCGGTAGATGGAAGAAGCTCAGTAGCAGCTCCCGCATGGGAAACATTTGCTCTTGTTTGTGATGACGCATTGCTTGCCTGCGTGTTGACCTCAGAGTGATTGGAAGCAGTATTTCCAGCACCGCTCGCATTCGTTGGAGTCATTCCGACAGAATGATGTCCCTCTTCTCTTTCCCCTCCCGTGGCGATCATGATCGCAAATACTACCATCAAAACGATCACCCCAACTCCCAGAACGATGACCGTTGCGGGCTTAAAGATCCATTGAGTTAGCGGTGAGCGAATCATGCGGCGAAGAAGCTACCCGCACCCGCATTTTCTATGCAAAACTTATTTTGCAACAAATATGACAAATTCAAACAAAGACAAAGATTTGTCTCGTTTTGAGATCCCCTTCTTTTCTTTTAGTCATTGATGCTTGTATCCTTAGGGCAAGTGCATCGGATGATGCACCACAACGTCGAGTCTCCAGTGGAGCACGGAGGAACGTGAGAAGCATACGTTATGGCTGCGCGAGATTTTCTTGCAGAAAGTCAATTGCAGTTTCCTGATTTCAGGAGTTCCCTATTCTTTTTGAAAACCGTCCCGATGAAGCGTCTTTGCTTATTTCTCTTCCTGCTTCTTCCACTGATCCTGGGTGGCTGTCTTCATCCGCTTCCTCGCTACGAAGCGCCGCTCCAACGCGCCGCTGTTCAGAAGATCCGAACTACTGCCTACACGCATACCGAGAGTGATCACAGGCGCTACAGCAACCTCTCCGCCATCGGAAAGCCTCTCCGCTGCGGAGTCGTTAACAGTGCCGCCGCCGACTGGGCCCGCTGGCCCTGCGGGACCATCTTCCGGATCAGGGCGACAGGCGAGATCTACGAGGTGGATGACTATGGCTTTGCTCTTTCCGGAGTGAACACCATCGATCTCTACAAACCTTCAAAGAAAGCGATGCGGGCATGGGGCGTCCGTCGGGTGACGATCGAAGTGCTCAAGTGGGGAGATCCCTGGAAGAGCTACCGCAAGATGGTTCGCGTCCGTAGCTACCGCCACATCAAGCGGATGATGACCGAGATCAAAACCTTCTTCCGTAACGGCAATCCACCGGAACCGGTCTATCCCGCCGGGGGCATCTGCCCAGCACCCGTACCTGTGGCCGGCGGATAGGTGGACAGAGACCGAAACCCAACCAGCCCTTATGCATTTCCCAATATTTCTAGCCGACGCAGGTATTCCCATGATCGCTTTGGCGGTTCCTGCAGCCCTTTTCTCCATCATCCCTATCATTGTTTTGGAATCATGGATGGCTCGAAATATTCATCATGTGGGTACCAAACGCCGATTGCTCGGCGTAGCTCTTGCAAATGGTCTCTCCACACTCGCCGGTTGGCCCCTTCTCTGGATTGTTTTGGCTGCCATCCAACTTTTTGTAATTCCGGGCGGCAGCGGCTGTTATGGCCTCAACACCTTCTGGGGAGCACTGGCATCGGTGACTCTGCAGGCCCCATGGTTGATACCCTACGAAGCCGATCTCTACTGGATGGTTCCCACTGCCTCACTGGTTCTGCTGATTCCGGCATTTTTTGTCACGATTCTGATCGAAGGATGGGTATTACGATCCGGTTGGCCCCAAGTTACTGCGAATGAGAGGAAGCGTTTTGTCTGGAAATCCAATCTGGCTTCCTACGCGCTCTTGGTCTTCATCGACTTGGGTTGGTTGGTCTACTCCGTGTTATCACACAAAAAATAGCGCCGTGAGGTTGGATGGAAAGCAAGGCGGCCAAGCGTCAGCCGTAGTTGAGCTACGGCAAGCGCAGGCCAACAAAGCTATCCGCCAATCCTCACAAGCTACGCGGGATCGACCCACTTGTTGTGTTCCTTGATCAGATCGATGAGTCGCTCCACGGCTTCCGCTTCGGGGATGTTGAACTTTACCGCGGTTTTTCCGACATAGAGATTCACTTTGCCGGGAGCCCCTCCCACATAGCCGAAGTCGGCATCGGCCATCTCTCCCGGGCCGTTGACAATACAGCCCATAACGGCAATGCGAACTCCCTTGAGATGAGAGGTCGAGGCCTTGATCCGGGCTGTTGTCTCCTGAAGATTGAAGAGGGTCCGGCCGCAGGAAGGGCAAGCAACATAATCGGTCTTAAAGATGCGGACGCCAGCAGCCTGGAGGATATTGTAGGCAAGACGCAGGGACTGTCCCGGTGCCTCCTCGGAACGGAGCAGGATGGCATCGCCGATCCCGTCACAGAGCAGCGATCCCAGAACGATTGCTGAAGTGAGAAGATGATCTAAAAACTCTCCTGCCGATTCAGGCCGAAGTGTATCCTTGAGGAGTATGGGATGGCGTGGGTCAACCTGCGCGGCCAGCAGTCGGAAGGCAACGATCGGATCCAGAGCCACGCCATCCCGCACCGTGATGAGTCGCGGCTCCGAAACAGCATTCACTGTGGCGATCTCTTCGGCAGAGAGGGGGTCCACTTCCACCAATGACAAGTCTTCAAGAATCAATTCCGGCTGGTAGTCGCCGAGCGCGGCTCGCTTGTGGGCGACGGCCTCATCGACGCGACGCGGCACAGCAACCGCAACCGTTTCCGGTCCTCCCAGAACGATCGGCCGAGTGATGCCCTCCAGGATGATCCGTTCGGCAGGACGCCTTTGGTAGTCGAAGAGCGGCCAGTTGGCCTGAATCCCGGAAACCGGAGAGAGGGTTGAAGTTCGGGTATCAAACGGGGCCACCAAGGCACGAGCCACGGGGATCTCGTGCTCGCTATCTTCAGTCAGCGAGACTCTGATCGTGTCACCGATACCATCAGCGAGAAGCGATCCGATACCAATGGCGCTCTTGATGCGCCCATCCTCTCCATCGCCCGCCTCGGTCACGCCAAGATGAATCGGATAGTTCCAGTCTGCTCCCTCCGCATTCAGTCTAGCCACAAGCAATCGGTAGGTGGCGATCATCACCTTCGGATTGGAGGCCTTCATCGAGAAGATCATCTGATGGAAATCGAGGTCCCGGGCGATCCGTGCAAACTCCAGGGCGCTCTCCACCATGCCGAGCGGCGAGTCACCGAAACGGTTCATGATCCGGTCGCTAAGCGAGCCGTGGTTTGTTCCGATCCTTAGAGCTACTCCGCGATCCTTGCAGAGATTGACCAGAGGCGTGAAGCGCTCCCGGATCCTCTCCAATTCGGCGGCATATTCCTGATCCGTGTAATCCCGGATATTGAACTTCTTGGAGTCGGCGAAGTTGCCCGGATTGATCCGGATCTTCTCCACCCAAAGCGCTGCCTCCATCGCCGCCTCTGGCTTGAAATGAATATCCGCAACGAGAGGAACCCTGCAACCGAGCGCCGTCAACTCCGCGCGGATGTTCTTGAGATTGGCGGCATCCTTCACGGTCGGCGCCGTGATTCGGACCATTTCGCATCCCACCTCGACCAGTCGTAGCGTTTCGCGGACACAGGCCTGTGTATCCATCGTGTCGCTGGTAATCATCGACTGGATACGGATCGGATTGGCCCCACCAAATCCCAAGCCTCCGATCGTTACTTCACGACTGGGACGTCGTGCGTAGGAGAAAAGATCGGCCGCGTAACTAAGCGGCACGTCCGTTTTGGCAGCGGCATCACCCGCGCGGCTCATGGTTTTGCGGATGCGGGGGCCGCAACATTAGCAGGAGATTTTGGCGAGAAGGTCATGATCTCCGCTGTCTTGTCACTGGCAGAGACTGGTGCGGATTTATGACCCATCACCAGGTCGCTGACATCGTAAAAGGAGATATAGAGCATGGTCCCGATGAGAAGCATGGCAAAGGTCGTCTGGACGATCTCCAGCGTTTTCTGATGGATCGGATGCCCGCAAATCCATTCGATGAATGCCAGCAGGATATGCCCGCCGTCGAGAACCGGGAGCGGGAGCATATTCATGACGGCCAGGTTCACGTTCAGCACGACGCTGAACCAGAGAGCCAGCTGCCAACCCATCGGGCTCTGGAAGAGAAGGTAGTAGATCCTCATAATCCCGACGGGACCGCTGAGCTGCTGGACACCGATTTCGGAATGGCGGGCCGTGACGGCCGAGATGGTCTCCCACATGGTCAGCAGGCTCGACTTGATCTGGGTCACGGGATCCGGATGAACCAGCGTGATCAGCCCACGCTGATCCCACTGGATACCGAGACGGGCCTGTTTCTCTCCCACAGGGATGCGCGGGGTGATGGAAATGGGGAAGTCAGCTCCTCCCCGGCGGATTGTGAGGGTTACCGGAGCTCCCTTGGTCTTGGTTAGCAGCTCTGCAAGTGTCTGGCCGCTGTACAGAGTCTGCCCATTGGCAGCAATCACGAGATCACCAGCTCGTAGCCCGGCCTCTTCGGCTGGGCTGCTTGGAAAGACCCGTGCGATGAGCGGAGTCATGGCGGGAATAATTTGGATCTGGCGCAGGTTCTTCCGTCCCCAGCCCTTGGTGGGCTCGACAAAGGGCTCCACCTCAACCACCGATTGCTTGCCGGCGCGTTCGTAACGAATCGGCACCACGGGTGAGGAACTAATGGCTAGATTCCAGGCGACACTATCGCTCATCCGTCCCATGCCGTTAATCCGAGTGACCGCATGTCCATTGACGGTGAGAATCTTGTCACCCGGTTGTAACCCTGCCTTGGCAGCCGGACCTCCTTCAAGAACATAGCCGATCACATTGGTCGTCTCGGCCTCGCTGACAGGACGGCCGACATACCAGACCACGCAGGCAATCAAAAAAGCCAACCCGAGACTGGCAGCGGGACCGGCAAGAGCGACGATAATCTTGTCGAGGGGGCGGGCCGGAGGAAGTGGCTCTCCCTTATCATTGCTCTCGCCTTCCAAGGCTTCCATGGGAGCAAGCTGGGGAATGGCCACGAATCCCCCGGCAGGAATGCTGCCGAGCCTGTATTCGACGCCGTTGATCGTCTTCGACCAGAGCGCCTTGCCGAACCAGATCGCAAACTTCTCCACTTTCAGACCGCGCCAGCGCGCGGCGAAGAAGTGCCCCAACTCATGCACGACAATGAGCAGGTTGAAGAGCAGGACCACTTCGAGAAAAATACCGACGACTTTAAGGGCTCCTAAAAACATGAACGACAAGCCTCGCCCGAGCGGACAGGAAAATCAACTCTTAGAGCGGTTTTGTTCCGGAGTTTCGCCACTCCGTCAATGCACGACTGGAGGTGAGTCGATTAATCCTGAGCCATCCCCGGAATCGTCGCATTTGGGAGAATGTCTTTGCCCTCCCAATTCGGAACACCATTCTTATAAAGCAGGAGGCGCTCAGCACTTCCGGGAGCGGGATCGGCATAGCCTGATGGCAGAGATTTCGCCAGATCGGCCTTGATGGCCGTGTAGCGGGGATCGTTTGCGAGGTTGTTCTTTTCCTCAATATCCTTGGTTTCATCATACAGCTCCTCGGAATGATCCGCATAGCGGATGTAACGCCATTGCTTGGTGCGAACCGAGCTGTTGCCGGCATTATGGGTTGTGATGGAGGGCCACTCGCGCGGCGCGTTGGCATCACGCAACTCGGGCATCAGACTATGGCCTTCCAGTCCGGAACGCGGCGGCAGACCGCACAACTCGACAAGAGTGGGATAGATATCCAGCAATTCCGCACTCTCATGACATATCGCATCCTTCGTAACGCCCGGTCCTGCAAAAATCAACGGCACATGGGTGGAATGATTCCAGAGTGAGTTTTTCCCCGTGATCAGCTTTTCGCCCAGATGCCATCCCTGATCAGACAAAAGCACGATGATGGTGTTGTCATAGCGTCCCGAAGTTTTCAAGGCCTCCACCACCCTTCCAATCTGACTATCCATGAAACTGGTGGCGGCGAGATACGATCGCACAATCGGCTTCCACTGGTTGTTTTTTATCAGCCAGGGGAGCCGGGGTTCCGGCAAATCCCAGTGCAGATACCACGAGAAGCGTGGGGTCCCGTCGCGGTCGTGCATGGAAACGGGAGGGAGTTGAAGCGTCGATTCAGGAAACAAGTCGAACCACTTCTGCGAGGCGAAGATTGGCAGGTGCGGGAGGCGAAACCCGACCGCGAGGAAGAACGGTCGGTCTTTCGGCGCCTTCGCCAACTCGGCGATGGCATTGTCCGCGGTCTTCCAGTCGCACGTGTCCTCATCCTTGGCTGGATAGATTCCCCAGTCCACTTCACGTGCTTTGTGGGGGGTATTGACAAACTTTGCTTTGGGCAGCGAGGGACCCGGTGCCGGCCCGAAGAGATTAAACTCTTTGGGTTGGTCGGAGGGCGGTATCATGCCATCGTGATAAATCTTGCCGAAGCATGCGGTGAAATACCCGTGCTGCTCGAAGTACTGTGGGAGCATCACCCAGTCGCATAGCTCCGGGGACTGGCGTGGACCCGGTCTTAGCCCGTAGATGCCGGTGGTCGAGGGCCTCAGTCCGCTGAGGAAACTAGACCGCGAGGGGTTACACAGTGGCGATTGCGCGTGCGCATTGGCAAAAGCCGTGCCACTGGCCGCCAGCGCGTCCATGCAGGGTGTTTTCGCCTGTGGGTTTCCACCCAGGTAACCGACCCAATCGTTCATGTCGTCGATCACGATAAACAGGACGTTGGGACGCTTTGGCTCAGCAGCGCTGGTCGACTTGGGACTCTGTGTAACTTCAGGCGGGACTGCCAAGCAAGCAGAGACAAGACATCCGCAGGCGACCAAAATCGCGGGAACCTTTTTGATGGCTTTAATCATCTGATAATTCCTTCAATAAAGAGGCAATACTTCTGATGTTCAAGGGGCTTCTTCTTCCCGAGAATCCTGTTCACTCCATGCCGGCGCCTTCCGCGCTCCCATGTCAAGTGAGGTCTCTGATACCATCTCGCATCATTAGCGGACTCTCTGGCCGGCTTTTGTAGTCACTCTCCCATTCTCCGATCTCTTACTACCCCCATCTTTCTCAGGGGAGGTGGAAGACTTCCCGGAGTTCGGTGGAGATGGGGCTGTTGTCGGGGTTGGAGGGCATGATCTCCTTCATGTGGGCCCACCAGCGTTTGCAGACATCAGTCTGTGCAATCTGATCCCAGCGCTCCTGATCCTCGATCTCGACGTAGCCGAAGAGGTCGCCCGTGGCGGGGTTGAGGTGGATAGAGTAGTTATGGGCGCCATGTTCGTGAAGCACAGCCTCAAGCTCCGGCCAGATGGGGTTGTGACGTTTTTCGTACTCCTCCTGAAAGGAGGGATCGACGCTCATGAGAAATGCTTTCCGGATCATGATGGTGGATGGATTGTTGGGGAGTCGTTAAATAAATCTCCTAGATGTCGTGAGGGAAGCCGTAGCGGATGCGAAGCTTCGGCCGGTCCAGCTATGAGCAGCAGTCCACGTCATCGAGGAGGGTTGGCCGCGGATGCTCCTCCGAATGATTTTCTGACCTCTTCGATCAGTGTCGCTGGGATGTCCGAACGGAATGGGCTGGCAGGCAGGTTCAGATCATTGAAGAGGGTGGCTGTGGGGGAATTGGCCCATGCATAGCGCACGGCAGCCGGTGCAGGAACGCTCGGGCAGGAAACAGAGACCCGTTCCTTGTCGACGATCTGCGCCTGTGCAGGCATCCATTGCCCGTTGTCACCGCGAACTTCAAAACCGGTCAGCTCGCCGCGAGTCTTTAGTCCGCTCCCCACATGATCGAACGTGAGCAGGAGCTCGTTGCCTTGGCGAGTCGAGGTTTTGAAGACGGGGCCCGAGCACTCAAGGTTCTCTCCGTACACCTTGGCCCGAGCGATCATGCCCAACCGGGTACCGATGAAATACTTGTTGTAAGGATGCAGATTCTTAGTATCACCCTCATCGAAGGTGACCGCCGTGAAGACATTGGGCAAAACAGCGGAACAGAGCTGCTGGACTTCTCGGATGTGTGCCCAGGACTCGGGGGGGTACTGCCCATAAAATGCCGGCAACTGCACGAGGAGCACTGGCAGGTTCTGACCCCACAGGGAACGCCACATGCGAATCATGGCAGGGAGGCTCTTGTAGTAACCCATATACTTAGCCGCGTTGTCTGCATTGGATTCTCCTTGGTACCAGAAGGCCCCGCAGATCGGGAACGGATGTACTGGGGCGACCATGCCGTTGTAGAGTCCGCTGGCAAGACTCGCGCCGGAGCAACTCGCGTTCAACTCTCCATCAGTGAAGATGGATTTGAGTACCTCTTGGGACATCCACTGCTCGACCTGACTGCCGGCCTTGATGATATAGACCAACCCGACGGGTATCTTCTGGCTGACTTGAACCGCCTGGCCGAAGTAGTAGCCCACTGCCGAATTCCCACGGCTTGTCCCCGCAATGGACTTCCAGGAGAGCGAGGCATCGGAGGCGTCGTTGGGCAGCGGGGTTTCACGATGAAGGGTAGGCATGGCGACGGTACGGAGCTCTGGATAATCGCTCTCGAGAAGTTCCTTGCGCCGATCCTCCGGAGGGGTGTTTTCAGCAGCATTCCCGCCCATGTTGGATTGGCCCCCACAGAGCCAGACATC
>CANKWU010000039.1 GCA_947487385.1 Spartobacteria bacterium
ATCCGAAAACCTTCATCCTCCACGCGGCGTCGCTCCATCAGGGTTTCCCCCATTGTGAAAAATTCTCGACTGCTGCCACCCGTAGGTGTCTGGACCGTGTCTCAGTTCCAGTGTGGCTGGTCGTCCTCTCAGACCAGCTACCCGTCATAGCCTTGGTGAGCCATTACCTCACCAACTAGCTGATAGGCCGCGAGCTCATCAGGAAGCGTCTTGCGACTTTGGCTTCGGAAAGATGTCTTCCCTGGCCATATGCGGTATTAATTCGCCTTTCGGCGAGTTATCCCCCACTTCCCGGCAGATTGCTCACGTGTTACGCACCCGTTCGCCACTAGACTTTATTTGTATTACTACAAATAAAATCCCGTTCGACTTGCATGTCTTATCCACGCCGCCAGCGTTCGTTCTGAGCCAGAATCAAACTCTCCGTAGAAAGTTTGCGCCTCCTCGTGCTAAACGGGAGGCAAATTTCCAGCATCATCTTTTCCTTAGACACCGTGGTGCCCAAGGGACGATCTGTATTAAACTTCGATTAAGAAAATCGACGAAAAACGCACAATTCAGTTCTTGCTGTTTTTGTATATGATCCATCCGGCTTCCGTTGTTTGTGCGAAACCGGACCTGCGCTATCAAAGATCGATACCAGTGGCTGCGTAAGAAGCGATCCAGCCCAGAGACTTAAGTTTTTATAACAAAAGCTTTTCTAGGGCTGTCATTGCTATCTCGTACTTGTTCAAATACTCGAGGCAGACTGGCGAAGAACATTCCCGTTCGAGTGATTCAAGTCACCGTCGGGATTGAAAACATTATACGAGATCTTCCTGGAGTCAACGACTTCTTTCACTTTTTTTAAAAAAAGATTTGAGCCCTCTCTTCTTGGCTCTGCACGTAATCTGCCAAAAAAAACAGAGCGGCCCCAAATCAAGCATTCATGGGGCTGGGCGTGCGTGTGACACTGTATCATTCTCAACCTCACGCCGCGGATCCCTATTCTAGCTTGCCCTAGCCCACTCGAGGAACTGCCAATTATTACCTCTCCTTGCGGGACTCTAGGAACTGAGCGATCACCTCGAAAGCAACGGGCAGCATTGAGATGACGATGATACCCAGCACCACGGTCTCAAAGTGTTTCTTTACCCAATCAATCTGACCAAAGATTACTCCCGCAATCATCATGAGAAAGACCCAGAGGAAACTCCCCACGACTGTGTAGAGAGTGAATTTGCGGCGATCCATCGAAGCCATCCCGGCCACAAAGGGCGAGAGCGTACGAAAGATCGGCAGAAAGCGGGCCATGATGATTGCCTTCGCGCCATGCTTTTCAAAAAAGAGGTGCGTCTTGTCGAGATACTGCTTTTTCAGAATAAGCGCATTCTCCTTGAAGATTTTTCCACCCAGCGTCCCGCCAATAGTGAAGTTCACCAAGTTACCCAGGATTGCGGCCACCATTAAGAGCGCCATGGCGACGGGCCACTTGAGGCCTGCATCAGGATGAGAAACGCAGTAAGCGCCCACGGCAAAGAGTAATGCGTCGCCCGGAAGGAAGGGAGTAATCACCAGTCCCGTCTCGCTGAACACAATGGCAAAAAGGATCGCGTAGACCCAGATGCCATATGCGGAGACGATATGCTCAAGGCTTTTGTCGAGGTGAATGAAGTTTGCTTGGAACCAGTGAATAAAATCCATTGCGCTTATGAAGCAGGATTCCAACGCCTCGGCAAGCCAAGGGATAACACGCCGCGACACAGGAGTGTCCGGACTTCGCTGCGAGGAATACTGACTCGCGCCACATTGGGGGAACGTTTGATCGCTCTGAGTGTCCGTGCCGCAAGATCATGAGGCAATACCGTAGCCATAAGGACCCGTCCAGGACGCAGGCCTGTCAGATATTTTTCGCCAGATCGCAACCATGTCTCGGCCAGTTCAAACAACCCCGCCGGATCACCCCCCTCCACGTAGCGACGACCAAGAACGCGGTCCTCGATGCGGTCTCGGAGCATATTCAGTAATTGGAGTCCCTTCCCATAGTCGCACCCTAGACACTTCATTTCCTCTTCTGAATAGAGAAGCGTCTGCGGCGCATGTTTTGCAATGAGGAGAGTCCAAGTCTTTCCAACCGATCCGGCAACCAAGCCGCAATAGTACTCCAACTCGTCCCGCCCAAGCGGCACCTCCGAGGGAAATCTTGCAAGGTCAAATCTCTGTCCCTCGACGATGGATTTCCAAAGATTAATCACCTCCTCGCGATCCAGACTTCCCTTCAGGGTAGCAAGCAGGCGCGGCACCGAGTGAATCAAATCCTCTTCCCTGTCGCAGAGCTCGCCGGGTCGTATCTTCGGTTGCCAACTCTCAGGGGAGTTTCCGGCTAATGCAGCATTCAGCTCTTCTAATTGAGCAGTCCTCCTCTCACGGGGGATCGTTCCGGAATCAGCAATCGTATCCGAAGCGCGTGCCAGAAGGTAGGCGAGCCCAAGTGGCGCGCTCAAGGACCGAGGCAAAATCCCGAGCGTCAGCGCAAATGTCCGCGCATGATCGCGGAGGAGATGGCGTATCTCCCTAGCTTCCATGCTTAGAGGCGTGTGGCAGGAAGCGGTGAGGGTGCCGTTTCGGGAACGACGGCTTCTCCAGAAGAAATACTACCCCTGCTTCCGAAACCCACTCGCTTCATGAGAATCATCTTCTCGTCATTGTTGCCAAGCCCCTTCGCGGCGGCTTCTGCAACATGACCGCCATCACGCGAGGCCTTTGGCATCCGCGAAACCATCCGCTGTTCGTCCAGGAGACGGAGCGCCGTGGCATCGATCGCCACGGGATCCTTCGAGGCAAGGAGCATCCCGTTAACTTCACAGTTTCCAGGGCTGGGATAGGGGCCTCCGGCATATTGCAGGACAATGCCGTCCATGATCGTCAGGACCACTTTCTTAACGATCCGCTGGTCGGAATAGACATCAGCCAACGAGGAATCACCATAACCATCCCCCTTGCTGAAGCGCCTCCAATTATCAAGAATCCCGATCGTCATCCCAGCCAGGGCACCATGCACTCCCGTAAAGTAGCTGTCACAGAGGGAGGGTATGTTGATCACCTTATCAACATCACGGGAGAGAATGATCGGCAGATGACTCTCCTCGCTCAGTTGCGCCTTGGGCCCAAGGATATCAGCTAGAGAGTTTTGCGACTCCTTGAAGGAAAGATCTCCGTAGACGAGCCGCCCGATTGCCGTTGTTGTGATGATAGCCCTCGGATCATACCCGGCACCTTTCTCAATCCACCGCAGGTTCAGGCCAGGCACTTTGTCATAGCCCGCCTGCACAAGATCCTCCTGCCGCCGATCCCAGACAATGATATCGCTCGCCTTGATGCCGGCAGCAACCAATCCCTCCACGACGGCCTGAGCTACTGCGGGATGAGTTCCGCCGATAGCGCCAGGCTGAGAGGAGACCTTGATTCCGACTTTTTCGCCGGGCTTGATAAAGGAGCACCAAGCGGCATCGGGTGTGTTCTTTCCTGTCACCGCGCAGATCAGTCCCGCCACCATTCTGGAAACAAGAGGCTGGCGTGGCGTCATCGAAGGACCCATTACCTGCGAGTCGAGAGCAAACCAAACGACCGACTTCTCCGATGCCGTGTCGGGACGAGGCGGAGGCAAATCTGCCCTGACCCCACCCAATGCCATAAAAACAAACGCGAGCAGCATGATAACCCTCACGCCTGTTCCTCCGGATTTTCACGATCAATGGTAGGCTGTGCACCCGCTTGACGGTAATAATCCTGACCAATGACGACCTTCGGCCTACCGTTGGCGAGACGCCATTTGTTTGTGTCACGCAAGGAGAAGACACAGCCACAGTATTGCTGGGCATAGAATTCCTCCCGTTTCGAGATCTCGACCATCCGCTCGGCGCCTCCTCCCTTGCGCCAGTTATGGGTCCAGTAGCTCATTCCGGGCCAGCGGGCGGCAGCCCGCTCCCCTGCCCCATTGATCTGGTTCATATCCTTCCAGCGCGAGATCCCCAGGCAGCTGGTGATCACCTTGAAACCCTTTTCAAACGCATGGAGTGCCGTCCTCTCGAACCTCATGTCGAAGCATGCCGTACAACGCTCGCCCCGTTCAGGCGCCCACTCCAGACCCTTCACCCGGGCGAACCAGTTGTCGGTATCATAGTCGGCGTCGGTGAAGGGAATGCCGTGATCCTTGGCAAAGCGGATATTCTCAACCTTGCGAAGCTCGTACTCCTCGCGGGGATGGATATTCGGGTTGTAGAAGAAGATCTCCAGTTCCAACCCAGAGGCCACCATGGCTTCGATCACCTCGCCGGAACAGGGAGCGCAACAGGAGTGGAGCATCACGCGCTTCTCGCCGCCGGGCGGCTGAAGTTCGGGACGTTGGAAGGGAGTGGCAAGGAGCATTCTTATAGCTCCCTTACTCGGCAATATCCTCGCTCCAGAGTCCCGGATGGCCCTTGATGAAGTCTCCCATCATCCGTATCAACTCAGGGTCGTTTAGAATCTCCACCACAATCCCGTGCGATCGAAGAAACTCAGGAGCTCCTGGAAAATTCACCGCTTCACCCACAATGACTCGGGGAATCTTGAACTGAATGATCGTCCCAGAGCACATCATGCAGGGAGAGAGCGTCGAATAAATGACCGTATCGTGGTAAGTAGTTTGACGACCTGCATTCATGAGGCAGTCCATCTCGCCGTGGAGGATGGCGCTCCCTTTCTGAACACGCTGATTGTGACCTCTGCCGATGATCTTGCCGGCCCGCACAAGAACCGAACCAATCGGGATTCCTCCCTCGCTCAGTCCCTTCCTTGCTTCATCCACCGCTTCCTTCATGAAGCGGACATGGTTCTCTTCATTCATGACTCAACCCTAACTCTAGCTTGTCAGGAATCCAGAATTACCTCCAACCGTTGCTTTGCCCGGTCGACGATCGGATTGCCATGAGCAAACAGAAGTGTATTGGGGCTCAGCTCCTTCAAGGCAGTCAGTGACCTGAGCGATTGCTTCTTATCCTCACGGTATTTCTCGGGTAACAGGCGTAATCCCTCGGGCGCAAGATTGATCACCGCATCGCCCAAGATAAGGACACCATCGTAAAAGAACGCCGTCTCTCCAGGACCAAAGCCCGGAAGGGAGTGCGACTCCATGCTGGCAATGGGATCACCCGATCGAAAACGCTGATCGGCTATGATGTCGTCACCCGCACTCTCCGGAGCAAATATCGGCATCCCGAACCGCCTTGCTAGGGCAAGGCTCTCTCGTTGATGGTTGCCGCTTGTGAGCACGACGGCCGCGGGTGACGAGAAAGACTCAGCCACCATCTCTTGGAGCACCTCATCCTCCAAGGGAATAGGATCGATGAAAATTAACCCTGAGGGGGTCACGACAGCTGATGAGGAACAATCGCACTTCACCAGCGGCTCATATTCCCGCCAATGAAAGAGCCCAGGACGGATCTTGGAGTATTCGTGGACGAGTTTCATGCCTGAAAGATCATTTAAAACATCGTCGCCCGGACAAGGGAAGGCGTGATTCACGCCGCGATTTTCTCTCATTCAGATCCCTCAAGCCGTTTGTTTCAATGATCCAATTCTGAGATCTTGAGTTCCTGATTCGATCCCTTCTGATAACAATTCAGACATGTCCATTCCGACCAACGACGTCACTTCCACAATCCAGTTGGCACTCACGCCGGTCTTCCTGCTTACAGCAGTCGTCTTGCTCATCACTGCCATTAGCGGACGCCTGGCTCGGGCCATCGATCGGATGCGCTTTATCCACGCCGAACTTCTGGAGTTGCCAAAGCTCACTCGCTCATTGGAATCACACTACAGGGTAGAATACCGCGAGGCTCGTATCAGGGGGCGCATGTGCGCCATTGCAATCTTCTTCGACGTCCTCAGCGGAGTACTCATCTCCATGACTGTTCTGGAAATTTTTTTCTTTGAAACCGGCGGCCGGTATCTTCAAGGAAGCTTTGTTATTATTACCTTTGTGGCGGGGTTGCTCTGTTTCATGACTGCCCTCGTCGTTGTGCTGGTCGAGGTGGTCTATGCCCACCGATCGGTTGGATGGGATCTACCGAGCCATCCTGATAAGAAGGTTTAGCATGTCCATTTCGGGAAAGAATACGAATCAAGGCATCAGCCTGCTAACCTGCCTCTCGCTAGTCACCGCCACGATGGTGGGGACAGGGGTCTACACGAGTCTGGGGTTCCAGTTGCAGGATCAGAGAAGTGGATTCTCGATACTGTGCCTCTGGGTGCTGGGCGGACTCATCTCTCTCTGCGGGGCCCTCTCCTATGCAGAAGTTGTGGCCAGGATTCCGCGTTCTGGGGGCGAATACACCTATCTCTCGGAAATCTACCATCCCTCCTTGGGATTCATGGCAGCCTGCGTCTCACTGATCGCCGGATTTGCAGCGCCGATCTCACTCTCGGCCATCGCTTTCGGCACCTACCTGCATGCAGCTCTTCCTCTCTGCCCAATCCGAATCTCCACCGTGGGTGCCATTGTACTGATTTCACTTCTTCATCTCCGATCGCTGAAAATAAGTTCACTGCTCCAGAATGGAGTGACCTGCGTGAAGTTTCTGCTCGTCGGCCTCTTCATTGCAGTCGGAGTTAGAAGCGCCTTCCTTTATCCCGATTGCCTTAGGATCCTGAAACCGCAGCCATCTTCTCTGTTGGAACTGACCCGACCGAATGCGGGAATCGCCCTGCTCTTTGTCCTCTATGCCTACTCGGGTTGGAATGCCGTCACCTACCTTGCCGGGGAAGTTAAGAACCCCAGACGGACTGTCGGGCTCTCGCTTGTCATCGGAACTCTGGCGGTGACTCTCTTCTACGTCGTGCTTAATGCCATCTTTCTCACAGCCGCTCCGGAAAATGAGCTGCGTGGCGTGTTGAATGTCGGAACTGTGGCAGCAACTCACCTGATCGGCGCCATGGGCGGGCGGATCATGTCGGGCATCATTGCTTTAGGGCTTCTTGCCTCGATCAGTGCCATGACTTGGGCTGGTCCCCGCGTAACACAGCGCGTCGGGGAGGATTACCCGCTCTTTGCAAGACTCGCAAAGACACGCGACAACATTCCGGTCAGGGGTATCCTGCTCCAGTTGATGCTGGTCTTGGGATTGATTGCTTTCAACTCCTTCGAGACGATCTTGGTCTTTGCGCAGATCCCGCTGCTGCTCTGTCTCATGCTAGGTGTCATTGGCCTGATAATCCTTCGAAAAAAAAGAGCTGGTCTTGAAATGCCGGATACTCGGACTTCATTCCGCTGCCCCTTCTATCCTCTTCCCCCGATGATCTTCATTCTCTCGGCGCTTGCAGGATTGAGCTACTCGGTCGCTTCCAAGCCATGGATCGCCCTTGCAGGAGTTGTCCTGATGCTGCTGCCTCTCATCCTTCACCGATGGATCACTCGAGGCTCTCATTCATAATTTACCAGATTGCCCTCCCGCTGCTGCTATGGGCGATCCCCCTCACGGCGGCATACTCCTCCTCGTTGCAGGAGCAGGCAGAGTTCCTTGCAGGCATCCCTCTGCCCAATCAGAGCACTCTGGCGCCTCTTCAGAAATCATCCGAGTACCGGGAACATAAACTTCAACTTCAGGAACAATGGGCCTTCTGCAGAAGAATCCGTTACGACGTGATGCAGCAGTGGGGTCGTGAGCATCTGTCACAGGATCCGGCCAGCCGCGGAGTCCTGCGCTATCTCTTCGGTGGCCCGGACTTTCTGAATGCCTACGCCTTTTTCCCTCATACCCGCGTTATGGTCCTTGGCGGACTAGAACCCGTGGGAGACCTTCCTCCCCCTGAGGCTCTTGATCCTACGGCGCTTGGCGCCGCATTGAAGTCTCTCGATCAGGCACTCCATACCTCACTCTTCTGCGGCTACTTCATCACTAGTGAAATGAAGCCTCAATTGGCCAAAAGCTCCTTCCAGGGTGTGATTCCCGTCCTTTTCACGGAACTCGCCCTCACCGGAAACATCATCGAATCAACTCAGCTGATCCGTCCTTTCGGCTCCCCGGGAGTGCAGATCATCTATCGCCGTCCCGGAGGTCCGACGCAGACGCTTTATTACTTCAAGGCCGACCTCTCCAACGGCAAAGAATGTCGCAACTTCCTCTCCTGGCTCGGCGATCTCGGCCCCGGATCCTCCTATCTGAAAGCGGCCTCTTATCTCCTTCCACTCGATGCCTTTTCCGAAACCCGCAACTTCCTGCTGAACACTTCACAACTCATCCTTCAAGATGATTCGGGGATCCCCTATCGTGATTTCAAGACAGGCGAATGGCGCATTCAGCTTTTCGGCGTCTACACCGATCCTCTTGCCATCTTCCAGCGGCGTAGAGAAGCGGAGTTACAGCTTGCCTATGGGACTATTTATTTTAAGGGGATGCTTCCATTCGGCGCGGGGTACCATGTGAATGCAAACGATGCAAACCTGCTGCTTGCCACAAGAGATCTAGGCAATGCTCTCCAGCAACCAATGACAGCCATGCCATTGCCCTCGTCTGCCGTAGCCATGTCCGCATTTGCTTCGCCGACACCCAAAGCAACAACGAAACCAACGCCGGTCAAAATCCGTAAGGCCCTTCCTGTGCCTATCCGTAAGGCGATACCCGTTCGAACCCCGAAGCCCATCATGAAGTCCGTGGTGCACCAAGTTCTTCCCTCTCTCCCTACCCCTACCCCTACCTCGGACGTTGTTGCTCCCGTGGCGATGCCCGTAACTGCAACACCCAGTACGCCCCCGGAGATTTCCGCTCAAACCATGACTGCACCCGCGCCGGTTCCTACAATTCCGGTTACTCTTCCAGAGCCTCCTTCAGACTCTGTGGGCTCGTCAGCTCCACAAACTCTCACTTCACCAGCTTCACCGGATCCAGTACCGACAACAACCAGCGGCAAACCTATCGACTGAAGAACGAAAAAAAGGACTTCAGTTTTCGCTAAAACTTCCAAATCTGCTCGGCAATGATAACCACAACAAAGAGGAATCCAATCATGGCATTGGACTCGAAAAACGCCTTGTTGATCTTTCCTAAGTCGAGAGTTCGCGCAATGCGATGCTCATAGAGAAGCAGAAAGGGAACGGGGATAAGCCCTAGAAAATAGATCTTCCCAAGATGGGCTGAGAGACCAAATACGATCAGGCTCATCAGCATCAGTAAATGCAGCCATCCGGCGAGTCTTAGCGCACAGGGAACGCCGAGCCAGACCACCATCGAGCGCAGTCCCTCCCGACGGTCCGTCTCCACATCCTGCGTGGCATAGATCATGTCGAATCCGGCCACCCAGCAGAGAACTCCTGCGGCTAGAATAATCGGAGGCCAGGCAAAGGATCCCGTCACAGCAAGCCATGCCCCGACGGGCGAGACCGAGAGGGCAAGACCGAGAAAAAACTGCGCGGCATGGGTAAATCGCTTGGTGAGCGAGTAGAGGAATATAATTCCGAGGGCTACCGGAGATAGCAGGAAGCAAATCCGGTTAATAAAAAAAGTTGTCCCGATAAAGAGTGCGGCGCTACTGAGGCAAACGGCAATGGCTAGCGACTTACTGAGGAGTAGGTGGCGGCCGGCAGTCCGGGGATTGCGCTTGTCGATTTCCCAGTCAGCGATGCGGTTGAAGGTCATCGCCGCGGTGCGGGCAAAGACCATGCAGAGGAGAATCAGACCGAACAGCTTCCAACCCGGCCAACCATGAGTAGAACCCGCAGCGACCATCATCGACCCCACCGCGAACGGTAGGGCAAACACCGTATGCGAAAACCGGATGAAGGTCAAAAACCGCGCCAAGGGGGCTGCGGTGGAGAGGTGGGATGGTGGAAATGTCACACCCGATTTACTTAGAACTTTTCAATTTAACAAAGAGTCTTATTGAGAGTGATTACTTGAGTATCGCCAAGACAATGGCTGCCAGCAGAAGCACTGCCCCACTGATTCGGGCGACCCAGTATTCGCGGGCATTGCCCTCACCTTTCCAAGCATCAACGGCGACCGACCAGATGGTGCGCGTGGCGTAGAGAATATTGATCAGGGTGGCTTGGCCGAAGAGGCCGATCAGCATGATCACGAGAGGCGCTTGAAAACCAATCACGGCACTGCCGATGAGGAGGCGTTTTTTCGCGACTGCGGGCGCAGGCGGTGTCGATCCCAGTAATGGCGTCATCGCTGCGAGGACAATAAACATAACGGGTTGGAAAAAGGCGACGCCCGATGTCCGCGCGTAGCCCTGTGTCAGCACGTCGACTAGAGCAAAAAGGATACTCGCACCCATCGCCCATCCCACGGCAGCGCGTCTGTGATGCTTGTTATGGTAAGGCCCTATCTGCAGGAGTGTCAGGGCCGCCACCGTAAGCACGGCAGCACTCATGAGATGCCATCCTACCGGGGCATGGAGCAACAGAATCGAGAAGAGAGCAACCAAGACGGTCTTCATGCCGAGCAGCGGAGCGCTGATGGAGAGATCGGCCTTGGCGAGTGCCTTCACGGTGCAGATGCGTCCGATAAAGAGGGAAACACCGGCTCCGATGGCGGCAAAGGCTGCAGGCCAATTGGGATGGGTGGGAAGGATGAAGGCAAGAAAGGCGAGGGGCATCGACCAGGCCGCCATCGCATAGTTGGAGAAGATATTAACCCGCTTGCTTGTCGCCCCGTGATGGATCGAGGCTTTTAGTTCGAGATAGCCAAGGGCGTAGAGGAGAGCTGCTCCGAGGGCTCCAAAGGTGATCAATATCGTGAAAAGTGAAAGGTTAGAAAGTGAAAATGTGAAAGGTAAAGAGGGACGCTAAAAGGCAGTCTCTTTTGTTTCCCCAGTTCCTGATTTCCTGAGTTCCAGATTAAATCCCTGATCCCATGATTGTCTTGTCTGCGGCAACAAGGCGGTCGTAGAGCGGTTGCAGTCCTTCGGGGATGACTCGTGTCCCAGTCAGCATCGGCATAAAGTTCTGATCTCCGCTCCAGCGTGGAACGATGTGGAGATGGAGGTGCTCCTCAAAGCCTGCGCCTCCGGCGGTGCCTATATTGAACCCCACATTGAACCCTTCGGCCTTCGTGACTTCACGCAGGAGATGCTGGGCATGGTTGGCGAGGTTCCAGACATCAAGGGCCTCTTCAGCGGAGAGATCCTCCATGCGCCCGGTTCTTTTATACGGGACCACCATGAGGTGACCCGAGGCGTAGGGGTATTTGTTGAGGATTAAAAAGGCACTCTTCCGACGGCAGACCACGAAGTGGGCTGCGTCATCGTCTGTGGATGCTGCCTCGGCAAGAAAATCCTCTCCACTCGTGCGCTCCCGGCTGAAGTATTCGACACGCCAGGGGGCCCAGAGCGACTCCAAATGTTCTTTGGGAAATGACATGACTCCTTAATGAGGCTGTCTTGCCGGCTTTTCCAGACATTCGAGCACAGCAGTAGCGGCTCTTTCAGAAGCGGAGTGGTCACCACGTCCTCCCAATGAGTTCACGACAGAGGAAAGATCCGCGGCAAGCCGTTCCCGAGCCTCGATGCTATTGAGCAGGCGAAGCGCCTCGTCAGCCAGTGCGGCAGGAGTGGCATCGTGCTGGATAAACTCCCGAACCACCAGACGGTTAGCCAGGATATTGACGATGCCCAGATACGGGATCCGGATAACACGGATGCCAACCTCGTAAGTGAGTGAGGCGACCTTATAGACTAGGGCGTACGGTAGGCCAAGGCAGGCAGCCTCGAGCGTTGCGGTTCCGGAGCATACCAAGCCTGCTGCGGCATGGCGCATCAGATCCTTGGAATTGCCCGAGGAGATGGTGATCTGCACGTTCTGCTCGCTTGCCATTGCCTGCATGAGTTCCGCATGGGTCGCGGTCGCCGCCGCCGCCTCAATCCTGATCTCAGGCCGAGATTTCAAGACTAGTTTCGCCGCACCGAGCATGGCTGGGAAGATCTTGCGGACTTCGCGTTCGCGGCTTCCGGGGAAAAGCCCGAGCAACGATGCGTCGCGCTCCGAGGTGGGAACGGCATGCAGTTCCCCGACCATGGGGTGGCCAGCGAAGACGGTGGGGAGACCTGAGGATTCGTAGATCTGCTGCTCGAAGGGGAAGATGCAGATCATCAGGTTGAGAGCCCGTGCCATCTCGGGAATGCGTCTCCGGTTCCAAGCCCAGACCTGAGGGCTGATGTAGTAGATGATACGGGTGGCGATCTTCCTTTTCCGGATGGCCTTGGCTAGGCGGACATTGAAGCCAGGGTAATCGACAAGGATCACCGCCTCGGGCGGGTTGGCAGCGAGTTCGTCGAGCAGTTCCGCAAATTTCTTTTTGAAATAGCCGTAGTGGCGAAGCACATCCCAGAGCCCCAAAACTCCCGCCTCGGCGATCCAGTTATCCAAGGCACCACCGGAGGAGAGGGCATCCCCCATCATTTTGGGGCCGCCTTTGCCCGTGAAGCGGAACGTCGGATCCTGCTCCCGGAGCGAGCGCATGAGCGCGGCGCCGTGCGTGTCGCCACTGGCCTCTCCGGCGATGATCGCGAGATGGCGACCCACCGTGCTCATGCAGTCAGGGTTGGCGATTTCTTGCGGGGATCGGCCTCCTCGATCTGCTTCGTGATGCGAATGGCCAGATCGAGTGCCGCCGCCGCCTCGCCTCCCGTGACACGGGGTTGGATTCCCTC
>CANKWU010000040.1 GCA_947487385.1 Spartobacteria bacterium
TCACGAGGTAGCTGAGGAAGCCGTGCAACTCAACACCGGTATGGTTCGGACCGGTAAGGCATCCGCCACGAAGGCAGCATGTGGGCATACCGAAGTAGCGGCCGTATTCCTGGACCATGACATCAGCCGCCACCTTGGAGGCTCCGAAGAGGGAGTGCTTGCTCTGGTCGATGGAGAAGTCCTCTGCGATGCCATGTTCGTAGGTGGGATCGGCATAGTCCCAACGGGTCTCAAGTTCCTGGAGGGGGATGGTATTGGGCCGGTCGCCGTAAACCTTGTTCGTCGACATGTGAACGAAGGGGGCCTCAGGGCAGGCGCGGCGGGCGGCCTCCAACATGTTGAGTGTGCCGACGGCATTCGTATCGAAGTCGTCGAAGGGAATGGCGGCAGCCCGGTCATGGCTGGGTTGGGCCGCCGCGTGGACGATGGCATCGGGCTTTATCTTGGTCATGAGATCAATGACTCCCTGACGATCACGGATGTCGAGCTCGTGGTGGACGAATCCCTTGATGTCGATTTGGAGACGCTGTTGGCTCCACCGTGTGTCACCTTGCGGACCAAAGAAAACGGCGCGCTGGTTATTATCAACGCCGTGGATCTCGTAGCCGAGCTCGCGTGAAAAGTAGTGACAGACCTCGGAGCCGATCAACCCCGAGGAGCCGGTGATGAGCAGCCTTTGTGTCATGCTAAGAGGTTCGGGTAGAGGTTCCCGAAGTTGGTACAGAGCTAGATCGTCTTACCAATTGCAAAGACACGGAAGCCGATTTCCTTCAACTTGACGTGGGGGAGGATATTGCGGCCGTCAAAGAGAAATGCTGGCTTAAACATCTCGGCATGGATTTTTTGAAAATCCAGATCTTTGAACTCGTCCCACTCAGTGAGAACGGCCACGGCGTGCGCTCCATCGCAAGCCTCCAGAGCGGTCTTGACGACAATGAGATTTGCATTGGCGCCAGTGCCGAGAACTTCGGCCCGAATCTGCTCCTCACTGACTTGGGGATCATAGACGACAACCTTCGCTCCCTCGGCCAGGAGGTCGCGGCAGATGGCGATAGCGGCAGTCTCGCGGGTGTCGTTGGTATCCTTCTTGAAGGCAAAACCTAAGATGCCAATGTGCTTGCCACTGACGGTATTGAAGAGGTCACTGACAATGCGTCCACTGAATCGGGACTTCTGCCAGTCGTTGATCTTCACAACACTCTCCCAATAGGCTGCAACCTCAGGAAGACCGAAGTGCTGGCAGAGGTAGGTAAGGTTGAGAATATCCTTCTGGAAACAGGAGCCACCATAGCCGACCGAGGCCTTGAGAAACTTGGGGCCAATGCGGGAATCTTTACCGATGGCGCGAGCAACTTCGTCCACATCTGCTCCCGTCGCCTCACAGAGTGCGGAGATGGAGTTGATGGAGGAGATGCGCTGGGCGAGAAAAGCATTGGCAACCAGCTTGGAGAGTTCCGAGGACCAGAGATTGGTAGCCAAGATCTTCTCCCGCGGGATCCATCGCGCATAGATGGAAGCCACCTTCTCGATAGCAGCTAATCCTTCCGGGGTTTGCTCGCCTCCAATGAGAACACGATCAGGGTTCTCCAGGTCCTCGACGGCAGTTCCCTCGGCAAGAAACTCCGGATTGGAGAGCACCTGGAAGGTTCCGTTCTTTGAGTTGGATCTCAGGATAGTAAGCATGGCCTGAGCGGTCCTCACCGGGATGGTGCTCTTCTCGACAATGATCTTCGGACCCACGGCCTCCTCGGCAATCATACGCGCGGCGGATTCGATGTACTTGAGATCAGCTGCACGGCCAGCACCCACACCGTATGTTTTGGTGGGGGTCCCGACACTCACGAAGATGATGTCCGCCTCGCGGATCGCCTTGCGGACATCGGTGGAGAAGAAGAGATTCTTACCACGCGCCGACTCGACCACCTGCTGGAGACCGGGCTCGTAGACCGGGAGTGTATCGGAGTTCCATGCCGCAATGCGCTTCTCATTGGGGTCGGTGACGGTAACGCTGATATCTGGGCACTTCGCGGCGATCATGGCCATGGTAGGACCACCGACATAACCGGCACCGAGACAGCAAATGGAGAGGGATGAAGGAGACATAAAAAGGAAAAATGAATTTAGAAACCTGAAACCTGAAATTTATTGAATCACCGACCGAGGCTATTTAGGACAGGGAGGACTTAAAATAGGCAATCGTTTTTTCAATGCCCTGCTCGAGTGGGACTTTCGGCTCCCAGTCCAAGGTTTCTTTGGCAAGGGAAATATCTGGTTTCCGCTGCTTCGGGTCATCAGATGGAAGCGCGAGATGGGTGATCCTGGACTTTCCACCGACTTTCTTGAGCACGAGTTCGGCTAATTGGAGCATCGTGAACTCGCCAGGATTTCCGAGATTCATGGGGCCAACGATCTTTTCCTGCTCCATGAAGCGCATGAATCCTTCAACAAGGTCATCGACATAGCAGAATGATCGGGTCTGGGATCCCTCGCCGTAAACCGTAAGGTCTTTCCCCTGGAGGGCCTGAACGATGAAGTTTGAGACGACACGACCGTCATCCGGAAGCATACGAGGTCCGTAGGTGTTAAAGATACGGATGACGCGGATATCGACTCCATTCTCACGATGATAGTCAAAGAAGAGAGTCTCAGCAGCGCGTTTCCCCTCATCATAGCAGGAGCGCAGGCCGATCGGATTCACATGGCCCCAGTAGGCCTCGGGCTGTGGGTGGACATTAGGATCTCCGTAGACCTCGGAGGTGGAGGCCTGAAAGACCCTGGCCTTTACCCGCTTGGCCAGTCCGAGACAATTGATCGCCCCGACCACGGAGGTCTTCATGGTCTTGATGGGGTTATACTGGTAATGAGGAGGAGAAGCCGGACAAGCGAGGTTATAGATGCGGTCGACCTCGAACTTAAAAGGGTCGATGACATCATGACGAACGAGCTCGAAGCGAGGATTGTCAACAAGATGCTGGATGTTCGACTTGCGACCGGTGAAGAAATTATCAAGGCAGATCACTTCGTGCCCCTGCTCGATCAGACGGTCGCAGAGATGGGAACCAAGGAATCCGGCTCCGCCGGTGATGAGTATGCGCATGGGAAAAACCGTAAAGGATGAAGAATGAAGGATGAAGTAGAAAAAAACAAAACCGTGGCGACCGCTGACCGTAGAATAGCTAACCCGACTTAGCTTCCGTAGACCCCCTTGCTACCATAGGTTCCGTAATATTTGCCCGAGTAGTAATAGGCATGGGCGCCAACACTGGTAGGAATGCAGTTAAAGATGAGAGCGGAAGGCTTCACCTTGATGTCCATGAGGGACTTGATCGCCCGGGTAACAATCTTGCGCGGGGTGATGAAGGAACGGACAACCATGCAGACCACATCAACCGAAGAAGCAATCAGCAGCGTGTCACTAACAGCCATGATGGGAGCGGAATCGATCACCACACGGTCATAGCGATCCAATGCATTGGTCAAAAAGTCTCTGAATGGCTGACCTCCGAGAAGTTCGGAGGGATTGGCGGAGAGACCGCCCGCCGTCAGGACACTGAGTCCCTCGATGTCGGAGGCAATCAATGCATCGGCCAGCGTGACCGTTCCCATGAGAACCTCCGAGAGACCAGGCTTGCGATTGATACCGAAAAACATTCGGGAGATGGTTGGCTTCCGCAAATCGGCGTCCACGAGTAGGGTCTTGAATCCCTGCTGGGCAAGCGTGGTCGCAAAATTCGAGCTGCAGAAAGATTTACCCTCCGAGGGAAGGGAGCTGGTGATGAGGAAGGAGCGCTGGTTCTCGACCAGTACATTCGTCGCAATCGTGGCGCGCAAGGAGCGAAACGCCTCGGCGACAGCGCCCCTACGGTCTTCCTTGACAATCAATTCTTTCCCCTGAGGCAGAGCGGTAGCCATGTGAGGATGGGCAATCATCCCAAGGACAGGACTCAGGATATTTTGTATGTCGTCTAACCGGTCAGGAAGAGACCGATTCTTATCGAGCAGAGTCTGGCGGATGTTTTTCCAGGCCACCTTTACCTCTTGGTATTGTTCCTTTGAAAGGAATCCAAATTTCGAAGGTGCAGCACCACCTACCTGAGGAATTGCGGCGGCAACACCGATTGAAGTAAGACGCTCAAGTTGGTCCACGGTCTTGAGACTGGTATCGAGCTTGTGAAGGCCAATAATAATGATAAGTCCCGCGGCAAGTCCCTTCCAAACGGCTCCAAGCAAAATAGTCATGGGAGGCTTACCAACGGGGCCGGCAGAAAGGGCCGGCTCCTGAATCCTGACGGGGGACTCGGAAAGCTCCTTCGTCATATCAATTTCCTTGATGCGCCCGAGAACCGCCCCATACAACGCCGTGTCGGTTTCCAACTCCCGCTTGAGATCATTGTACTCTATGGACTTACCGGTCACCTCGAGCAGGCGCGTTTCTGCGTTTGCTCTATCAAGCAATACGGCTGCGGACTGAGCTTCCAAGCTTGCTTGTAGTGACTCCAGAAGTCCGACGATATCAACAAGAACTTTATCGAGTTCCTTTTCGGCAATATTGATCTGCGTTGCCGTAGCCAAGTAAAGCGGATGCTTCGTCCGATAACGTTGCTCGACGAGAACAAGCTGTCCCTTGGCCGAGTCAATCTGGGATACCAAGTTGGCCACCTTGGACTCTCCTGCAACACTTGGAAGGCGGAGGAGCTCCTTGGAGTTACCCTGATTTGCGCGGGCAATCTTCAGGTCGCTGGTGATCTGGTTGAGCTTTGAGTGAATGGCGCTGCGCTTGGCGGTCAGTTCGGTAATCTGTGTCTGGGCCTCCTGCAGCATCGACTCCATGGATGCGGAACGCTCCCGCTCACGGAAGCTCTGCATCGCCTCCTCGGATGCACGCATTTTCTTACGCAGTCTGAGTGACTCATCCATCAGGAAGGAACTCGCGGTCTTCGAGACATCAACATGCATGTCGCGGACATACCTCAGGTATTCGTCAGCATAAGCATTCGCGAGCCTGACGGAAAGGGAGGGGTTGCGGGAGGTAACGATAAGATCAATGAGCCGGGTATTGGCACGGAAGCTGGGGATGATCATTTTACAGAGAATGGCCGCAGCCCTCTCAGGAGAGGTCTCATTTCCGGATACTCCCGTGGCGGATAGAAACTCATGATCCTGAGCAAGCTTGAGATGGTTCACCACACGCAACGCAAAGGGATAGCTTTTGAGCAATTCAAGGAGAGTGTTGACCATGTCCGCGCTCTTGATCGACAAATCGCTTACCCCCTCAACTTTGTTACTCAGGACTCTCGCTTTGTCCGACTCGATGACAAGAATGCATCGTGCGGCGAAAAGCCCATGCTGTGTAGCCACCGAAAATACTCCCCAAATCGTGGCCAGAATAACACACACAATGATAATCCAGACATGGGACTTGATGGCGTAATAGTACTCCATCAAGTCAAAGCCTTCCTGAGAGCTAGGCTGATGAACGGCCTGGTGATTGGTAATGTGTGGAGATGCGGTCTGCATGGAATTGCTTCAGTTAGGCTTAGTACCAGCTCTCCCCGATATTAATGACATCGCCGGACTGGATTAAAAACTGGTCAACTCCAGAGTCGGTCAGCCTCTTGGCATTGACCTTTATGGTCCGAACCTTGTCCCCCTCCCTGCGCTTGACCACGACGTGGCCACGGTCAGCGATACGAGTGAACCCCCCAGCCATCCCGATCGCCTCAAGGAGACCTAGCGGATCGCTCTCCGAGTACTCATAGGTGCCCGGCTTATTGACCTGTCCAATCATAGTGAATTTGGTGGTATTGTAGGCGACAACATTGAGATAGATCTGCGGCTCGACCAAGTAGTCGGCATTGTACTTGCCACGGATCAGTGCCGTGGCAGCGCGCACGGTCAACCCACCAATCTTCACTTCACCGAGTAAGGGAAGCTGTACCAAGCCATCCTTGCCGATCTTGGACTTGATATTTAAGTCTTGCTCACGATAGACGATCATTTCGATGCTATCACCAGGGCGAAGTAGATAATCTCCGTTAACGGCACCCAGCGATGGTGAAAGCCCCTGCCCTTGGATACCTTGTTGCCCCTGCCCTCCCAGAGAGGAGACAAAACCTCCATTACCATTCGCCTGAGATTGTCCATTCTGCGAGGACTGTACAGCCGGCTTGGACACGGTGACCGCAGGAGACTGCGGTGAAGTCTCCATGGGCGCGGCCGGTTGCACAGCAAACCCTGTAGCACTCATGCTTCCGGGGCTTTGCGCCAGAGCGGCGACTGGCAACTGCAAGCAGAACACCCCAGCAACCAAGGAAAAGCAGATGAATTCAATCCTATGGGAAACCCTGAGCATCTATATAACGTAAGCTATTATAGGTAAAACTACAGCGCGAAGTTCAGACTGATGGAGTAATACGCCTGCGGGGTGTATTTGGCTGAACTGTTGGCACCCGTGGTGGATTGACTTCCGGTTGTGGTGGCTTGCTGACCGGAATTCCAGTTCACACTGTTGATAAGGCTGACCCAGTCACGAATTTTCCAATTCACACTAATGCTCGCAGTATAATAGGAGGGTGGAAGTTGGAAGGCACTCTGAGAGTTGGTCTGATCTGAGGATAGATTGACATAAGTCTGAGTGGTGTAGCCTCCGATAAGAGTGGCGGTGACAGAGGAGAAAAGATTCTGAGTCACCGTCCCGATAATGCCACGTTGTATCAGGTACTGTCCGCCGAGCGAATTGGCAAAAGTCTCACTCTGGGTCACTCCTAGAGAAACCATGGTCTTTTGCCTCGGGACCCAGTTCACCAGCAAGTTGAGTTCCGGCACGATATCGGCCCCTTGCTCACCAGTGCTGAAGGTGATCGAGGTCTTGGCGGTGGGCGTATAGCCCAGTCCGAATGCCCAGGCGGGCCTCAGGCCGATATTTTGGGAGTTGGAGATATTTGAGCTGATATAACGAGCTCCCAGACTGACATCGGTGGAGAGTTTTCCGGTGAAGTTGTATTTCACCTTGCCCAATGATTCCACGTAGTTGCGATTGCCGCTCTGATTGCCCGTCGTCGCCGTGTTGCCAACGGCCGTCGTTCCCTGCTGGATGGTCTGGATCGTCTGACCGGCACCAAGCATGTAACTGAAATGCGTCTTATCCGATAGGTAGTAGATCGGGGAAAGGTTGATATAGTCAGAGATCGTATTGTTGTTCGGGGTTCTCGAGGAACCCGAAGAGTTTAAGTAACTATATCCCGACTTGAAAGCGACCGCCGACTGATCGGAGACGAGGTATTTCGTCTCGATATTGGCAGCGACACTTGTCTGCACATTATAAGAACCGGAGGCGATGTCGTATCCATTGCCAGCGGAGGCAGTGAAGAGCGAATTGATGACATAACGGCTCATCTCCAGTCCAGCCTTGAAGAAGGACGTCGCGGAGAGGGGGTTCCGACTGGAGCCGGTGCCGGCACCGACATAGTTCGGATTCACAAAATATTGGTATCCCGTCGCGGCCCCGGCAGAGAGGGCCCATGGCCCGTGGGCCCGATCGTAGAGGAATGCAAAGGTAGGTGAAGCGAAGGCACTGCTCGCTGTTCCAAAAGAGGTACCACCCGCTGCATTCGTCTGCAGATTCCCCTGGTTGGAGACCTGCCAACCGACGCCAAGGGAAGGTTTGAAGGCGAACGGGGACTTGGTCTGCACCCCAGCCAAGGAGGCATCCACCTCGCGCTGGACTTCATCCTGAGTCTGCAGACTGCCGACCACGGCACCTAGACTATTCAGAGGCGTGGCCGTCCCCCCAAGGGGAATCTGATCCACCTGCTCTCCCACCCATTGCGAGCGGAACTGACTCTGCTGAACAGTCGGCACCCCCTGGGCATCGAGACGCGTAGCGACAAAGCAACTCACCACAAGCATGGAGACGCATGCAAGCAGGCGCACCGAGGCGGATTTCCAAGGGGCGAATGGCATCAGTTCATGGAAAAGCCAAACCAGAAAAGAGAAAAGAGGAATTCATCGATCCATTATGAACTTTAACCCATCAGGATCAGATCCGGCCGGACGAACGTAGGTAAGAGACCAGTTGTTGCAATGCATCCGTCCATTTACCCGCACTCATCTCAAGACCGGCCCTGAGAAAAAGAATCTCCGCTTGAGACGACGTCGATTTTCTATCCTTGGAGGCCTCGTCCAGAAGATGCCGGGCGGCCACGACATTGCCCTGCTTCATATAGTATTCTGCCGCGGCAAGAGGCTCGGTTGGAATATTCCCCTCGGCTGCGTGGATTGCCGTGGATCCCATCGCCTTGATCGGCAGAGGGATTCCGAAAGTCTGTATCAATAACCTACAGGCCTGCTCGGGTTGGCCTGACATAGCCAGGATAGAGGCTTTGGTCATGACGCCCGAAACGGCATACTCCGGATGAGTCTCCATGAAAGAGGCAACCGCCCTCCTATCGCCTCGCTGCCACCATATTTCAAGCAAACGTCCCTGCTCCTTGGGAGAGATTTGATGCATGAAATCATTATCCTTCACCGCAGCGGCAATCATTGCTTGATCGCTCAGATGACTCTGGAGCCAAGTCATCCTAAGAGCCGGTGACATTGCAGCCAATCCCATTATTTTTTCTGAAGGAAGAGCGTTCTTCTGCGCGACTTGGATCATCTGACCAAAGAGTTCCGGTGCACGCTGAATCACGCTTGTTGGCAACTGGTCCATCTTCAGTTGCCGGCGAAGCGCCTCGCGCCAGAGCTCGACGGCGACATCGGGCGACGAAGGAATCAGAGCGCACCCTTGTTCGAAAACAAAGATCGAATCGTTCGGCTGGAGAGCTCTTTCGGCGGCAAAGAGATTCAGCCCCTGTTGCAACGAGCCATCATTGGCCATCAGCACTCCGAGTTGGAAGTAGAGGGGGTGCATCATGGGGTATTTGGCAATGGCGGCGGCTAACTCCTCGCCCCCCTGTTTTACGGAAGCATCATCACCCTCCCCATAAGTCTTGATGAACTGTTTTTGAGTAGCAGCCAAGGCAAAGGGAGGCAGCGCCTCTCCGCCAAACCATTGCGCCCGGATCAGCCAGGCACCCAGGCAGAGGATACCCGTGCCGGCAAGGATGAAAACAATTCTCTGGATCGTCATCAGAATCCGGCTTGGCGCTACCCCCACCGAGGGAAGGGAGAAACCCACGGCCCCCAGAAGAAGAAGCCACCACCCCAACTCCGGCTTATGAAAAGGGACATCGACAAAACCATGAAGAAACTCCGCAAAGAATGCTGAGAGAAAGGCCCAACGCACCGGCCAGAACTGCCCGGACATCATTCTTAACTTTGGGATACGGGAAGAAAGAAGGGCTATGCCAGCAAAGGCAATCAAGAGCGTTGGTAATCCAGCCTCCGCTGAAAGCGTCAGCCAGTCACTCTCCGCATGGAGGGCGGTTGTTTTGTCACGAAGGCTCCGATCGGCATAAAAAGGATACACCTCGGCATAGGTGCCAAGCCCAGACCCAGTGATGGGCAGATCCCGGATCATCCGGGTAGTATCCAGAGCGATTCCGATCCGAGCCTCCCGGCCTAGCGACACAGAGACATTACCGGAAACGCTGGACTTCGGAGCTTCAGATCCTGCGAAGCGTTCCAGCAGACCGCTTCCCGAACTCAGAAAGAGCATTCCGATGATAACAAAAAGCCCCACAGAGCCCAGAAGGAGCAATCGAGACCTGTATTTGCCAAGACCGGCAATCCAGATCACCACACCGACAATCAGGAAAATGAGACCTCCGCGGGATTGGGAGAAGAAAAGCAGGACCGCCACCAGCAGAGCGCAAGCCATACCGGAGATCATGGCAGGAAGGAGACTGCCCCCATTCATGCCTCGATGGATCAACCCCAACGAGAGAATGGCACCGGTCAGCAGAAACCCCGCGGTCTGATTGCGATTAACGAAAAACCCGAAGGCTGGCTGAGCCCACGATTCCCGCACGAAGAAAGGATAGTGCCACCCAGTCTGCCATGCGGTCCAGGCCACCACCGCATAGATCGAACACCCGAGGACTGCAAAGAGCGCCACCCACTCCATGGATCGGGGAGAGAGAAATGATGTTAGGCAATAAATGGCAATCGAAAAACTTGCCGCAAGCATCGCGATCCAAAAAATCGTCGCCAAAGGATCAACCGTCACGCTTCCCGAAAGATGCAGCGCTGGTAACGCCCCAAGATGCTCCCTCCACGGAGACACCCCGAATTGCCCCGTGCCACAGAATCCAATCGGCAAGAGTGAACTGGAAGCGGCAAGAATCAAGAGCAGCCCCAATGGCAAGAGCCACCAGGAAACCACTCGCTGGAGAGGGAGAGCAATCAGGACTAGCCCTGCCACTGTTAGAAAGATTCCCATCCCACCCTGTCTGGGGCCGCCTGCTAGAAAGACCGCAATAAGTTCCGCTGCGAAGAGTAGTAGAAAAGCTAGCAGAGAACTCTTGCCACCCTGTGCAAGAGTTGGAGAGCGCCGGGGATCAAGAGAATTCATGGGGAAAAGCACCCGGCTTAGCTAACTCTTGCTGGTGTGGTTAGAGGGTAACGTAAGCTGAGATTTTAAGACTATACGAGGCAGGGAATAAGGCCGCAAGGCAGACCGCTTGAAATTGCTTTAATCCCTTCTACCAAGGCAAAATACGAAAGGTAAGAGAAAAAGAAGGGAGGGAATAATTTGGAGAAATTTCTATTGACTAGTACATTCACCAGAGCGACTCTTTAAACAAATGAAGACTCTCCCCGCCCACAAGTGCTTCAAGAAAACCGGCCTCTGCGTGCTAATTGCCGTGGCGTTGATGGTTGCTACAGCGAGCGAGACCTATGCTCAGACGCCGACTCCTACGCCGACTCCGGTTCAACGTAAAACTAAGATTCTACCCCCGAATCCGACATCAGGAGCCCCCTACAGCGGATAGGGTGCTCTCTCGAATATTCCAATTAATCCTCCCCTTTGAAAAATTATGAAGATTCATAAAAAAATAATTGATAAGTTGGTAAAAACAGCCGTTGGATTTGTTTTTCTCTTTAATGCATCAATGATCCTTAAAGCTCAAGACCTTACTCCATCGCTGACAAACAGTTTACTGTATCAAACCGACTTTAATACAAGCTCCACCGGCTACAACTACACGACGAATGGAAACGGCAGCGGCACCGTTGTGTATCAAACAAATCGTCAAGGTCAGGTGACTCAGTGGGCTACTGCTGCAAGCGGGCAGGATGGATGGGTGAGTTCGGCGCAGGGTGCGAATAGTGGATATGGTCCGGGAGTCATTGATTATGTCTTATCCTATCCCCCACTACCTTATTTCCAATCCTATGGTGGGGATACCTATTACTCAACGGAATTAGGCAATGTCAAAACTTACCCTCAGTCAGCTACTAATTACCTAACACAGTCTCAGTATGCAAACGCTGGGGTAAATAATATACACTTTGACACCACATTTAATATCTATGGTGATCCTGGCAATCCTAATTCAAATGATAGATACGATACACTTGGATGGACTTTGCTCAACAGCGCAGGAAATCCATTGATCAGTATCAATCTAAACACAGAAAATCCTTCTACTGGATGGATTCTCTCTGTTTCATCTTATGCTAACAATGGAGTCACCAACCAAGTTTTAAAGAAAGCGAATGGTACCGATTTGACACCCATTAACAATGGCTCCACAACCCATCTTGGCTTCAATGTTGTAGGAATTGGAACCGCTCAGCAGGCAATTCAGATATTGAATTATGGAGCCAATTACACCCCTGGTGGAACAAATTACTCCATTTTGGGAACAGACCAAATTACTGGATACGATTTTTCCGGCATTGCTGGGGGCACAAACATTGCCTCATTGGCCAGTACTTGGATACTGCAAAATACGAACCCTAATACGATAACAACTAATACGGGAACGAATGCAAACGGATCAACTTTTACATACACTGCATATTCTGATTATGCGTTTAACTCCCTTCAGATGAACAATATTACGATTTCCATTCCCGAGCCTAAGACTTGGATTCTCTTTGGAATCTCTGGCTTGATCATGGTGATAGCTCTTCGCCGCAAGGCATAATCCCAAACGGGATAGAACCAGTTATTATCTCCCCATTTAAAAAGGGCCTTATCGCTAACGCGCTAAGGCCCTTTGTCTTTGCAATAAACAAGAAGCAAGAAACTACCGATCCCCACATCGGATAAGATCTCCAAGAGATACCAAATTCCCTCGTCAACACTCCCCGCGCTAAAAGACTACCGGCGGTCGGGTTCGAACCGACACTCTTTAAAGGAACCGGATTTTGAGTCCGGCGCGTCTGCCAATTCCGCCACGCCGGCGCGGGAAGGTTGAAGAATACACCATCATGATAGGGAAGGCAAGGAAGAGCCGCGATGCCGCTTGTGCGTGTGCCAAAACTAAAGGCCCTACTCTTCTCCTTTCGAGAGTTTGGTAAGAACCGATAAATCCTCCAGCGTCGAGGTATCCCCGGTCAGTGATTGCC
>CANKWU010000041.1 GCA_947487385.1 Spartobacteria bacterium
ATGAGCCTCCCGTTTGCCAAGGAGAACTTCGATGTCGTCACAGCCGCCTTCGGTCTGAGGAATATGGCCTCTTGGGAGAAGGGACTCTCCGAGATGGCCCGCGTACTCAAACCGGGCGGGCACCTGCTGATTCTCGACTTCTCTCTCCCATCGCTACCGATCGTCCGGCCTCTCTACCGCTTCTATCTTCACCACATTCTCCCTCACATCGCCGGCCTCGCAACTGGCCGCAAAGACGCCTACGAATACCTCGGCGTCTCGATCGAGCAATTCCCCTCAGGGAATGCCATGAACTCACTCATCGAATCCTGTGGATTCAGGGGAGCCAAGGCACGCCCCCTCACCTTGGGGACAGTCTCCATCTACACCGCGATCCGGAAATAAGAGCGGAGCGTTACATCGCGCAGGGCGCGACGCACCTCTGCTTTCTACTTGCTTGGAGTGAACTGAGAGATCTTTGTCGCCTTGAAGCCGATATTGGCCATCAGGCCCTTCTGACCGAAGACAAAGGCCTTGATGCCTTGCAGAGTATAGAGTGAGGCGCCTCCGGCCACTCCCTTATCCGCAATCGTGAGACCCGGGGCGGCACCGAGGTTCAGGCCGCCCGATTTTTTCAGGCTCTGTAAGTCCTCAGGAGTCATGAAGAAGAGGGCGTAAGAGTAAGTCTGGGCACCGGCCTGAAGGCCTGGGCATAAGGAGGAGGTGTTGTAATATCCATCGACTTGGCCCTTCACATAAAGGACTCCATCACCACGTTCAAAACCAGCCATCAGAAGCCCGGCCCTGACAACCGTGGGGAAGACCAGAATGGCGTATGCCTTTTGACCAAGATCACGGTTCTTGGGGTTGGCGGCATAGAGTTTTTCCAAAGCGGCCTGCGAGTCGGTCTGGAGCTGCATGGCGGTAGCGGCATGGGCTCCCGTGCCGAGGAGAAACGAAGCAAGCAGGAGAATCGCGAGGGGTTTGAATGATTTCATACTTCGAAGGCAATAAGCTTATTCGCTAAAGATCACAACCAGAAAGGAGCCGCCTACGGATCGGCGTCTTCCTGTGGCGTTTTCCTTAGTGGTTCTCTCAAGTGGTTCTCTTACCTCGCTCCTGCAGAGTCTGCAGGAGCACATAAAAGGAGGGGACAAAGACGATCGCCAGGCAGGTCGAGGCAATCATGCCGCTCGCGACCGTGAGCCCCAGCATCTTTCGGGCACTGGCTCCCGCACCGGTGGCCAGAATCAACGGGACAACACCGAGCACAAAAGTGATCGAGGTCATCACAATCGGGCGAAAGCGGGAGCAGGCCGCTGCAATCGCTGCATCCGTAATACTGAGACCGGCCGCACGCTGCTCCCTCGCCATCTCGACGACCAGGATGGCGTTCTTGGCCGAGAGCGCGACCAGCAGTACCAAGCCGATCTGAACATACATGTTATTGGACATCGCCGGAATCTGGAGCACGCAGACAGTGCCTAGAACGGCAAGAGGGATGGCGAGGATCACAGCAAGGGGTGTGATCCAGTTCTCGTACTGCCCAGCCAGCACGAAGTAGACGAGCACTAGCGACATCGCAAAGACAAGCATTGTCGCTGAGCCCGCAAGCTTCTCCTGATAGGCAAGTGAAGTCCATTGGCAGGTGATTCCTCGAGGCAGGATCCTGGCAGCCAACTTCTCCAGAAGCGTCATCGCCTCCCCGGAACTAAACCCCATGTTGGCAGCACCGACAATGGTGGCCGTGGGGTAGAGATTGTAGAAGGAGGCGATGGCCGGGCCATGACCCGCATTGACCGAGGCGAGCGAACCGAGCGGCACCATGCCGCCGTTCATGTTCCGGACGGTGTAGTTCCTGATCTCATCGGCATTGCTCCTGAAAGGGGTGTCAGCCTGGACATAGACATTGTAGTTATAGCCGTACTTGGTGATCTGATTCACGTAGCTAGAGCCTACATATGTCTCGAGGCTCTGGAAGAGATCGGAGATCCCGACATTGTTGTTACGTGCCTGAATCCGGTTCACCTCGAAGGAGAGCTGAGGGACGTCGGCACGGAAGGGGGTGAGAGCCATCCGGATCTCGGGGCTTTTGTTGAGCTCGTCGACCATTGTGAAGGCGGCATCTTGGAGCTTCTTGTAGTTGAATGTTCCGTCCGTAAGCTCCAACTGCATCTGGAAACCACCGGAAAGGCCAAGTCCCGGAATGGGGGAAGGAACAGCCACCAAGGTATTGGCCTCGGGAACCGTACGAGCCACCTTCTTGATGGCTTCATAGGTCGGAAGCAGACCCTCTTTTTTTCCACGCTCACCCCAAGGCTTGAGCATCGCGTAAAGGACACCGGCATTGGCAAGAGAGGCATTGTTGTCGAGCGGTGAGATGCCACCAATCTGGATCACATGGGCGACTCCCGGCACCTCTGCAACGGCTTTTCCAAGCTTGGCCATGGCGGCTTGTGTCCGCTCGAGGGATGAGCCGTTGGGTAGCTGGACGATCATCATCATGTACCCCTGATCCTCCGTGGGGATGAATCCTGTCGGAGCCCTCATCAGCCCCCGGATCGAAAGGGCCATCAGCAGCAGGGCAACCAGCGTCACCGGTAGACTGTGCCGAACCATACGCCGAATGACGCAGGCATAAGCACGCTCCGTGGCTTTGAACGCACTGTTGATTCCACGGAAGAGGATGTTCTTTTTTCGCGAGGGATCAGCGGGTCGTAGCCATTGAGCGCACTGGGTCGGCTTGAGAGTCATCGCGTTGATTGCACTCAGGAGGGCCGTTACCGCGATCACCAGGGCAAACTGCCTGTACATCTGTCCCGTGATTCCGGGCAAAAATGCGGCCGGCAGGAAGACCGCCATCAGCACGAGCGTGATCCCGATGATCGGCCCCGTGAGCACGTTCATGGCTTGAATCGTCGCCTCCTTGGGGTGCTTCCCCTCCTCGATCCGGGTTGCCACGCCCTCCACCACGACGATCGCGTCGTCGACCACGATGCCGATTGCCAGCACCATCGCAAAAAGAGTCAGTGTGTTGATGCTAAATCCAAGTGCCGCCATACCTGCAAAGGCCCCAATGATTGTGACTGGAACGGTCGTCGCCGGCACCAGCGTCGCACGCCAATCCTGAAGGAAGAGCAGGATCACCAAGAGCACCAACAGCCCCGCCTCGAAGATTGTCTTCCAGACCTCCTTGATCGATTCACTGACGAAAAGCGTTGTGTCAAAAGGGATATCGCAGGCGACGTCAGCCGGGAATGACTTGGAGAGCTCCTCCATCTTAGCCCTGACCTTTTTGGCAAGCTGAAGGGAATTGGAACCAGGAAGCTGGAAGATGGCCAAGCCCGCCGCCGGACGCCCGTCAAACGTGAAGAACTGACCGTATTGCTGGGATCCAAACTCAACCCGGGCAACATCCTTGAGCCGGGTGATCTTCCCCCCGTTACCGGTTTCGGATTTCACGATGACCTGCTCGAACTGATCCGCCGAATCAAGCGGGCCATTCACGGTCACGGTTAACTGGAACGCCTGGGAATCAGGCGCGGGGGCAGCGCCGATCTTGCCCGCAGCAACATTGACATTCTGCTGCTGGAGCGCGTCGATGATGTCTTTCGGAGTGAGGGAGCGGGCCTGAAGTTCACCGGGATTCAGCCAGATCCTCATCGCATAGGGACCGACGCCGAACACTGTGACTCCTCCAACACCCTCGATCCTCGAGATCTCGTTCTGCAGATTGATCGTGGCAAAGTTGTTCAGGAAGAGGCTGCCGTACTTTCCAGAGGGTGATGTCAGCGTGACAATCTGGAGGATATCGGTCGACTTGGTCTTCACGACCACGCCCTGAACCTGAACAGCGGAGGGGAGTTGGTTGAGGGCGGCCGATACCCTGTTTTGAACCAAGATCTGCGCCTCGTTCGGGTCGGTACCAATCGCAAAAGTGACCACCAGATTATAGTTCCCGGTGTTACTCGAGTAGGACTGCATGTAGATCATGCCCTTCACTCCGTTGACCTGTTGCTCAATCGGAAGGGCGACCTTCTCCGCCATCGTTCTCGCGCTTGCCCCGGGGTAGGAGGCGGTTACCTGAATCGTTGGCGGGGTGATCGCAGGGTACTGCGAGACGGGAAGCGTCCAGATGGCCACCCCTCCCAGGATCATCATCAGAATCGCGATGACGTTCGAGAGGATCGGCCTCTCGATGAAATATCGGGAGAACATCAGCTCGAAATGCTACCGGCGGAACCCCCATTCGGTTCGGGTGACCGCGCGGACTCCTGCCATCGTTGTAGCACGACAAAAAAGGAGGGGACAAAGACAACCGCCAGGCAGGTCGAGGCCAGCATCCCGCTTGCCGCCGTGATTCCGAGATCCTGACGTGACACGGCTCCCGGTCCGGTCGAGAGGATCAGGGGAACCACACCCAAGATGAAGGTAAAGGAAGTCATCAGGATCGGTCGAAACCTCAGACGGGCGGCAACAACGGCCGCGTCGATAATCGAAGCCCCCTGGGCACGGTGCTGGCGGGCCATCTCGACGATCAGGATGGCGTTCTTGGCAGAGAGGGCGATCAGCATCACCAAGCCGATCTGGACGTAGAGATTATTCGGAATCCCTGTTACCCGCAGGGCTGCCAATGTCCCGAGTAGCGCGAGCGGTATCGCGAACATCACGGCCAGTGGCAGTTTCCAACTTTCGTACTGACCGGCCAAAAGCAGGTAGACCAGGACCAACGCCAGACCGAACACGAGGATGGTCGAAGAGCCGGCCAGCTTCTCCTGATAGGAGAGCGCGGTCCACTGGTACTTCATCCCTTGGGGAAGGAGACGCAGGGCAAGCAACTCCATCGTCTGGAGAGCCTCACCGGAACTAAAGCCGTGTCGCGCCGAACCAAGAATCGAGGCTGAGGGAAAGAGGTTGTAGAGCTGAATCACGGAGGGGCCATGCGCTTCCCGGATGGAGACGAGCGATCCGAGGGGAACCATTCCACCGCTGGAACTCTTGACCGAGTATTGCCTGATGGCCTCGGCATTCATTCGGAAAGGTGCATCGGCCTGAGCGTAAACATCAAAGGTACGTCCGAACTTCGTGAACTGGTTAATGTAGGTGGAACCGAGGTACGTCTCCAGAGCGCTGAAGACGCTACTGATGGGAACCCCATAGGTCTCGGCTTCGCGTCGGTTCAGCTTGAGTGAGAGTTGGGGAACATCAGCCCGGAAGGGTGTGAGAACGGAACCGCAGGAGGGCTGGCGGTTTGCCTCCGCCACAATTGCTCGAGTGACCTGAGCCAGCTTGTCGTAATCGAACGTTCCATTGCTGAGTTCGACCTGCATCTGGAAGCCGTCCGAGATCCCCAGACCAGGAACCGGAGGCGGGAGCATAACGAGGCAGTTGGCCTCCTGAACCCCTGCGACCGCGCTGATGATCCTCTCCTGGATCGCCTTGATGTTACCGGCCTCCTTGCGTTGCTCGAAAGGCTTGAGCACCGCGTAGATCACGCCCGAGTTAAAGAGGGCGGCGCTACTATCGATCGGCGAGGAGCCACTCCCACCGATGACAATGGTCTCCCCCACTCCCGAAACGCCTCTGATGACCTTGGCAAGTGATTCCATCGCCACCCTTGACCTGTTCAGCGAAGAACCATCCGGCAACTGAACGGTGACCACGACGTAACCCTGATCCTCCGTGGGGAGGAAGCCGGTCGGCGTGCGGATCAGTCCGATGAGGGAGAGGAGGACCAGGCATAGCGCCAGAGTGGTCATCCAACTGCTGCGACGCACCATCTTGGTAATGAGCCTCGTGTACCACCCTTCGAGGATGTCGTAGACGAGATTGAATCCCCGGAAAAAAAGATTCTTCACCCGCTTCGGGTCGGGGGTCCGCAGCCAAAGGGCGCATTGGGTCGGCTTGAGGGTCAGTGCATTGATGCCACTGATGAGAGCGGTGACGGCGATCACGAGGGCAAACTGCCGGTACATCTGGCCGATGATTCCCGGCAGGAAGGCCGCGGGAAGGAAGACTGCCATAAGAACCAGGGTCACGGCCACGATCGGCCCCGACAGCTCTCGCATCGCCGCGATTGCTGCCTCTTTCGGTGATTTCCCCAGTTCCAAATGCTTGGTTGCTCCCTCGACAACCACAATGGCGTCATCAACCACGATGCCGATGGAGAGCACGATGGCGAAGAGCGTCAGCGTGTTGATGCTGAACCCCATCGCCGCGATTCCAGCAAAGGCGCCGATGATCGTCACCGGGACGGTCGTCGCCGGCACCAGCGTCGCCCGTCCGTTCTGGAGAAAGACCACGATGACGAGTAACACCAGCAGACCTGCCTCGAAGAGTGTCTTGAAGACTTCGCGGACGGACTCCTTCACAAAGACAGTGTTATCCAGCGGAATCGAATAGCTGATTCCCTTGGGGAAATTCTTTGAGAGCTCCTCCATCTTAGCCCGTACTTTTTTGGCGGTGGCAATGGCGTTGGAGCCTGGGCGCTGGTAGATCGCGAGGCCGCCTGTCGGCCTGTTATTGTACTGCGAGAACTGGGTGTAGGAGACGGCTCCTAGCTCCACTTTGGCCACGTCTCGCAGGGTGGTGATCTGACCACCGTTGTTGGTGGAAGACTTCACGATGATGCTTTCAAATTCCTCCACCGTGTTGAGTTCGCCGTTGGCATTGACGGTCAACTGGTAGGCCTGACCGCCGGGTGTAGGTGGACTGCCGACCTGACCGGCAGTGACCTCGGTATTCTGACTGCTCAAAGCCGAGATGACATTGGTAGGCTCCAGGGAACGGGCCTGCATCTGCTGGGGATTGAGCCAGACCCTCATGCTGTACTGACCCACACCAAAGACGGTCACCCCACCCACGCCATCGATGCGGGTGAGTTCGTTCTGAAGGTGGAGGGTCGCGAAGTTGTTGAGGAAGAGTCCGTCGTACTTGCCGCTCTCGGACTCCAGCGCAATGAGTTGGAGGATGTCGGTGGATTTGGCCTCCACCACCACCCCCTGCGTCTGGACTGCGGAGGGAAGTTGGGCGATTGCCGCATTCACCCTGTTCTGAACGAGAACCTGCGCCGTGTCGGAGTCGGTTCCGATCTTGAAGGAGACGGTAAGGGTGTAGTTGCCGTTATCGGTCGAACTGGACTGCATGTAGAGCATTCCGGCGACACCATTGACCTGGAGTTCGATCGGCAACGCCACCTTATCGATCACTGTCTGGGCACTGGCTCCGGGATAGTAGGCGGTCACGACGACCGTCGGGGGCGTGATCGCAGGGAACTGACTGACAGGAAGGACTACCAAGGAGATCGCCCCCAGGAACATCATCACAAGTGCGATGACGTTGGAGAGGACGGGCCGCTCGATGAAGAATTGCGAAATCATCCGGTCGGTTACTGAGAGGGAATGTCAGCTTCTGACAAACTGCTAGTGACTCCCTGCCGGTGCGGGAGTTGCCACAGCGGCGGGGCTCATGATCTGGACCTTCTCTCCGATACGGATATTGGGGATGCCGTTGATGACGATACGGTCCGCAGAGGCAATCCCCTCCTTGATGGCACGATCAGTCCCCTGAAGGGGGCCTTTGATGACGGCCCTCCTCTCCACGATGTCACCAGCATTCACCACGAAGACGAAGTCCCCCTCCTGATCGCTTAGTACCGCGCTCTCGGGCAGGAGAAGCCCGGGCTTCGGAGGCCCTAGCGGAATACGGACCGCAGCGAAGAGTCCCGGGAACATCACCTTCTGCGGATTAGCGAAAATCCCCCTCAGCTGGATCGTCCCCGTGGAGGTGTCGACGCTGTTGTTGGAGAAGTCGAGTTTCCCCACGTGCGGGAAGCCCGTCTCATCCTCAAGTTGAGCAAGGACGGGGGCGGTGTTGACACCTGACTTCATGGCCGCTCCTTCGGCCTCCATCAACCGTCTGATCCTGAGTGCATCACGCGTGTTGATGGAGAAGTTGACGTAGATCGGGTCGATCTGCTGGATGACGACGATGGCTGTCGGCATGGCTGAGTTCTCCCCGACCATGTTGCCGACATCGACCTGATGCTCACCCAGAAGGCCGTCAAAGGGAGCAGAGATCGTGGTGTACTGTAGGTTCAGCTTGGCAAGGGCCACGTTCGCGAGATTCTGCTCCATTTCCGAGAGGTATTGCTCCACGGCATTCTCCGAAGTCGCGTTCTTCTTGATCATCTCGAGCTGCCGGTTGTACTCGGCCGTCGAGTAGGTCAGCTTCGCCTGATAGAGGTTCAGGTTCTGAATGTACTGGTCCTGCTGAATCTTGAAGAGGGGGGTCCCTTTCTTCACGTAACTGCCATCCTGAAAGTCGAGGGACTCAAGATACCCTGAGACACGGGCCACGTTGGTGACGCACTGGAGTGCCCCGACTGTGCCGGTGAGGTCGATGAACTCCGAGACGTCGCCTGATCGGGGGGCGGAGACGGTGACCTGCGGAGGTGGTTGCGTGGGCGCTTCACGCTTACTGCAGGCCACCGTGAAGATGCACGCCAGCACGGCAAGCAGAAGGCGTAGGCTTGTTCCTGTGTTCATGAGTTGGTGTTGATGTTGAGGAGATTAGGCAAGGAGGGGCGCCCTTTGGGGATCTGGACGGGACGCTCTTCCGGCGGCACGGAGGGTAGATGCCGCGAGGGCTTCATCATCTGTCCCCACCAGAAGGTCTTTTCCATCTGCCTCTTGACCTCGGGTGAAATCACGTCACCCCCCTCACGGATCTGCCATCCGCCTCCCAAAGCACGGTAGGCGGAGACGAGACCGAGGAGGACATTCCCCTGCGCGCTGACCAGCGAGCTTTCCACGCTCATAAGCTGCTGCTCGGCCGTGAGGACGGTGGTGTAGTCGGTCTGGCCGCACTTGTAGCGGTAGAGCGAGAGATCGGTAGAGGACTTCGACGAGGTGACGGCATTCTGGAGGAAGACCACCCCCTGCTTCCCGTAAGAGAACTGGGAGAGACCGTTCTCCACCTCCTTCTGAGCGTTGAGCACGGTATTCTGGTAGTTGAGAACGGCGGATTGGAAATTGGCGTTCTGCACTCTCACGTTGTTAACCAGCCTCATGTAGTTGAAGACCGGCATGGTGAAGGATCCTCCGCTGGAGACGATCGCGTTCTGCCAGTTGAAAATATTTCCTAGCGAGTAGCTGTTGTTACCCTGCGTGGCGTACCCGAAGGTGCCGTTGAGCGAGAAGGCTGGCAGGATATTGGCTTCTTGGACTCCGATCAGTGCCGATTGCGAGGTGGCGTTCAGACCCGCCATCCGGACATCGGGGCGGCGACGGAGGAGATCCACGGGGATTCCAGCCACGATTTTGAGCGGCGGAGCAGGGAGATGTCCCGGCTTGAGCAGAGGCTCGACCGCCGCAGGAGGAAGGCCCAACTGCAAGGCGAGGCCATTCTTGGCTTGTTGCAGGGTATTCTGCAGCGAGGGGATCTGCGACTGGGTCTGGGAGAGCTCCGTCTGGGACTGCTCGGGATCCTGCTGGCTGACCTGTCCCGCCTTGAACCGCTCTGTGGCGATTCTCAGGCTTTCTGTCTGGAGGGTGATGTTCTCTTGGGTCACCCGGATCAGCTCCTGCGTCGTGCGGATGTTGATATAGCTTGTGGCGACATCGCCTATGAGCGTCACCAAGGCATTATCGTAGGATGCCACCGAAGAGAGGTAAGAGGCCTTGTCGGCCTGGACTTGCCTGCGGTACTTGCCCCAGAAATCGATCTCCCACGAGGAGTTGAACAGGAACTGGCTCAAGTAGAGGTTCGGACCCATTTGTGATCCGCCACTATTGAGGTTATTGCTGAGCTGCTGTGAAAAGGCCTGACCGAGGGGGGTGCCGGGTTGGAACTGGGTGGAGGAGCTGCCTCCTCCGCTCTGGGGCGGCAGGTAATACCAGCTCGATCCGCCGCTTACTCCTTGGGACTGGGGAAAGAGATTGCCAATAGCGTGATTGAGTTGAGCGCGGGCGCCGAGGATGTTCACCCCTGCCATCTGAAGCGTCGGGTTGTTTTTGACGGCGATCTCGATCAGGTGGTTGAGGACAGGGTCCTTCAGCTTCTTCCACCAGAACGGATCTGAACTCCCTCCGGGACGACCCGCCACAGCGATACTACCAACCCATTGGGACTCCACCTCCGACTTTGGGGTCTGGTAGTTCGGCCCCACCATGCAGGAACTCAGGGAGAGAAGCAAAAGCCCTGCAAGGAGGTAGGAGTGGCTTTTCATGATTCTTGCGAGTTTGCGTGCCACGAATTCCGATAGATAACCCCTTTATTTCACGAATGTCACTTCGGAGATAGATCCATTGGCTGAAAGGTTCTGACCGAAGGAAAGTCTCACACTAACCGGCGCGCTACGGGCTCCTGGCACCGAAAGCTTGGGAGGAGAAGTGTATCCGCTGCCTCCATCGATCACTCTGTAGGAGAGGACCTCGCCGTTTTTGACAAAAGCAGCGATCGTGGCCGGTTTGTTGGGCCAAAGCTGCCCTGAACCGGGTTTGTAGCGGTAGGCATCAGAAACAGCATCCAGTTTTTGGTTGGTGATCCCGTACTTCGCAAGGGCAGCCAGCAAGACGCCCTTGTTTTGCTGCGCGCGTTCCTGATCAGGATAACTTCCCGGGGCGACCGGATGGACTCGACTGAATGCCTCGCGGAAGACCTCCGGAGAGACTCCTAGCCCTCCAGCAACGAGTACGACGGGACGCCCATGATCCCGAGGATCGGTTTCATGACCACCGGAGATCATGACGGGAAAACGCGTCACGTCGGGCGGATCCGTTTGGGCAATGAGAGCAACGAGCGAGAAGAGAGCTCCCATTGACAGCGCCACGAGGACTCCCGCTCGGGACATCTTGCTCGATCTCATACCTACTTATTACTTGAGCAGCGCGGCTTGTGTTGCGCGGATCTGCTCAACGACCGGCTTGAGCGTGGGATCCTGCTGCTCAATCAGATCTAGCTTTATATTTCCCAGCGTCTTTCGCGCCTCGACCTTGGCTTCTGGCGTCGCTGCATTCGTCACCTCAGCGTTGGCGGCAATGAATCGAGGATTCGTTTGGATGACTCCTATCGCAGATCGGAACTTCAACTTGTCGCTGAGGGAGAGGTGGCTGATCACTTGCTCCCTGCACTGGTCCATCTGAGCGAGGATCTGAGCGGGCGAATTGGTTTGAGCAGAGAGCTGGGTTCCAAAAAACAATCCCCCCGCTAAAACCAAGCCTAGGGACAAGCACCGCATGTCGGAGTGAATCAGAAACGTCATCTGCGTGGCAGTGACTGATTACTGCTGGTTAGCGACCGGGACGCATGAGGGCCTGGGCGTAGGACTGGGAGATGCTTTTGGATGAGCCTTCTGATACTCATCCTTAAGTTCTTTTCCTACAGTCCTTCCCAAGATGGAACTTGCGATCCTAACAGGTGGTGGTGCGGCGCAGCCGGCAAGGAGAATGAGGGCGATGATTGGGGCAGCTTTATTCATGGGATAAGAGCATTAGCATCTCTCCTGCAGGAACGTAATCAAGCCCTCAGATAACCAATAACATCTTCGCGTCGGTTTCACGCGATTGCACACAGGCACAGGGATTTTAGATGCGGAGGCAGGCGCGTGAGGGAAGGCTTAATAGCCCTACGCCGAGCGAGCAGCAATGAAACTCCGCGTTAAAAACGCAAGCCTCAGCGGTTGTTGCCGGAGAGGTTGGAGAGCAGCCGCAGAATCGAGACGTAGAGCCAGACAACAGTTACTAGGAGGCCAAAAGCGCCATACCACTCCATGTACTTGGGGGCATTGCCGGAGGCTGCCGACTGGCTGATGAACTCAAAGTCGATGATGAGATTCAGTGCGGCGACGACGACGATCACAAGACTGAAGATAAGGCCGAGTTGACCTCCTCCGAAGATAGGCAATTG
>CANKWU010000042.1 GCA_947487385.1 Spartobacteria bacterium
CAATCCCGTTAGGGTGGCCAACTTTGTTGGCAAGTCCGAAGGACATGAGAACCCGTAGGGTTTGAGCCGAGGCCGTGGGAACGGCCGAGTCAGATCACGCAGAGTGTGACCCGAAGGGCGATGAATCCGGGAGGAGTCATCGTCAATCCCGTTAGGGTGGCCAACTTTGTTGGCAAGTCCGAAGGACATGAGAACCCGTAGGGTTTGAGCCGAGGCCGTGGGAACGGCCGAGTCAGATCACGCAGAGTGTGACCCGAAGGGCGATGAATCCGGGAGGAGTCATCGTCAATTCCGTTAGGGTGGCCACTACTCCAAGTGGCACTTTCGCCTCTGGAGGCCCATTAATAGAGGCTCTACGGACGATCAATGGAATCAGGTCATTCTTGCGGATATCCGCGGTTTCCGCAGAAGTTTTGTTACTTTTTGTTACCTGCTTTCGCCACCCTGCGAACATCTGCGGTCTACAGCTTGGAGCCGTGGAATGAGAAATCTCACCTCTCATTGATGACTTGGGGAGCCCCTGATTGAATTTACCGAAACCGGCAATTCTTACCGGGTAGTGAAAAAGCCTCTTCTCAGTAAGGATTCCACCCTCCTCCGATGGAGTATTGGAGATTTCGATACCTCAACGCAGATTTTTTGAAAAATTCCACATTGATGTATTCTTCACTCTGGATTCTCTCTCAGAGTGGAGGTCTAAAGACTGGATAGAAGAGGGGTCGCTCCAGATCTGTTTAAATCCCGCACTGATATTCCCCTATGAGGGGAATATTCATACATATTTCAAACACTTCTTGATCGAGTGATTAGATAATGCTCTATTATTCACCCATGAGGGGAATATTACGACATTCTCTAATCAGGCCGCTCCACGCAACCCTTCCACGTGGGATCCCCTTTGACGTTCAAGTCCTGACGGATCAGAAAATCTCCTCCAAGCAGGCCGCCCGCTATGTGGAGAGCGGATGGCTCCTCAGGCTTGGGCAAGGGGTCTATGCATTCCCCTCTGACAAAATAGATGCCCCCGGTTGCATCCTCCTGCTTCAGAAAAAGTCCCGAGGACTCCATGTGGGTGGGAAGAGTGCCCTCGCCCTGCATGGGGTTCGCCACAATCTAGGGGCCCGCGAATCTTGGACCCTCTGGGGAGATCGGCGATTCATCCTCCCCGAATGGTTCATCTCCAGATTTCATGCTCGGTATACCTACTTCCGCCTGTTTTCATGGAAGGCCGCCTCGCTCAACTCTGACACCATCTCCACTCCAGTGGGAGTCTTGGACAACCTGAAGGTCTCCGTCCCTGAACGGGCGATCCTGGAACTGCTCTTCGAGGCTGGCACTCGGGAGGATCTTGAAGAAGCTCGCAACCTCTTCGAAGGACTCCGAAACCTCCGGACCGAGGTGCTGGGACAGCTGCTTAACTCCTGCACGAGCGTGAAGACCGTGCGGCTCTTCCTCTCCTGGGCTCGGGAAACCGGTGTCGTGGATGTCGAGCAGCTCCTGAAAGCTCACAAGATCCCCACTGGCAGTAAAAGCCGCTGGATCAGTCGGATGAAGGACGGCACCCTACTGACACTCAAGCATGGATAAATCCTACATCGATACCGTCCGGCTCCTGCTCAGGGTTGCCCCCGACGTGTTCGCGGGAGATCTCTTTCCTCTCAAGGGTGGCACAGCCATTAATCTCTTTGTGCGGGACATGCCACGTCTCTCCGTCGACCTCGATCTGGTCTTTATCGATCACACACTCCCGAGAGCCGAGGCCCTTAGCGCAATCACGGCGGGGCTCCAGAAGGTCAGTGACAGCCTTCACAAAACAGGCCTCTCCATTCGAAAGATTGGCAACAACGAGATGGGAGACACCAAGCTCGTGATCGAGGACGAAACCTCCATGGTCAAGATCGAGGTGAACACCGTTCTTCGCGGGACAGTCCACCCTGTTGAGCATCGTTCCCTCACCAAGAGCGCATCAGATCTCTTCCTCGCAGAACTTCGGGTACCCACGCTGACCCATGCGGAGCTCTACGGTGGCAAACTCGTTGCCGCCCTTGATCGCCAGCATCCCAGGGATCTCTTTGATGTCCATCTGCTCTTCGAGAACGAGGGAATAACGGATGCCATGGTCGAATGCTTTGTCAAATGGATCCTTCTTTAACAGATGATCCTGCAACTCAGAGGCAAGGGACTCGTTGAGTTGTGAAAATGCGGATTCGATCTGCTCATCCGGAGGTTGATCCTGCTCCGTGTACTCTTCGCTATGTGTAACCCCTGGCTCTGGGGTTTGTTTCTTCATTTTTGCAATGAAGAGTGGATACGTTTGAAGCAGTTTGTTGTTGATTACAGGAGGTTTCTTCGCGAGGAGAAGCTTCCCCTCTTCCGTTGCCTGAATGACCCCGCGACTGGGACGCGAAACCAGACCTGCCTGCATCATGTACCACGCCGCCCATCCGGTTCGATTGACAATCAATCGTTGTGATCCGCTTGGAAGCATTACTAAACGGTCTTCTTCCGAAAGCCCTAATTTGGTTGCAACTCGTTCTGCACATTCAGAAGTCTTCATAGAGCCCTGATCGGCAAGAACTGTGAGAACAGGAAGCATCAACTCTTGGTAGGATGGAACGGCCATAATTTTACATTGTCGAATCTAGCTCAGCCTCCACCGCGCGGAACTCTTCGAGGGCGGCTTCTAGGCTTTCGACGATCTCGGCGGCTAAGACGGCAGGAGCGGGAAGATTTTCGCTGTCTTCGAGGCTGTCATCCTTGAGCCAGAGGATGTCGAGGTTGGCTTTGTCTCTGGCGACGATCTCGGCGTAGGTGAATTTCTTGAATCGCTCGGTTTCCTTGCGCTTGGCGAAGGCTCCGGGGTGATAGACGGCTTTGAAGTCGTCGAGATCCTTGTTCGCCAGCGGGTTGGTCTTGAGGGACTGCCCTGCCGCATTTGCGGCAATAGAAAAAGAAGATCCGCGAAGCGACTCCGCAGAGCCTGACGAAGGAAGGCAAAAGTGCTGGTTGGTGCGGAGGTCGTAGATCCAGAGGTCTTTGGTCCAGGGCTTTTCGCTGGCTTCCTTGCGCTCGAAGAAGAGGACGTTGGCCTTCACGCCTTGGGCGTAGAAGATGCCGGTGGGGAGGCGCAGGAGGGTGTGGACGTTGCAGCGTTTGAGCAGTTCGCGGCGGATGGTTTCGCCGGCTCCGCCTTCGAAGAGGACGTTGTCGGGGAGGACGACGGCGGCGGTGCCGCCGACCTTGAGTTCGCTGACGATGTGCTGGAGAAAGTTGAGCTGTTTGTTCGCGGTGGTGGCCCAGAACGCGCGGCCGCGATGGCGGCCTCTATCACGAACTGAAGGCAATCTGGCATAGCGGCATCGCCGCAACTCGTCGCGCTCGTATTCCTGCTTTTGCCGACTTGTGGTCGGCCATGCGGTGTGGCTTCGCCTTTGATGATGCGCTAACGCGCTGGGGCATTCGGTGCTGATCTTGCCGTCGTCGCCGACGATGGTGTAGCCGCCTTTTTTGCCGAAGGGCGGGTTGGCGAGGATCATGTCGAACTTCCTGCCGCTGGGCTGGGCGAGGGCGTCGGCGCGGTCGATGGGCGGGTCGTTGGCGTCGGCGGTGGAGCCGATGCCGTGAAGGTAGAGGTTCATCGCGCAGAGGCTGACGACGCCGGGGACGATGTCGGTGCCGCGCAGGGCCTGGGTGCGGAGGTGCTTCATCTCCGGCTTGCTGAGCTTGTTGTGCTGGGAGATGAAGTCGTGGGCGGCGAGCAGGAAGCCGCCGGTGCCGCCGGTGCCGCAGGCTTCCGCGAAATCGGATCACGTAGATCCAGCCCGAATACACCAAGGCGGATTTCTCCGTTGTGTTCGTCTTCAATTTCTTTTGCGCGGGCTCTTAAACGTTCAATTAGTCCCTGAAAATCTAGGAGTTGGCCTGAATCCGGATCTTTCCATTTTTTTCGAGGCTTGAATCCATCTCCGCACTTCGAGCACTCCGAAACATGTCCGCCATATGTTATTAGGAAGCATCCAGCCTTACGATTACGCTGCAGTAAATATCGATTTACAAGTTGGTCTTCTAGGGCATTCAAAAGCGCATCAACCTTCCATGCTGGCTTCTCTCCAACTTTGATCTCGATCACTGACTGGACATCAAAACCGGGAACGCAAAACTGAATATCTGTGCGCTTTCGTCCCTTCACTTCAGGCTCTCGAAAGATTTCGTAGATGCCATTTGAGGAGTGTTTTAGCAGCATTGCCATAGCCCGTTGCATCTCCTCCTCACTGTCGATTCGCTGAAGCGTAAGCAACGGGACAAAATCATCCGTATCCAGATAATCTTGTAGATCATCAAGTCTCGCCATCATCACACGATAGAGTGAATCACGATCTCGAGGTGCAGACTCGAAACGATTCTCAATCTCTGAAATCTCAGCGATCGAGTAGATCCGATCAGCTCTATTCTCGAGCTTCACGCGCTGTCTGGCTCGAAGGTATTCAGCAATCGATGCGCATTCACTACTGGATGCTAGTCTCTCAATCTCCCGATCCGCCACAGGCCCGTCAATCTCGATCAATTGGTTCACTAGCGATGAACGCACTCCCTCCGCATCGTCGCGATCATCAGGTGTATAGCAGACGCCCGAAGGTCTCTTGTGATCTTCCGTAGGAACAACATGTTTGTACGCGATCTGGATTAGGCGAGCAAGGTGCACAGGGCTTGGACTCGCGCCTGCTGAGCCAAGTCTGATCGGCATATGTCTATCACCGAATAAGTTGGCGAAAAATCGAACTGCTGCATCTTTTCGGTCTGGGAGCGGATGAGTATCAATAGTTTTCTCCAAAAGCCCGATGGCTATGTTAAGATCCATGTTGAATAGCAGGCGCAACCACACCGGGGAGAACTTCGACTCAGGATCCTTACGTAATGTTTTATCGCACAGGTTATGAATCGCACTTAGTTGCTCTTGCGAAAGTTCTTGCCAAGAACTTTGGATGACTCGGATCAACTGTGAAAGGTGATTATTTACCCAACCGAAGGCTTCGCCTGAGAGATCAGAAGGGTTAGTCCATTCCAGCAAACGGTCGATGGCTGTATCAAGCAACAGACTTTTAAGTGCAGGACTTCCATTTGCCGCGTTCTGCAACAGAGGTAAATATGAGACCTCGGAGCGCTTGGCCCACTGAGCTGCGAACTCCCCGCACAAGACTTCTTTGACTTGCTGTGGCCTGTCGTGAATAAGTTGTTCTAGATAGCTGGCTAGACCATTGATCTCAACCATTGCTATCCGGGTCGCCTGCCGAACGTCGTCCTCGCTGAGACGAGTTGCCCAGCCGGGAGTCTCCGATTCTATTGAAACACCGGTTAGTGCATAGATCCAGGAATACTTGGTAGTCGAGCGTTCGCCCTCTTGTTCACTATATGTTCGCACCTCTGCCTCTCGCCAGTAGTCAGTGAATATCGCACCTGCAGCTTCCCTAACGCCTTCAGAGAATGCGGCAGCTATCCCCCGGCCGCCACCCCAAACCAAGTACGAGCCGTTCCTTCCATTGTCCGCCATCAACCATTCTAAAAGAAGGTGTCGATTGTGGGGCAGAATCCCCGCTGCGAAGCCACCTCGAGGATCATCGAGAAGCTTCTGTCGCCATTCTAACCAGCCTTTGAGGCGTTTCTCCTCTTTATTCTCCTGCTTGCGACTTATCGCCTCCCACTCTTTTTCCTCCGGAGATGGGTTTCTTGGAGCGAGGTAGGCCTCTATATGTGCATCAATGACACCACCATCGCCTCCGAGTTCTCTAAGTGCACCCTGATCTGCCTGAGGTCTTCCTTGCGCGTTCCATAGACGAATTCTTTCCAACAATGCGCTCAATCGAATACGAACATCGAGCCTTTCTGACTTTACAAGCTCCTCAAGCCACGATGTATCCTTCTGTGTGTAGGCTCTGACAAGCGAGCGACGAACTACCATCGGTTCATTGGGTTTAGATGGAAAGTTGTTCAGCGCATACTCTAGCTCCCATTGGAAGAGAAGGCTCCTCTGGAGTCCTGCGCCAGTGACATGCTCGACCAACTTCTCGACCTTGGTTGTGTCATAGTAGCGTTCTGGCCGGAACCAAATAGCGGTCAAGCAGTCGAAGAATTCCTCCTTATCCTTGGGAGCAACTGCGGAATTTTCGCAGGTAAGGCAAAGCGTTTCCAGGGCGGGCGATAGACAAGACCAGCGACTAAGTGGATGGTAATGGGCGGATCCCGGCAATTGATTTTCCAAAATCAATGACGCCAAAGCTGACTTCAGCTCAGACGCCATGGTCGCACTACCATCGATCTTGTCAGCCAATCGTTGAATTGGCTGTGAGAAATCGGGTGAAGCATCACCGCCCCTTTTATCAATAGACAGAAGCACACTACTGAGCTGGCTAACCGAAAGATAAGTTGGGGCGAGCTCATCTACGATGTCAGCTAGTAGTGCGGCAGGCCAGTCTTGAGGCCTATTAAGGATCTTCCGAACAATCTCAATGAGATCCTCTTTTTTCTCGCAGGCAACCAGCCCCATCACTGCCAAAGCCCGCCAGTGATTCGAGTATTCAGGTGTAATCGCCATTACGGCAAGCATCTCCGAGCATCCCGCGATTCTGCCTTCTTTTACCAGAGCCAATAGCAAGCTAACCACTGGTTCTGATTTTTTATCTGACTCAATTATTTTTGTAATAGCCGGCGCTAGTTCCGGTTCTGCAAATCGCTTCAGTGATGCAGGAGAATACGAAAGTGACCTGCGATTGCCCCCCGAATGCAACTCCACAATTCGTTCGAGAATCGCGATTTTGGAAGAAATGGGTAGATGTTCTGGATCGCCATCCGCAAGCAACAGTTCCGGCTCAATATTGATGATTCTGGATCTCACACGAGATCCGAATTCACTCGAATCAGAGGCAATCCATACCGCAATTCCTTTCATGGTTGGGAGTAGGATCTCCCCTTCAGGATGTGCATTCGAAAACAGAAGAGCCCGGAGTTTCTCCATTGAATCATTACCCGACTTGGCGAGATGAAGCAATCGGCCCGCTGCTAGATACTCTTGCAGATCTCGGCGATGAAATTTAATTCTACCGTAGGACGGCGGATCAAATGTTCGCAGTCGAAGTAAGGATTTGATCTGCGGTGAAGGCCAATCCTGCAGCAATTCTCGGGGGCATACACTTGCAGTTGTGCTGGCAACAGAGACTTCCTCAGATACGTTGAGTAAAGTTCTCTTTTTGGAGAGTGCAAGTGAAAGAGACAAGCGCTCTGCGCCTTCCCGAGCGATCTGCTGCGATATCTGAGAAATTTCTCCAGGTCGCCCATCACGCTCTCGTAGGGATGAGAGTAAGAATGCCTCATGCTGTTGTTTGTAAGTACCCAGTCTTCCCTTCTCTTGCTGCCAGAGGGCTAGAAGCTCCAGAAGATCCTGCGGCTGCCTCGCAAATGCCCAGCGGTCATCTTCCTCAATCGCCTTCAGGAATTCACTAGCAATTTCGGGGGATCGATTAACCGTAAACTGTTCTACCTGAAGTCGAGTCAGACTCCGTAGTTTAAAAATCTTCAATTCTTCTGGTTTGGCATCATCATCCCCACTTATTTCCTCGTTTGTATTGTCCGAGTTCATACCAGGGTTACCCTTCAAGGGTGCTAGAAATCGCTCTTCAGCCGACACATTGGGACGTTCGTCTGCGCCTGATTGCGGGACCCTATCGAAAACTTTCGGCGCGGGAAGTTGTTCCGAGAAGTATCCAATATCGATCTTGTCCCAGTCACTGGGACGGCATGAGATGATGATGTGAGCCCGGTCATGAGCAGCTCCAATGGAGCTTCGCAAGCGGAACAGAGCTCTCCGAAAATCGCCATCCCTGAGTTTAAGCTCGTCGACCGCATCAAGGAAGATCCAAGCAGGTTGGCACGACGAATCCCTCCAATCGATGAAATCAGAAAGCTGACGGTTAAGATCAAGTAGGTCTTCAATGCTATCATCCGCCAACATTTCGAGCTCGATGAACCAAGCCGACTTCCCCTCTTGCCGCAGGGTGCGACAGCGTTCTTGCAACTCACGGGTCTTTCCTGCGCCGCCTTCCGCCAAGATAACAGTGCGGAACCGTTGCTCCAGATCAATCCAGCCTGTTTTTTTACGATCTTCCCAAAAATACCAGTCAAGCTCGGAATCTAAGCTATCCGAGCTGATATCATCTTCACCCACTTCGCGGAAAGTGCGGTTGAGTGGAACAAATTGGTCTGCTGTCATGGCTTTGCAACGCGCAAAACCTGTGGAAGAGGTAGGAAGCGGTATTGGTGGACGTTTCTATTAATATCCTCAGATTTCCCGCTGGCGCGGTAGGTGACCTTTTTGCAGAGGTCGTTTCCCTTGCCGTACTCCTTGCGGACGATGTCGACGATGTCCTCGGCGTGGCTGTCGTCCTTGGCGAAGATGAGGGTCTTGGGCACCCAGGGTTCGTCGAGGCCCATGGCCTTAGCACGGGCGGGGCGGTCGGGGAAGATCTCGGTGAAGAGTTTTTCCCGGAACGTTTTGATGACGGTGCGAAGCTGATCGGGGACGACGACGGAGCGGTCGAGCTGGGTTTTCTGATAGGTCTCCTCGGCTTCCTGGATTTCCCAACGCCTGGCGCGGGTGAGGCGGTCGCGTTTCTGATAGTCATGCCCCGCCTTGACGGTGACGCCTTTTTCGGAGACTTCGGTTTTGATCCGGTAGATGTCGTAGCCGACGTTCACGCCATCGGCTACGGCCTGCACGTAGGGGTATTGATCGGCGCCCCCGCGCCGCCCCTTCGGGCAGCCCCTGCGGGCAGTCTGTCTCGCTCCGCTCGGCTCGGTGACGAGGTTGCGGTCGAAGAATCCGAGGGTGGCCTTGCTTGGAGTGGCGGTGAGGCCGATGAGGAAGGCGTCGAAGTATTCGATGACCTGCCGCCACAGGTTGTAGATGGAGCGGTGGCACTCGTCGACGATGACGAAGTCAAAGGACTCGGTGGGGATCTTGGGATTGTAGCGGACTTCCAGCGGTGATGAAGACTGCGGCGAGACGCCGAAGCCACTTTCATAACCGGAGTGCTCGTCGGCCTCGTCGTCGAAGGCGGCGTTGCCGGAGAGTTGGGAGTAAAGGCGCTGGATGGTAGAGACGGTGACCTTGCAGACGGGATCGATGCCGCCAGGTCCAAGCATCTGGACGTTGTAGAGGTCCGTAAATTTGCGGCCGTCGTCGGGGGTGGTGAATTGCTGGAATTCGTTAACGGTCGGGCGGCCGAGGTTGCCGTGGTCGACGAGGAAGAGGATGCGCTTGGCCCCGGCGTGCTTGATGAGGCGGTAGGCTTGGGTGACCGCGGTGAAGGTCTTGCCGGAGCCGGTGGCCATCTGGATGAGCGCTCGCGGGCGGTTCTCGGCGAGGGATTTCTCAAGGCTTGAGAGGGCATCGATCTGGCATTCGCGAAGGCCGGTTTCATTCAGAGGATGGACGAATTCCAGATGTCGGAGACGCTTGCGGAGTGTGCTGGGCTGCTGAACGAGTTCGAGCAGGTGCTCGGGCGTGTGGAAGGCAAAGACGGGGCGGGAGCGGGAATCCGGGTCGCGCTGGTCGCGGAAATTGGTTTCGATGCCGGTGGTCTCGTAGGTGAAGGGCAAGGGATCGGCCCAGCGCTGGGGAATCCAGTTTTTCGCAGTGGTGTAGCGGGCGGATTGCTCGGCGACGGCGGAGAGCGTGGTGCCTTCTTTCTTGGCTTCGACGATGCCGAGGGCCTTGCCATCGACGAAGAGGATGTAGTCAGCCGGGCCACCCATCGATTGCATTTCCCGGACGGCGACTCCACGGGAGGCGGATAGATTGAGAGTGGCGATGTCTTGAATGGTCCAACCGGCGGCGCTCAGTTGAGCGTCGATTTGCAGGCGAGCGCTTTGTTCAGGGGTTGCAGACATGGACGTCAACCTTTCGGAGATTGTCTTTCGCTTCGCTCACTGCCAGCGGTGAGTCTTTGCTTTGTCCGCAGCGAGCCATAGCTTTGCCTTGAAGCCGAGATTGGCTGAGGAGTCCTTGGAGAAGGTAGATTTCTTGGAACGAGCCATTAGTGGATGGGAAAACGGTGTCTGACAGATAACGGTCAGAGTGTGATCTGACGAGGAGCGAATGCCCTCAGAGGAAGAACCTCAGAAATACCGCCAGAAAATGGAAAAACAGCCAAAGAATAAAGATGTAGCCAAGTGTCGCCAGACAACCTCCCTTTTCACTCCTATCATAGATCACTGTGATGGGCTCTTTCGGATTGTCGTAGCAGCGGTCGATGAAGTCATCCGGGACGGCGTGGCCGTGATAGGCATAGAACTTCTTGAGTAGGGTCTTAGAAGCCTCCCTCTGCTGTTGCTTGAGCTGACTGAGAAGGCTCTCAGCCTGCACCTCGCCAAACTCACTCACCTGGCTCAGATCAAAGTCATGAGAGATGGACTTGATGGCCTCCAACTGATCAGGGCGGATGGGTGCCTCTCCGGGCTGACGATCAGGAGTGTGGATGGTAACATTGACCCGGTT
>CANKWU010000043.1 GCA_947487385.1 Spartobacteria bacterium
AAGAGTCCGTAATAGGTTAGCAGGGGCGCATCCTTATGGCCGAAAACGGCGAAGACGCCGCATTCATGGTTGGGACGATGGGATTCGGACAAAGGAGGCGGGGTTTGAATGCTCAACAGAATGGTACGATCAAGTGGATAAATGGGAGAGAATAACTTCTCAGCTTTTGCCTTTATCATCAAACATGATTTGGAAAATGAAACAGACCAAACTCCACGGTCACAATAAATCCGTTGACCTGAGCGTGGTTTTGCCTTTCGCTCAATGACCCTCCTCAGATGGCTTTACGTGCGACCGCATCTTCCTTTTTGTCTCGTTTTCCCGTTCGCTTTTCATCTGATTCAATGGTTGAAGCCAGTCCCATGATTCGCCGTCATGACTCACCTTGGAGGCGTTTTTCTTGGTCGCTGTCATCAGTGCCATCCCTCGCCCCCTCTTTCTCAAGTGGAGATTTGATTCACTTGGCCAAACGTGAGGAGGGAGAGGAGGTCCTGCAGACAATTCTCCTTTCACTGGCAATGGATTCTTCCTGGAACGATTCCTATGCCATGGCAGAGCGTTACCTTACCTCGACGTTAGGCAGGCTTTTCAACGAGAGCGAGCCACTCTGTCTCGTCATTCAGAAAGGGAGTAGGCTTATTGCCGCATCGCTTTTGAACCCCGATCCTGATTCAGCGAATCACCTTGTCAGCGGCCCCATGGTCACAACGGAATACCGAAACCGAGGGATCGGCTCCCATCTTCTTCAAGCATCCCTTGCGGCCCTTCAGGAACGTGGTCTGAGCAGAGTGACTGGGATGACCCGCGACAAGACCGTGGCGGCCCGTCATGTCTACCCAAAGTTCGGATCGATCTCTGAAGTTTCCTCCTTTATCGGCGTTTTGGATGGTAATCGTAAAGCAAAGGCTTGAAACCCTGATCCAGTAAGGGCATTCTGATTCACTAAGTTTTTTACCACTGCCTTGTGGTGTAACGGTAGCACAGCAGTTTCTGGATCTGCTTGTCATGGTTCGAATCCATGCGAGGCAGCCACTTTTTTGAGTGGCTTATTTCTTCCTAACCGGCTTCGAGTAGCTGAGGACCTTTGCGGGGGGCAGGTTGCGATGAACAGTCCTGCTCTTGTGATGGTTGTCGAAATGATTAAGAGCAACTTTACGGAACCGCTGGCTTCCTGTCATGTACCAGCAGATGGGGTAAGTGAATGTCCGGAATGTGCCATCTTCGTGAAGAGCCTCACGCGTGGCCGTAAGAATCAGTTCCTGAACGTGGAGAGGCATGCTGGCGAAGGGTAATCCAGAAAGAATCAATCGTGCTTTGCCCAAACCTTTTCCCTGGAGAAGAGTCTGGATCTCAGCAGCGGAGCCGTGGTGAAAATGACGCCCAGGAAAACGTCGGGTCAGATGACCATGAAAATGAGAGTCAAGTTCGATGCCAAGGTACTCAGCCCCCTCGGGTAGACGTTCCAGGAGCAACTCGGTGAAGGCTCCAGTCCCCGGGCCGTACTCTACCACAACATCCCCCGGCTCAAATTCGATGCCTTGCAGCATCGCCTCAGCGAGGTCACGGGAACTCGGGAAGACTGCTCCGATATTTGTCGGCGCGGAGGCGAACCTTGTGATAAAGGAAATTGCCTCGGCCAGATTTTCGCTCACCTTCTTCGATTCTTTGCGTGATTGCGCACTGGAAGAGTGCCCTTTTTTGGAATGCTTGCTCATGCGTAGGCGATAGGAATTCGTGCATCGTATCATGTGTATCCGTGCTTGCACGCCTTTCCATGTCCGTGCTTCATACCCCGATGCGCTTCTCTCCTGCGCCGAATTTGATTTTAGTATCGGCGGTCATTCTGATGATGACCGGCTGTGCTTCTTTGGCCCCATCGTTGTCGCCTGGGGTTGCTCTCTACGATCCCGTGCCACGTTCTATCGAGACCGGCAAGGCCTCCTATTATGGTGGTCGCTGGATCGGAAGGCTCACGGCCAGCGGGGAGCACTACCATGCCGGAGATTGCACGGCTGCGCATAAGCATCTCCCTTTCAACTCAATGGTTCGCGTTATTAATCTCAGAAATGGGAAAAGCGTCATTGTCCGGATTAATAACCGTGGCCCCTATGCCAAAGGGCGCATTCTTGACCTGAGTATCGCTGCCGCCAAGAAACTCGACATGACCAAAGACGGCATCGTCCCAGTACGTGCTGAGATCCTCAGGCCGATCGAAGTGATCCGGAAGCCAAATCGCTTTCTAGATCAAGGGAGATAGGACGTTTTTTCTAAAAAGATGAAAAAGCATTGACCCAGATAAAACATATCATAAGATTCAAATATGTTGATTCAACTGTCGATCCAGCGGCTAATTTTTTTCTGTGGGTTGATTTTGTTGGCGTCAATAAATGCTACGGCTGCAGTCATTACCGCTCAGGAACCGATCACCGTGAATTTGGGTAGCGGAGCCAATGTCTCTTATTTGGTATTCAATGAATCGACACTGAGTCCTGCGCCAATCATCTATGCCTGGCGCTATAATGGAGAAACAAACTCATCAGGTTTTCCTTGGTCTGGAACGGATCTGCTGGAAGGTGTCATCAAAGAATCGGCCTCCACATCCTATGCATTGGGTTACACGACTGGTGCCTACGGTCTTATAGCCACCTTTTCCATCGGCTCAAATTCCTCAACTACCGATCCTCTTTCGAGCCCTGTTTGGGCTTACTGGATCATGGGCGGAAGCGCGCACGTTCCGTGGGGGGATAACAGCGATTTCTCCTTCAATCCCTCTCCGTTATCCTGGGTGGTTTCGCCGGCAAATTATGACACTCGCTGGCTGCAAAACGGTTCCTACGATGGATGGACACTCAGCCCTTTTTCCTATACCGGAGCCGCTGGCGACACCAGTTACTACACCGATGTAAATGGGATCGTTCAGCCAGTGACATTCGGTACCTACAGTGGAGAAGCGCCTCTTCCCATACCCGAACCATCGTCGCTTGCCCTCCTTTCTTTAGTTGCGGGAGGGATGTTTCTTTACCTTCGTTGGGGCGGGGGGAAGCGGTTATGAAGCAGACATGTGCTGCCTTCACCCTTACCGAGTTGCTTGTCACGATATCGATCGTGGCAGTGTTGGGGGTTATCCTGATCCCTGCGACGCAAAGCGTTTTTGCCTCCTCGACAGGGGCCACGAGCGCCCATTCCATCGCTCAGCTCAATGCCGCCGCCCAGTCCTACCTAGCCGAGAACAACATGACCTTTTGGCCTTACAGGGTCAGCACGAACGGCGGCACCCAGTGGTGGTTCGGTTTTGAGTCAACGGCTAGCATGAGTGCGCCAGAAGGGAAGCGTTGGCTCGATCTCAATCAAGGCCCTCTTGGCCCTTACATTGCGGCATCAGGGGGAATGTCCAAGGACCCTTCTTTTGCGCGCGCAGGGACCACTTTCAAGCCGAAATACGGATCTACTCATTTCGCCTACGGCTACAATCTTCTTCTTCAGGGAAGGAACCAATTGGCACTCGTGCGCTCCGGGAAGATCCCTGTTTTCGCCACCTGCGCCCAGGTGAACACGTTCCAAGCACCCGCTTCGGCAAGAAAGCCCATGGTGGAAGAATTCTACTATTTCAACACCACCGAAAGAACCGTCCACTTCCGCGTGGGAGGGCAGGCGATGGTGGGGTATGCCGACGGATCGGCGGGATATCTTCCGATGATGGCCGGAACACTTGATTCCCGGATGCCTGGTGCCAATATTGGCAGGCTAGACCCCTCCCTTATCAGGCCTCAGTAAATGAACCTTCCTCACACCACTCCATTTTCGATTCTTCTTACGTTGATCCTTCTGCTTACAGGAATCTTCTTTCGGCTTATCCGGGTTGATTTAGCTCCTGAGAGCTTGCCGAATTTTGCTCCCCTAATGGCCGCGGCCCTTTGCGGAGCGGTTTTCATCCCCGGTTGGCTGGGATTGTTGGTACCTATTGTGGCTCTGTTAGTTTCAGATGCCCTGCTTAATGTCCACTATGGAATGCCCGTGGTCTCCTCCCAGCTTCTCTGGACCTTGCCCGGTTATCTGATTGCCGTTGGTCTGGGCTGGATGATCCGTGAACGACGTGGCGGACTGCTTCCGATTCTTGCCGGAACCTTAGCCGCTTCGATTGCCTTCTATCTCATCAGCAATACCGGAAGCTGGCTCGGACTAGCGGCTTATCCTCAGAATTTCGCAGGATGGATCCAGTCACAGACCACAGGCCTTCCCGGCTATCCGCCCACCTGGGTCTTCTTCCGCAATAGTCTCGTGGGTGATCTTCTGTTTGCGACCTGCTTTGTTGAGGTGGAGCGAGTACTAGCCCGCTCTGCTTTTAGTCAAAGAGTGACGACCTGATGTCATCTCCGCGCAAGCCAATGGAGCGCAGGACGGATTCTCTGCTGCCAAGAAGTGATCTCTTGGGATCCACCCGTGTGGCGATGGATTTGGAAGTCATCCCCGTCCTTCCAGCCCCTACCGCGGAGGATGGCTCCGAGATCACGATGGTAAGGCTCATAGCACTCATCCAGACCGATTGTGCCATAGTCGAAATAGATGCGGTTGCCCGCGGTAAGAGACTCCCTTTCCTCCAGATGGAGCAGCATCGGAGAGTGGGGCGGAGGAGCGCCCTCCACGCCCTCGAACGAGGTCGAGAGACAGCATGCTGCACCAAAGAGATCCGGATGATCGAGCAGAGTACGAAAGGCCGCCAATCCTGCATGCCCCGTTCCTCCGATCCAACGAGCCGAAGGGGAATCGAGCAATCGAAAGCGTTCCGCAAGCCCCGCCATGATCGCAATCGGATCAACGGGGTCGGCATGAGCTTCGGATGCAAGAACCTCCGCCACGATCATCTCCGGCAACTCCCCTTCCACATGAAGTTTGCCAATCGCTTCCTGGGCCTTCAGACCAGGAGTCAGCATCAGCAGAATGGGAAATTTCCGGCCAGGAGTTTGGCTGTAGGAAGTCGGCAGAAAAACAGAGATTTCTTTTCCTGCTACCATGATTGTTTCAATGGATTCCAGCATCATCAACCTGTAACATTACCTGACTCCCTCTCCAATCTGTAATGCCGCGCGTTTGATGATCACTACCCTTCCCAATCACGAATCGGATGCCCTCTTAAGAGAGCTTTTCACCCGTAGGATCGCCCTACTCGACGGCGCGATGGGAACGATGATCCAGCGTCACCCGCTGACCGAGGAGGACTTTCGGGGAGAACGCTTCAAGAATCACGGGCATGACCTAAAGGGCAACAACGATATTCTCTCCATCACGCGTCCCGACGTGATCAAGGGAATCCATCGAGGCTACTTCGATGCGGGAAGCGATGTCGTCGAGACCAATACCTTCAGCACCACAACTGTCTCCCAGGCCGACTACGGGCTGGAAGGTGCCGTCAGGGAGATCAATCTTGCCGGGGCCAAGGTGGCTCGCGAAGCCGCTGATGAGTTCATGGCCGCTAATCCGGGACGGCGTGTCTTTGTGGCAGGGGCGGTGGGGCCAACTAACCGCACGGCCTCCATGTCGCCAGATGTGAACAATCCGGGCTACCGAGCCGTCAACTTCGATGGGCTCGTGATTTCCTACGCCGAGCAGATCGAAGCATTGCTCGACGGTGGAGTCGATCTCCTCTTGCTGGAGACGGTCTTTGACACGCTGAATCTGAAGGCCGCGATCTTCGCCTGCGAGGAGGTCTTTGAAAAACGCGGGATGCGCTGGCCTATCATCCTCTCGGTGACGATCACTGACGCCTCGGGCCGTACGCTCTCGGGTCAGACCGTGGAGGCTTTCTGGAACTCCGTGCGCCATTCCAAGCCCTTGGCTGTAGGAATCAATTGCGCCCTCGGTGCAGCTGAAATGCGTCCCTATATTGAGGAGCTTTCGAACATCGCCGACTGCTACATCAGCTGTTATCCGAACGCCGGCCTACCAAATGCCTTCGGCGGCTACGATCAGACTGCTGCAGAGATGGCTGCCCTAGTGGGGGACTTTGCCGCCCAAGGATGGATCAATTTACTTGGCGGATGCTGTGGTTCCACTCCGGAGCATATTGCAGCCATAGCCGAGGCCGTTCGCCTCCATCCTCCCCGCAAACCATGACACGCACCCCAGCATTACGCCTCAGCGGCCTTGAGCCCCTCATCATCGGGAAAGGAAGCTCCTTCATGATGGTCGGTGAAAGGACTAACGTCACCGGTTCGCCGAAGTTTTCGAAGCTCATTATAGCCGGCGATTACGAGACGGCCCTCTCGGTGGCGCGCCAGCAGGTCGAGAGCGGTGCCAATATCCTCGATGTGAACGTCGACGAGGGGATGCTCGACAGCGAAGCGGTCATGGAGACCTTCCTGAACCTCCTGGCCGCCGATCCAGAGATCAGCCGTGTGCCGATCATGATCGATAGTTCCAAGTGGTCGGTCCTCGAAAAGGGAGTCAAGTGTCTCCAGGGTAAATCCATCCTCAACTCCATCAGCCTCAAGGATGGAGAGGAGACCTTCCTGAAGCGGGCCCGTCTGGCCCAGCGCTACGGCGCCGCAGTGATCGTCATGGCCTTCGATGAGGAGGGTCAGGCCGCTACCAAGGAGGACAAGGTGCGTATCTGCACCCGCGCCTATCGCCTGCTCGTGGACAAGATCGGATTCGACCCAGAGGACATCATCTTCGACCCAAATATCCTGACGGTCGCCACCGGGATCGAGGAGCACAACAACTACGCCGTCGACTTCATCGAGGCTGTCCGAGAAATCAAGGCAACACTTCCAGGCGCCAAGACTAGCGGGGGACTTAGCAATATCTCCTTCTCCTTCCGTGGTAATAACCCAGTGCGTGAGGCGATGCACTCCGCCTTCCTCTATCACGCCATCAGTGCGGGTCTCGACATGGCGATCGTGAATGCAGGCATGCTCGAGGTCTACGAGGAGATCAAGCCGGAGCTCCTCATCATGGTGGAGGATGTGCTCCTGAACCGACGTCCGGACGCCACCGAGCGCCTGGTCGATTATGCGGAGGGGCTAAAAGCCGTGGGTGGAGATCCCAAGGAACAGAAGGCCGAGCAGGCTTGGCGTTCCGGCACCGTCGAGGAACGTCTTCAGCACGCCCTGATCAAGGGGATCGTTGACTACATCGACGAGGATACCGAGGAGGCCCGCGTGAAACTGGGGCGTCCCCTGCTGGTCATCGAGGGTCCTCTCATGGACGGCATGCGGATTGTCGGCGATCTCTTCGGGGTGGGCAAAATGTTCCTGCCTCAAGTTGTGAAGAGCGCACGAGTCATGAAGAAGGCGGTCGCCTTCCTCACCCCCTTCATGGAGGCCGAGAAAGCGGCCGCATCTGATACCAGTTCTGCAAAAAAGATTCTCATGGCCACGGTCAAGGGGGATGTCCACGACATCGGCAAGAACATCGTCGGCGTCGTCCTTGCCTGCAACGGCTACGAAGTGGTCGACCTTGGAGTCATGGTGCCATGCGATAAAATCTTGGCCGCGGCCAAGGAGCACAAAGTCGACATTATCGGTCTGAGCGGCCTTATTACCCCCTCCCTCGACGAGATGGTCCATGTCGCCCGGGAGATGAAACGTGCCAATTTCGATCTCCCTCTGCTGATCGGGGGAGCCACCACGAGCCCGGCCCACACCGCAGTGAAGATCGCGGGGGAATACCAGCATCCCGTTATTCATGTGCTCGATGCCTCCCGAGTGGTCGGAGTTGCGGCGGAACTGCTCTCCGAGGATAGGAAAGATGCTTATCACCTCCAGGTTGAGGCGAATCACAAGCGACTTCGCGAGGAGCATGCTGGCAAGCGGGCCAAGGGGGATCTTCTTCCCCTCGACGTTGCTCGGGAGAATATCACTCCGATCGACTGGGCTAAGGCGGATCTTGCCGTGCCTGAGAAAACGGGTGTGCTGACCTTTGACGAGATACCGCTGGCCGAGTTGGTGGAGTACTTCGACTGGTCACCATTCTTTGCAGCCTGGGAGATGAGGGGCCGCTATCCCGGCCTTCTCTCTGATCCTGAGATCGGTGCTCAGGCAACAGAGCTCCATCAGGATGCCCTTAAGGTTCTCGAGACAATCGTGAAGGAGAAAAGGTTCCGCGTCCGCGGAGTCTGCGCCTTGTGGCCCGCAAACAGAGTAGGAGATGATGTCGAACTCTATGCTAACACGCAGCGCTCATCAGTGATCGGCAAGTTTCATATGCTTCGCCAGCAGAATAAGAAGCCGGCCGGCCAACCGAACTACTCTCTGGCCGACTTCATTGCGCCCCGGGATTCCGGTCGGATCGATACCATTGGAGGCTTTGCCGTCACGGCGGGTCCCGAGGTCGGGGAATATGCCGATTCCTTCCAGAATAATCATGACGATTATACTTCCCTACTAGTAAAGGCGATCGGCGATCGCTTCGCCGAGGCCGCTGCTGAGTGGCTCCATAAGCAATGCCGGGATCTCTGGGGCTTTGGCAAGACAGAGAACCTCACCAAGGAGGAGTTTATCAGAGAGAAGTACCGGGGTATTCGTCCCGCAGCAGGCTATCCAGCCGGGCCCGATCATACCGAGAAGTGGGAGCTCTTCCGCCTTCTCGATGCGACCAAGCACACCGGGATCACCCTCACCGAGAGCCTTGCGATGAATCCCGCCAGTTCGGTTTCCGGCCTCTACTTCGCCGCACCCGAGTCACGCTACTTTGCTGTCGGCAAGCTCGGTCGCGACCAGATTGAGGATTATGCGAAGCGCAAGGGGATGCCCGTTGCCGAAGTCGAGAAATGGCTAGGGCCCTATCTGCAATATGATCCCGACGCGGAGTTGGTGGGGGTTTGTATGCCCGGAGTTCTCAATTCCTAGGAGAGGCTTGGGATTTCCGCGCCCCGCGGCGTTGCAGTTCGCTCGCAGTAGTTCACTACAGCTTCGCTAGCGCGCCTAGCGCGGCATCCAAACTTGAAAGCCTTGAAATGATGCCCTCCGAATCGAAAAATTAACCCCCGTATCCATATCCCTTTGTTTTGAGTGTGATAGGTGGAATTTGGTCGTTGGTATGAGCGTATCCTAAAGTTCCATAAATCTCACAGTTTTCTAAGATACCCCCACTTGATATCTTTTCAGGCAAAGGCCATTTATCGAAATCCAAGAGATTAATTCTGGATACGTTTGTTATAGCCGGCGCATCTTCGGAAGCAGGTATAGAGATCTGATTCTTTAAAACGAGAATGTAGAAATTCTTTTTCATGCAAACGCTGCCCTTTAATGAAACCTCATCCCCGTATTCAATTGGTGTATTTTTTGTAGCAATCGGATCCGTCAGACCAAGCCAAGAATCAGACAACGCATTTGGATATGGTTGATTGCGGAGATGAAAACTCGTGACCGTAAAACGGCCGTTTTTTTCCACGATCCCATCTAGTTCAGAATCCAGTTGGGTATCGCTAAGGAATTCAAGATTTTTGGGGTTTGAAGTAAGCTCTGCATGAACCTTAAAGGGAAGAGAGATGGGTTTTCCTTTCACTGCTTCTAAGCCTCCTCCTCTCGGTTTATCTCCCTCTACCCGGACATTTACAGTGAAGCCATAAGGAAATGCGCTCCCGTCCTCTTTGTTCCTTTTCTTTGCCGCTGCATACTTCAAAGCCTCTGCTGCGCTGGTGCGAGTGAGAATAGCTTTCTGAACTGTCTTAAGAAGATCCAACTGCCAATCAACTTTATCGTTCTTTAAACCAATTAAAAAGAGGGCATCAGGTTGCCATCGGCCCTCTACTTCCCATAGCAGTAATGACCCGTCAACTGACCAGCGCGCTGGTAAAATTCCCCCACGATTCTGTCTAGGCAATGCACAACTAGGGATCTCACAGAGGAGAGATCCTGTTTTCAGATCAATCAATTTGTTGTTATCGACATTATCCGGAAGTGAATTGGATAGATTATCATATGTGCTAACTCCGAATCGCCCATTCGGAGAGATGGAAGAGGGAATAATAATGTATCCGTTTGGAAGTGTCGCGTTAGGCGACTCTGCTTCCATGAAGCGTGAACTGATAACTAGCACCATGATTACGGGAAGTATGAAATTTGGTTTCATGGCCATGTTTTTGAGGGTTAATCAGTAAGTCATAAAGCGGTTCTTTTACCCTATATGCCCTACTGCAGGCTTGGTCTGGATCAGTGTAAAATCAAGCAATTCCTTCCTGATTGATTATTCTCTCCTCTGCGTTCTCCGCGCCTTTGCATGCCCGGCCGTTGCTGCGCATCTGTTAGGGGTGCGATATTCTTTAGTTTTCACCCTCCTGAGTTCCTGAGTTCCATATTAAGAATCTTTCGTGATCTCTGCCTTAATAGCTTACAGCCTAAACCGCTAACGGCTAACAGCCTCCCTTCCTACATCAACGTCGCGCCCATTTCCGCAAGCGGTGACCTCTCGCCCTTGGTGAGGGAGATATGGGCGGTGAGTTTATGTCCGCGCAGTTTGTTGCGGGTATGGACGAGGCCGTTGGAGCGGCGGTCGACGTAGGGGTTATCGATCTGAGCGGGATCGCCGACCATGACGAG
>CANKWU010000044.1 GCA_947487385.1 Spartobacteria bacterium
ACAGGGGTTCGACTCCCCTCGCCTCCACCCTTTCAATAATAAATTCCCCCTCTGGGGGAGCCACAAGAAGAAGTGTGTGCGGTTTTCAAGTATACATTTCGCACGCACCGAAGCTAAATGGCTTCATGAACGGACTGCTCCTTAAACTCGCTTCCCTCCGTACCTTGGCCACCCTTGCCTACCTAGTTGTAGCGTCCGCTGTTTTTCTTTCCGGTTGCGCCTCTGGGGAAAAGAAGGACCCCACGGATCCGGCGGGCCAGATCAAGATGGGAGAAACCTATTCTGTCGGCACATGGAAGATTCTCCAAAACGATGAAACGGCTGCAGAGTGGTACCAAAAAGCAGCTCTACAGGGCGATCCTGAGGGGGAATACCGTCTTGGTCTCTGCTATGAACGTGGCCTTGGCGTTCCTAAGAACGAGGTTCTCGCTGTAAAATGGTTTTCCAAGGCCGCGCAGGGTGGGAATGCAAACGCCCAATACGAACTGGGGGACTGCTACAGGCTGGCCAAAGGAGTCGGAACCGACATTCCGAAGGCCTACTTTTGGTGCAACCTCGCGGCAGCTTCGGGCAATGAGGAGGCTAGCGAGGCTAGGGATGCCCTGGCTAGGCGCCTGACGGAAGAGGAAATACGTCAGGCTCAGCACCAAAGTCAGGAGTTTTGGAACAAATCAAAGGAATAATCTGTATCTAGTTTCTAGAGAGGCGCTGCTCTTCTTCATTGACACTCCGCCACTTCCCGATACTTTTATCCCTCCCGCTGCACCAACCAATAACAAACCGGGATTTTCTCTATGGCCACTTCCGAAGTCATCCTCACCGAAGCCGTTCCCTCCCTGGGAGCCGAAGCCGATATCGTTAAGGTACGTGCCGGCTACGCCCGTAATTTCCTGATTCCCGGAGGCAAGGCTCTCGAAGTCACGCCCGCTTCCCTTCGCAAGATCACTCACCTGAAGACCAAGCGTGCCGAGCGTGAAGCACGCGAGATCAATGAGGCCGAGGCTATCGCCACCAAGATTAACAAGCTCCGCCTCAATCTGAAGCTGGAGACCGGAGAGACCGGCAAGGCCTTCGGATCGATCACGGCAGCCGATCTTCTAGAGCGTCTTCTTGTGGAGATCAAGGATCTCGTTCTTCCCAAACACGCCATCGTTCTGGATCGACCCCTCAAGGAGAGCGGCGAGCATCAGATCCCAGTGAAGATCCACTCCGAAGTGATCGCCACCCTCCGTATTGAGATCGCCGCGGCTCCCAAGGTGGAGCAACCCGCCGACGAGGAAGAGGCCGGCACCCGCCGTCCCCGCCGCTAGTCCGCGGCATCCTCTTCAGTAGGCGCAGAGGGCGTAAAATCTTTCCCTAGCATGGCAGAAGGTCCCCAGGATGGCCCTGCCCAGGTCAGCGTGACATCCGAGGGTACTGGTGGTGCATCCAGATCCCCTCGCCGTGGAGTGGGATCAATGAATTCTCAGAATGGCCCTAATCAGGGTGGATTCTCACAAGGTCAACGCCTTCCGGAGGCTCATCGTCCACTCCCTGCCAGTCTTGATGCCGAGAAAGGTGTCCTCTCTTCCATCCTGCTCTCTCCCAAGGACACGCTGACCACAGCCGTCGAAAAAGGGGTCAGCGATCAATACTTCCACCATCCCGCCCATGGAACGATCTATGCCGTCCTGGAGGATCTCTGGAAGAAGAATAGCCCCATCGATCTGATCACCATCACGCAGACCCTTGCGGACAGGAATCTGCTGGAACAGGTTGGTGGGCCTGCTTATCTGGCCAATCTCCAGACCTTCCTCCCCACTGCCACCAATGCCGAGTACTACATCGACATCATGCGGGAAAAGCATCTCCTGCGCCGCATGATCGCGGCATGCACCGGTTCCGCAGCCCGATGCTATGAGGAACAGGGTGAAGTGAAAGTGCTGATCGACGATATCGAGAAGGAGATCTTCAGCGTGACTGAGGACCGCGTGCGCGGAGAACTCCCTGACATCAAACAGCACGTGAACGACGCCATCGACGCCATCGAAAAACTTTACCAGAACAAGGGTGAGGTGACCGGAGTTCCCACCGGATTCAAGATCCTCGACAACATGACCAGCGGCATGCACCCGAGCGAAATGATTGTCATCGCGGCGCGACCCTCCATGGGAAAGACGGCCCTTGCGATGAACATCGCAGAACATGTCGCGGTCGATAAAAATATCCCAGTCGCCGTCTTCAGTCTGGAAATGAGCGCCCAGCAACTCGTCCAGCGTCTGCTCTGCTCGCGAGCCCGGGTGAACCTCCAGAGTATCCGGACAGGACTGCTTCCCAAGAATGCCCACCAGAGCCTTTTCAAGGTCTCGGGGGAATTCGGCCAGAGCAAGATGCTCATTGATGATACTGCTGGTCTTAGCATCAACGAGCTCCGTGCAAAATCCCGACGACTCATGGACAAGCATGGTCTGGGCCTTATCGTCATCGACTATCTGCAGCTTCTGAAGTCCCCCTCCAAGCGCGGCCAGGAAAACAGGCAGATCGAGATCGCCGAGATCTCCGGTGGAATCAAGGCGCTCGCCAAGGAACTTAAAATACCGATCATCGTTCTCGCCCAGCTTAACCGTAAATCCGAAGACCGTGGAGACGGGAAGCCGCGCATCTCCGATCTCCGTGAGTCCGGCTCCATCGAGCAGGATGCCGATGTCGTGGGACTCCTCTACCGCTCCGCCTACTATGCCAAGGATGATGAAGAGAAATCCGAGAAGGGGGGCGAGGCCGAACTGATCATCGCCAAGCAGCGTAACGGCCCCACCGGCGAAGTCCCCCTCACCTTCCTGAGCGAGTTCACCCGCTTCGAGACCCGTGACATGACTCATGGGGAGGGGGGATAGGATTTAGTTAATAGAAGATCGGAAATCGGAGAGGCGGCACGGGTCAGGACATAGATAATTGGGGATCGGAAATGGTGGGGTAGTCAGCATTTCCATATGACCTTGTAATTGACTTGTGGCTATTTTCTTCCCCATCCCATATATCCCAGATCAGGTCTCCCAATTTCCCATGATCCCTACCAAAGGCTACGCCGCCCAAAGCGCCACCTCCCCGATCGCACCCTTCTCCTTCGAGCGTCGCGAACCGAGCGCCCATGACGTCCATCTGGAGATCACTCACTGCGGAGTCTGTCACTCCGACATTCATCAAGCACGCGATGAATGGGGCGGATCCCTCTTTCCCATGGTGCCGGGACACGAGATTATCGGTGTCGTTAAGCAGGTCGGCAGTGCAGTTGCCAAATTCGCTCCCGGTGACAGGGTCGGGGTCGGTTGTTTTGTCGATTCCTGCCGGACTTGCCCGAGTTGCAACGAGGGTCTCGAGAATTACTGTGAAAACCAGTTCACCGGAACCTACAACAGCAGGACCCGCGACGGCAGCGCCCTGAATTTCGGAGGCTACTCAAACCAGATCGTCGTTGATGAGCGCTTCGTCCTCAAGGTCTCCGACAAGCTCGACCCCGCAGGAGCCGCCCCCCTCCTCTGTGCGGGCATCACCACCTACTCCCCTCTTCGCCACTGGAAAGTGGGACCGGGAAAGAAAGTGGGCGTGGTTGGACTGGGTGGTCTAGGGCACATGGCGCTCAAGTTCGCCCACTCCTTCGGGGCCCATGTCGTCTGCTTCACCACCTCACCCGGCAAGGTCGCTGATGCGAAGCGCTTGGGCGCGGACGAAGTCATTCTCTCCAACTCGGAAGAGGAGATGTCTAAAGTAGCCGGTACCTTCGACTTCATTCTCGACACGGTTTCCGCACCCCATGATCTCGGCGCCTACATCAACCTGCTTAAGCGCGACGGCACCATGTGCCTTGTCGGTGTTCCCCCGGAGACGGCGGCAATGCACGCCTTCGGACTGGTAATGGGGCGCAAACGTCTGGCGGGTTCTTTGGTAGGGGGACTGCCCGAGACCCAGGAGATGCTTGATTACTGCGCTGAGCACGGCATTACAAGCGATGTGGAGATCATCCCGATGGCCCAGGTCAACGAAGCCTATGAACGCATCCTGAAAAGCGACGTGAAGTACCGTTTCGTGATTGATATGGCTACCCTCTAAGGGGAGCGAAGTGGATCGCGCGACACATCAACGCCCACGCTCTAAGCATGGACGTGCGTTGCTAGGAACTTTTCTTCTCAGCAATCTCCTGAGACGGAACTGTCGTGGAGGGAGTCACGCCGGACTGCAACTGTGCAGTGCTTTCGGAAGCCGTTGGCTGTAAGCCTGTCGGTGACTCGATCTTCGGCAGAGGAGGCACACCGCTGATTTCCCGATGGAAGTCTTCCTTGGCTTTCTGCAGTTCACCAAGCGCCTTGCCGATACCGCGAGCCAGTTCTGGCAGCTTCTTGGGGCCAAACAGCACAAGTGCCAAGATCCCGATGACGATCCACTCGGGGGCCGCCGGCATTCCAAAGGCAAGAAGCGTCATCATCCTTACGCTTGCAGCAGAGGAAGCGCGCCTTCCAGAGAAGCAATGTCACTGATACTGATGACCTCGGTTCCCTTGCGGATCCGACCCACAAGCCCTGCGATGATGCCGCCGGGACCGAGTTCCAGGAAGCGAGTGATACCAAGATGGTCGACCATATACTCGATGCTGGCGGTCCAGCAGACAGAACCAGTCACCTGATCTGCCAGGGACTGACGGATGGAATCGGGAGAGCCGGCTGGGCGAGCGTCGATATTCGATACCACCGGCACCCGCGGCATCACGAACGGGGTCTCCCCAAGCACGGCGCTGAGGCGCTGGTAGGCCGGCTCCATAAGGCGGGAGTGAAAGGCTCCAGCAACTGTCAGTTCGACGGCCTTGCGAGCTCCGTATTCCTTGGCCATGCCTACGGCCAGGGCGATCTTGGCCTTCTCACCAGAGATGACGATCTGACCGGGACTGTTGAAGTTGGCGACATCGACATCTGCGGCGGCTGCCAGATCACGAACCCCCTGCTCCTCCGCTCCGATGATTGCAGCCATGCCTCCTTCCGTTGCCTCGCAGGCCTCCTGCATAAAGCGGGAGCGCTGATCGACCAGTCGCAAACCGGTCTCGAAGTCGAAGGTGCCTGCAGCGGCGTGGGCGGTGAATTCACCAAGGGAGAGTCCGGCGGCAGCATCAAAAGTGAGGTGCGGGCACTTTTCCTTCAGGACAGCTAGCACGGAAAAACCATGCACATAAAGAGCCGGCTGGCAGACCGAAGTGCGAGTCAGGTCCTCCGCAGGTCCTTCAAAGGCAATCTGCGACAAGGAATACCCCAGAATCGAGTCCGCCTTGGCAAAAAGATCGGCGACTACGGGAAAGTTGGCGGCAAGATCCTTGCCCATGCCGACGGACTGGGCGCCCTGTCCGGAAAAGAGAAATGCGGTTTTCATCGAATATTTAGTAGGTCTTAAAAGTAAAATGGGATTCCGACTTTTGCAAAAGCCTCTTTCTGGTCCTTCAGGTAGAGATCGCCCAAGTGCTCGAAGCCGCCCGAGGCTCGGAAAAACTTCAGGAAGGCATTAACCTGATCCCGGAGAGCCACCTCCCCGGGCCTTAGTCCGATGGCCCATGACTCTTTCTGCACCGGCTGGAGCAGAGCAATGGTATCGGAGGGGTGCTCCTGATGATTCTTCCAGACGCTCATCTGGTCATAGAGGAATCCATCGGCCTTGCCTTGGGTGACCTCCATCACCGCAGAGGACTCCTTGTCGAGGACCAGGACCTTGGCCTGCTTGAGATGCTCCAGAGCCCAAGCCTGGGCTGTGGTACCCTGCCGGACGGCAAGGGTTCGACCGGGTTGATCGAGATTCTCTGGCCTCATAGCCCCAGCCCCAGCCCCATCGGTTAGGCCGCTCTTTTTACCGGCCAGCACAGCCAATCCGATCGAGAGATAAGGATCTGAAAAGGCGATCGTCTTTTCGCGCTCGGGCGTGTCGGTCATCGAAGAAATGATCAAGTCGATTTTCCCCGTCAGAAGCGAAGGGATTAACCCCGTGAAGGGAATGTTCTCAATCCGAACGGGACGATGCAGGTACTCACCCAGCGCATTCGCCAGATCGACACTGATACCGGTGGGGGCTCCCTGGGAATTGATGGTTTCGAACGGAGGGTAAGAAAGATCCATTCCCACCACAAGCGGCTTGATCGCGGATGTCGTTCCCTTGCCGCATCCTGACAAAAGCATGATCCCCAAGAAGAGGATGGTCAGGATCCTTATCATGGGCGTGGTTATGGGTCGGGGCTTTTGACGCTCGACTCTCGTCCCTCGACTCGGTCCTCCCTAAACCCGAGGCGGATGCCATCCACCCGAAGGCAGGAGGACATCATTGACCTCTTCCGGACCCCAAGTGCCTGGCTTGTAGGGATGCACGGGCACCGCGTTGCCTAGGATATTCTGGACGATTCTCCAGCCTTCCTCGACGACATCCTGGCGGGCGAAGAGGGCCTGATCTCCCTGAATCGCATCACCGATGAGACGCTCATAAGGAGTCATCTCATCAGGTTGCTGGTCGACGACTTTGAGTTCCATCGGTTCACCGACCATGCGCTCACCATCGATCTTGACCTGCATACCGAGTGCAATCTCGATGCGCGGCGAGAAGAGAAAGCGGACGTAGTTATGCATCGGGGCCTGCTGATCCGGAAAGACCACCAAGGGAGGACGGTGAAACTGAACCCTCACTTCGGTGGCGGAGACGGGTAGATTCTTGCCGGCACGAATGTAAATTGGTACGCCCTGCCAGCGCCAGTTATCGATAAAGACACGGACGGCCGCATAGGTCTCGGTGGTACTGTTTGGGGCGACTCCAGGTTCTTGTTGATATCCCTCAAACTGACCACGAACGAAATCATTGGGGGAGATGGTTCGGATGGAGCGAAAGAGCTTCACCTGCTCGTCACGAACACGTTCCTTATCGGGCCAGAAGGGAGGTTCCATGCATAGAAATCCAACCACCTGCATAAGGTGGTTCTCGATTACGTCACGGAGGCAACCGGTGGCGTCATAGAAGGCACCGCGTCCATCCACGCCGAAGGACTCGGCCATCGTGATCTGGATATTGCTGATGTGGTTGCGGTTCCAGACCGGCTCGAAGAAAGCATTGGCGAAGCGGGTGTAGAGGACATTCTGGGTTGCCTCTTTGCCGAGATAATGGTCAATGCGGAAGACCTGACGTTCCTCAAGGACCTCGTGAAGGATATGATTGAGAGCCTCAGCGGAAGCCTTGTCATGGCCAAATGGCTTCTCAACCACGACGCGGGTGTCGTCATTGATGCAATCAGCTGCCTTAAGCCCTTTGGTCACCCTTCCGAAGAGAACAGGTGGTATCGCTAGGTAATGGATGGGCCGTTGGGCACTCCCCAAGGCCTTCTTCAGCGCATCAAAGGTTGCAGGATCTCCGTAGTCGCCATCGACGTACTGGAACCCATCCGCAAACTTCTTGAAGTTTTCTTCATCCACACCGCGTCCGTAGGTCGTGATGCCCTCACGGGCACGGTCGATGACCTGCTCCCGTGTCATGCCACTCTTGGCGACCCCGATCACAGGTCCCTCAAGCACTCCTCGGCGGTAAAGCGCCTGAATGGTGTCGAAGAGTTTCTTGTGGGCCAGGTCTCCGGTCGCTCCGAAGAGAACCAGAGCGTCGCTTTTGAGTGTGGACATGATGCTGTTCAGTAAATGAGAGGCGTTTTATTCAGCTTACTTGGAGTCAGCGGGCTTCTCGTGGTGACCACCAAACTCGAAGCGCATCGCGGAGCAAACCTTGTCAGCGAAGAGAGCGAGATTACGGCTCGAGAAACGCTCGTAGAGCGCGGTGGTCAGAACGGGGGCAGGCACCCCCTCCTCGATGGCGGCAAGAATGGTCCAACGACCCTCGCCCGAGTCGCTGACACGACCACCGAACGTGGCAAGCTCAGGATCGGTAGCCATAGCATCGGCGGTAAGATCAAGCAACCAGCTGGCGACGACACTACCGCGGCGCCATACCTCGGTGATCTCAGGGAGATCAAGGTCGTATTGGTAGTTCTCCGGATCGCGAAGCGGGGTAGTCTCGGCGTCGATCTCACGCTGGACCTTGCCGGCGTTTGCGTTCTTAAGAATGTTCAGGCCCTCGGCATAAGCGGCCATAATACCGTACTCGATGCCGTTGTGGACCATCTTCACAAAGTGACCGGCACCATTCGGACCGCAATGGAGGTAGCCCTCCTCGGCCGTGCTGTCCGTGCGCGTGCGACTTGGGGTCACCGGAGCATCTCCCTTGCCGGGAGCAAGAGCCTTCAGGATCGGGTCGAGGTAGCCGACAGTCTCCTTGGAACCGCCGATCATCTCGCAATAACCGCGCTCAAGACCCCAGACGCCGCCGGAGGTGCCGACATCGACATACTCGATCCCCTTGGCCGAGAGTTCCTTGGCACGACGAATATCATCCTTGTAGTACGAATTACCGCCGTCGATAAGGATATCCCCCTTGCCGAGCAGGGGAGCGAACGTGGCGATGGTATCATCCACGTAGGCAGCAGGAATCATCATCCAGACAGCCTTCGGGCCGGTCAACTTGCTAACGAGATCGGTTGGATCCTTGGCCGCAATGGCTCCCTTGGAAGCGAGATCCTGGACAGCAGTATCGCTGCGATCCCAAACGACGACTTCGTGACCTGCCTTGATGAGGCGGAGAACCATGTTGGCTCCCATTCTTCCGAGACCGACCATTCCGATGCGCATAGTGTGTGTTCCTTTAAGTTGAGGGGTTGTGTTAACCCTTTTCTTTATAGCGGATAATGTTTGCGTCAAGCATGGCCTTGGAATCTTCAGGTCACTTCTCTTTCACTTTTCCTAATGCGACGATTTCCCAGCACTGCTATCAGATAGTTATGACCAACCGAACAGGCATCATTGCAGCCATGGATTCCGAACTCCGGAATCTTAAAGCGGCTCTCGAACATGAGCGCACCGAGACAATCGCCGGGCGTGAAATCCACTACGGAAGTCTGGAGGAACAACCTGTCGCCGTGGTTCTCTGCGGTTGCGGCAAGGTGAATGCCGCCCACTCGGCCAGCTTGCTTGCGGGCTATGCCAAGGTCTCCCGAATCCTTCTTACTGGAGTTTCTGGAGGACTCGCCGAGGGAGTGAAGGTCGGCGACATCGTGATCGGTGATTCCTTTGTCCAGCATGACATGGATACCCGACCCCTCTTTCCTCTCCATGAGATACCCTTCGAGGGATTCTCAGTGATCGAGGCCGATCCCAGGCTCCGCCATCTACTCGCCGCAGCCTCACTCGCCATGCTTGCTGAGAAGAGACTGCCCGAACTCGCAGAAGCGCGCTCCTTCGAAGGCCTGGTTGTCAGCGGGGATCAGTTTCTCTCCAGCAGTGAAGTCCGTAATAGGGTCTTGGAAGCACTACCGAAGGCTTTTGCCGTGGATATGGAGTCGGCGGCTATTGCGCAGGTCTGCAAGGCAGCCGATATTCCGCTCGGCGTCATGAGGGTCATCTCGGACTCGGCCGATGGGAGCGCCCACATCGACTTTGCCAAGTTCGTTGAGGAAACAGCAGCCAAGGCTTGCGCAGAGACGGTCAGACATGCCTTGCGGGCTTTGGCCCGCTGAAGGCATGCAGGCTGTTAGCCGTTTAGACTGAAGGCTGTTAGGGGAAACAGTTCACTTAATCCAAAATCCCCCAACCTTCCCATCTTTTATACTCAAGGTGGCAATCAGGTCGTCGCCGCCGGACTTGAAACGAATGCGCCAGAGGGTGACCTGATAGCCCTGCTGGTTGAGATCACCGAGATAGGCGATGTCATATCCATTCTTAAGCTTGGAACTCAGCTGGGAAACCACAGCTTCAAACTGATCCTTACTCAATCCTCGAAAAGCAGCGTTCCCATCGGCAACGAATGCTGCAAAGTCATCGATAGCAATCGCCGAGAGCAACTTCGTTGCCTCAGCCTGTGAACCAGAGGAGGCATCAGTGGCAAAAACAGAACAAGCCAGGACAAGGGCCGCCGAGAGTGGAAGAGTCAGAGTTTTCATTGCTTCTTACTATCAGTCTAACAGTCTAACAGCCTAATAATCTTTTCTCTGCGTCTCTGCGTCTCTGCGTCTCTGCGCCTCTGCGGGAGAACCTTCTGAGACTCCTTCCTAGAACGTCACCCCAATCTGGGCTCCGAGCACGAGGGCGTTGGGGATGGTTCC
>CANKWU010000045.1 GCA_947487385.1 Spartobacteria bacterium
AGGCCTTGTCAAACCAGGTGGCCAACTCCTGCTCACAACCCCCTTCACATGGCTCGAGGAATACACACCAAGAGACCATTGGATCGGTGGAATCGATCCTGCTCGTCGCAGTGAGGAGGAACTCAGCAAACGGCTCTCCGAAGAGTTCAGGTTGCATCGGCGCGTCGATCTGCCATTTCTCATACGGGAGCATGAACGCAAATACCAACTCGGCATCGCCCTCGGAACCTCTTGGATCAGACGTTGATCTGGTGATTAATCCCGTTCTGGATCCGGTTGACTGGGAAGCCCGTTATCAGGCGGGAGATACACCTTGGGACGAGGGATCTGCTGCGCCGGCCCTCACGGAATTCTTGTCAAGGCACCCGATCCTTGGAGAGGTGCTTGTGCCAGGCTCAGGACCTGGCCACGATGTCCGGGCATTGGCAACGCAGGGCCCGAGTGCACGGATCACCGGACTCGATCTTTCAGCCGCCGCGATTGCCCTGGCGCGATCATTATCCCACTCACCTGCGAATGCCAGCGGTGAGCACTACATGCAGGGAAACCTCTTTAATCTTCCGGAGTCATGGCATAGCCGCTTCGACTGGGTGGTGGAGCACACCTGTTTCTGTGCTATCCCACCTGCACTGCGCAGTGACTATGTCCGGGCCATCACATCCGTTCTTAAACCCAGCGGCCACTACTTCGCCATCTTCTACCTGAATCCCGCTGCTCCGGGGGGACCACCTCACAAAACTTCACGCGAAGAGATCAGACAGCTTTTCGCGGCTGATTTCGAACTCCTGGAAGAGTGGCTTCCGAAAGATGCATTCGAGGGCCGTGAAGGCCGCGAGATCTGCCACCTCTGGCGAAAAAGCTATAAGACTATTAGTCGCTTATAGGCCCTCCCACTCATGAGTGACTGCTGCCATCATCACCACGGTCACGATCAACGTGGGTTAGCGAACGCGGCCGTAGCATCAGCCGCAGAGGGCTCTCTCTACACGTGCCCAATGCACCCTGAGATCCTCAAGGAAGCTCCGGGCGATTGTCCGAAGTGCGGCATGGCACTAGAACCTCTAATCCCGACCGATGATGATTCGGAGTTAAGAAGTCTGGCCCGGAGATTCTGGCTTTCGGTCATCCTTTCTTTCCCGGTTGTGATGCTGGCGATGGCCCCCATGGTAGGAATGACTCTCTTTCATGACCCTCTTACTGAGTGGCTTCAGTTCTTACTCTCCTTACCCGTAGTGCTCTGGTGTGGCGGACCGATCTGGGTGAAGGGATTGCGCTCCTTCGGCTCAGGTCATCTGAATATGTTCTCACTGATCGTTCTGGGGACCGGGACGGCTTTTCTCTACAGCGTCGTGCTTCTGCTCTTCCCAAGTCTTGTCATCCATGGCTCCGGCCTCTATTTCGAGGCTTCCGCAGTCATCATGACCCTTGTCTTGATGGGACAGTGGCTGGAGGCGAAGGGACGCTCAACGGCAGGAATGGCCCTGCGAGAACTCCTGAACCTGACACCGCCAATCGCCCGGCTTGTTGAGCCTTCCGGCGAACGGGAGGTGACCGTCGAGTCGCTGAGACTTGGTGACAGGGTCCGCATTCTTCCCGGAGAAAAGCTCCCCTCCGACGGTGAAGTAATCGAGGGATGGAGCTCCATCGACGAGTCGATGCTGACAGGTGAGCCTCTGCCGGTGGAAAAATCGGCCGGATCGATGGTCTCGGCCGGCACCCTGAACAGTTCAGGAAGTTTCGTCATGAATGTAACACGGATCGGCAATGAGACAGCCCTCTCTCGGATCATCATGCTGGTGGCCCAGGCCCAGCGGAGTCAGGCACCGATCCAGCAGCTGGCCGATAGAGTGGCTGCGGTTTTTGTTCCTGTCGTTCTCCTGATTAGCGTCATCACCTTCGCAGTCTGGATGCTGGCAGGGCCTGAGCACCGTCTCTTCGTTGCGATCACGGCGGCGGTTTCCGTGATCATGATCGCCTGCCCTTGTGCTCTGGGGCTTGCCACACCGATGGCCCTGATGGTCGGCATGGGCAGGGCGGCTTCCCATGGCATTCTGGTCCGCTCTGCTGAAGCCCTCCAGCGTCTGGCCACGGTAAACCTCATCGCCCTCGACAAGACAGGCACCCTGACCGAGGGAAAGCCTAGCCTAGTGGCCATCCACGCATTCGGCACTTTTGATGAACAGCGCTTGCTAGCGCTGGCAGCGGGAGCGGAACTCGGCAGCGAGCATCCTCTCGCCAGATCCATTGTGACCCATGCGCATCACCAACTGATTGAGATTCCCAAGGTCATCTCCTTCCAGTCTTTTGCGGGAGGTGGCATCGAAGCACTTGTCGAGAATGAGCGGATCCTGATGGGAACAATGAAATTCCTGGTTGAGCGGGGTGTCGACACGAGCCCCTTTGCCTTGATGTCTTCGGACATTCCAGGCGGCTTAGTGGCCATGGCGGTGAATGAAATGGCGGCTGCCATCTTTCTCTTCCAAGACACGATCCGTCCTTCAGCAAAAAAGCTGATCGCTGAACTCCGCGATCTCGGTGTCCGAGTCGTCATGCTCACTGGCGATCGGGCAAGCACAGCCGCAGCCGTGGCCGAGGAACTCGGCATTCCCGAATATAGAGCCGGTCTCTCACCGGAGGCTAAGGCCCGTGAATTTGCACAATGGAAAGCCCTGGGCTTTCGCACCGCCATGGCCGGCGACGGGATCAACGACTCCCCCTCGCTAGCTGTTGCGGATGCCTCAATTGCCATGGGGGCAGGATCGGACATTGCAAAGGAAACTGCTGGGATCATCCTGCTGAGACCCTCACTTGCAGGGATCGTCGACTCCATTCGCCTAAGCAGGAGGATCCTGAGAATCATCCGCGAAAATCTCATCTTCGCCTTCGCCTACAACATCCTTGGCATCCCAATTGCCTCCGGAATGCTCTACCCCTTATTTGGCATCCTTCTCAGCCCCATGATCGCGGCCGCCGCCATGAGCCTTAGCTCCGTCTCAGTGATCGCGAACTCACTCAGACTGAGAAAATAATGTGTTTCCAGGATTTGGGGTCAGAGGGAAAGAGTAATCAATCGAGATAGGGGAGATCAGAGGCCCCAAAATCTGCCATCTCTTGAGAAAGAAATGAAAAAGATGGCTTCAAGAACAATCCAACTGAGCCCTACTCGATTAGCAAAAAACGGAGTATTCTCGCGCATAAATTCTTACCAATGAATAAACTCCAACAGACCGTTGATAAGTACCGAGCCATCTTTTCGATTGGGCTTCAAAATACCTTTGTCTATCGCTGGAATTTCCTACTCCGCTCTCTCTTCGCTTTGATCCCGCTCTTCGGCACAGTCTTTGTCTGGCGGGCAATCTACGGCGGCACCTCGGGTATGATCGCAGGGTATGATTTCGGGCAGATGGTCTTCTACTTTCTGATCATCCTGCTTGTCGACAATCTGATTACACCCACTGAGGACGAATGGCAGATCGCAGCCGAGATCCGGGGAGGACAGCTGAGTTCTTTTCTGCTTAAGCCATTCGACTTCCTGGCCTACCGCTCCTGCATTTTTATTGGCTCACGCCTTCTCTACACAGCCGTGACGCTCCTGCCGGTAGTGGTGGTCTTCTGGTGGTATCGTCAATACCTGCGCTTGCCTGACCATGCCTCCACCTGGGGAATTTTTGCCGTTAGCCTTGTCATGGCTGGTGCGATTCAGTTCTTGATCGCTTACGCGCTGGCGATGCTCGCCTTCTGGATTCTGGAGATCTCTACCGTGGTCTTCATCCTCTACTCATTCGAGTATTTCCTGAGCGGAAAACTCTTCCCTCTCGATACAGTACCGGGAATTGCCGGAACGATCCTGCGACTCCTCCCCTTCCCCTACGAACTCTACTTCCCCGTGGCCGTCCTGATGGAGAAGATCCAGGGTCCCCTTCTGTGGCAGGGTCTCATCATCCAGGCGACCTGGGTACTACTCTGTTACCTGCTGGCCCGCGGGCTCTGGAGATCTGGCGTGCGACGCTACGAAGGTGTGGGAATTTAATAAATTTGCCAAAAACGACGGTGATGCAGGCGGCAGATGATCGGGAATGATCCGGACGGTGGAGCCGGTAGGGATCTTGTCGCAGAGAGCAGCCACATCGACCGAGCGCATTCGTATGCAGCCGTAGCTTGCAGGATGGCCGAGAAGATTCTCCTGAGGGGTTCCATGGATATAGATCCCTCGATTAAAGGCATTCTTATTGCCAGGTTCCGTCCCCTCAAGCCAGAGAATGCGTGTCACGATCGGATCACGTCCCGGAGCATTCGGCTTGAGAACCTCACCGGTGGGGGTGCGTGAACGGAAGACTTCCCCAAGCGGTTGTCCCATGCCGATCTTCATCCGGACAAGGAACTTTCCCAAAGGCGTAGCATAGCTCCCCAAGCGATCACCAAGTCCGAACCGGGATGTTGAAACAGGATAGATAGCCTGTGGTTTGCCATCAGTCTTCAGGAGCAACCGCTGATCCTTCACGCTCACGATGATCTCATGATGAAGATTACCAGAAGGGATAGGGGCCACATTCTGAACTCCCTCGGCCTGAAGGGCTCCGATCAGAAAAAAAGGGGCGTATAGATAGGAAAAATACCTCAAGATTATAAGTTGGCCTTATAAAACCGCCTCGTCAACTCAGTCCTGTGATTTTTTAAGGCTCTTTAAGGTGTTCTTCGGTGACCAAGACGTGTGCTCCCGTTCCGACGAGTTCGTAGAGTTGCTTTACATCGGCAGAGCGCATGCGGATACACCCATAGCTGACCGGTGTGCCAAGGAGTGATTCCTGAGGGGTTCCATGGATGTAGATGCAGCGACTGAATGCATTGCGATTGTGCGCCTCCAGGCCGTTCAGCCAAAGAATCCGCGTGACGATGGGGTCGCGTCCCGGAGCATCCGGTAGAAGGACCTCTCCCGTCGGCTTACGCGAGTGAAAGACAGCCCCGAGAGGAGCGTTCTCACCGATCTTCTTCCTGATACAAAGATGACCTAGCGGCGTCGCATAACTTCCCTCGAGGTCACCTGTCCCATATTTTGAAGTCGAGACCTTGTAGAGAGCCACGGGCTTTCCATCCGTGAGTACCAACATCTTCTGGTCAGGCACACTAATAATCAACCTGTGATGCGTATCCCCTGCACAACCGGAGAGAAAAAATATCAGACCGCTGAGGCCTGCCCACACTCCACCCAAAATCCCGCGATTCATTATAGTGAGGCGGCGACCTCAGCCGCAAAATAGGTCAGGATCATGTCGGCTCCGGCTCGCTTGATGGCAAGCAGTGATTCATCACGCGTCGCCTCGTAGTCGAGCCATCCCAACCGAGCAGCTGCATGGATCTGCGCATATTCACCGGAGACCTGATAGGCCGCCACCGGCAGCAGCGTATGAGTTCTAACCGCACGGATGATATCGAGATAGGGGCCAGCAGGCTTTACCATGACCATGTCAGCCCCCTCCTCCTCATCGAGTTGCACTTCATGCAGAGCCTCGCGAACATTGCCTGGATCCATCTGATACCCACGCTTATCGAGCTTGTCTGACTTCCCGTTATCGCTCTTCACTGCATCCCTGAAGGGACCATAGTAAGCCGAGGCATATTTCGCCGCGTAGGCGAGAATTCCTGTCCGATGAAATCCAGCGGCATCAAGCGCGAGACGGATTGCCTTCACCCGTCCATCCATCATATCGGAGGGAGCCACGATATCCGCGCCGGCCTCAGCCTGCGCTACGGCCAGCATCGTCAATGCCTCCACCGTGGAATCGTTCTCGACTTCACCACGGACATCCAGCAGCCCATCATGACCATGGTCTGTGTAGGGATCGAGAGCCACATCAGCGATAATGGCTAAGCTGGGGCAGGCCTCCTTCACCTCTCTTATCGCAGAGAAAAGAACATTCCCCGAGTCATGGGCATGGGAACCCTCGGGGTTCTTCATTGAGCGTTCGATACAGGGAAAAATCGCCATAGCCCTGACACCGACTTGCTCCAAGTGACGGCACTTCTCGACCAGCGACTCCAATGTGTGGCGTACCACTCCGGGCATCGAGTCCACGGGGTCTGGCTCACCGTCACCGGCACAAACAAAGAGAGGTTGAATCAAATCCTCGGCTCGGAGAGCCGTCTCTCGCACCAAGGAACGAACGGCAGGCGTCGCGCGGTTGCGCCGCATCCTGCGCAGGAGATCAAGTCCGGATCGGGTCGTGCTCACACCTCTATCTTCATTGATCAATTGCACGAGTCAAGGAAGTGGCGAGCCTCCCCAAGGTTGAATAGTGCTGCTCCATAGCCCCGCTCAAAGTCCGCTCGTGTCAGACTCAGCAGCTCAGGCACATGGCCCAGTCGTTAGAAGAGAGCTGGCCGAGCAAACGGTGCCGAGCGTTTTGAGGAAGAGTCGCTGATTCTCGTCATTCAGGAAGATCACTCGCATCACCGACATCTTCAAAGGAGTCTTTGCCCTCTTCGTCGCTGAGATGTCAGAGGGTGCTACGGCCTATGCGGATGCCTGGCGAAAATTTTCTACCTTTGATGACTCCGAGAAACTCCTCGCCCTCTGGAAGGAGAAGAGCAGTAATCTACCACCCCGAGGCGAATACGACCCCGTCGGTTCCTTTGGCGAATTCCTGGGCATCCGTGACTGGTACGACTGGAATAAGGATAGCAGCTCCCTTCCCCCGGAAGGGATAAAGAATCTCTAAATAGTTGATGGGGTAGGACACCTAGCGTCTAATTTCTCTGCTGAAGTCATCTCATGACTCTAGAAGCAGAACCCAATACATCCTCCCTCATCACGCCTGAGCAGATCTTTGTCGCTTACGCAGAGATGAAGGCCAACCGGGACTCCTATCCCAAAACCAAGGCCTACTACCGGAATAAGTGGCGTCTGATCAGCGCTCTGTTTGAGATCCGCATAGAGAAGAATCATCTGGAGCCGATTCCCGAGAGCCGCTTGCTTAGTGGCCTGGCAACACATTGGTGGAGCGCCTCGTACTTCAGCCCACTCAGTACTCCCTACATAGGACGGCATGAAGAGCCGGATCGTTCCATCGCAGCAGCGCATCATGATTCCCTCGCCAGAAAAGCCGCCTCTATGCGCTTGGAATACCGGCAGATGGGAGGAGAACTCATCAGGGAACGCTTCCCAGAGATCTTGGAGAAGCGTATCGCAATCAGCCGTCTGCATGAGCTGGGACTCCCGCTCAAGGCTCCCAATGTCACCCAAGAATGCATCGAATCCCTGGAGGCAAATTGGGATGACAAAGAGGAGCTCGTCTCGGATCCCCTGCCAGATAATGTCTGCCGGGAGCGCATGGATGAGCTAAAGCTTGCAGAGGAGATCCGCGCCAGATCCGAGGCACTCTTGGCAGCTGATGTCGCTGCCGTCAGGAAACTTGCCCTGAAGCTGGGAATGGCCTCGGAAGAGGGAATCAACCGCGTGATCTACGAAATGAATCTTGCCGAGTTCCTCAAGCTCTCAAGCAGGCATCCGAAGGTGTCCCGCATTCATTTTAACCCGGCTCTTAATGAGCACCCCTAAATTTCCCCGCGATCCTGCTCACGGCCCGTTTCGGCACCTATCTCAAGGTGCGGTTTTCGTCATTA
>CANKWU010000046.1 GCA_947487385.1 Spartobacteria bacterium
CAAAAACGATCGTTTTTTAAGCAACTCCATGTGGAGTTGTTTTTGTGAACTATCACCGACTCTAAAATCGTCTCAGAATCTAAGGCTCAAAAACCGACGACCCCCCCGAGCTCAAGGCTTGGAAGTTTCGATGCACCGCAAGGCCTGCAAGCGAAGCTGTATATCTTATACTGCGAGCGCAGCAGAACGCCGCGGGGCGCGAAAATCCCAAGCCTTAGCCCTGTCCGTAGGAGGATTCGACCAGCTGCGCCACATCCCTGTAACCGTAATCAACCTCGTAGATCTGCTTGAAGCATTCGACGGCCTTCTCAGCTTCGTTCATGGACCGATAGACGCTCCCGAGATTGTAGAGGAGGTCCTTCTTGACGGGATCCATTCCGACCAATTCGGAGACGGCATCGGAGAGAGTCTTCGCCGCAAGGTCGTTCATGTTGCGGGCCACATAACACTGCCCGAGCTTGCCCATCGCCTTAAGGCGTACGCTTGGGTTCATCCGCGCTCTTTGGAAATGACCGATCGCATCCTGCGGCTCTCCTGCATCCATCAAAGCCACTCCCAGATCGAAGTGGGCGATCAGATCCGTGGGGTTGCGGTCGACGCGTTCCTTTGCCTCAACGAGAATAAATGCGGCACGCTGCCTGCGAAGCTCCTCCATTTCCTCACGGTAGCGTGGAGCCTCGGGGTCATCCGGCGAGGAGGCCAGATACTCCTCACGCGCCGTGAAGGCGTCGTCGATCTGGCTTAACTGGAGAGCACTGATTTTCCGGCTGATAGCGGGATCGGCTCCTCCGGAGAGTCCAAGGACGTATCGGTACCACTCGAGGGAGTTCTCCAAATCCCCTTTCTGCTCGTAGAGTTCCGCAACTTTGCGTGATTTATCAACGCTCTGCGGTTCCGCCTGCACGGCGGCTGAGAGCTCGGCGATCTGGTTGTCGATCATCTCGTCACTTTTTACGACTCGTGACTGCTGCTCGAGGGAGACAGCCTCCTCTTTGTTCTTGATGAGGTCACGGTAGCTATCAGCAACTTCCCATCCGCCCTCGTGAACTGATTGGGCGGCCGAGGCATCTTTGCTGCCCTTCATGGCGACCATATCATTAGGATTGATCGCGAGGAGCTTGTTATAAAGCTCCACAGCGCGCGCCGGATCCCTGGGCCTTCCATTCTCATCCCTCTCCATGCAGAAAGAGGCGTAGCGGGTGAGCTGAACTTTATCCTTGGGATTACCCTCGAGGGTTGTCTCAAATGCAAAGAAGGCCAGCTCCTTCATGGGGGGATCCCATTTCAGCGCAGCTTCTTGAAGAAAGGTATTTGCCTGAGCATTGAAGGGATCATCGGCCAGGATTTCTTCCAACAGGGGTAGGAGAGCGACAAGATCATCTTTTCTCTTGAGCCCTCCGGCCTTCATCAGAGCCATCGAGGATCCTCCGCCAAGACCTGATAAGAACCCTTTCTTGATCGTCTTTGACTTTTCGATTGCGGCCCTGCGGGCCAGCTTTCTGGCGTCAAGAAAATCGGGTATACTTTGGAGTAATGATTGGCAGATCTGGATGACGTAAGGGAAGTTCTTCGTCTCCATGGCGCTAACGGCCTTGAGCCAAGACTGTTTCTGCTGGGGCGAGAGATCTTTCTGCGTTTTCAAGGGACCTGCATTCTATCAGTGCGGACGTGGTTCTGCAAGGGGGGCAACCAAGGATTGTCGGAGGATTACCCAAGAAACGTGGGAGTCACCGTAAGGGAGGCCGAGATCATGGAACCCGCTGCGAGGTGCTGGATCCCCTTCTTTTGCTCGAAGGGCACGGGAGGGTTGTGATCCGGCAATCCCCAGCAGGGCTCGATGCAGATGAACGGATCCCCGTTGCTCCAGAGGGTTAGGTAAGGGGCCTCGGAGTAATCGCACGCGATGCGATGCCCTAGAGCAGGGGCTTCCAGAACGAAGCGACGATCGCTGACTTCTTCCAGATCCAGCAGGAAGGAGCTGGGAAGATCCTTTTTAGGAAAAGGCATCTCACCTCCGGCAAAGGGGATTTCCTGAATGGTTCCATCTAGGAAATCACCCGGGGCCATCTCCCTGCGGTAGGTCCCGGCAGGCAGAAGTACTCTGGCGCTCTCTAGGGAACCGACATCAAATCCGGGATGCCATCCGAAGCTAAGAGCCACAGGGTGGTTCTCGTGATTTTCAAATTCGAACCGCATCCGCAGGCTTCCCCGCGAGATGCCATAGATGAGGCGCATCGCTACTTTGTAGGGATAGGCATCCAAAGGAATCTCTGCGGGATCGACATAATAGGTCATGGTCCCAGCCACGAGATCGACCTCAGGCTCAGGGAAGGCGTGACTGCGGACAAACCCGTGGTTCCCCCCTTTAATCGGGTGCCCTTCGTACACCGATTCCTGCTTCCAGAGGCGATGAACAAAATATCCCATGACCGTGGCATGGTAGCCCCAGCCAGAAGCGGGTTTCTCCACTTGACCGTCGCGCCAGAGAAACCCCTCCCACTCCCCCTTGCCATTGCGGAGGGCTAGACTCACCGGTTCCGCGCCGGTCCGGCAGATCACAAGACGCAGCCCAGTTGTCTCATCAGTGATCTGATCAAGAGGTCCGGCAACGGATTCCAGGACTTGGTGGGTAAACATGGGAAAAGGATGAATTATGAATTATGCATTATGAAGCCCTAAAGAAATCTAGGGAACTATAAGAAACTCTAAGAAACCGCCGAATTAATCCCATGGAACCCGTTCAACTCCGCGACGAAGACCTCACGGAAAGCTTCGCCCGATCCTCGGGTCCCGGAGGCCAACATGTGAACAAGGTTTCCACGGCCGTGACGCTTACCCATATCCCGAGCGGCCTCTCTGTCACCGTCACCGACTCCCGCAGCCAGAGTATGAACCGGAGGATCGCCAGAGAGCGCCTCTCGGCGAAGATCACGGAACAAAGAGCCCTCAGGCGACAAAAGACCAAGGCGGCGGCAGCCAAGACGCGCCGGAGGCTTGCCCCCAGATCCCGCTCCGAGAAGAGAAAGCTGGTCGAGGGAAAGCGTCACCGCTCCGAAGTCAAGAAGGGGCGTTCCCGAGTCAGCGAATGAGTTCCTGAGTCCCATCAGGAAAATTTGACGCGCCGAAATATGGAGATCCCATATTTTTCACCCCCCTTTTTCATTTCATCATTCATCATTCATCATTCATCATTTCCTTATGGATCTTCTAACCTGCGATCTGCTCGGCATTACGAAACTCCGCAGCGGCAAAGTCCGCGAGGTCTTCGACCTTGGAGAGAACCTCTTGCTGGTGGCCACAGACCGCATTTCCGCTTTCGACTCCATTCTGCCGAACGCCATTCCGGGCAAGGGGGAGGTACTGAACAAACTCTCGACCTTCTGGTTCCATCGCCTTGATTTCATTCCCAATCATATGATCGATACCGAGGTCTCGGCCTTTCCCTCGGAGTTGAAGCCGTATGCCGACATCCTACGTGGGCGCTCGATGATCGCGAAGAAGGCGAAGCCACTTCCCGTCGAGTGCGTTGTGCGCGGCTATGTCGCCGGCTCCGGATGGAAGGAATACCAGAAGGAAGGCACGGTGGGTGGCTATGCGATGCCAGCGGGCCTAGAACAGTCCGCCCGCCTCCCCGAAGATCTCTTCACTCCGAGCACCAAGGCCGAAGAGGGACATGACGAGCCAATCACATGGTCGGAGTGCCGCGCCCTGCTGGGTGACGAAATTGCCCTGAGGGTGAAGCAGATGAGCCTCGATCTCTACCGGCACGGGCGTGCTTACGCCGCCTCCCGCGGGATCATCATCGCCGACACGAAGTTCGAGTTCGGCATCCATGACGGTGAGATCATTCTGATCGACGAGTGCATGACGCCTGACTCATCTCGCTTCTGGCCAGCCGACCAATACAAATCAGGTGGTAGTCCTCCGAGCTTTGATAAGCAGTTCGTTCGGGACTGGCTCGAGAACTGCGGCTGGGACAAGCAATCGCCCGCTCCCGAACTTCCTCCAGAGATCGTCGCTAAGACCGCGGAGAAGTACCATGAGGCCCTCACCCGGCTGACGGCACCGAATCCCGCCTCCGTTTCCTGATCACGGAGATGCAGGAGTGCATCGACAGCTTCCTGCTTTATCTGGCGACAGAGAGAGGTCTCTCGACCAACTATCAACTCTCGACCCGCGCTTCGCTTGAACGCTTTGTCGCTTGGGCTGCCGGTCGGGGGATTGAATCCGTAGCGGCCGTCACTCTTCCTCTCCTCTCAGAGTTCCTGATTGCGGAGAAGAAACGGGGTCTCTCCGCCACCTCTATCAAGCTTGAGGCGGTCGCACTGCGGATCTTTTTTCGATTTCTGACTGCCCGTAGCCGCATCGCAAGCGATCCCGCCGAGAAGCTACCCCTACCACGCCTACCCCAGACCCTCCCTCAACCACTCTCTCAAATAGACATGGCTAAACTGGTCGCAGCCCCAGCGGGAGAGACTCCTCTGGAAATTCGCGACCGGGCCCTGCTGGAGCTTCTCTATGCCTGTGGCCTCCGTATTGCCGAGGCCTGTAGCGTCCGCTTGGAAAATCTCGATGAGGAGGGCGGCGTCATTCGGGTTACCGGTAAAGGGAATAAGACGCGCCTGATCCCGGTGGGACGGGCCGCTCTGGATGCATTGAAATTTTACCTGAGCAATGCACGTCCCAAGCTTGTCTCGTCGAAATCAGGCGGGGAGATCTTTCTCTCCGTGCGGGGGCACGAACTCACACCAGCACGCATCTGGCAACTGGTCCGCCATTACGCAAAGATCGCCGGGATAGAGGAGGCCATCCACCCACACCAGCTCCGCCACTCTTTCGCTACCCATCTACTCGCCGGTGGAGCAGATCTTCGAATCATTCAGGAGATGCTCGGCCATGCCTCAATTGCCACGACGCAGATCTACACCCAGGTCGACCGGACCCAGCTCAAGTCGGTCCATCGGAACTTTCACCCTAGGGGCTGAATGATTCACAGCGATAAAGGAGATGAAAGGGATTGGGGCGAAGAGCACATGCACGTTTTCTCCTGCGAGCTTTTTGCGTGACAGGAGGGGGATAGAGAAGGCTTGCTAGTGGGATGAGTAACGGACCCCTTACAGGTAAAATCGGCGTCGTTTTCGGCGTCGCCAACAAACGCAGCATCGCATGGCATATAGCGAAGGCTTGGAAGCAGGCAGGAGCCACCCTCCTCTTCAACTATCAGGGGGAACGCCTGAAGGAAAACGTCGAGGAACTTGTCTCTGAG
>CANKWU010000047.1 GCA_947487385.1 Spartobacteria bacterium
TTCTTGCCGACCTTGGCATAGCCATAGCCGGGAAGATCCACCAGGTTCCAAGCCTTGTTGATCGTGAAGAAATTAATCAGCTGTGTTTTGCCCGGAATTTGCGAGACCTTCGCAAGTCCCTCGGAGCGCGTGAGCATGTTGATGAGTGACGATTTTCCGACATTCGAGCGGCCGATGAGTGCGAATTCCGGCAGGGCTGATTCCGGGCACGAGGCCAGATCCGGAGAACTCGCCTTGAAAGTCGCCGTGATGATCTTCACGATTCCCGGCGATGGTGAGTTGCTGGATACTGTTTCCTCACCCGGTTTCCGGCAGACGCCATGATCTCCACATAGACTTCAGCCCCGCCAGCTAGCGCAACAGCCTCGACGGCCTTCGGAACATCGGACAGTGAAATCACTGCGGCAGATTCACTCTCGGATCCGACCTTACAGGAGAAATCCCAGACATCGAACTCCGAGGGCAGAGTTTTCTTCCTCTCCCGTTTCACATACTTAGTGATCTCAAGCTTGATCGCATCCAGAACCCGCAGGTCTTCCTTGCCGGCAGCATGGAGAGGGAAAGTTTTTTTCATTCAGATTCTATCTTACCACAGTCACCATCAGACAAGTGAGTTAAAAGCTGGAGCCGCTTGCCGGATGTCCCCGCTAAAGCAGGGTGCTACAGCATGGCTTGCGCCAAAAAGATTTGCCGCTAATCACGGCATGGTGATCGAACCTCGGTTCGACTCCGGCGCTCCATCAAACTCTTTCAGAGCTGATGGAGCCGCTTGCCGGATGTCCCCGCTTTCGCGGGGTGCTACAGCATGGCTTGCGCCAAAAAGATTTGCCGCTAATCACGGCATGGTGATCGAACCTCGGTTCGACTCCGGCGCTCCATCAAACTCTTTCAGAGCTGATGGAGCCGCTTGCCGGATTCGAACCGGCGACCCTCTCATTACGAATGAGATGCTCTACCAACTGAGCTAAAGCGGCGGCGCAAACTGGAAAACTGAAAAATACTCTATTTCTAAACCATGGCAAGATCGGGCTCTCAGACACTGCTCAGAACATTTCCGAAATCTTCACTCCCCTGCGTTCCAGGATGCGCCCGATAGCCGCGCGAACATCCTCATCCCGGATGCGCTCCATCTCACCATGGAGCTGGCCAACCGGCCCATCGGGCTTCGTAAGTTCGACCACCTCATGACCCACCGTGGCATCCTTTGGCCCGATCAGGGAGCTTGGACTGGCATAATGCAGGATGGCTAGGGCGGGACATCCCGTCGCATACGCCATGAAGAGAACTCCTGTATCAGTGCTGACAAGCATCGTGGCCTGAATGAGTAGGGCAGCAGTCTCCTCCAAGGTCGTCTTGCTACAGAGATTCACCACGCCAGGACAGGCGCTCTCGATCTTCCCCGCTACTTCCTCGTTATCCCAACCGCCGGTCAAGATGACACGAAGCGAGTATTGCTCTCGCACCCACCGAATATTCCTGATGTAGGAGTCGACAGGCCAATCACGCCAAGCACGACTCCTTCCACCTCCGGTCTGGAAAATCACAAAGGGCTGATCGATCCATTCGGAAAAGCGCTCCCGGATACTCGCAGTCTCGGATCCGTTCGGTTGATAGACCATTCTGTCGGCATCTCCGGAAGCACCAGCAGTTGACGCAATCACGGCTCCAAGTCTCAGGATATGCCCCTCTTCAGGTAGCGGAACCTGATGTGATAGAAGAAAGCCGTAATTCCCACAACGCCACGATCCACCGAACAGGGCATGGTGGTTGATGCAATAGGCAATGGGAACCACTTCGGGATTGATATTCAAGAGAATCACCAGATCGGGGCGAGCGCGGCGAAATCGTCTTAGTAATTGAAACGCATAGAGAGGCGACTTGCCATAGGGCACCACCTCTTCCACATCAGGATCATGCTGAAAAACCGTGCTCCTCTTGCGGTGAGCACAGACAACAATCCTCGTCTGTGGATAAGAGGTTTTTAAACTCCTGATCGCGGCGGTATCAAAAAGAGCATCACCGATCCCCGTCGTGCTAAAAACCAGGATCAGTCGGGGATTCTTTGGAATATCGCCCGGGGTCGGCGGAAAAAACGCCGCAAGCACACGGAATGTCGATTCCGTAATGAACTGGGTGAAACGTTTCCACATGAGCATTCATTATGCCGAGAATTTCTCAGGGAACCAAGCCCAACGGGTAGATGGCGGAGGGGGTGGGATTCGGCCGCTGATCTGCGGGTTTAGACCCTTATTTTATGAGGCTCTACAGAGTACGCAAGCAATACTCGCACCTACTCACCAACTACCGAAAACTACTCCGGAGGGACACTTTTAGGGACACCTCGGGACATTCTTTTTTGCCCCATGAAGGCGTCATGAAGCCTTCAGTTTTTCCGTCTGACTGCGAATTCCCTCAAAAATCGCCTCTCGGATTTTTCCGGGAAATTCCGGCGGGGTTTCTCGATCCACATGTTCCAGAACACCGGGAACCTGCTCAATGATTTCCTCGATCAAGTCCGAGGCTTTGACCAATCCGGCAAGCCGCGCAGCCTCGTCCCAGTGATAAGGACGAATCTCCTGAATCTTTCGATGCAGACTCTTCCCTTTTAACCCCATGGCCATGGTGGCCCTTCTGAGATCAAGCAGCCCTGAGCCATGCCCAATGACCGGCCACATGGAGAGCACATCATAGAATGGGGTTAATCGGTAGGTGTCTCCTCTCTCGTGGAAGATCGAGAAGTTCTTGGCGTGTCCATCCGTGGCAGCCATCAGCCAGAAAACGATCTGGGCTTTCACAAAGGCACTCTTGTCCTCCACGGAGGTCGAGCTTGCATTGAGAACACCCAAGATCTTCGCAATGCCAGGGCCTCCCTGGTTTTCGTATTTCTGTGTGACGGGAACTCCGAGGGCCTGACAAAAATCCTCCTGAGGAAGACGGGCGATCCACGATCCATCCACCAAGGCGCGATCGAACCGCTCCACCGAAAGCACCTTCCTGTCTCCGAAGCGCAGAATCTCACACTGTGCAGTCTTCAGCCCAAAGGCATTCATGATGCGCGAGCTGATCCACTCGTTCTCCACGGATCCCTGCATATCCACTTGGAGATTTCCGATCAGGCCCAGCGGTAGTTTGAAAATATGGGTCGTCGGCGTAGATCCAGAGGGACGCCACCAGCAACCGTTATGAAAAAGAAACGCCGTTTTCTCCTGAGCTCCGGCAATCGAGATCCTGAACTCGTCCTCCTCATCCACGGCCATGAGTGGGCTCCCTGAGATAGCCGCATTGAGTGCCTGCTCCACACCCTTCTCATCCAGCACCTCTCCCTCAATCCGATCAAAGCCCTCCGGCGTCTCACCCTCCGGCAGCAACTGGATCGCACCCACGCATTCCCTGCCTATGGCTGCGAGCAGATCAAATGGCTTAGTCGAGCGCGTCCCGTAACGAGTCATGATCCTTCTACGGATCTCTTCCGTGTCCGGTAGCAGATTATCGAAGAAATCCGTAACCATCTTTCCACGCACGGGAATATTGCCCGGCGTAAAGGGAAGAGAGAGCGACAGAACCCTCCTCTCCGGTGACTCAATCCAAGCCGGGTCATATTGAAAACTCGATGCATTGGAATCCGGAGGACTCCAGACACCCACCCGGATGCCATTCATCCAGATAACCAGCTGAGATCTGAGCGATTTGGTGGCCATGGCGAGTTCTACCAGGTTGAAGATGCCTTCTCAGAACCCTTCGCCGCAGACTCCTTGGCAGGCATCGCAGAGGCTAGACTCACCTCCAGTCGTCCACCCAATGCCGTAACAAGCCGGGAAATCTGCTCAAAACTCGTCCGCTCTGGAGCTGACTCAATCCTAGCAAGGCGCTTCTGGTTCACCCCCAGCAGCTGACCTGCTGCCTCCTGACTCAATCCAGAAGCATGTCTCAGCGCCTTGAGGGTCTGAGAAAGTTGGATCGGCGTGGATACCGGATAGTTCTGATGCATGATCTCTTCTACCACTCCAAAGTAGTATGTGCAAGATACTACTTAAAGGTAGTATTTCCTATTTACTATATTTAAGTGGTACCCATACTCACAGAATCTCCTGGATGCTTGGATCTACCGAGAGAGCTTCCCTTTCTTTTGAAAGAAATCGTGGGTTCTTTTTCTTTCAGAACATCCATCATGGGGTTTTCTCCTGGGCAGAGGGAATTCTCTTCTTCTCATTCCTGCTCTGCCAGTTGCGGGAGAGGTCTTGGCAAAGCGAGCGAATCATAGCCATTCGCGGTTCTGGGCGACCTTAATGATGTCCACCGTGGCAAAATGCTTCGGG
>CANKWU010000048.1 GCA_947487385.1 Spartobacteria bacterium
ATGTGCGCCACCATGAGATAGAATAGGGCGATGAGGGCGATGAGGGAGAGGCCTCCATAAAACGGATCGATCAACGCATCCCAAAAGTTCGCGGATTCCTGAAGGTGAAGCAGCGATCCCAGCGGAGGAAGGATCAGGATAATGCCGAAGCGATTTCCCTGGATTAGAAGCAGCGTGGCGCAAGCTGCTGTCAGGATCGGCACGGTCGGTCCCCATCCCCAGCAGTACGGGTCGATCGACGTCAACCCCAGCCCCATCGGATAAAGGACCAGTGATGCCAATGACCCCACAATCCAGGCGGCTCGCCAATCCTCGGAACGGAAGATCACTTTTCCCGAGAGGCGCTGCCAAAGCGCGATCCCGAGCAATCCTGTCAGCGTGAAACTGGGGTTCATTTCCAGTGTCCGACACCAGGCAAACAGAGGCCAGCCCCCAACCGGAATCCGAAGCAGGAAGAAAGCCAGCAGCAGGGAACCTGTGATCCTGGTGCGGGAGAGACGGGGATTCCTCCCAAGGACCAGCAGTGAGAGCGCCAGCCAAGGAGCAAGGGCTCCGTAGAGGGGATGGATCACTTGCTGGATCATGGCGTGATGCTCGTTGCCTCCTGCTTGCGAATCCACGCCTCGTTGAAGCCGGTCAGGGCGATCTCCTTTCCCCTGCGGGTGTAGGCCATACGAATCATCCCGTCGGAAGAGCGCATGAGAAACGGATAGGAGAAGTTCGCGTCCGGCTCATTCTCTAGCGCGACGATCCTCCGCCACGTTTTCCGATCCTTGGAAGCGATCGCCAGCGTAAGATTGGAGCGATCCTTCGCCGAGTCATTGAAGGCCACCAAAAGCCCCCCAGCGGAAAGCTGCAGCCCCGAAATCCCCGCATCGGGATTGGGAAGTTCGGTAGCGGTCACGAAAGGCCAGTCGAGACCTCCGTCATACGAACTGCTGAAATGGATCTTCCGAGAAATTGTATAGTCACGCAGAAGCACCTCGGCATATTCCTCGCTGACCGGGATCAAGGATGGCTGGAAGGTCGAGCAGCCTCCGGCTATGCGCGTTTTCCGGTAAGTCAGCTCACCCTTGCGTTCACCAAGCCAGAGCAGTTCGGGAAACTTCCCTAGGAACTCCTGATAGATCGGGACACACCATCCGCCCCCCTGCTGTGCAATCGCACGATTGCGGACGAGCTCGGAGAAGTTGAAGAAGGGACTCAGCGTCAACCGTTCTGCAGGTGACCATGTGAGTCCGCCATCCTTGGAATGACAGGTATTCAGCTGGCTCCCCGACCATTTGCCCATAGCGATGGACACGAAGAGTAGCTGGAGCGATCCAGCCGGATTCGCAAGCAGTAGGGCATTGCCGAGTGACTTTACGGGTCGGCGCAAATCCTGTTCAGCCCGCTCCCTCGTCATGATGACGCGTGGAGCCGTCCATGCAGCGCCTGGTTCATGCTGTGAGAAGTAGATCTTCACATCGGGCTGACACTCCGCGGTGCCGCCATACCAGACAGCGGCCATAATCCCGTCCGGCATCTGGGCCAGAGAGGCAACATGCACCATCGGCAATCCCTGCTCCGGATTGATCAACTCCTTCTTAAAAAAGGGCTTTTCATCGATTCGGCCGGTCTGCTCCGTGACGAATCCCCCGGTTTTCAGGGGCGAGACGTTCCTGATCACCCCCCAGCAGAACAACCCCGCGAGAAGAACCAGCAGCACTCGAGCCGGAATGCTCATCCAGAGATCAGGCCGGCTTGGCCATAGACTTCTCTTCCTCCACCTTCACAAAGAAGCCCTCGCTGTGAAGCCGGGTCTTTCCGTGAAATGTGTAGGAGGATCCCAGCTCCTCGGGGCTGAGCAACGAGAGAAATTTTCGGTCTCCCGATTCGTAGAGATAGTAATTCTGATTCAGACGGACCTGTGTGTTGATCTTGAATTCCTCGACAAACTGATTCCACTTCTGGAGAGCGACCAACTCGTTGTACTCGCGCTCCAAGTCCTTCAATCGGCTCATGATCGTATTGGAGAGACTGTGATTGCGTGCCGTCTCGAACTTCAGCAAATCGGGCACCTCGATTTTCGGGCCGGCGATCTCCATCAGAAAACTCTGTTCATTGCGTCCCATATCCTTGGTTATCGCGATATCTTCGGCTGAAGACAAGTTCGAGAAGGTTGACGAGGCAAGCGATGCAGGGGACGTTGTTTCGATGAGACTCTTTTTTCTAGGACTCGTGCTATCGTTAATGGCCTGGGCCGATATTTCCGCTGCCTCTATCACCCCTTTAAATTCCGTCACTTCATTCCAGGAAGCCATGGCCTCCACGGCCTCGGTTCAGGGCCCTCCCCGCGGAAGCGTTGCCGAGCAGGAAGCGATTTCCCGGTTTGAGAAATTTCTCGGACACCTTGATGAGAAGACCGCCCGCGATGAGACGACAACGGTCTATGCCCCGGAGGCTTTCCTGAACGACACCCTGAAGACGCTTCATGGCTCTGCGGCGATCCGGGATTATTTCATCAAGACCGCCGAAGGGCTCGACAGCATGACCGTCACTTTTGACGATGTCGCGGTCTCGGGTCACAACTACTACTTCCGCTGGACCATGGACACCCGGATGAAGCATCTCGCGAGGGGAAAGAACATCAGGACCATCGGAGTCACCTTGGTGCGCTTCGATCCCCAGGGACGCGTCTTGCTTCATCAGGATTTCTGGGATTCCGCTCAAGGAGTCTGGGATCATGTGCCTGGCGTTGGCGCTGCCATCCGCTGGATTCAGTCCAAGATTTGAGATGCGCTTTCTGATCTCATCATCCCTACTGGTTCTCACACTCGCGACGGCGCCTGCCACACAGGCTGTTGGCACCAGTACGCCTCTCACCTCCCTCTCCTCTCCTGGGCACGAAGGCACTCCCCCAGACAAAGAGACACTCAGAGTGCTCACGGAGGCCGAGAAGAACAGCCCCTTCAACAACAGCGTTCTCCGGCAGATCGCCAAGGCGTACCAGACAGAGATCCTCTGCATGATCGCCAAGCAGTACTGGCAGCTTGCTGCCGAGGCCGGAGCCAAGAGAAACATCAAGGAGGAACGCCTCCTCACCGACTGCTCCCTCGG